>NZ_CP088156.1:1805454-2407272 GCF_021088345.1 Bradyrhizobium ontarionense | reverse complement strand
AAAGCTACTCCGCCGCCTCGCTGTGCCCGAGCCGCGCATTGAGCTTGTGGATCAGCTCCTCGGCGGCGTCGGCGATCACGGTGCCGGGCGGGAAGATCGCCTCGGCGCCGGCCTTGAGAAGCGCGTCGTAATCCTGCGGCGGCACGACGCCGCCGATGATGATCATGATGTCCTCGCGGCCCTGGCTTTTCAGCGCGGCCTTCAGCTCCGGCACCGCGGTGAGATGCGCGGCGGCGAGCGACGACACGCCAAGGATGTGCACGTCGTTCTCGACCGCCTGCCGGGCGGCTTCGTCGGCGGTGGCGAACAGCGGCCCGATGTCGACGTCGAAGCCGAGATCGGCAAAGGCCGACGCGATCACCTTCTGGCCGCGGTCATGGCCGTCCTGGCCGATCTTGGCGACGAGGATGCGCGGCCTGCGCCCTTCCGCCTCCTCGAACGCCTCGATCAGCACCTGCAGCTTCTCGGACTTGCCCGACATCGAGGCGATCTCCCGCTTGTAGACGCCGGTGATGGACTTGATCTCGGCGCGGTGACGGCCGAACACTTTCTCGAGCGCGTCGGAGATTTCGCCCACGGTGGCCTTGGCGCGGGCGGCATCGATCGCCAGCGCCAGCAGGTTGCCGTTGCCGTCGCCGGCCGAGCGGGTGAGCGCGGCGAGTGCGGCGTCCACATCAGCCTGCTTGCGCTCCGAACGGAGCCGCGAGAGCTTGTCGATCTGCAGCCGGCGCACGGTCGAATTCTCGACCTTGAGGACATCGAGCGGCGGCTCGTCCGTGGGCTTGTACTTGTTGACGCCGATTACCGACTGCCGGCCGGTGTCGATGCGGGCTTGCGTCTTGGCCGAAGCCTCCTCGATGCGCAGCTTCGGCACGCCGGCCTCGATCGCCTTGGCCATGCCGCCGAGCTCCTCGATCTCCTGGATATGGCCCCAGGCTTTCGCTGCGAGATCGCGGGTGAGTCGCTCGACGTAATATGAACCGCCCCAGGGATCGATGATGCGCGTGGTGCCGCTCTCCTGCTGCAGGAACAGCTGGGTGTTGCGGGCGATGCGCGCGGAGAAGTCGGTCGGCAGCGCCAGCGCCTCGTCGAGCGCGTTGGTATGCAGCGACTGCGTATGGCCTTGGGTCGCGGCCATCGCCTCGACGGCGGTGCGTACGACGTTGTTGTAGACGTCCTGCGCGGTCAGCGACCAGCCCGAGGTCTGGCTGTGGGTGCGCAGCGACAATGAGCGCGGGTCCTTCGGATTGAACGGCTTCAGCAGCTTCGCCCACAATAGCCGCGCTGCGCGCAGCTTGGCGACTTCCATGAAGAAGTTCATGCCGATCGCCCAGAAGAACGACAGTCGTGGTGCGAAGCGGTCGACGTCGAGGCCGGCGGCGATGCCGGCGCGCAAGTATTCGACGCCGTCGGCGAGCGTGTAGGCAAGCTCGAGATCCTGCGTCGCGCCGGCCTCCTGCATATGGTAGCCGGAGATCGAGATCGAGTTGAACTTCGGCATTTTCTGCGAGGTGAAGGCAAAGATGTCGGAGATGATCCGCATCGAGGGCGACGGCGGATAGATGTAGGTGTTGCGCACCATGAACTCTTTCAGAATGTCGTTCTGAATGGTGCCCGACAGCTTCTCCGGCGGCACGCCTTGCTCTTCGGCGGCGACGACGAACAGCGCCAGGATCGGCAGCACCGCGCCGTTCATGGTCATCGACACGCTCATCTGGTCGAGCGGGATGCCGGCGAACAAGGTGCGCATGTCGTAGATCGAGTCGATCGCGACGCCGGCCATGCCGACGTCGCCGCCGACTCGCGGATGATCGGAATCATAGCCGCGATGGGTGGCGAGGTCGAACGCGACCGAGAGACCCTTCTGCCCGGCGGCGAGGTTGCGCCGGTAGAACGCGTTGGAATCCTCCGCCGTGGAGAAGCCGGCATATTGCCGGACCGTCCAGGGCTGGTTGACATACATGGTCGGGTAGGGGCCGCGCAGATAGGGCGCGATACCGGGCCAGGTGTCGAGGAAGTCGATGCCGGCGAGATCGGCCTCGCCATAGGCCGGCTTGACGGGAATGCCCTCGGGCGTCAGCCATGGCTCGGCGTGGCCGGCAGGCGCGGGGGCGGCCGTTGGCTCGAACGCGATGGCGGTGAAATCAGGAATGCGGCTCATTGCCCGGCGTCCTCATCTCTCAATCATGATCCGGATGCTGATGGCTTGATATGGTCGCCATCTTTTCCGGGCCGTAGTTCTGCTGCGTGGTCTGGCTCGGCAGATTGGCAATCGCGACCACCCAGCCGAGCCGGGATTCCGAGCCATATTGCCGCGTCGGTACCACGCGGTCTGGCCGGTCGAAGGTGCCCGTCATGATCTCGATGCGCGGTCCATCGATGCGGTGAAAGCTCAGCGGGGTGCCGCAGGCGGCGCAGAAGTCGCGCTCGGCGATCGAGGAGGAGCGGAACGTGGCCGGCTTGCCGCGTGTCCAGACGAAGTTCTCGCGATCGATTTCGGCGAACGACGCGAACGGCGCGCCTGATGCCTTCTGGCACATCCGGCAGTGACAGATGCTCACCTTGTTCGGCGCCGTCGTCAGTGCGTAGCGGATGGCGCCGCATTGGCAGCCGCCGGTCAGCACGGGTTTGCTTTCGTCGGTCATGCTCACTCCAGATGCGTATAGGCGTCCTCGAGCGCCTTCAGCGCGTCGCCGCCGGCGAAGACGAAGGCATTGACGCCCGCCTCGCGCAGCGCGGCC
Organism: Bradyrhizobium ontarionense; assembly: GCF_021088345.1. Classification (NCBI taxonomy): domain Bacteria; kingdom Pseudomonadati; phylum Pseudomonadota; class Alphaproteobacteria; order Hyphomicrobiales; family Nitrobacteraceae; genus Bradyrhizobium; species Bradyrhizobium ontarionense. The sequence goes on along the minus strand of NZ_CP088156.1, from coordinate 2,404,531 downwards.
TCCTGCTCGCCGCCGCGGCCTGCGACATAGATATGTCGCGCGCCCGCCTTCTGAAGGGCCTTGGCCGCCGCAGCCGCCGCCTCGGCATAGACCTTGTCGGACGAGCAGAGACAGACGATTGGGGCACCCGAGGCGCGGTAGACGGCCGCGAGGGCGGCCGGATCGGACGTACCTTCGCCATCGATCGCCGCAATGCCGCCGGTCTCGAAGAAGCTGCGCGCGAAGGTCGCGCGCGCGGTGAAGTCGGCGGCGGTGCCGAGATTGGCGAGGAAGACGGACGGCCGCTGGCCTTTGCTCTTGAGCAGGCTGTCCGAGCGGTCGCGCAGCCGCTCGAACCCTTCCGCAAGCCGGACGGGCGTCAGCGTCGCGAAGGTCAGCGCGGGTTTCGCAGGCGGCGGCAGGGCCACCGGCGCAACGGCTTCGACCGCCACCTCGGCCTCGCCGAGATTGGGGAACTCGCTGGCGCCGGTCAGCACATCCCGCCGCTTGGCGATGTCGGCCGCGCGCGTCTCGCGGATCGCGGCGATCTTGGCCTGGATCATCCCGGATTGCAGGGCGGCGACAATGCCGCCGGCCTTTTCGATCTCCTGGAATAGCGCCCAGGCCGTCGTGCACAATTCGTTGGTCAGCGCCTCGATGCCGCCAGCGCCGGCGGCGGGATCGGCAACCCGGGCGAGGTTGCTCTCTTCGAGCAGGACCAGCTGCGTGTTACGCGCGACGCGGCGCGCGAACGCATCGGGCAGACCGAGCGCCGCGGTGTGCGGGAGAACGGTCACTGCATTGGCGCCGCCGAGGCCGGCCGCGAACGTCGCGATGGTGGCGCGCAGCATGTTCACATACGGATCGCGCCGGGTGAGCATCCGCCACGCCGTCTCGCCGGAGACGAAGAGGGGCTTTGGTGCCAGCCCACAGGCCTCCTCGATGCGCGCCCACAGCCGCCGCAGGCTGCGGAATTTCGCCAGGGTCAGGAACTGATCAGTGTCGGCGGCGAGCCGCGCTGAGATCAGCTCGCGCGCGGTCTCGAGCGCAACGCCGCCGGCTTCCAGCGTGCGCAGATAGGCGACGCCGGATGCGAGCACGAAGGCGAGCTCCTGCGCCTCCGATCCGCCGGCGTCGTGCACGACGCGGCCGTCCGCAGCGAGGAAGGGGCCGTTGAAGCCGGCGTCATGCAGCTGCTTGACCAGCGAGCCCGAGTTGCCGCCGAGCGTCGACGCGTCATGCGCGCTCGCGCCGCGGCTGGCCGCATCGCCGATCGGATCGAGCCCGAACCGGATGTCGCAGGCTGCAGGCTTGAAGCCGCGCTGCTTGACGTAGTCGGCGAGCAGCGAGGCGGCCGACAGCGACGCCTCTCCGAGCTGCAATTCGATCGCAATCGCAGCGTCGAGATGCACGCCGTCGAGGGCGCGCGCCACTGCGTCTGCGCTCGGAGTGAGGCCGAAGCCATGTGCGGAATTGGCGCCGGCGAACACGAGCGTCAACCCGGTCGCGCCGTTCTCGAGATCGCGCAGCGCCTGCGTGTTGGCTTGGGCCGGATCGGGATGATCGACGCGCTGCATGACCTGCCAGGCCGCAGCAGGGGCGCGGCCGGCGATCGGCGCAGCATTTTTGGCGCGCGTGTAGATCGGCTGGATCTTCAGCCCGTCATAGGTCTTGCCGACCAGCTTCTCGAAAGCCGCGCCCTTCAGCACGCCGTCGACCAGCTTGCGCCAGTCCGCCTCGCTGGCCGGAGCAAAATCGGCGCCCAATCGCAGCTGTTCGGTGTCGGTCGTCATGCGGCTCGCGTCTCCCGGGGGCGTCTGTTCTCGCAGGTTGTTGGGGCGCAAAATGCCACGTCGCGACCGCCAAGCCAAACGGTTGTTTGGCCACGGGTCTTAGCTATTCGGGGGAGGGCAGCGGCCGGATTCCGTCGCGCGAAACGCGCGTCGCGGCCTCGTCGACGCGGCGTCCGGCGATCCGGCGCGCCGGGGCGATTTCGGCGAGCGGTACCAGCACGAAGCCGCGTTCGAACAGGCGCGGATGCGGCAGAGTGAGATCGGGCGTGTCGACGATCACGTCGTCATAGGCGATCAGGTCGAGGTCGAGCGTCCGCGGGCCCCACCGCGTCTCCTGCGCACGATTGCGGCCGAACATGCGCTCGACCTCGTGCAGAATGCCGAGCAGCGGCCGCGGGGCCGTCGCCGTTGCTATCTCGATGCAGGCATTGATGAAGGGCGGCTGCTGCTCCTCGCCCCAGGGCGGGGTGACATAGTCGCAGGAACGCGCCACAAGCGTGGCTTCGGCACGCCGGCATATCTCCGGAATGGCGTTCTGAAAGGTCGCCCTGACGTCGCCGACATTGCCGCCGAGAGCAATGAGCGCGCTGGCCATCGCGGTCACGGATGGCGCGAGCGGGTCAGCACGATGCCGACATCCTCGAAGATGGCAGCGATCGGCGCATGCGGCTTGTGCACCGTGACCTTGACGGCACGGATGCGCGCAAAGGTCGACAGGATCGCGTCGGCCACCGCCCCGGCGGCACGCTCGAGCAGGCGGTAGTTGGTATCCTTGAACGCCGCGGTCGCCGTTTCCACCACGTGGGAATAGGACACGGTGTCTGCCAGGCGGTCGCTGCGGGAGGAGTCCGACAGGTCCGTGTAAAGTTCGAGATCGATGACGAAGCGCTGCCCGACCTCGTTCTCGTGCTCCATCACGCCGTGGCGCGCATGGATGAGGACGCCCTTGATGAAAATCGTGTCCGTCATCGCTGTGCCTCGATCGCTGCAGATACGCGCATGGCCTGAACCGTCTCGGCGACGTCATGCGCCCTGATGATCGCAGCCCCGCGCTGAGCCGCGATCAGATGTGCCGCAATCGATCCGCCGAGCCGCTGCTGCGGCTCGGACGCCACCACCGAGCTGATGAACCTTTTGCGCGAGGCGCCCACCAGCAGCGGCAATCCGAACCGGGCGAATTCGTCCAGCCGCGCCAGCGCCGTCATGCTCTGTTGTGCGGTCTTGCCGAAGCCGATGCCGGGATCGAGCACGATGTTGCCTTGGGGAATGCCGGCCTTGGCGGCGATGTCGAGCGATCGTGCGAAGAAGCCGAGCATGTCCTCGATGATGTCGATCTCCGGATCGACCTCGGCGCGGTTGTGCATCACCACGACCGGCGCGCCATGCGCGGCGACGATGTCGGCCATCGCAGGATCGCGCTGCAGGCCCCAGACGTCGTTTGCGATCTGTGCGCCGTGTTCCAGCGCGTAGCTCACAACCTGGGATTTCATGCTGTCGATGGAGACGGGCACACCGAGTGTGACGATCGCCGGCAGGACGGGTTGCAGGCGCGCCAACTCCTCCGCGGCCGTCACTGGCTCCGCGCCTTTATAGGGCCGGGTGGATTCGGCGCCGATGTCGATGATGTCGGCGCCTTCAGCGATCATGCGTCGGGCCTGGTCGAGGGCTTGTTCGGGCGCATTGAAGCGGCCGCCATCGGAAAAAGAGTCCGGGGTGACGTTGAGGATGCCCATGACCGCCGGAAATGGACGGGCCAGCCACGTCCGCAACAGCGGGTGGTCAGCCGGCGAGCCATTGGCGGGGTAGGGCGACGTCACGCTCATGGCGCCGCTTTGCGCGGTTGCCACGATCGAGTCAAGATGTCGCGCTGCACAAGCCGCGCGCAGGTGAACATCGGCTGATCAGTAGCTGATCTTCGGTTCCAGCCGGCGCGCCTTTTCGATGAGCTGGCCGACGGACTTTTCCGACGGCAGGATGCGCACCAGCTTCCGCCTGGTGTTCACTTCCTTGATGTTCTGCGCCAGGCGGGCGGGATTGCGGTGTGCAAGCTCGCGCACCGTGGTGACGCCGGCTGCACGAACCAGGCCGACCTTGGCCTTGCCCATGCCGGGAATGCGCATGTAATCGGCGACATTCGCCCAATCGAGCAGCTGCTGCTCGCTGATGTCGGTCTTTGCGGCGAGCGCCTTCCGTCCCTTGACGGTGCGGGCGGCTTCGAGAAACGCATCGGTGGTCCGGATGCCAAGCGCTTTCAGCTTGGAGGCATCGAAGGATGTCATGCCTTCGAGTTCGGTGATCGGATATGTCATGATACTCGGCGCGCGAAGGTGCTTCAGGCGAACTGGCTCAGGCCCCGCGTGCCTGCCACGATCGTATCAATCTGGTCCGCTCCGGTTTGGTCGCGGCCGAACTTGAAAAGTTCACGAGCGGGCGGTTCGATCTCGCACGTGTCGATGACCGGACTCACCGGCCGGACGATGTCCGCCATTGCAGCCTGCACGCCCGGCAGGGTTGCGAACGGCTGCTGCAACTGGTGCTGCTGTCCGCTGTTGCGAAGGACGTCAAGCAGAATACTGGCAAGCAGAATGCTGGCGGGCTTTTCGGCAGGTTTTTCTGGAGGCTTTTCAGCCACGGCTCCATCGATGCCGGCCATGCTGGCCAGCGGCTCAATCAGCTCGCACATGTGAACCCCGTCGTCATCCGGTCCCCCAAGACCGGATGTCCTCGCTGGAATTCATCTTGATCGGACGATCCGTGAATTACAAGCGACGAGCAGGTCCGGCCCGCGAATCGATTCGCGATCCACAATGGACTGTTGCAGCGATGCAAGACCAGATGTTGAATCTACGGATCAGCGTGCGTGTTGCGCGGCGTCACGTGGTATGGAGAGCGAGCGCACTGCGAAGAACTGAGGCAGGGGACACTGGTTCCAAACTGCGAAACTAAAATATGTTACCACGCGAGATGCTGTGCACCTCGTGCGATGCGAAACGATCATTCTCGAAAGACCGACCATCATGGCATCATCCGGAAAATCACTGGCCGATACCGACGATAAGATTTTCGTGGGTGCTGGCGAGCAGCCGGCCTGGTTGACGCTGGCGTTTGCCAACCGCCACGGCCTCGTCACCGGAGCAACTGGCACCGGCAAGACCGTCTCGCTGCAGGTGATGGCGGAAGGCTTTGCCCGGGCCGGTGTTCCGGTCTTCGCATCCGACATCAAGGGTGACCTGTCCGGCATCTCGCAGATTGGCGAAGCAAAGGACTTCATCGTCAAGCGTGCGAGCGATCTCGGCCTCACCTATCAGCCCGATCAGTTCTCGACGGTATTTTGGGATGTGTTCGGCGAGCAGGGTCATCCGGTGCGCGCGACCGTCACCGAGATGGGACCGCTGCTGCTCGCGCGGATGCTGGATCTGAACGACGTCCAGGAAGGCGTGCTCAACGTCGCGTTTCGCGTGGCCGACGAGAATGGTCTTGCCCTGATCGACATGAAGGATCTGCGCGCGCTGCTCGACGCCATCATTCCGGAATCCGGCAAGAAGGGTGCGGACGCGGAAGCGGATCCGCTTGCGCCGATCCGCAAAGCCGCACAGTCGTTCGGCAACGTGACGCGGGCGACGGTTGGTACGATCCAGCGCCAGTTGCTGGTGCTCGAGAACCAGGGCGGCACCAAATTTTTCGGCGAGCCTGCGCTGACGCTGGCGGACTTCATGAAGACCGATCGCGACGGCCGCGGCATGATCAACATTCTCGTCGCCGACAAGCTGCTGCAAAATCCGCGACTCTACGCGACCTTCCTGCTGTGGATGCTGTCCGAGCTGTTCGAGGAACTGCCCGAGGTCGGCGATCTCGCCAAGCCCAAGCTGGTGTTCTTCTTCGATGAAGCGCATCTCCTGTTCAACGACGCGCCGAAGGCGCTGCTGGACAAGATCGAGCAGGTGGTGCGCCTGATCCGATCGAAGGGCGTGGGCGTCTATTTCGTCACGCAGAACCCGCTCGACGTGCCGGATCGGGTGCTCGGACAATTGGGCAACCGGGTGCAGCACGCGCTGCGCGCCTTCACGCCGCGCGATCAGAAGGCCGTGGCCGCGGCTGCCGACACGTTCCGTCCCAATCCGAAGCTCGACACCGCCAAGGTGATCATGGAACTCGGCAAGGGCGAGGCGCTGGTGTCGTTCCTGGAAGGCAACGGCACGCCCGCGATGGTGGAGCGCGTCCTGATCCGGCCGCCATCGGCGCGGATCGGCCCGGTCATGCCGGACGAGCGCAAGGCGATCATGGATGCGAGCCCGTTCAAGGGCAAATACGACACCGAGATCGATGCCGAGTCGGCCTACGAGCTGCTGCAGAAGCGGATTGCCGGAACTGCGGCGATGGCGGAAGCCTCGTCCGGCGGCGTGCTGGGCAAGATCGGCGACATCGCGGCGACGATCTTCGGCACCAACGTCAGGCGCGGCCAATTGTCGACCACGCAGGTGATCGCACGCAACGTCGCGCGCTCGGTGACGGACAAGGTCGTGGGCGGCATCGCCGCTGATCTCGGCAAGCAGGTCGGCGGATCGCTGGGCGGCTCGATCGGCCGCTCCTTGGTGCGTGGTGCGCTGGGCGGATTGCTGCGGCGATGATCCTCAATTCCTTCGCTGCCGGCATGATGTCCTGATGTCCGAAAAATCGCGCGTGTTGAGATGGCCCTCGCCACGGGTGCCGGTCGACCTCCTGTTCTTTCTCTGCTGCATCCTGCTGGCCGGTGACGTGCTGGTCCCGGAGCTCTGGGGCAGCGGCAAGACCAAGGACTATCCGCTCTGGTACTGGGCCGGGCAGCAGGTGCTGCAAGGCAAGGATCTCTATCCGAGCCAACTCGGCGATTATTTCGCCTTCATCTATCCGCCGCTGCCCGCCGTGCTGCTCGCCATTCCCGCCTGGTTCGGCAAGGTCGCGCTCTACGCGTGCCTGTCGCTGCTCAACATCGTGGCGTGGTGGACAACGGCGCAGTTCTCGCACGCGATGACCGGATCGGGCAGGGTGCCCAACCAGTGGCTCTATTTCCTGCCCGGCTTCGTCACGATCAGTTTCGTGTTCGACATGTTCGATCTCGGGCAGCCGAACCTGATGCTGCTCGCGCTGATGCTGTACGGATTCTGGCTCATGCAGCAGGCGCGACCCTGGCTCGGCGGATCCATGTTCGCGCTGGCCACCGCGATCAAGGTGTTCCCCGTCGCGGTGCTGCCTTATCTGGTCTGGCGCCGGCAATGGGCCGCGGCCGCAAGCATGACCGTGTTCACGCTGGTGTTCCTGTTCGTGGTGCCGGCGCCGGTGCGCGGCCTGCAGCACAATGCCGCGGAGCTGACGACCTGGTATCGCGGCATGGTCGGCGCGAGCTCCGAGAAGGGGTTTGGCCAGCGTGATGAGCAGAACTGGTCGTGGGTCAACCAGTCGATCATCGCGATGACCCATCGGCTGACGCGGCCTGTCAACTACAACCAGGACGACCCGTCCCGGCCCGCGCGCACGATGAACGTGGTCGATATTTCGTTCGGCGCGGCAAACATGGTCGTGCTCGTGGTCTGCGCCGTGCTCGGGCTCGCCTTCGTGCTTGTGATGCCCCGCGAGAAGAAGCGAACGCCACGCTCGGACGCCGAGGAACTCGGCATCCTGTTCTGTCTCATGACGGTGGCCTCGCCCTTGGCGCGGCAATATTACTTCATATGGCTGTTCTTCCCGATCACCGTGCTGATCCACCGGGCCGCCTACGATCCGCGGTCGCGCGTGAGGACGGGCACGTGGCTGGCGCTCGCGCTCGCCGGCCTCCTGCTGTTGCTGGCGCTGCCGCCGTTTCCCAAGGACATCCAGGCCTGGGGCAACAATCTCGCCGCCACCGTCGTGATATCAGCTGCGCTGGCCTGGCATCTGCTGCATCCGGTGCCGCGTGAGAACGCTGGCCCGGACGGCGCAACGGAGCTACAAGCGAGCCAATAGCAGTCAAAGCTCGAAGGATACTCTGGCCATGGCCGATGCGCAGCTTCAATCCGTTCTCGACCACATCGATGCCGATTTCGACAACAGCCTGGAACGGCTGTTTGCGCTGATCCGCATCAAGTCGATCTCGGCCGATCCGGCTTTCGCGGGCGATTGTAAGGCGGCGGCCGACCATGTCGCCAAGGATCTTGCGACCGTGGGCTTTGCGACCGAGGTGCGGCCGACCGCCGGCCATCCTGCCGTGGTCGGCAAGAGCAACGGCCACGGAGCGGCCAAGCCGCATGTTCTGTTCTATGGCCATTACGACGTGCAGCCGGTCGATCCGCTCGATCTCTGGCATCGGCCGCCGTTCGAGCCGGTCGTCACCGATCATGCCGACGGCCGTAAGATCATCGTGGCGCGCGGGGCCGAGGACGACAAGGGACAGCTGATGACCTTCGTCGAGGCCTGCCGCGCCTGGAAAAAGGTCACCGGTTCGCTGCCGCTCGATGTCACCGTGCTGATCGAAGGCGAAGAGGAGGTCGGCTCGAAGAACTTCGTGCCGTTCCTCGAAGCCAACAAGGACGAGTTCAAAGCCGACTTCGCGCTGGTCTGCGACACCGGGATGTGGGACCCGAACACGCCGGCGATCACGACCTCGCTGCGCGGGCTCCTCTATGAAGAGGTGAAGATCAAGGCCGCTAATCGCGATCTGCATTCCGGCGTGTTCGGCGGCGGCGCGCGCAATCCGATCCGGGTGCTGACCGAAGTGCTCGGCGGCCTGTTCGATGCCGACGGCCGCATTACCATTCCAGGCTTCTATGATGGCGTGAAGGATCTGCCGCCGGACATTCTGGAGCAGTGGAAGAAGCTCAACCTGACGGCGGAATCGTTTCTCAAGCCGATCGGCCTGTCGATCCCGGCCGGCGAGAAGGATCGTCTGCTGATCGAGCAGATCTCCTCGCGGCCGACCTGTGACATCAATGGCATCTGGGGCGGCTATATCGGCGAGGGTTCGAAGACCGTGATTCCCTCGCTGGCGCATGCAAAGGTTTCGTTCCGTCTGGTCGAGGGCCAGGACCCGCTCAAGATCCGCAAGGCGTTCCGCGACTATGTGTCGGCGCGGATTCCGGCCGACTGCTCGGTCGAGTTCGGCGATCATTCGGCCGGCGCTGCGATCGCGCTCGACTGGACCATGAAGCCGCTGGCGGCCGCCAAGCGGGCGCTGACCGAGGAGTGGGGCAAGGAGACCATCCTGATGGGCTCGGGCGCCTCGATCCCGATCGTGACCGACTTCAAGAAGACGCTCGGCCTCGACTCGCTGCTGGTCGGCTTCGGTCTCGACGACGACAACATCCACTCGCCGAATGAGAAGTACGACCTGAAGAGCTACCACAAGGGCATCCGCTCCTGGGCGCGCATCCTCGCGGCGCTCGCGGAGATGCCGCGCTAACGGCGAAGTCCGGAGTTCGCGCGCGTTGATCGTCGTCGCGCGCGGCCGACGGCTCGAGAGGCAGGCTCAGGCCGCGGCCCCGATGGCCGTGGCCTTGAGGCTGCCGGTGCTGAATTTGCGCAAGGCGGCGAGGTTGGCCTCGGCGGAGGCCAGCCTCCAGCACGATTTTCCGCTCGATTTGGCCTCGTAGAGCGCGGCGTCTGCTGCGAACAGCAGCGCCTCCGGCTCGGAGCCGTGATCGGGCGCGACCGCAATGCCGGCGCTGACGCCGATGTGGACGCTTGCGCCACCCGGCAGCGCGACCGGCGCCGTGATCGCCGAGATCACGCGTTCGGCGAGCGCCAGCGCGTGATCGGTCGCCGGACCGCTTGCGAGCACGACGAACTCGTCGCCTCCGATCCGGGCGATGATGTCGGTCGGAGCGACCACGTCCCGCAGTGTCGCGCCCACCATCTTCAGCAACTCATCGCCTGCGGCATGGCCAAAGGTGTCATTGACGGGCTTGAAACCATCGAGATCGAGGTAGAGGACGGCGAAGTTTCGCTGTCCGCGGTCTTTGTCCTCGAGCCGGGTTTGCAGCGCGTCGATCAAGCCGGCGCGGTTGAGCAAGCCGGTGAGCGGATCGAGCCGTGCCAGCTCATCGCTCTCGCGTTTGGAATGCATGACGGTCACCAGCATCTTGTTCAGCCGGAAGGCCGCGCCCGTCATCGCGAGGAAGTACACCGGCATCTGCACATACATCACGAACAGCAGCGGTTCATGCGAGATGGCGACGCCGGGGATCACGGGGCCGACGCTGCACAGGATCATCGCCCCGGCGAGGCGCGGCGCGCTGAAATTGCGGAAGCAGATTCCGCCGACCATGGCGGCAGAGGAAATGCAGGCGAGTGAAGCTGCGACCCAGTCACCGGATGCCAGACTGACCCCGACGCCGAATCCGACGCTGGCACTCCATGCGACGGCCAGCAGGACATGCAGATTCGTCGGAGTGGGGCGATGCTCCCGCGCACGGCGATAGGCGATGATCATCACGATGAGCCGTGACAGGCAGATCGCGACTTCCAACACGAACCAGGCGATGAAGGGGGCGGTCTGGATGCGCAGCGCGAGCGCTGCGGCAACGGCGACCGTGTTGATGACCCCGCCCGCGAAAACGGACCAGCAGCCGTAGAGCTCGCCGATCAATGCGAGACGAATGTCTGAAGATACCGGGTATCCCGGGTCTGCCAGCCAGCGCGTCACGCGCCAGCGCGGCAAACTAAAGACCAGCCCATCACCCCGCATATCGATACCTCCCACGGGGGCGCACTAAGCAGCGCGGCGCTTAACAGGTCTTTAGGGAGGTATCGGCGTCTCGTTGCATGCTTGATGCGCGGTAAACCCTTACTCCACGTGGTGTATTGGCTCAACGGGCGACTGAAGGTTGAATTTGCCTCAGCCGGATGTTCGCACTCTCGTCTTCTCATCAGGCACGGGCGCAACCTCGACGGTCGCGTTGCCGAGCGCGCGGTCGCGCTCGAAGACGAGGCGGACGCGCTGACCGACCGGCGTCAGCCCGATCAGATTGCGCACCTGGGTCGCGCTGCGCACGGGCATGTCATTCGCCTTCACGATGATGTCGCCCCTGCGCAGGCCGGCGCGCTCGGCCGGCGAGCCGGCGCTGACGTCGGCGACGCGCGCGCCCTGAACACGGCCGTCGGCTGGCGAGTCCAGGTCGAGCAGAGTGACGCCGATGCGGCCGCGGTCCACGCGCCCGCTCTGCATCAGCTGCTCCATGACCCGGCGCGCCATGTTGATCGGCACGGCAAAGCCGATGCCGACATTGCCGCCGCCCGGCGAGATGATCGCCGTGTTGATCCCGACCAGCTCGCCGCGCAAATTGATCAGCGCGCCGCCGGAATTGCCGGGATTGATGGCGGCGTCGGTCTGGATGAAGTCCTCATAGCCCTGCTTGCCGAGTCCCGTACGTCCCAGCGCGCTGACGAGGCCGGAGGTGACGGTCTGGCCGAGTCCGAACGGATTGCCGACGGCGATCACGAAGTCGCCCACTTCCAGCGCGTCGCTGTTGCCGAGCGCGATGGCCTTGAGATCGGTGGGATCGTCGATCTGCAGCAGCGCGATATCGGTTGCGGGATCACGCCCGACGAGGCGCGCGGCGAATTTGCGGCCGTCCTTCGTCCTGATCTGCGCCACGTCGGCATGTTCGACGACGTGGTTGGCCGTCATGACATAGCCGCGCTGCGCATCGACGATGACGCCCGAACCGGTGGCGCTGATCTGCCTTTCGATCTGCTTGGGGACGTCGGTGAAGTCGCGGGACCGCGGGTTCTGATAGAGTGGATTGTCCTGTCGGATCTTGCCCTCGACCGAAATGTTGACGACCGCCGGCGTGACCTCCTTCACCAGCGGCGCCAGCGTCGGCACCCGGCCGAGCTTGAGGTCGGGAATCTGGGCCAGGGCAGGACCCGTCACCACACAGAGCAGAATGACCGGCGCCAGCAGGAGGGGCGGGAGATACCGCGGAAGCTGCATCATGGTCTCCAAGGACATGCTACGAGGGTTTCTGGCCACGGGAGAGCTGGGAGACGCGATCGCGCGGATCAAGGGCCGCCCTGTCAGTCGTGTCCCGCCGAGTGCCAGAAATTCGTCGCGAGCCTCTTGCAGGAAAAGTTCGGCTTTCCTAGGTCGTTTTCCGCCCGGGAGCCTGATGCGACCCGGGTCTTATGACATCGCTGATCCGTATAGGAGGATGTGCATGCATGTCCGTCCATGGCATGACCGCGTGCTCGTGCGCCGTATCGACCAAGCTGAAGCGCACGTTCGAGAACGTCGTTGCGCGGATGACGGGCATGACCGCCGATCTCGGCGGTCATGGCACCACGAACGGCCGTTACGGTTTGACGAGAAATCCAGCTCCGGCAAAGAAAAAGCAGTTGGCTGCCGCGGCTGGCCGTGGATCGGCCATATCGCACAGCTATCAAACAGGTCTACGACCGCAGTCCGTCCATAACCCGCCATAATTGTCGATGGGGCCGGGGATTCGACGAACCGACGGTCGACGGGAGGTGCGGTTGGGCGCTGTCGCGCTACCCCGGACGTTGGCCTGAAGTCGGGTCGCAGCGCAGCTCGTGTTCGCAGGGGCGATCATGCCTGCCTGGCAGTACGATCATCCACCACCCAACCCGACGTCCGTCATGGGAATGACTGATCCCAGACGCCTGACGCGTTTTCTCATCGAGAGCGAACAACGCGTGGTTGCGCATTGTCAGGCCGTTCTGTCGCGTGGCGATCTCGACCATCGCGAGCGCGATCGGCTGGTCAGCGTGTTGCGCGAGGCAACCATGCGGCTGCAACGGCTGTCGGCGGCCGCCGCCTGACGACGCGGCATGCTCCGCCAGGGCGTGGCAAAAAAAGTTGCGAGAGGTCCTTGAAACCGGCTTCCGTTTTTCTAAGTCGTTTGCTGCCGCTGTCCGCGGTGCCGGGTGCCTCTCGGGCCCGGCTGCTCTCTGGGCGCTGACCGGTTGTCTGGTTCTCAGGAAGTCCTGCCAGGAAGTCCTGCATCGGTCCGGCGCTCCTTCGTATCCATCTTGCTCTTTGGAGGACTTGGCTATGAGGACGTACGACTTCACCCCGCTGTGGCGTTCGACCATCGGCTTCGATCGTCTGTTCGACCGTCTCGACGAGACGCAGCGCGCGGTCGAGGACAACTATCCCCCTTATGACATCGAGCGGCTCGGCGATGACCGCTACCGGATCTCGCTGGCGCTGGCCGGGTTCGCGCCGGACGAATTGGCCGTCACCGCGGAGCACGGCGTGCTCACGGTGGAGGGCCGCAAGAGCGATCAAGAAAGCCGCGAGTATCTCTACCAGGGCATCTCGTCACGGCCCTTCAAGCGGCAGTTCAATCTCGCCGACTACGTGCAGGTGACCAGCGCGTCGTTCGACAACGGCCTGCTGCGCATCGAGCTGGTCCGGGAGATTCCGGAAGCCATGAGGCCGCGCCGCATCGCGATCGGCACAGTGCCGGTCGAGCAGATCGCACAGCAGAAGGCCGCCTGAACCTGCTCATGGGGCTGCGCGGACGCCGTCGTCCGCGCGGTCCGATCATCCGTCTGTGTTTGAAAGGAGCGTTAGGAGGAGAGACGACATGAGCGAGCGCAGTTTTTCGATTGCGGCCGGCAGCACCGCTTTTCACCCCGTCGCGCACTATGCATGCCCGGCCGACGTGCTGAATGACACCAGGCTTTCCGCCGCCGAGAAGCGGTTGATTGTCTCGTCCTGGGCCTCGGACATGTACGCGGTCGAGTCCCAGCCGCATCTGCGGAAGATCCCCGGGATCGCACGGCCGCTGCATCTGGCCGACATACTCGGTGCGCTGCGGCGCCTGGACCGCGAGGATCAACCGCCACGTCCGCGAGGCGGGGCCGCCATGCGCGTCGTTCCCCGCGTCGTGGTGGAGGCTGATGGTGGCGCATCGGACGCCGCTCGCGGCGCGGCTGCCGTGCGGCTGCGGCCCGCCGCACGCTTGCGATTTTCGCGGGAAGCCAATGTGCGGCGTTATCGCAAGCTGCTCGCCACTCGGCTTGCCGACCATGAGCGGCGCTTCGTCGAGCGCCGGCTGGCGGAGGAGCTGCAGCAACTGCAAGATAGGCCGGACTTCGCCCGCACAGGGCACAGCTGAGGGGCACCACCGCATCTGAGCAATAAGAAACGCCGCCCGGAATTGGGCGGCGTTTCATTCCAAAAAGCGTAGAGGGTGATGGCTCTTGTTAGCCGATCAACGCGCGGAAATCAATTCCGGTAGCCGGGATTGACGCGGTCGAGCTTGCGCAGGAGCGGCGGCCAGACCAGCTGATTGGAGCGCAGCTCGACGCGATCCTGGTTGTCGAACAGCTTCGCGTTCTTGTCGACGACCTCGTCGCGGACCGGGTAGGCTGAGGGTCCGAGCGTTCGCGTGCGGACCTGGATCGAGCAGGCGCGCTCCAGGTGATACATGCGCTCGAACGCGGAGGCGACCGAGCGTCCCACGGTCAGCGTGCCGTGATTGCGCAAGAGCATGTGGTTCTTGGTGCCGAGGTCGTGCTGCAGCCGCGGCCGTTCGTCATGATCCAGCGCCACGCCTTCGTAGTCGTGATAGGCGAGGTCGTGGGTGACGTATTGCGCGATCTGGTTCAGCGGCAGCAGGCCATCGGCGCAGCTCGAGACGGCAACTCCATCGATCGTGTGCAGATGGATGACGCAACCGGCATCCTCGCGCACCTCGTGGATCGCGGAGTGGATGGTGAAGCCCGCCGGATTGATGCTGTACTCGCTCTCGGACAGCTGGTTGCCGTAGAGGTCGACCTTGATCAGGCTCGACGCGGTGATCTCCTCGAACAGCAGGCCGTAAGGGTTGATCAGGAAATGATGCTCGGGGCCGGGCACGCGGGCCGAGATGTGGGTATCGACCAGATCGTCCCAGCCGAACATCGCCACCAGGCGATAGGCGGCCGCGAGGTTGACCCGCTGCGACCACTCGGCCTCCGTCATGTTCGACGGCACTTCCTTCAGGCGGGCTTCCGCGGGCGACATGGCGTTCTCCGATCTCGAAATCTTGATTGAAGCCTAGGCGGCCTGGGCGCGCCCGGCAAGGCGCATGGCGCGGAGGCGGCCATGCGCGCGTTGCGGCCATTTGGCAGCGATTGCTTCCGTTGCCGCCGAGGACCGTCGCGGCTGTAGACCCGGGCGCGGTGAGGGCGCGTGCGGATCCCTTGATTCCCCTCAATGTGCACAAGCAGGCGCACCATAGCCTGGGTTTGCACATGCCCGGGTCGTGACTCCGAAGCGTTCCGCAGGAACTCGTCAGGGGGATGAGCAGCGGGCAAGAGGGCGCCACGGAGTACGACGAATGACCTACCAGACCATCAATCCATATACGGGCGAGACCCTCGCTTCCTTTCCGGACGCGACCGACGGCGAGGTGCGCGCGGCGATCGCCAGCGCGCATGATGCGTTTCTGGGCTGGCGGCGAACGTCCTTTGCCGAGCGCGGCCGGATCCTGCAGAACGCTGCGGACATCCTCCGCCGGGACAGCGATGCCTATGCGCGACTGCTGACCTTGGAAATGGGCAAGCTGTTCGGCGAGGCCAAAGCCGAAGTCGAATTGTCGGCGAAGATCCTCGAATATTACACGCGCCATGCCGAGGCGTTGCTGGCGCCGGAGAAGCTTCCGGTCCTCGACCCTGCCGAAGGCGATGCCATTCTCGTCTGTGAGCCGCTCGGCGTCCTGCTTGCGATCGAGCCTTGGAATTTCCCCTACTATCAGATCGCGCGCATCCTGGCCCCGCAGCTGTCGGCGGGCAACACGCTTCTCCTGAAGCACGCCTCGAACGTCCCGCAATCTGCGGCGGCCTTCGAGAAGCTGATGGCAGAGGCCGGATTGCCGCGCGGCGCTTTCAGGAATCTCTACGCCACCCGCTCCCAGGTCGAGCTCATTCTCAATGACGACAGGGTTCACGGGGTTGCCCTGACGGGCTCGGAGGGCGCGGGATCGGTAGTGGCGGCGCAAGCCGGCAAGGCGCTGAAGAAGTCGACGATGGAACTTGGCGGCGCCGACGCGTTCGTCGTATTGCCGGACGCCGATCTGGAGAAGACCACAAAATGGGCCGTGTTCGGGCGCCACTGGAATGGCGGCCAGGTCTGCGTCTCGTCGAAACGCATGATCCTGATCGATCCCATCTATGACGAATTTCTCACCCGTTACCGCAAGGGTGTCGCCGGTCTCGTCGCGGGCGACCCGTTCGATCCGAACACGACCCTGGCGCCGCTGTCGTCGCAGGGCGCTGCCGATGAGGTGAAGGACAAGATCCGCGAGGCCGTCAAGCTCGGCGCAAAGGCCGAGGAGGTGGGACCGTCAGTGCCAAATCGCGGCGCCTTCGTGCAGCCGACAATCCTGACGGATGTTCGCGAGGACAATCCGGCACGCCACTGGGAGTTCTTCGGTCCGGTGTCGATGCTGTTCCGGGCCAAGGACGAGGACGACGCGGTGCGCATTGCCAATGATTCACCGTTCGGTCTCGGTGGATCGGTGTTCACGGCGAATCCGGCCCACGGCGCAGAGGTCGCCAAGCGAATTTCGACCGGTATGGTGTTCGTGAACCATCCGACCAAGGTGGAGGCCGATCTGCCATTCGGCGGCATCCGGCGATCCGGCTATGGCCGTGAACTGATCGGGCTCGGTCTGAAGGAATTCGTCAATCACAAGCTGATCGACGTGGTCGACATCGACGCGCACTTCTGAGCGCGGTCTTCCGAAGTTCGTGCGGCCAGGATGGCGCACGAACTTCGGGGTACCGGTGCTAGGGCGCCGGGATCGACAGCAGGCTCGAAATGCTCCGGCCGCGGATGTCGTACACCCGTGCGAACACGACGTCGTCGCGCTTGATCTCGACCATGACGGGGGCGGTCAGTCCCTTGCAGTAGAACTCGCCGAGCGTCATGGCGAAATCGGCACCATGGCTGTCCCAGCCGATCGTGAAGTCGGGGCCGAGCGCGACCTGGGCCGGTCGCTGCGGGCCGCAGACGGCGACCTTCCATTTGTGCCCGATCGGCGGCACTTCCTGGCGCTCGTCGAGCTGTTCCTTGAGGCCATCCGAGGCCTGCTTCAGCGCGAGCCCCCAATAATCCAGCATGAAGCGCGTGTCGGCTTCGCGCACGGTCCCGGCGATGTAGTTGAAGTGGGTGTATTGATAGGGATGCAGCCGGATCATCTCCGCGAGCGGCAGCAGCAGGCCGAAACACAAGGCCGCGATCGCCACCGGCTGCCAGCTGCGCCGCTCGTCGGCGTTGAGCCAGGACAACAGCCAGGCGAAGGCGAGGCCGCCGAGCAGCGCCATCGGCGGGATCACGAACACGAAGTGACGGATGCCGTTGTAGAGCGCCGGACGTTTGACGATCGCGATCAGGATCGGCAGCGTCGCAGCCAGGGTCAGCATCAGGAGGATGCTCTTCTGGCGGGCTGGCACGTCCGGCCGCGATAGCGACATCACCGAGGCGATGGCGCCGGCCACGAACAGCCCGATCATCAATTCGGGCAGCTGCAGCGCGAACAGGGTCGGCAGATACGACCAGGGCATGTCAGGCACCGAGACCAGCGCCCCGTCGAACATCTCCTTCCACGGCTTCTCGAAGAAATGCGAGAAATAGGTCAGCGCCCGGAATGGATTGGCTGGTTCGATGATCGACCAGGGCCAGATCAGGCCCATGACCAGATAGCCCAGGATCAGGCCGGGGATCAGCACGTAGAGCACGTGGGCAAAGCGGCGGACCGCCTCGCGGGCGCCCTGTGTGCGGTATTCCTCCATGAACAAGGGCATGAAGCCCACGACGGCGTAGACCACGGCCATGCCGCCCAGGATGCGCGAGCCGATCGCGAAGCCGGCGCCGAGCCCGAGGATCAGGATAGTGCGCGGCGAGGGATAGGGATATTCATCGGCCAGCCGGACGAGCCCCATCAGCAGCACCACCATGGCGACCGCGAACGGAGCATCCTTCGGGTTCATGAACATGTGGCCGTAGAAGATCGGGCACAGCGCCAGCAGCACCAGGGCCGACAGGCCGGCCACGGCGCCGCCGATGCGGCGCGCCAGGCGCCAGGTTACGCCCAGGCCGACAAGACCAATGACGGCGCCGACCAGCCGGCGCGTCTCGAACAATTCCAACGGCAAAATCTTGTGCAGCAGCGCTGCAACCATGTCGAAGCCGCCGCCGTACATATACAGATTGGCAAAGGAGAGCGCCGCCGTGTCCCTGAAACCGGAACCGTACATGCGCAGCAAGAGATCGGCATATTCGGCGTGGGTGTAGTCGTCCCAGCCGAGGCCATAATCACGGAAGGTCAGTCCGGCGACCACGGCAACCGCGGCGAGCACGAACATCGCAAGATCGTCGCAAGTCCGCTCGAGTGAGCGCCGCGTCGGCGTCTCGAGGACCGAAGTGGTTATCGATGACATGGCTGATGATGACCCGGCGTCCCCTAACGACCCCGCTCCCGCGCTTCAGGCCTGTTTCCCCGACCTGCGTATAGCGCGTCCAGGTTTTCCAGGAATTGGAAATATGAACCCAAGCTTGTATTGCAACGCAACATGGGTCAGATTTTCGGCTGCTTCGCGCCATAATGGCAAAGCCATATGAACGCGCGCTGAACCGCGCTGGCAGGAGGGAACCGCGAAGGAACCTCAATGGGCTTCGAGGGTTGGCCGGGAGGTAATGTGGCGGTATCGTGGCGCCACTACCGCGACGGATTGGGGGGCCTGAAGCCCCTGGCCGAACTTCTGCTGCAATTTGTCGCGGCTTTCGACTAGAATCCGCGTCCAAGGGGACGCGGGCAACCGCAGCTATCTAATGTGATTTCGGGCGGCGCGCCGTCCGGAATCGATGCATTAGGGGATGGGTTCGATGATGAGTGCCATGTTGGCCGCTGGGGCCCTTGCCGTGTTGGCCGGGCTCGGAGCGATTGCCTATGGAATTCCGTTCAAGGAGTTCAGCGTCGGCAGCACGATGATCCTGTCGGGAACCATCAGTGTCTGCAGCGGCCTCATCCTGTTCGGGCTGTCGGCCGTTCTCGGCGAGCTGAAGATGCTCTCGCATCGGTTGCGGCCGCGCGCCGGGACCGAATCCGACGTCAGACCGCTGCAATTGCCGGCCAGTCATCGGGCCGAGCTGGAACCGCCGCCGGTGCCGCCGTCCGAGGACCTCTGGCGCGAAGGGGGATCGCCGCGCAGCCGCCCTCGTATGCCGGACCTGTCTGCGCCTCTGTCGTCGACTTTGCGCAACGCCGAACCGGAGCCAGCGGCGGATGAGCCGGCTGCAGAGCCGGCCGACCGGCCCAAGCGCAACCTGCTGTTTGCCTCGACATCTCGCAGAGAGCGGGAGCGGGCAGACAAGCGCAGCGCCGAAGCGCCGGTCCCCGATTTCCGGTCGCCGCCCCTGAGCGAGCCACCGCCCGTTCCGCTCGACGAACCGGCAGCCGCCGAGTCTGCTCCAAGGTTCGGGGATGGCTGGCCGCGCCCGGAGCGGGCCCGCACGCCGGATCCGTCGCGGCCGCCTTTTCCCCGCCGGTTCGCGCGCGCCGCGCCCACCTTCGTCGAGCCGGAACCGGCACCCGCTGCCGAAGAACCGGTGCCAGACGCGCCCGCCGCGAGCATCATCAAGTCCGGCGTCGTCGATGGGATGGCGTATTCGCTCTACTCGGACGGCTCGATCGAGGCGCAGATGCCCGAGGGAATGATGCGTTTCGCATCGATCGACCAGCTGCGCACGCATCTGGAAGGCGGGCCTGACACGCGTCAGGGTTGAATAGGGCTGGTATACGGTACACAGTACTTGGGTGTGGACAGACTTCCCAAGAAGAAGTCCTCACCTTCTTGTCATTTTGCCAGTCATTTGCCCATATTGCTTGGAGAATCGGAAGACGACGCGGGCACTCGGTTCGGGTGATACTTGCGAACGAAAGTCACCGGGCGGGGCGGGGGTGCAATGACGGACGTGGCCAGCAAGAGCTTTATCGATCTGACGGCCGATATCGTCTCGGCCTATCTGAGCAACAATCCGACGCCGGCCGCCGAGATTCCCTCGCTGATCAGCCAGGTGCACGCAGCGCTCACGCGGGTCGCGGCTGGGCGCAGCGAGCCGACGCCTGAACCGGCAAGGCCCGCCGTTCCGGTGAAGAAGTCGATCCACCCGGATTATTTGATCTGTCTCGAGGACGGCAAGCGCTTCAAATCGCTGCGCCGGCATCTGCGGACGCAATACAGCATGACGCCGGAGCAGTATCGCGACAAATGGAACCTGCCGCCGGATTATCCCATGGTGGCGCCCAACTACGCAGTCACCCGCTCGCAGCTCGCCAAGAAGATGGGCCTTGGACAGCAGCGTCCCGAGCGCGAGAAGTAGCTGATCAGGACGCTGCTGCGAGCGCCTCGCGGGCGTCGGTGCGGATCCGCTCGACCATCGAGCGCAAGCCGTTGGAGCGCTGTGGCGTGAGGTGGTCGCGGAACCCGAGCTCGTCGAACACCGCGGGTGCGTCGATGCTCATGATTTCTTGCGGCGTCCGCCCCGAATAGAGCGTCAGCAGGATCGCGATCAGGCCACGGACGATGTGGGCATCGCTATCGCCGAGATAGTTCAGCACCGGTGTCGCGCCGTCGCCATCGACGTGTCGCGACAGCCAGACCTGGCTGGCGCAGCCCTGCACCTTGTTGGCGGCGGAGTGCTCGTCCTCGGGCATCGGCGCCAAGGTGCGGCCGAGCTCGATCACGTAGCGATAGCGGTCGTCCCAATCGTCCAGCAGGGCGAAATTGTCGCGGATTTCGTCGATCGTCATGGTGCCCTTCGGTCCCGTCCGAGCTTTGATATAGGCGTTCGGCGGGACGAAAGCGACAGCCTGTTGCCGACGATCAGGGCGTCGGCGGCAGCTGCCATTCCGCCGCGAGATCATCCGCCGACAGCGTGTCGGCCGGGGCTCCGCTGCTGGGAGCCGGTTCGATCGGGGGCGCGTCGATCGAGCCGGTATGATCGTTGGAGCGCTTGTCGAGACTGGCCGGCTTCACGGGGCCGATGAGCTTGTCGGCGGCGGTCGGCTTCTCCGCGGTCTCGGGCTTGTCGGTGATGATCTGATAGATCTTGCGCGCGCCTTCCTGGGCACGGTGACCAATCACGGTCGCGGCCTGTCCGCCCACTTCGCATGCCTGGGGCTGGCGCTTGCAGAACTGACCGACGTCGGAGACGGCTGCGGTCGCGGCCTGCACGGCCTCATGCGCGTTGATCTGAGGCAGCTTGTCGGCGTCGGAACTCTTCTCGCGCGGCAGCAGCACCAGCACGAGCCCGAGCCAGAATGCCATCCGAAGCAGAAAGAACATCACGCAACCCCGACCGTACTGCTGATCTCGCGTCTGTCCCTAACCGCGCAAGCGAGATCGCAGCTGCTTTGTTTTATGTCGCGACTGCTTGCATTGGGCTTAATTGGTTGAGATTTCGCGAAACCGGGCCCAGAACTTTTTTCGGCGTAAATTTTCTGTTGGCACGCGGCGCGTGCATCGTGCAACCGGCTGTAGATCGCGGCGCTTTCGCAACCGTCGCCGCGGCCGGAAACGATGCATTCACCATCCCGGTTGAATGGCGTTGCCACCGCAGCCGTGCCCTTAGCGTTCGCTTAATGCGAGTCTGACACGGTGACTTCCGACGACAGGGGGCGTCCCGGCGCGTTCTCTCTTATTGAGAACGACCGACAGCCGAGGCGCGAGAGCCGTGAGTGTGTTGAGTATCATCCGCGATTGTCTCGATGCATTATTGCATCCATCGGCTCGAACTGATGCGATGACGCGCGCGCGCCACCGCGCCTTCATCGCGCCGCGCCTGCTCGGCAGCCTCGCCGTCTTCGCGGCGTTTCCAGCCTATCTCGCGATGCGCGGCGCGCCGAGCGCGCTGGAGGTCGGGGCCCTGGCGTGGCTGATCGCGCCAATCCTGCTGTCCTGGTTCCTGTCGCGTACCGGGCGCTACGAGAGCGCCTGCGCGTTGTCGTCGCTCGCGATGTCCGCACTGATCATGGCGGTGTCGATCGAGACTGGCGGCATCGAATCCTTTGTCGCCGTGTGGCTGATCGTCGTTCCCCTGGAGGCGGCGTTCTCGGCGTCGCGCCGCGTCGTCGTATTCGCCGCCGCGCTCGCGCTGTCATGCGCGCTGCTGTTGATCCTCATCGGGCATTTCGGCTGGCTACCTACTCCGGAAACCAATCCGGAGTTGCGGACCGCGCTGCTCGCCTTCGGAGTTGCTTCCGCGACGCTCTACGCGGCCGTGCTCGCCTTCGCCGCCGACACGCTCGCGCGGACCAGCGTGACGCTGCTGTCGATGGAGGAGGAGCGCTATCGTCTGCTGGCGCGCAACATGAGCGACGTGATTTCCCGCCACCGCCGCAACGGTGCGGTCATGTTCATTTCGCCTGCCGCCGAATGCCTGCTCGGCGCGCCGGTCGCACAACTGCATGGGCACGGCCTGTTCGAACGGGTTCATGTCGCGGACCGGCCGGCCTATCTCACCGCGCTCTCCGAAGCGGCGCGCGGCAGCGAAGCCTCCAGCGTCGAGTTCCGCCTGCGGCGCGATGCGCCCGGCGAGCCGCGCGGCGTCCACCATCCGGTCGATTTCATCTGGGTCGAAATGCGCTGCCGTCCGCTCGATCACGCCGGCCCAACGCCGACGGGCGCGGAGCAGGAAGTCGTCGCGGTGATGCGCGACGTCACCGATCGCAAGCTGCAGGAGCAGGCACTCGAATTGGCGCGGAGCGCGGCGGAGCGCGCGGACGCCGCCAAGACCCGGTTCCTCGCGACCATGAGCCACGAGCTGCGCACGCCGCTGAACGCCATCATCGGCTTCTCGGATATGCTGATGCAGGAGCAGGTGCTGGTGCTGAACGCGGCACGCCGCCGCGAATACGCGCAGCTGATCAACGATTCAGGTCAGCATCTGCTGTCGGTCGTGAACGGCATCCTCGACATGTCGAAGATGGAGTCCGGCAATTTCGAAATCACGCCGGAACCCTTCGCGCCGCGCGCCGCGCTGATCAACTGCTGCAATCTGCTGGCGCTGCGTGCGCGCGAAAACGGCATCGATCTCTCCGCGGATGTCCCGCACGATCTGCCGGTCGTCACCGGCGATCCGCGCGCCTTCAAGCAGATCGTGCTCAATCTGGTGTCCAACGCGATCAAGTTCACGGAGCGCGGCGGCCGGGTCACGGTGTCCGCCGGTGTCGACGGTCCGCAACTCGTTCTGCGAATCACCGACACCGGCGTCGGTATCGCGGCCGACGATCTCAAGCGGATCGGCGATCCGTTCTTCCAGGCGGGCAAGACCTATCAGCGTCGTCACGAGGGAACCGGCCTGGGTCTCTCGATCGTGAAGAGCCTCGTGAACTTGCATGGCGGCGAAATGTCGATAGAAAGCAAGCTCGACGAGGGGACGACGGTCGCGATCGCCCTGCCGATCAACTTCGTGGCAGCGGAAACCGCCGGCGCCAATGTCACGCCGCTCTCACCCTCGCGGTCGGCCCAGGCAGGGCAGGTGATTCAGGTGAAGAAGAGTGCCTAGACGAGTTGCAGACGATGACGAGGCGCGGCCGCGACGTCGCAGGCGCGCCAGCGCAGCCGTTGTCGAAGCCGCGGACGAGCGCGGCTGGCTGATGCGCGCCATGCTCTACAGTCCGAAGGATCTGTTTGCCGGGATGCTCGCCTGCGCTGCCGGCAGCGCGATCATCGTCAATGCCGTGTTCCTGCAATCGGGACCGCATCCGGCGCCGATGTTCGGTTCGATCGTGACCATTCCGCCCGCTCTCGCCAGTTCCAATCCGCTGCCGCGGGCCCGCCCGATGGAGGCCGATATCTCTCCCTTCGACCCCAAGGTCATCGAGACCAGGTCGGCCGAAACCAGGGCGAGCGAGGCCAGAGCAGCCGAGTCGAGATCGGCGGATGCGCGCACCGATCAGAAATATGCCGATCCGCTGGCTGATCTGGTCAGGTCGGTCAGCGGCGGGCAGGGCACGTCACGCACGCCGTCGACGCAGCAGGGCGGCAACGCGCGTCGCGTCGCCGCCGTTCAGCGGGCGCTGACGGAGTATGGCTACGGTCAGCTGAAGCCGACGGGGATGATCGGGTCGGACACGCAGGTCGCGATCCAGAAGTTCGAGCGCGAGCGCAAATTGCCGGTGACGGGCCAGGTGTCGGATCGTCTGGTGCGCGAGCTTGCGATTGTCATCGGACGTCCGATCGAATAGAGCAGGACCTCCATCGGCTCGAACTGCGGCGCCCTTGCGCCTGCCGTGAAGTTCTCAATGCGATTGAAATCGAGCATCTGGGTCAGCGCCTATCTGCGCCGCTGCCAGTCGGCGGGCGTGTTCGGCGCGATTCGTCGGCGTGGAGCCGAAGAGGCCGGTGCCGTCTTCGTCAAGGTCGCGTTCATGGATGGGACGGCGCAGCTTTATATCCCGGCACCCCAGACCGTCTACGACGACAGCCGGCCGATCGACCGCTTCTTCGTTCCGGTGTCACCGCAGCCGATGCCCGAAACCGAGGTCGACGAACGTCTCGTGAAGGAGCTGCGCTTCGATTCCGATGCCTGGATCGTCGAGACCGAGGACAAGGAAGGCCGCCACTTCCTCGACCTCGTGAGCGAAAAGCCGTAGCCGCGATCCAAATCGAGTCCGGTGGAGCGCGCGTGTCGCGACGCGGCGCCCGTCAGCGCTTGAAGCCGTCGGTTCCGGTGCGCACGATCGGCCTCGCGGGCGCCTGGGTGCCGGTTCGCGCCGAGCCTGCGCGGAGCGCCTGGCGTTCATCATCGTAGAGCGCCGGCCGGTGTTTCGCCCGGGCTGCGGCCATGGCAGAGCCACGCCACGCCGCCAGCATGATCAGGGCAGCGCGCTCGCTGAGGCGCCCGTAGAAGCGCGACAACCTGAAGACGGTCTGGACGGACTCTCCCATCTCGGGCTTGAGGAACAGCAGCACGCGCTCGAACACCGGCGCCGGCATGCCCAGCGCCTTGGCGGCGCAGGCCAGCGGCTCGCCGCTCGGATCATTCACGACTTCGATGGCCATGCGCGCCGGCAGGATCAGGCTTTCGCCGAGCTCCGTCGTGAACGTCTCGACGTCGGCGTTGAAGGCCGCCATCTCCAGCGCCTCGATCGCGTGCGCCGCCCGGTGCAAGGGAATCGGCGCCGCCGGCTTCAGCGGCGTCGTGGCGAGGTTCTGCAGGATGGCGATGCGCTCGTTCGGACTGGCGCGCAGGAACATCTCGCTCAGCTCGGCCGCATCCTTCGGCTGCATCGACAGGCTGGCGGATGCCGTGTCATCCCGCGTCGCCGCCTTGGAGGGCGGTGATCGAAGCGATGGCGGAATCGGGCCGGCGAGCGGCAGCGCCGCCTCGTGCTGCACGGGGCGCAGCCCGAGCTTCTTCAGGATCTCGATCGGGGTCGACGGATAGATCGCGAGACGGGCGCGGACGGCCGCGCGGGTCGCATCATCGACGTCATCGACGAGACGCGAGGCCAGCTCGACGAACTGCCGCTCCTCGTCTGCCGAGTGGGCGCTCGCCTGGACATAGAGGTCCGTCAACACGCGCAGCAGGGTGGGTTTGATGTCGACGCCCTCGCGGCGCGACAGCGTAAGCAGCCCGTCGAAGCCCGGGAATAGCGATGATCGTGTCATGTCGGGTTACGCAACTCAGGCAATCGTTGCACCGATTAGAGCCGAGTTGTTTTAATGGGGCGTTAAGGAAAACAATCGGTGAAGATCGGCCGAAACTGCCCGGTGACATCCCGGTGAGACAAAGGCGCAACGCTTGCTTGCCATCTCCGTCACCTCTGCACGCGATCCGTGTTGCCCGCCTCGTGCATTAAGAACCTCTTAACCACGTCCTGATCTTAATCGACCCGTTCGAGGATCGGCTCCTGGTGTTGCCACGCCGGCGGCCTGATCCTGTCTCACCGCGTCGAATGCCGTCTCGTCTCTTCATCTCCAGGCGCGGCATCGGGATCGTCAGTTGTGCGTGCTCTCTGGCCTGCGAAGTTCGGGCAAGGGGGAGGTTGGGGGTACGAACTTCGGGGCACGAAAGAGAGCTGACATGGCGACCATCATTGAATTCCCGGCGGATGTGGCGCGTCGCGCGCGACCTGCCGTGACAGGCGCGCCGCAGGAGGGCATGGGCACGATCCTGATTCTTCCCGTCATTCGGATCGAGCGTGAGAGCACGACCGACGATCGCGGTCCCCGCGAGGGCGCCGCACCGAGCCGCCGCCGCCGTCGCCGCTGACAGATCAGGGGAATTGGAATGCCGGCCATGATGCTTCCGGTCCGGCGTACCGCGCCGGTCCTCGCACTTCTTCTCGTCGGCGGACTGCTCGGCGCCTGCAGCGGCGGCGATTTCGGCCGCACCCGCGCCGACATGCGCAACGACGACATGCATAAATGGATCGGGGCGGAAGCCACCGCCAGCGTGGGTGTCAAGCCATCGCAGTTCCAGCTGACCGACAATGAGCGCCAGCTGCGCGATCTCGCTTATCCGCTGATCGAGCCGCCGCATTCGCGCCCGGCCTGGAAGAGCGTGTTCGGCGACTACCAGCCCTCGGCGTCGCCCTGGCGCCAGAAGGTCGCGTTCGACCGCACCGCGTATGGCCGCGCCCTGATCGACGAGCCGCACCGGTCCCATGCCTCGCGCTATACGCAGCTGATCGACGACGTGCGCGACGATATCACCCGTTTCGAGCCGTTCTTCGCCTCGGCCATCCGCGTCATCGATCTCGACCGCAAGCGCGATGCCAGCATGAAATACATGACCGAGCTGTCGCCGCGCGAAAAGTCCGATGCGGTCGCGCGCATGCAGGAAAATTCACTGATCGTGCAGTGGGTGCAGATCAGCCTGGAGCAGCGGGTCTCGTCCTATCGCTGGGCGCTGGAGCGCCTGGTGCTGCAGGCGCCTGACGGAATGGCCGCCGACGCCGATCGCCTGATCGGTGAGCTGGCCGCGCAGACCGCCAATCCGCCCGTGGCGGCGCGGCCCCTCATCGAGCGGCCGCTGACGACGCGCGGCTAGCCGTCGAGCTGTCGCTCCTCGCAACGACGCGTGGCGATACCGGTCATCAGCGATCGATATCCGACGGCAGCGGCCGAATGACGCTGAACGCTTCCTCCAGCAGATGCGGCGTGTGCTTGCCGGTCGAGTCCCGGCAGGCACGTTCGAAGTAATCCGTCAGCGCCGGCCTGAAGCGCTGATGTGCCGCCTTCTCGATGATGATGCGGGCGCGCTGTTTCGGCGACAGGCCGCGCAGGTCGGCAAGCCCGTGTTCGGTCACGAGGATCTGCACGTCGTGCTCGGTGTGGTCGACATGGGTCACCATCGGAACGATGCTGGAGATGGTGCCGTTCTTCGCAGTCGACGGCGTCATGAAGATCGACAGATACGCGTTGCGTGCAAAGTCGCCGGAGCCGCCGATGCCGTTCATGATGCTGCTGCCGCGGATATGGGTCGAATTGACGTTGCCGTAGATGTCGGCCTCGATCAGTCCGTTCATCGCGATGACGCCGAGCCTGCGGATCACTTCCGGATGGTTCGAGATCTCCTGCGGCCGCAGCACGATGCGATCGCGCAGGAACTCGATCTCCTGGTTGAACTGCACGGCCGCCTCGGAGCTCAGCGAGAGCGCCGTGGCAGAGGCGAGATCCATGCGGCCGGAACGAATCAGGTTGAGCATGCCGTCCTGCAGGACCTCGGTATAGGCGGTCAGATGCGGAAACGGGCCGTCATCGAGCCCGGCCATCACGGCGTTCGCGACATTGCCGACGCCGGACTGCAGCGGCAGCAGGTTGCGGGGCAGGCGACCCTGCTTCACCTCGTGCGCGAAGAACTCCAGGATGTGCCCGGCAATTGCGCCGGAGATAACGTCTGGCGCTGCGAAGCTGGTGTTGCGGTCCGGTGCATGGGTCTCGACGACGGCGATGACCTTGTCCGGATTGCAGCGATAGGTGGTCTCGCCGATACGGTCGCCGGGCGCCACGATCGGGATTGGCTTGCGATGCGGCGGCAGCCGCGTGCCGTAGTAAATGTCGTGCATGCCGAGCAGCGCCGGGTTCATCCACGAATTCACTTCGATGATGACGCGGTCCGCCAGATCGAGCCAGGTCTTGTTGTTGCCGATCGACGTCGACGGGATCAGCCGCCCGTCCGGCAGGATGCCGGCGCATTCGATCACGGCGACGTCGAGATGGCCAAGAAAGCCGAACCACACGAACTGTGCGACGTGGCTGAGATGGAGATCGATATAGTCGATGCTCCCGGCATTGATGCGCTGCCGGGTCGTCGGATCGGACTGATAGGGCAGGCGGAGGTCGATGCCGTTGGCCCCGGCGAGCGCGCCATCAAGCTCGGGCGCAGTGGACGCGCCGGTCCAGACGCCGATGCGGAACGGCTCGCCGCGCGCGTGCGCGGCTTCGATGTGGCGCGCGAGCGCCAGCGGCACGGCCTTGGGATAGCCCGAGCCGGTGAAGCCGCTCATGCCGACATGGTTGCCGGGCTTGACCAGCGCGGCCGCATCCTCCGCCGACATGATCTTGGCGCGCAGCGCCTGCGACATCACCTGGGATGAACTCATCGTGCCAACTCCGTGCGCGATCGTTCAGACCGCCAAAGCCCGCGCTGTTTAAGATGGGCCTCGCACGGGTGATTTGACACGGGTCAAGCCGCGGGGAATCGTCCGCGCATCACAGGCTTGCAAGACCCGCGCGCCGCAGTTCCCGAACCTTCGCCGCTCGTGAACGCGCCGTCAGCATGTTGCTCTTGCTGTAGCGCGGATCGCCGGTGACTTCCTCGCCGACCCAATCCGGAATCGTGACGATGGTCGTTTCGGTCGGGATCTCGATCTCGGCGATGACAACGCCTTCGAGGGCCCCGTGGTATACGTCGACCTCCCAGACACCGCTGTCGCCCGGTACGTAGTGACGCGTCTTCTCGAGGATGCGCCCCTCGCAATGCGCGAAGATCGCGTCCGCGTGGTCGGCGGGAATGTCGTATTCGAATTCCTCCCGCGACAGGCCGCGCCGGCCGCTCTTCACGCAAAGGGTCGTTCGACCGCCATAGCA
Source organism: Bradyrhizobium ontarionense (assembly GCF_021088345.1). NCBI lineage: Bacteria > Pseudomonadati > Pseudomonadota > Alphaproteobacteria > Hyphomicrobiales > Nitrobacteraceae > Bradyrhizobium > Bradyrhizobium ontarionense. Next base: position 2,375,696 of record NZ_CP088156.1, on the reverse strand, counting down.
GCGGACCCGAACCTTGAGGCCGTCCTGACGCGCGATGAGGCCGTCACGAAGGCGCTCGCTGTGCGTCGCCTGATCTCGCCAAGCGTCGGACCTGACGAGAAACTTCCGTTCGATTTCGAGGGGCATGACCTGATGTTGAGCGAAGCTCCGCTGTCCTGATACGTCATAGCAGCGGAGTGAGACAACGACTATGCCACCAAGGATGAAGAGAGCGTTGTCGAATTGATCTAAGGTCCGCGTAACGGTCTACCGCTTACCGCGCGGCTTTTCCGCCTTGGTCGGAGGCTCGATCTGCACGCCGCAGCTGGCGGCTGCAAGGGAGGTCTGCGCCTGCGGCATGAGACCCGGCTCGGCGGCCAGTGCCTTCAACACGATCAGTCCGGTGGTCGTCGGCGAATCGATGATGAGCCGGTCGGCTGCCGTTATCTCTTCGTCCTCTGGCAGATCCTCATGCTGGTTCTCGGTCATCAGATCGAGCTCGATGACGCGCTTGCCCGCGGAGCGGTCGTTGATCGCATAATAGGCAATCTCGTTGCGGGTGTAGAACGACACCGATGTATAGGCCTGGCTCACCGGGACCGTGAGCTTGAGCGGACCATCCGAGAGGTCATAACGGCAGATCGCCATCGCGAAGGCCGGGTCCATGAACGGCATCGGCGAGGTGCTGGGATCCGTCAGCGGCAGCGGCGTCACGGCATTGAGCTTGGTCATCGGCGTCAGCCGCGAATAGGCGTCCTGGGTCGAGATGCGCGGCAGCGCCAGCACGCTGACGAGATGAACCACGCCGCCGAGCAGCACGCCGACCAGGATGGTGAACAGCAGCCGGATCATGATGGGCAGCCCACCGTCGTGATCGAAGGCATCGGGGCGTCGCGCTGGGTGCGGGTGGCGACGCCGACCGGCGTATCATACAGCCGCAGCATCAGCGCATAACGCTCGATGCCGCCGGTCGGCAGCCAGTTGCCGGACCGCGAACGCGAGGCCACCCGGATCTCGAAGGATCCGTCGGCGCCGCGCACGAGCTCCTGGCTGGTGAAGCCGTAGCGCTGCAGCGTATTGGCAACGAGATGGCCTTTGCGATCGTACAGGGTCAGCGTCCAGAAGCGGGCAGGCGGCGTCACGCCACTGACGAGAATGTCGCAGCGGCCGTCGAGCGGCTTCTTCTTGTCGTCAGCGGTGGCGGTGAAGGCCACGCCGTCGCCGGTGCCGATCGGCAGCTCGCCGTTGCGGGTGATGGTGGCGCGCGCATAGGGATCGACGTCGGCCGTGCCGGTCTTCGGACGCGCCGTCCAGGCGCCGATCGTCAAGGTGCCGAATTCGGTGCCGCGCGTCGTGGTCATCCAGGTCGCGCCGATGCCGACGCCGGTGGCGATCAGAAGCGCGAGCAAGGTGATGAAGAGCAGCCGCACGGGGATCGCCGACGTCAGTTCTTGCGCAGGGCAGGGGTGGTCACGCCATCGGCCGTCGCCGCGGCGTAGTTCTCCGGAAAGGCGAGCGCGCTCGACGACACCGGCTTGGCCGGCTTGCGCGGATCGGCAGGCGCGGCCTTTTCGGCGACGCGGGCCGCGTCGTCGAGCAACTTCTCGACCTGGACCAGAACCTCGGCGCCGCGACGGGTCAGAACAGGCGGCGGGCCCGGTTTGATTTCCAGCGTCTTCGGCGCGCCGGCCTGCGCCATCGCGCCATTGGCGACCTGCGGCAGCTTCTCGCCCATGCCGACCCCCGGCAGTTCCTTGACTTCTACGCCTTGGTGCGCTGCGACCATGATGTCGTGCCAGGTTTGCGCCGGCAGCGAGCCGCCGGTCATGCGGTTGGTCGGCGAGTAGTCGTCATTGCCGTACCACACCGCGCAGGTGAAGTTGCCGGTGTAGCCGACGAACCAGGCGTCGCGGTAGGCGTTGGTGGTGCCGGTCTTGCCGGCGGTCGGAATGCCGTCGAGCGCAGCGCGGCGGGCGGTGCCTTCGCTGACGACGTGGCTCATCATCCCCGCCATGTCGGCGGCGACGGAAGCTGGGATCGCCTGGCGCGGCTTCGGACCGTCACGGTCCCAGCGCCACACCGGGTCGCCGGCGCCGGTGCGCACCTCCAGCACGGAATGCGGCGTCACCGCCTTGCCCTTGTTCGGGAAGGTCGCATAGGCCACCGCGTGTTCCAGCACCGTGACCTCGTCCGAGCCGATCGGCATCGAGGGGGTATCGGGCAGCGGCGCCTTGAGGCCGAAGCGACGGGCGACCTCGATGATCTTGGCGCGGCCGGCCTTGGGGCCTTCCTTGCCGCCGAGCGCGATCGACAGCTTCACCGGCACGACGTTGATCGAGCGGGTGATGGCCTGGGTCAGCGTCACCGAACCGGAATAGGAGTGGCCATAGTTCTGCGGACACCAATTGCCGATGCACACCGGGCCGTCGACCACGATCGAGGTCGGCTTGAAGCCGTTCAAGAGGGCGGTGGTGTAGACGTAGGGCTTGAACGACGAGCCCGGCTGTCGATAGGCATCGGTGGCGCGGTTGAACTGGCTCGAACCATAGTCGCGACCGCCGACCATGGCACGGATGCCGCCATCGATATCGGACACCACGGTTGCCGCCTGGGTCGCATGGTAGTCGCGGCCGAATTGGCGCAGCTGGTTTTCGATCGCCTCGTCCGCGGCATGCTGCACAGTCATGTCGATCGAGGTCCGGACCACGAACACGCGCTCGGTGTAGGATTTCGGGAACGTATCGACCAGCTTGCGCATCTCGTCGAAGGCGTAGTCGAGGAAATAATTCGGCGAGCTCTCGTCGCGGCGGTCGACCGCAAAGGCCGGGTTGCGGCGGGCGCCGAACACCTGACCCTCGGTCATGAAGCCGGCATCGACGAGATTGTCGAGCACGACGTTGGCGCGGGCGCGCGCCGCCGGCAGGTTGATGTGGGGAGCGAATTTGGTCGGCGCTTTGAACAGGCCGGCCAGCATCGCCGCTTCCGACAGGTTGATGTCGCGCACCGACTTGTTGAAATAGAAGTGCGCGGCGCCGTCGACGCCGAAGGTGCCGCCGCCCATATAGGCGCGGTCGAGATACAGTTTGAGGATCTCGTTCTTGGTCAGGCGGGTTTCCAGCCAGATGGCCAGGAACGCTTCGTTGACCTTGCGCTCGATGGTGCGCTCGTTGGACAGGAACAGGTTCTTGGCGAGCTGCTGGCTGATCGAGGAGCCGCCTTGGCGGACGCCGCCGGCCTGGGCGTTGGTGACCAGCGCGCGCGCCGTGCCAGCGATGTCGATGCCGAAATGGTCGTAGAAGCGGCGGTCCTCGGTGGCCAGCGTCGCCTTGATCAGATTGTCCGGAAAGTCTTCCAGCGGAATCGAGTCGTTATGCTTGATGCCGCGGCTGCCGATCGGGTTGCCGTAGCGGTCGAGGAAGGTGACGGCGAGGTCGGACTTCTTGAGCCAGTCCTCGTCGGCGGTTTCGCGGAACGCGGGGATGGCCAGCGCCAGCAACAGGACAAGGCCGCCGAGGCCGATCGTGGCGGCTTCCGACAGCGGCTCGACGAACACCCAGCGCTTCCAGCCGCCGACATAGAAGCGGTCCATGAAGGCCGAATAGCGCTCATACAATTCGCGGGTGCCGCGCAGCGAGGAGAACAGCGCCGAATCGAACCGCGCATCGAGATCCAGGCGGAAATTATTGATCCGCTTCTTCCAATTGTCTGGAATGATCTGCCGCACGGGAACCCTGGTCGTTTCGAAAGCGTGTCAGCTGGCTTCGAAAGCACTCAGCACGCGGCTGGGGCCATCGAAGGGTCTTGCGCGATTGTTGCGGCAAAGCCAAGGCATTTGCGCCAGAGCCCTCGAGCCAAGGTCGGTCGGATTCGAAACTCCGGAACTCGAGCCGCACTGCCGGCGCCGCCGCTGGAGTGACTCATTGTTGCTCATTCTATCTAGCCGAGCGGGGGGGATAAACCAATGGTTCCCCTCACAATTCGATACACAAAGCTAACGTCGTGCTTGAACGGACCGGACGCCCCTTGCGCCGCTCCGGGCAGGGCACCTAGATGGCGGCCACGCCGCGCCCCGATTGGATTCGCCCGATGACCGCACCGCTCAAACGTCCCTCGGGCCAGGAGGGATTGTTCTGGAAAACCAAGACCTTGGAAGAGATGTCCGAGGCGGAATGGGAAAGCCTGTGCGACGGCTGCGGGCGCTGCTGTCTGGAAAAGCTCGAGGACGAGGATACCGGCAAGATCTACTTCACCCATATTTCCTGCAAGCTCCTGGATGCCGGCCTATGTGGCTGCAAGGACTACCCGAACCGCTCCGACCAGGTCTCGGACTGCGTTCGCCTGACACCTGAGAACGTGCGCACCCTCACCTGGCTGCCGCCGAGCTGCGGCTATCGCCTGATTGCCGAGGGGCACGATCTCTATTGGTGGCATCCGCTGATCTCGGGCGATCCTCAGACGGTACATGAAGCCGGTGTCTCGGTACGCGGCCGGGTCGAGGGCACCGAGGAGGACGTTCCGGACGACCAGCTTGAGGATCACATCGTGCAATGGCCGGTGCTGCTGCCGAAGCGCGCCAAGCTGAAGCGCCGTCCGAAATAGCCTCGATCACTTCGCGCTCGCAGCAGTTCACGTTGCTGCGACCCGTCCTCGTCCTCTCGGGATGCACCCATGCGCCCAACCCGCTGCCGCAAGGGAAATTTATCCCTTAAGTAGTTCGCTATCCAGCGAATCCACACGGCGTTTGCCGCGCACGGCACAGCATTTATTCCCATGAACAAGTTTGATCGGCAGAGCCGCTATCCTGCCGCGTCCCAATCCTTGCCCGAAGAGATCGCCGCCGAGCTGCCGGCCATTCCGCCGCAGGTGCAGGCAATCGACGATGCTCCGTCGCTGACGCCATCGGTGCCGCTGACCCCGGCCGAGGTCCGCACCATCCTGATGAGCCTGCTGCTGACGATGTTCCTGGCCGCGCTCGACCAGACCATCGTCGCGACCGCGCTGCCGACCATCGGCCGCGAGTTCCAGGACGTCACCAGCCTGTCCTGGGTGATCACTGCCTATCTGCTGGCCTCGACCGCCGTGGCGCCGGTGTTCGGCACCTTGTGCGACATCTATGGCCGGCGCTCGATGATCATCACGGCGCTCAGCCTGTTCGTGGTCGGCTCGGTGGTGTGCGCGCTGGCGCCGAACATGCCGGTCCTGATCCTCGCCCGCGGCCTGCAGGGGCTCGGCGGCGGCGGCATCATGCCGGTCGTGCAGACCGTAATCTCCGACGTGGTCAGCCCGCGCGAGCGCGGCCAATACCAGGCCTATTTCAGCGGCGTCTGGCTGCTCGCCGGCCTGCTCGGGCCGGTGATCGGCGGCTTCTTCGCCGACCATCTGCACTGGTCGATGATCTTCTGGATCAACGTCCCGCTCGCCATCGCCGCTCTCGCACTGCTGCTGCCCAAGATGGCGCGGCTGCCGGTCTATCACCGGCTGCGCAAGGTCGACTGGGCCGGCGGCCTGCTGCTGATGGCCTCCGCCGTCATCTTCATGCTGGTCCTGACCTGGGGCGGCCACAAGCTCGCCTGGTTGTCGCCGACGATCCTGGCGATGCTCGGCAGCGGCGTGGCGCTGGGGCTCGGCTTCGTCTGGCACGCGCGGCGGGCGGATGAGCCGTTCCTGCCGCTGTCCCTGATGGGCGGCGCGGTGGTGCCCTACGGCATGCTGGCCAGCGGCTGTGCGCTGGGCGCGCTGATCGGGCTCACCGTCCACCTGCCGCTGTATTACGAGCTGGTCTATCATTTGACGCCGAGCGAGGCCGGCCTCGGCCTGATCCCGATCGCGGCGATCTCGACATTCGGGGCGGCGATTGCAGGCCGCACTATGGCCCGGGTGAAGCACTACAAGCGCGTCGCGATCGTCGGCACCCTCATCGGCACCATCGCGGCCGCGGTGATGACGGTCACGACGCCGTCGCTGTGGGTCCTCCTGGTGCTGCTGTCGATCTTCGGCATCGGGCTCGGAACGGCATTCCCGATCTCGGTGGTCTCGCTGCAGAATGCGGTCGACCGCTCGCAGATCGGCACCATCACCGGCGCGATGAACTTCTTCCGCTCGATGATGTCCTCGTTCACGGTGGCGGCCTTCAGCGCTATCCTGCTGATGGTGCTCGGCGCCGACATCTCGCTGGCCGAGGGCGCACACGGTGCGGTCAGCGGCATCGCGGAAGCGGACATGATCCACGCCTTCCGCTTCGTCTATGGCGCGGCGACGGCGATGCTGGCCTGCGCCTCGGTCTGCATGATCCTGATGGAGGAGCGGCCGCTGGCCGGTCCGTCGCGCAGCGAGCCGGTCGAATTGGCGGAGTAACGGAGCAGGGTGGGCAAAGCCGCCGCCGCAAGGCGGCAGCTTGCCGACCGTCCATCCACAAACTCATCAGCAAGACGGTGGGCACGGCGCCACAGCGATCTCAGATGGGGAAAGAGCGCGGCAGCGCCTTTGCCCACCCTACGGCTCCTCCACATTTTTCGTCTTCATTTCGTACTGGTCGCCGGCGCCGTCCTAATCGCCCGGCTGGACGATCTTGATGTTGTCCTGCCCGCGCGAGCCGTCGTCGCGCGACGATTTGACCAGCCCCGCTTCGACCCGCCGGGCGAATTCGGTGCTGCCGCCGCTCGCCAGCTCCTTGGCCTGGGCGATCCATTGCTCCCGCTCGATCCGGCCGGCGAACGCCAGATAGGAGCCGACCCATTTGGCATGCGCAGCGGTCCAGGCTGCGATCTGCTCGAAGTGCCAGATGCCGAGGCCATGCAGGCGAGCCTCGTTCTGCTTGCCGATGCCCTTGATCAGCTTGAGGTCGTCAGCTTCGCCCCCGCGTGGGGCAGCGAGGCCAAGTGGCCGGGCTCCGGCATACTTGTCCTCATTCTCGACTTTCGGCATCAGCACCGGCAGCTGCGCGCCCAGGGCGTTCGCCTCGTCCTCACTCAGGGGGGCGTCGGCCTGATCGTCGATCGTGATCGCGCCCGACTTTACCGCGGTCGAATGCGCGGTGTCGAAACCTGCCGCCAGCAGCTTCGCCTGGGCGATCCAGTGCTCGCGCTCGATCCGGCCGGGGAAGGCCATGTGGTCACCGACCCAGCTCGCATGAGCGGGGGACCACTCCGCGATCTGGCTGAAATGATAGACGCCGATGTCGTTGAGGATACGCTCGTTCTTCGGCCCGATGCCCTTGAGGAGTTTGAGATCATCCGCCGTGCCGTCGGGAGCGGGCAGGGCCGGTGGCCTGTCATCGGCAGCGGCCGTGGTCAGCGGCGCTGACGCTGCGACCTCGGCCGCAAGGCGGTCGGCTTCAGCCTCCGCGGCGGCCTCCGCCGCGACACGCTCGGCTTCTGCTTCCGCTTCTGTTTCCGCTTCTGCTTCCGCGGCAAGCCGATCAGCCTCGGCTTTCGCGGCAGCTTCGGCCGCGAGACGATCCGCTTCGGCCTTCGCTGCGGCTTCCGCCGCGAGGCGCTCGGCTTCCGCTCTTGCGGCAGCCTCAGCGGCGAGACGCTCGGCTTCGGCTTTGGCTGCTGCCTCAGCGGCGAGGCGCTCGGCTTCGGCTTTGGCCGCTGCCTCTGCGGCGAGACGCTCGGCTTCGGCTTTGGCCGCTGCCTCTGCAGCGAGACGCTCGGCTTCGGCTTTGGCCGCTGCCTCTGCGGCGAGACGCTCGGCTTCGGCTTTGGCCGCCGCTTCTGCGGCGAGACGATCAGCTTCTGCCTTTGCGGCATCCTCCGCCGCGAGGCGCTCCGCTTCGGCCTTTGCCGCGGCTTCGGCCGCGAGACGCTGGGCCTCGGCTTTCGCCGTGGCCTCCGCAGCGAGGCGCTCAGCCTCCGCCTTTGCTGCGGCCTCGGCGGCGAGACGGTCGGTCTCGGCCTTGGCTTCCGCTTCGGCTGCCAGACGATCGGCCTCGACGCTGGCTGCCGCGTGGGCCGCGAGCGCTTGTGATGGGCTGTCGGCGACAGGATGTGGCGCGGCGGTGTCGGCTACGGACGCAACGCGGTTTGCAGGGGGCGACGGCGCCGCCGCCTTGGCGTCGTCGAGACCGAAGAAATCCTTCAGCTGTCCGCCGATGAGGCAGCCGAACACGTAGCCGCCGACCATCAGCAGGGCGACCTCGAGCCACAGCCCCGCACGCCCGGGCAGCACGTTCAACAACGCCATCAGAACGCCGATGGCGAAGGCCAGCGTCGCCGGCAGCAGCCAGCTTCTCAGCCAGTCCGGACGCGGCGCGTCCGACCGGGTGCGCCAGCCGACGAAGCCGCCGATCACGAGGGCCAGGAGGATCCAGAGCAGGAATGTCGCGAGGTCGTACATCATGATGTCAGCGCCTCACTTGACGACGAATTCGATGCGCCGGTTCTGCGCACGGCCTTCGGGCGTATCATTGGAGGCGATCGGCCTGGTCTCGCCGTAGCCTTCCGCGGTCATGCGTGAGGTATCGATGCCGGCCCCGCCGATGTAGCCGAGCACGGCTGCCGCGCGCCGCTTGGAGAGGTCGATGTTGTTCTCGGTATCACCGACGCTGTCGGTGTGGCCTTCGATCGCGATCTCGGCCGCCTTGCAGCGCTGCGCGACATCGACCAGGTGATCGAGCAGCGCCAGCGACTCCCGGCTGAGCTCGGCGCTTCCGGTGCTGAAGTGGATTCGTCCCTTTTCGAGCAGCCCGCTGAAGGCCGGCTGGCACGCGTCGACGGGAAGCGGCGGGCTCTCCGGCTTGATGCCGATCTTGACGTCGCCGAGCTTGAAGCCGTCGCCGGCTGCGTCGGCAAGCTCCTTGCGGACCTGCTCGCCCGATTTGTCATAGATGGCCTGGCCCTCGATCGTGATATCAGCGTCTTTCGCTGCGAGCGTCGTCGACCACAGCCGGGCCAGCGCCGGGAATGTCGTCTTCAGCGATCTGGCGAAATCCGTCGGCGCGCCGTCACCGATCTTCAGGCCGTCCTCGACCGTCTCGGTGACGAAGCTCGCGGTGGCCGCGCCGACCAGATCGCGCCGGGCGGCCTCGTCCGGCACATAGCCGCTCAGCCGGACATGGCCATCCTGCTTCTGCAGTCCAAAGACATAGGGCGAGACCGGGCCGTCGCGGACGTCGACCACGGCAATCGCAAACGGCGCGGGCAGGGCGCCGGCGAGCTCCTCGCGCACCGATGCACCGGTGACGTTCGCAAGCCCCACGCCGCCGATCGAGACCTGGGTCTCGTTGATTTCAGCACGGCCCTCGGAGAGCTTGGCGAGCTCCTTCAGCAGGCTCGCGCTCGCCTTGGCCACGTCGCCATCGGGAGCCCCGCGGGCAATTTCGAGTTGGCTGAGCACGCGCCTTCCGGCGAAAGGTCCGACGGCATAGCGGAGGATCGTGTCGCGAACGGCCGAGCTTGGAGCCAGTCCAGATAGAGTGACGCCAGCCGCATCGAGCTGCGCCGACCAGCGATAGGGCTTGATCTCCGGCGGCAAAATGTCGGCCTTTGCCAGGGTCAGACCGCCCGGCAGCTTGCCGGCAGCTGCCATCGCTTCGTCATAAGCCGCGCTGGAGGGCGCTTCGCCCGAGATCGTGTAGTTGGCGTCGGAGATGACGACGCGCCCCGTGCTCAGCCGCGCCAACTCTCCGAGCGCATAAGACGTGTAGGCATTGAAATTGCCGGCCGGAGCGCCACGCGCAATCTGCATATGATGCATGACGGAAAGCCCGGGCCATGCCTTCACGGCGGCAGCTTCGAGCGCGCGCCTGATCTCGTCGTTCGGGACGACGCCGGACATCACCACCGACTTGCCGTCGCGCACCGCGCTCCAGATGAACGGCCTGGCCTCCGGCGGCAGGATGGCGACGTTGGCGAGCGCGGCACCGCCCGGCAGCTGCCGCGTCGCGGCGATCGCTGCCTCATAGACGTCGGACGAGGCTGCTGCGCCGGCGATCGAATAGGCCTTGTCCGCGAGCGAGAACGTGCCGCCGTTAAGTATTCCGGCCTGGACCAATCCGTGGCCGGCGATCGCGGCGAACTCGGCCGGAGCCCCCAAGGCATAGCCGAGGCGATCGACGACCTCGCCGCCACCGGCCGCGGAGCGGGCGGCAGTGAGAACGGCATCCCGGATCGCGGGCGTTGGCACGCCGCCTTCGAGCACCAGCTGGCCGCCGTTGCGCGCGGCGCGGAATGCGTATGGCTTTGGGGTCGGAAGCTTGTCGTAGCTGCCGTCGACGAGCCGGACGCCGTTCACCGTCGCCGCCTCGTTCAGCCGGTTGGGCTGATCAGGACTGAACTCCGGTCCTTCGATGCGCACGTCGCGCCCGGACACCGAGACCTTCAGCGCCGCGGCGGTATCAGGTGCAGCAGCTGCAACCGCGGCGCGCGCCCGCGGCGCAATATCGTCTTCCACGCCCGACGTCTTGAAGATCATGGCCGCGAGCCAGAGCACGGCAACGACGATCAGTCCCGCCCACCATTTCGATGGTTGATGCATGTGAGAGCCCCCGTTTCCCCACCTGCGCCCGGTTCACCCGGATCGATCCGTTGTCGTGAACCACGCGTCGAGCGTATCAGAATAGCCCTCGGAGACCAGCCGTCTGCGCGTTGTGTCTGTCGCTATGCACAAGCTGTGAGAGCGCCGTCTTCTGCAAACCTCGGCCGAGCTTGACCCTCCCGAGGGTGCGATCAAAGTATGACCGTTCGACGACGAAGGCCGCAGGCGGGAAGCCTTCGCAACCAAGCCGATCGCGTCACTCCTCCAGCGCCCGCCTGAGACGGCGGATGATGACGCCGCGGGCGCGGTCGTCCGCCGCCTGCTCGATGCGCGCGTGGATGTCGAGCAGCAGACCCGACATGTCGTTGTGCCAGTCGAGCCGGGTGACCGCCTCCGGCGCCAGACGCCGCCGGCGTGCAACATCGAGCAGCGTCGGCACCGCACCGGTGAGCTCATAGGCATCGTCGAGCAGGGGCGAGAACACCTTGGCCGACGGCACGATCCGCTCGGCGACGCGCATCGCCAGCGCCGCGATCGCAGCCTCTTCGCCATGGGACAGGAAAAGACCGCGCGTGATCGGGCGGCGGGCCGCGATCCAGCGCGCGATCTCGGCGCCGTCGGCGTGGCCGGAATAGTCGTCGATCATGCGGATGCGCGCCGCGACCTTGATCTCCTCGCCCTGGATGCGCACCGCCTTGACGCCGTCCTGCAAAAAACGTCCCAGCGTGCCGTTGGCCTGATAGCCGACCAGCAGCACCGTCGCACGGCTGTTCCACAGCCAGCGCTTCAGATGATGGCGGATGCGGCCGGCGTCGCACATGCCGCTGGCGGCGATGATGATGTGGAAGCCGGTCAGCTTGGCGATGGCCTTGCTTTCGTCGACGGTTTCCGTGAAGCGCAGATGCGGCGACGACAACAGCCGGCCGACGTCGCTGCCGCCGTCGAGGCTGTCGGCGTGCGCGCGAAACACCTCGGTGGCGTGGATCGCCAGCGGCGAGTCCAGGAAGATCGGCGCGGCCGGAATCTCGGCACGCTCCATCAGGCCGACGAGGTCGACGATCAGCTCCTGGGTCCGTTCGACCGCGAAGGCCGGGATGAGCAGCGCCCCCTTGGCGGCTGCGGCCTCGCGCACCTCGCCGGCCAGCCGTCCGCGGCGCAGCTCGGGCGTGGTCGGCTCGCGAATGCGGTCGCCGTAGGTGGACTCGGAGATCACGTAGTCGAAACCTGCGGGCGCCTTCGGATCCGGCTGCAGCAGCTTGGCGTCGGGGCCGACGTCGCCGGACGCTAGAAGCCTGAGCGGCGCGCCATCGGTCCCTTGTCCGGCGAGCTCGATCTCGATCGAGGCCGAGCCCAGCAGATGTCCGGCATTCCAATAGCGGGCGCGTATCCCGGGGATCACGTCGGTCCAGCTCTCGTAGGCGACCGCCTGGAAATATTGCAGCGAGGCCATGGCGTCGGCCTGCGTGTAGATCGGGATGACCTCGTCGCGTCCGCGCGCCGCGTTGCGCCGGTTCAGCGCCAGCACCTCCTGCTCCTGGATGTTGCCGGCGTCGGGCAGCATCCACGAGCAGAGATCTATGGTGCCGCGCGTGGCGAAGATGCGGCCGTCGAAGCCCATGCGCACCAGCTTCGGGATCAGGCCGCTATGATCGATATGCGCGTGCGTCAGTAGCACGGCATCGATCTCGGCGGGCCGGAACGGGAAGTCGCCGTAGTTGAGCTCCTTCAGCGTCTTCTGGCCCTGGAACAGGCCGCAGTCGATCAGGATCCGACCCTGGTCGGTCTGGAGCAGATAGCAGGACCCGGTCACCGTATGCGCGGCACCGCAGAAGCGAAGGGTCACACTCATGCGTCGGCCTCCCGAGAAAAATGGATCGATGGTCAGCGAAAGCTCATCACGGACGACCGTTCGGCTTGCCGGCGAGGGCGTAGCCGTTGTCGGCGCCGGCTGCCGCTGCGGCGAGATCATGCTCGGACGGATCGCAGGTGAACACGCGGTAGAGCGGCTCGCCCTGGTCGACGCGGTCGCCGATCTTCTTGAACAGCCTGATCCCGGCGCCCTTGTTGACCGGCGCGCCCGCGGTCCGTGCGAGGCGGTTCAGTCGCAGACAGTCGATCGCCGAGACGACGCCGTCGCTGGCGGCCCTGACGTCGAAGGCGAGATCGCCGAGCTCGCTGCGGCACTCCGGCGGCCCCTGCGCGTCGATGATCTTCTGCATCTGCTTGAGCGCCGCGCCGCTGTCGAGCAGGTCGCGCGCCCTGTTATAGCCGGCGCCGCCGCGCAGCTTCGGATCATATTCGAGCAGGTGCGCCGCAAGCCGCAGCGATTTCTCGCGCAGATCGGCCGGGGCCTGTGGCTCGTTGCCCAGCACCGCCATGACGTCGCGCGCCTCCAGCACCGGCCCGATGCCGTTGCCGATCGGCTGGCGGCCGTCGGTCGTGATCACCTCGACTGCGATGCCGAACCTGTCACCGACGAACTCGAACAGCTTGCGCAGCCGCATCGCCTCGGCGCCGCTGGTGAGCTTGGCCGTCGGACCGACGGGAAGGTCGAGCAACAGATGCGTCGAGCCGGCCGCGAGCTTCTTCGACATGATCGAGGCGACCATCTGCTCGCGCGTATCGAGGCTGAGCGGGCGCTCGACCGAGATCAGGATGTCGTCGGCCGGCGACAAATTGACGTGTCCGCCCCAGATCAGGCAGCCGTTGCAGGCCGCGACGATCGACTTCATTTCCTCGGCGCCGACATTCACCCGCGCCAGCACCTCCATCGTATCGGCGGTGCCTGCGGGCGAGGTGATCGCGCGCGAGGAGGTCTTCGGAATGGTCAGGCCATGGGCCGCGACGATCGGCACCACCACCATCGAGGTCCGGTTGCCGGGAATGCCGCCGATGCAATGCTTGTCGACCACGATCGGGTCGGGCCATTTCAGCTGGGTGCCCGCGTTGGCCATGGCGCGCGTCAGCGCGAGCAGCTCACCGGAGGTCATGAAGCTGGCCGACCCGATCAGGAACGCCGCGATCTCCATGTCCGAATAGCGGTAGTGGGTGAGGTCCTCGATCACCGCCGCGATGGCCTGGTCGCTCAGCGTCTCGCCCCGGATCTTGGCCCGGACCGCCTCCATACTGTCGGGCGACGTCGCGGGCGATACGGTCGCGAGCGTGCCGGCCGGCTCGGCGAAGCGCCGCAGCGCCGGCTCCGACAGGCCGATCTCGTCGGGCCCGACCAGCGCGTCGTCGTCGGTGATCAGGAGCGTGGCCAGCAGCGTCCGCGAATTGCAGCGCAGCTCGACGCGGCTGAAGCCGCGGAAGACTTCGGGTCGCAACGCCTTCGAGCGGCGGGAGATCACGACAACGTTCTCGCGGCCGGTGTCGAGCGCGACGCTGCGGATCTTGAGCTGGGGGCGGGCGGAATCTGCTGTATCCATGGCGGCAAGGATAACTCTAGAGGCCGTGCACGCCGTGACCGTTGACCCAGATCATGACGCCGGCATTCCGCGGCCAAGCCGAATTTTTTCTGAATGTGTCTGAGGCAAATTCTGACGCCCGGATTTGTTCTGCCGTCCCTCCGGTTCGCGAAGATTCGAGGTAAATTCAACGAATCCAAGTATTTACATGTTTTTCTGGGGCTGGAAGGTGAGCGAGGCCGGAGCCGCGATGTCAAAGCCGAGGGCGGAGTCGGAGCGCGGCCAGTACCTGATCAGGTTAACTATTTGTTCAAGCCGATGACCGAGGGTTCCGTTGGGGCCTCCATCCCCGCCATTGCGCGCGCACGCGCGGCGCGTCAGACGATTTGAGCCCGACCGGAGAGGCCGATGCGGCAGTTGATTGCGAGCTTTCTGAAGGATCAGGCCGGCGCGACCTCGATCGAATACGCGATCATTGCCGGTGGGCTGAGCATCGTGATTCTTGCGGCGGTCAATGGCGTCGGCTCGACGCTGAGCAGCAAGTTCACCTCGATCAATACCTCGATCAAGTAACGGGCGTCGTACGCGCCAAGGTCACTGCTGCGTTCTGCCGTCCATGCGAGACGGGCCCCGCCTGCGTCGACAGCACAAACCTCCGGCGGGGCATCGCCGGAGGTCCGTGGAGCAGCTGGAGGTTTAACAGTTCAGCTTCACCAATTGCGCTGAGCACGCACCAGCATGCTCACCGTGTCTTGATCCTTGAGCTGATAGAAGGCGGCCGGCTTGGCGACGCTTGCGATCGTCGGCGCCGTCACCGTGCCCGAGTATTTCTGGTCGAGGTGACTGTAGGTCACGTCGGTCGAGAAGGTCAGGCCCTTGACCGGCGTCCATCGAGTGATGACGCCGACCTGCGCGATGTTGAAGTCGGGGTTGCAGGTCGAACCGGCGGACAGCATGCCGGTGGCGGCGATGCCCGCGCAGATCTGCGTCGATCCGGTGGCACCGTAGCGGACCTGGGCGTAGGCACCGTAGACCGCCGTGTTCCAGTTGGCGTTCCAGTTGTGGGTTGCGCCACCGCGCATGCCCCAGGTCTTGACCGTCGACAGGCCCGTGCCCGGTGCGAACACCGCATCCGCCACGCCGGCGAAGCCGATGCTCTGATAGGTGTTCCCCGAGCCGCCGCCGTACATCGCGTAGGATGTGTTGGCCAGGCTCTGGAAGTTGTAGCGGCTCGCGCCGTCGGTATAGACGGCCTGCAGGTTGATCACGTCGCCGGGGCCGGTCGGAATGTTCTTGATCGACAGCGCCAGCTGCGCGGCCCAGCCCCATTTATCTTCGGGATGGCCGGTGACTTCGGTCGCGCCGTAATAGCCCGCGTGGTTGTCATGCGCTGCGAACGAGGCCTGGAACAGACCCCAGGCCTGGTCGATGCGGACCATGCCGATGATGTCAGGCGCGACCTGACCGCCGATGCTGTTGGTGCCATAGGAGCCGCCCAGCACGCCGCTGGCGCTGATGCCGGCGGTGTTCCAGATGTTGGTCGTGAAGAACTGCGACTGATCCTCGGCGGAGATCGCCGCCGTGATGCCCTGGCCGAAATCGGCGGTGTAGGTGATCTGGTTGACACCGTTCACGCTGCCGCTGCCGCCGACGAGGCCGTCGAAATTGTTCGCGGGGTAGTTCGTCCACGGCGCGTCGAATGTCGAGACCGCCTTGCCGAAAGTGAAGCCCGCGAACTGGATGAAGGCATAGTAGACGCCCAGCGAGCCGCCCGAGATGCCGTCGTTGCTCAGAGCGTTGACGGAGGTCAGGCCGCTCGAGTTCGCCGCCCCGGTCGAGTACTGGGTGCCGCCGTTGCCGACGCCGCTGTAGCTTCCGGACGTCCAGGTGAAAACGGCATCGAAATAGGTACGCACCACGCCATATTCGGTCGCAGTCCGCGTATCGATGTTGAGATCCTCGCGCGAGCGCGTCTGCATGCGGTTGCTGAGGCGATTGTCCGCGCCGGCCACGCCGCTATAGGCGCCGCCGTAGTTGCTGTTGGTCCACAGCGCCGTCTCGGCGCGCAGATATCCGCCTAGCTTGATGCATGTGTCGGTGCCGGGAATGTAGTAGAAGCCCGAGCCATACAGCGAGCACACCTTGACGTATTCGACGGCCTTGGCCTTCAGCGGAAGATCCGCGGCCTGAGCCGCCGCAGCGGAAAGTATGACTGCTCCTGATACGAGAAGCAGGCCCCTCAACATTTTCATTTCAGTTCTCCGGTTGATCGGCGATTCACACGTCCCCCGCGTGTCGCCTCTGGCACGGCCAGATTTCGTTCCCACACCTGCAATCCGATCCCGGCTCGAGCTGGTCGGCTCGACCTTCGGAACGAATGAAGATGTGCGCATGAGCCAATTTCGATTTGATGAATGTGCTCTCGCTTGCTTGCGTGTCGCTCGGCGTTGTGAATGCGCCGTTAGCTCGCACCAGTTTCGACACGCTCGCGCCGTTCTTTTGAACGCCTGGTATCACTTTGTTAATGTCGATAATTGTGAATAGGCTAGGTGGGATTCCCGAACAATCGCGGTCGCCAATATGACACTGCCGTGTATGGCGCCGCGCTTTCCCGCGCGCCGTCAGCGCCGGCCTGGAACAGCCGGCGCGGCATCAGATGTCAGCGCCGACTTGATTCGGCGTGCAGCGACGAAGATTGCAGTGTCGCCGCGACCAGCTCGTTTCCGCCGTATTGCATCATTGACGTGATTGCATCCGTCATCCCGCGACTGCGCCATCTCTTGACGAAATCGAGAAAGACCTGAAGCGGCATGGGCGGTTGCCGGCGGCTCGGATGATACAGGAAGAGCCCGGGGGTGGTGTAGCTCCAATCCGGCAGCAGCCGCACCAGCCGTCCTTCGGCGAGGTGCGGCTGGATCATCGGTTCGACGAGGTAGGCAACGCCGACGCTATCGAGCGCGGCATTCAGGAGCAGATCGAAGTCGTTGGCGATGAGAGATCCGTCCACGGCAATTTCGGCGCGCTGGCGGCCCTTGTCGAAAATCCATGGCTGCAGCGTATCATCAGCGGGAACGCGATGTCGGAGGCAATTGTGGGTCTGAAGATCTTCGGGAACCGAGGGCGCCGGATGTACAGCGAGATAGTCGGGCGAAGCAACCGCAACGAAGCTGCAATCGTCGAACACGCGAATGACCTTCATGTCGCCCTCGACCCTGTGTCCAGCGCGAATGCCCGCATCGAAGCGGTTGCGTACGATGTCGCTGTTGGTGTCGTCGATGGCCAGCTCAAGACTGATTGCGGGGTATTCTGCCAGGAACGGCCTGATGAGGGGGCCGAGGCCTCTCAGGGCGAAAACGCGAGACACGGTCAATCGCAATGTCCCCATCGGCTTGTCGCGAAAGACGTTGATGCTCTCGATGGCCTGATCGACGCGCTCGAGAATCGGATGGATCTCCGCCAGCAGCCGCTCGCCTGCCTCCGTCAGCGCCACGCTGCGCGTCGTGCGATTGAACAGCCTGACGTCCAATCGCTCTTCCAGATTCTTGATCGTCTGGCTCATGGTGGGCAGGGAGCACCCGATATGAGCAGCAGCCTTGGTGAAACTCAGCGAATCCGCAACGGCGGCGAACGCAGAGAGCTCTGACAGTTGAACCCGCGCCATTATCTATCCGTGCAGCGTCCGGCGTTTGTCCTCAGCGCGCTGAAACATTGACAGTCCCCCTGATACGCCGTGGCGCTCTGCTGGGACGACGCCGCCATCGTCGTTCCCCGCCACCACCTACCAGGCACATCGTTCCCTCGAGAACCGTGCCGGTGATTACCCGCGCGGCACAGCTAGGCGCGACCGGCTCGGTGTGCAAGTGTCGAGGCCATGTGGCGGCGATCACAAGTTCGCGCCCGATCGGAGGCTGAGAATGTGATCAACTCAGCTGACCGGCGCCAGCGGTCCCCCATTGCGAATCAGCCGCTGAGTCTCGATGAGGACATGCGTATGGGTTCGCCCGTATTGGTTCGCCGACGCATCCGTAGATGCAAACCAGCCACTGTCAATGCCGGTCAGAGAACGCGTGCCTCGGACAGGCTTTGGATATGGAGAGGCGAATATGGAGAGGCGTCGATACGGTCTCGCCGTACGGAACGACGAGAAGATTCGAAATGTCCGACCTGCGTCGGGTCTCGGACCGTATCCGTCAGCCGGCCTTGCGTGAGCGCGTACCCGTCCGCGCCGGCTTCTCCGTTTTCTTCGGTTCTTCGACCTTCTTCGGCTCGTCCTTTGCCTTCTTGCCGCTGATCGGAAGCAGCATCTCGCGCTGTCCTTCGACGCGCTTCTTCGGCTTCTTGGCCTTCGCCTTGGGCGTGGCCGCAGCGGGTGTCTGCGCCTCGGTGGCCAGGCTGCGCTTCAAGGCGTCCATCAGGTTGATCACGTTGCCGCTCGACTTCGGCGCCGGCTTGGCGGTGATCGTCACGCCGTTGCGCTTCTTGTTGATCAGGTCGATCAGCGCGGCTTCGTAATGATCCTCGAAATTCCCAGGCTCGAACTCGGCCGATTTTTTTTCGACGATGTGCTTGGCGAGATCCAGCATGTCCTTCGTGATCTTCACGTCCTGGATGTCGTCGAAATAGTCCTGCTCGTTGCGGACCTCGTACGGGTAGCGCAGCAGCGTTCCCATCAGCCCCTTGCCGAGCGGCTCGAGCGCGATGATGTGCTCGCGGTTGGTCAGCACGACGCGGCCGATCGCGACCTTGTCCATGCTGCGGATGGTCTCGCGGATCACCGCGAATGCGTCATGGCCGACCTTGCCGTCGGGCACCAGATAATAGGGGCGGATCAGATAGCGGCTGTCGATATCGGTGCGGGGCACGAACTCGTCGATCTCGATCGTGTGTGTCGATTCCAGCGCGATGTCGTCGAGCTCGTCCTTGGTCACCTCGATGTAGGTGTCGGTGTCGACCTTGTAGCCCTTGACGATGTCGTCATTGGCCACTTCCTCGCCGGTCTCGGCGTCGACCCTGCTGTACTTGATGCGGTGGCCGGTCTTGCGATTGATCTGGTTGAACGAGACCTTCTCGGACTCCGACGTCGCCGGATAGAGCGCGACCGGACAGGTCACGAGCGACAGCCGCAGAAAACCCTTCCAATTGGCGCGCGGGGCCATGTGACCTACTCCAATTACTCCGAACTGACAGCTTACTCAGGACCGGGCTGCTGCGGGACGCAATGCTGAGGCGCCGGGGAGGATAACACCCGCGCCCCCGGATTCAACAGGGCCGGTGGGCAGATTTGCTGATCGGCGTTAACTGGTCGCAGCCGGGCGCGGTGGCCGGAACATCATCACACCCCCGACGTTGCCACCGGGAGTACGTGAGAGCGCGAAACCGAATTGAACGTGAAATAGCAGTGAGCGGAGGGCGCCATGGCAACCAGACGACAGCCGCAGATCGTCGAAACCCCCACCGAAGCGCGGCAAGGCGAACCGGGCCCCTCGGTGTTGGCAATCCTGGCCATCTCGACGGGGCTGGCCCTGCTGATCCTGGGCCTGGTGTGGTTCGTGTTCTTCCACACCTGAGGGACTGGTGCCCACCGTCAGTCCGTTACCTTGAGAGATCGCAAGGTCGTAATCTGGTCGCCGCTGTGCATGGCGGCCTCATTCTGGCCGGCTAACCCGTTCGGCAGGGCTTCTCATCCCCACCTCCAAGAGCTTATATCTGCCTCAATTCTGTCGGCCCTTGCCGACGGGCTCGATCGAGATGACCAAAAAGTAACGTGGTCGGTCGGGTTCCGTTCATGCACGGTTCACGGCCTTCCGGTTCATCTTGAGGGCGGAAATCGTGCAGTTCAGCTTTGGAGGCAAGCGTGCGTCTGCTCGTTGTCGAGGACGATCCGGATCTCAACCGCCAGCTCACCACGGCGCTGAGCGACGCCGGCTACGTCGTGGACCGTGCGTTCGACGGTGAAGAGGGGCATTACCTGGGCGACAGCGAGCCCTACGACGCCGTGGTGCTCGACATCGGCCTGCCCAAGATGGACGGCATTTCGGTCCTGGAAGCCTGGCGGCGCAATGGCCGGGCGATGCCGGTCCTGATCCTGACGGCGCGCGATCGCTGGAGCGACAAGGTCCAGGGCTTCGACGCCGGTGCCGACGACTATGTCGCCAAGCCGTTTCACTTGGAGGAGGTTCTGGCGCGCATTCGTGCGCTGCTGCGCCGCTCGGCCGGTCACGCTCAGAGTGAGCTGACCTGCGGGCCGGTGACCCTGGACACCCGGACCGGCAAGGTCAGCGTGTCGGGCAACCCGATCAAGATGACCTCACATGAATACCGCCTGCTGTCCTATCTGATGCATCATTCGGGGCGCGTCGTCTCGCGCAGCGAGCTGGTCGAGCATCTCTACGACCAGGACTTCGACCGCGACTCCAATACGATCGAGGTCTTCGTCGGCCGCATCCGCAAGAAGCTCGATTGCGACGTGATCCAGACGGTGCGCGGCCTGGGCTACCTGCTCACCCCGCCGCCGGCCGCGGGGGCTTGATCCGACCGCTGTGCCCGCCATTCCCCGGTGGTCGGGTGCCGGTCGTTTCGCTAATGATCGGTCATGCGCCAAAGTTCACTTGCCACCCGGTTGTTCCTGTCCGCGACCGCGTGGCTCGTGGTCATCCTCGCCATCACCGGCATCGTGTTGTCCTCGGTCTATCGCAATGCGACCGAGCGCGCCTTCGACCGCCGGCTCAATCTCTATTTGCGGACGCTGATCGCCGAGGTCGCCACCCCTGACGATCCGCCGGATCGCCAGTTCCAGTCACTCGGCGAGCCGCTGTTCGAGCTGCCGCTGTCGGGCTGGTACTGGCAGATCACCCGCACCGACACCGAGAAGCCGGAGGTGCGGGCCTCGCGCTCGCTATGGGACAAGAAGCTGCCCAAGCTGGAGGAGCAGAGCATCGAGCTCACCGCGGCCGGTATCCGGATCGGCTATGTCGAGGGGCCCGAGAATCAGGATCTGCGCATGGTCGAGCGTCCGGTCGATCTCGGCTCCGACGGCAAGTTCCTGGTCGGCGTCGCCGGGGACGCCTCCGAGATCTTCGACGAGACCCGCAGCTTCGATTATTATCTGGGTGGCACCTTCACCGCGCTCGGCGTCGTGCTGTTGCTGACCACGGTATTCCAGGTCCGTTACGGCCTGGCGCCGCTGAAGCGGATCTCCGAGGCGATCGCCGACATCCGTTCGGGCCGGGCGGAGCGGCTGGAGGGCGCGTTTCCGGTCGAGATCGCGCCGCTGGCGCGCGAGACCAACGCGCTCATCGATGCCAATCGCGAGATCGTGGAGCGGGCGCGGACCCACGTCGGCAATCTGGCGCACGCGATCAAGACGCCGCTGTCGGTCATCGTCAACGAGGCAGCGACCCATGCGGCCGATCCGTTTGCGGCCAAGGTCATGGAGCAGGCCGAGGTGATGCGCGACCAGGTCGCCCATCACCTCGAGCGGGCGCGCATCGCAGCGCGGGTCACCATCGTGTCGACCGTCACCGAGGTGGCGCCGGCGCTCGAGGCGCTGCGCCGCACCATGGAAAAGATCTATCGCGAGCGCAGCATCACCGTGGAGGCGACGGCCGATCCCGCTGCCAAGTTTCGCGGCGAGCGCCAGGACCTTGAGGAAATGGTCGGCAACCTGGTCGATAACGCCTGCAAATGGGCGGCTTCGCGGGTCTCGATCGAGGTGACGGTCGAGCCGCCGGCGCAGCCGGGGGCGACCGCCATGTTGCGGATCATCGTCGACGACGACGGCCGGGGCCTTTCCGCAGCCGAACGGGCCCAGGTGTCACGCCGCGGCCAGCGCCTCGACGAATCCAAGCCTGGATCGGGGCTCGGATTGTCGATCGTCAATGATCTGGCCGCCCTCTATGGCGGCCGCCTGACCCTGAGCGACGCTCCGACCGGCGGCCTGCGGGCCGAGCTGAGGTTGCCCGGCGTGTGAGGGGACGTTGAAGTTTGCGATCCTAAAGGTGTTCTTAATAACGCGGACGCTATGGTCGGAGCCGGGGATGCGCAATTGGCGCTCTCGCCGTGGAAATATGCACGCCGGCGCATGGGTCAGACAGCTCACGAGCGGTTAAGGGAATATCTCGGGCAGCTGCCGCCGAACGCGCAGTCGCTCCTGATGCGTGAGTTCGAGCGCGCGATCGAGCGCGGCCAGGACGTCGCGGTGGCCACGCTGGTGCTCGAACAGTTGCGCAAGGTGGCGCGTCCGGCGCCGCCCGCCGCTCCGCCGGCGGAGGCACCGCGTCCTCAGTCGCCGGTCGAAGCCGTGCGTCCCGCGTCGCGCGATGATCGCCGCCAGAGCGGCGACGGGGCCCGCCGGCTGTTCCGGCCGCTCGAGCCGTTCCTCACCGATTCCACCGGCCCGCTGCGCCCCGGCCAGATTCGCCGCGCCTCGCTGCTCGCCGTCTGGCAGTGGCTCGGACGCGAAGGCGCGCCCGAGAAATATGCCGAGTTCGACGCCGCGATGTCGGCCTCCCATGACGGCTCGCGCGAGGTCGAGATGGCCGCCCGCAAGCTGCAGCTCGCCACTGCCGAGGCGCTGATGAAGCTCGTCGGTCCCAATGCGACCGGCGACCGCCAGCGCGCGCTCGCCCGCATCGGTGCGCCCAGCGTGATCGAGGATCTGCTGCCGATCGGGCTGGTGCTGCAGAACCGCGAAGCGCTCGACGGGCTCAACGGCCGGCTGCCCGGCATCATCCGCGTGCTCGGCGATTCCCAGATCGCCTCCGTCAACGAGGCGATCAACGTGCCCTCGCTGCAGACGCCGCTGATGCTGCCGTTCGCGCTGTCCCTGGTGATGCAGCGGCTGGCCGCGCCCTGGCAGATCATCCGCCTTGCGACCAAGATCGCCGCATCCGACGACGAGATAAGGGTGGCCGCGACCCCGTTCGGCGTGGCCGTGACCATTGCCTTGAATGATCTCGCGGGGCTCGCCTCGGTGTTGCGCGCCGACATCCGGCGCGGGCATTTCGCCAATCTCGGCGATACGCTGAAGACGCTCCATGACGGCGTCCGCGGCCTGCGGACCGAGCTCGACCTGCGCTCGGAATCGAATTGGGGCAAGCAGCTCACGGCGATCCGCGCCGACATCTCCAATGCGCTGCAGTCGGAGATCGACAGCGTGCCCGGCCGCGCGCGCCGCATCCTGCGCCAGCGCGCCGACAAGGACATTCCGGCCGGCGCCGGCGTCGACGGCAGCGAGGTCGAGGAGGTGGCGGCGCTGATCGAGTTCGTCGCGGTGTGCCGCAATTATGCGAGCGAGCTCGCGATCAACGAGGTGACGCTGCGGACCTATTCCGATCTGCAGCAGTATGTCGAGAAGGCGACCGAAGCGCTGGTCCAGTCGCTGCGCTCGGGCGATGCGCGGGCGCGCGCCTATCGGCAGTCGCAGGTCTCGGCCGCGATCCGCTTCTGTCACGTCCTGTTCGGCAACGACTATGCCCAATTGATGAGCCGGTCCGCCGAAAATGCCCTCAATGGCGAGCGAAAATCCTCACGCGCCGGCTGATCTCCTTGCTATAATCGGGTTGTTTTCTTCTGTGCAATTTTAGGTTGACCCCACCCCGGGGCCACGCATAGTTTCCCGTCATCCAATCCAGACTTTTTCATCAAGACCATGATTTCCGTCATCAACTTCGTCGAGGTCGAGAACCGCGTCGTGTGCGCGACCTATCGCAACCTCATGATCAAGGCCAGGGTCGTGCTCGTCGACAAGACGAGCGGGACGCAGCTTCCCGATCCCGTCACCACCATCGCCTCGCCGGTCCCGGTCGGCTCGCTGCGGATCAGGCTGACCGACCACGTCAGGCCGGGAACCTACTTCCTCGTGGCCCTGAACGGGCACGGCAGCTATCTCGCCAAGAGCGCCGAGTTCGAGGTCCCCTAATTACGTAATCTTCCTGAGTTTTTTGTCCCGTACGGCTGGGCTACCAGGGCGGCAATTGTGAATTGCCGCCGGGAACGCCGCTGGTTAAAAGCGGCGCGAGGCGCGCCTGCCGGTGGGCGCTGACTGGAACTCTGCCCGATGACTCCTTGGTTCGTGTTCGCCGTCATGACGGCCGCGGCGATCTTCGCTGTCCTGCTGCCGCTCGGGCTCGGCGCGCGGGTTCCGTCGGACGGGCACGAAGTCGCCGTCTACAAGGACCAGCTGGCCGAGATCGAGCGCGATGTGGCGAGCGGGCTGATCGGCAAGGTCGAGGCCGAGGCGGCGCGGATCGAGATCAGCCGCCGGCTCCTGGCCGCGGCGGATCAGGAGGGCGAGGCGCCGGCCAAGGCGAACCTCGGCATGCGCCGCGCTGCGGCCGTGCTGGCGCTGGTCGCGCTGCCGATCGTGGCGCTCGCCGTCTATCTGCCGCTCGGCTCGCCGCAATTGCCGGATTTCCCGCTCACCGCGCGTGCGGCCCCGCCTGACGGCTCGCAGCCGCTGCAAACGCTGGTGTCGCAGGTCGAGCAGCACCTGCAGAAGAACCCGACGGACGCGCGCGGCTGGACCGTGCTGGCCCCGGTCCTGGCGCGGCTCGGACGCACCGAGGACGCAATCCGCGCCTATCGCAACGTCATCACCTATGCCGGCGACGGCGCGGCCAAGCGCGCCGATCTCGGCGAAATGATCGCGGCCTCCGCCGGCGGCGTCGTCACGGCCGAGGCCAAGGCCGAGTTCGACCGCGCCCACGCGCTCGACGCGGAGGAGCCGAAGTCGAACTACTATCTCGGACTCGCCGCCGAGCAGGACGGCCGCGCCCAGGATGCCGCCGCGATCTGGCGCGCGATGCTGGCCAAGGCGCCTGCCGACGCGCCGTGGCGGCCGCTGGTGACCGCCGCGCTCGGCCGGGTCGGCGGCGGCGAGGTGCCGGCGCTGCCGAGCGAGGCGATGGCGGCGGCCAAGGGCATGAGCGACGGCGACCGCGAGACGATGATCCGCGGCATGGTCGACCGGCTGGCGACGCGGCTGAAGCAGGACGGCGGTGACGTCGAGGGCTGGCTGCGCCTGGTGCGTGCCTATGTCGTGATGGGTGATCTCGACAAGGCCAAATCCGCGTTGTCGGATGCCCGGCAGGCGGTGTCGGGCGACGCCGAGCGGTTGCGGCAGCTCAACGAGGGCGTCAAGACTTTCGGCTTGGATGGATGAGCGGCGCTTCGGCCGCCAACGGGATGACGGGATGACACGCAAGCAAAGGCGTTTGACGATCATCGGCGGGGCGCTGTTCGTGCTCGCGGTCGCCGCGGCGCTGGTTCTCAACGCGCTGCGCGACTCCATCGTGTTCTTCTCGACCCCGACCATGGTCGCGGAGAAGCATGTCGGCCCGGGCACGCGCTTCCGCCTCGGCGGCCTGGTGCAACCGGGATCGCTGAAGCGCGGCGACGATCTCGCGGTGACGTTCGAAGTCGCCGATGGCGGCGCCAAGCTGCCGGTCGCCTACAAGGGCATCCTGCCCGATCTGTTCCGCGAAGGGCAGGGCGTCGTCGCCGAGGGCGCGCTCGATGCTGCCGGCGTGTTCAAGGCCGACACCGTGCTCGCCAAGCATGACGAGACCTACATGCCGAAGGAAGTCGCCGACAGCTTGAAGAAGCAGGGCCACTGGAAGGACGATTACGGCAAGCCGCAAAGCGCCGCCAAGCCGGCCGGCGCAGCCAGTCCGGCCGGCGCAGCCAGTCCAAGCCCGGTGTCGATGCGCGAGGGCGCTGACAAGAGCGCTGCAGGAGCGACCCAGTGATTGCAGAGAGCGGACATTATGCCCTGGTGCTGGCGCTGGCGCTGGCCCTGATCCAGTCCACCGTGCCGATGCTCGGCGCCCGCCTGCGCGACGTCGCGCTGATGAACGTGGCGCGCTCGGCGGCGCTGGCGCAGCTCGTGTTCGCCGGCCTGTCCTTCATCGCGCTGATCACCTTGCACGTGACGTCGGATTTCTCCGTCGCCAACGTGTTCGAGAACTCGCATTCGATGAAGCCGCTGCTCTACAAGATCACCGGCGTCTGGGGCAATCATGAAGGCTCGATGCTGCTGTGGGTGTCGATCCTGGCGCTGTTCGGCGCGATGGTCGCAGCCTTCGGCAACAATCTGCCGCTGTCGTTGCGCGCGCGCGTGCTCGGCGTCCAGGCCTGGGTCGCGAGCGCGTTCTATCTCTTCATCCTGATGACCTCGAATCCGTTCGCGCGGCTCGCCACGCCGCCGATCGAAGGCCGCGATCTCAACCCGGTGCTGCAGGACATCGGCCTCGCGGTGCATCCGCCGATGCTCTATCTCGGCTATGTCGGCTTCTCGATCTCGTTCTCGTTCGCCATCGCAGCGCTGATCGAGGGCCGGATCGATGCGGCCTGGGCGCGCTGGGTGCGGCCGTGGACGCTGATGGCCTGGATCTTCCTGACGCTCGGCATCGCCATGGGCTCGTACTGGGCCTATTACGAGCTCGGCTGGGGCGGCTGGTGGTTCTGGGACCCGGTCGAGAATGCCTCGCTGATGCCCTGGCTCGCCGGCACCGCGCTGTTGCATTCTGCCGTCGTGATGGAGAAGCGCAACGCGCTCAAGGTCTGGACCATCCTGTTATCGATCCTGACCTTCTCGCTGTCGCTGCTCGGCACCTTCCTGGTGCGCTCCGGCGTCATCACCTCGGTGCATGCGTTCGCCAGCGATCCCACGCGCGGCGTCTTCATCCTCGGCATCCTGGTGCTGTTCATCGGCGGCAGCCTCACGCTGTTCGCGGGGCGCGCCACCGCGCTGAAGCAGGGCGGGCTGTTCGCGCCGATCTCGCGCGAGGGCGCGCTGGTGCTCAACAATCTCCTGCTCACGGTGTCCTGCGCCACCGTGCTGTTCGGCACGCTCTATCCTGTCATCATGGAGGCGCTGGACTTCAAGCTCTCGGTCGGCGCGCCGTTCTACAATCTGACCTTCGGTCCGTTGTTCGCGCTGCTGCTCCTGATGGTGCCGTTCGGCCCGATGCTGGCGTGGAAGCGCGGCGATCTCGTCGCCGCCACGCAGCGGCTGCTCGCGGCGGGCGTGGCCTCGCTGGTGGCGATCGCGATCGCCTGGGCCTGGGCGCGCGGCGGCAGCGCATTGGCGCCGCTCGGCATCGGCCTCGGCGTGTTCGTCATCACCGGGTCCGTCGTCGATCTCGTCGAACGCACCGGTCTGGCCCGCGTGCCCTTCAAGACCGCGCTGCATCGAACCCGCGGCCTGCCGCGCTCGGTGTGGGGCACGGCGTTCGCGCATGCCGGTCTCGGCGTCGCGCTGCTCGGCATCGTCTGCGAGACCACCTGGAACAGCGAGCTGATCAGCACGCTCCGTCCCGGCGACGTCCGCAACCTCGCCGGCTACGAGATCAAGTTCGACGGCATGACCCAGCGCCAGGGCCCGAATTTCAGCGAGGTCGTCAGCACCTTCATCGTCAGCGAGGACGGCAAGCAGCTCAGCGTGATGACGCCGTCGAAGCGCAGCTTCGCCACGCGCGGCATGTCGACCACGGAAGCCGCGCTGATGACGCGCGGCGTCAGCCAGCTCTACGTCTCGCTCGGCGACACCACCGCCGACGGCGGGCTTGCCGTGCGTATCTATCACAAGCCGCTGGTGCTGCTGATCTGGTTCGGTCCGGTGCTGATGGCGTTCGGCGGGCTGCTGTCGCTGTCGGATCGCCGCTTGCGCGTCGGCGCCCCGCAGCCGGCGCGTGCTGTTCGCGGCCTGCAGGCGGCGGAGTAGGGCGGATGCGCCGTCATCTCGGCCTCGCCTGTCTCGCGCTGCTCCTGCTCGGCGCGCCCGCCGCGCAGGCCGTGCAGCCCGACGAGATCATGGCGGATTCCGCCAAGGAGTCTCGCGCGCGCGGTCTGTCGCGCGAGCTGCGCTGCATGGTCTGCCAGAACCAGTCGATCGACGATTCCGATGCGCCGCTGGCGCGCGACCTCAGGCTGCTGGTGCGCGAGCGTCTTGCTGCAGGTGACAGTGATAATCAAGTGCTCGACTTCCTGGTCGCGCGCTACGGCCAGTTCGTGCTGCTCAAGCCGCGCTTCGAGCGCCAGACCTTGTTGTTGTGGCTGCTGCCGCCGGTGCTGCTGCTCGGCGGCGGCCTCGTGCTGTGGCTGCAGGTGCGGCGGCGTGGTCAGCGCGGCACCGAGGTCACGCCGAAGCTGACGGCGGAGGAGGAGGCGCGGCTCGCCGCGCTGATGTCAGCCGAGGAGCCGCCGCCGGCGTCGTAAGCCGGAATTCTACGGGGAAATTCCGCAGGGATTCCTGCGAATTCTTCGCGGATCGCAGTTGTTAGTTTTCATCTTATTTTACCTTTGTCTGAAAGGCTGGCGCGAACCTTCGTCTGACGCGTCCGGGTAAACTCGATGTTCTCAAACAGCAATCTGACGATCCGCTTCCTGGTCGGAGGCGTCGTCGCCTCGCTTCTGATGCTGTTGGCGATCGGCGGCGGCACCGGCTTCATCGCGGTGCTCTATCTCAACAACCAGATCACCAGCCTGTCGTCTGATTTCGCGACCCTCAGTGGCCCGGCCCGCGATCATGCCATGCTGATCTATCAGCAGGCGCAGTCGGCGTTCTCCTACTTCCTGATGGCCTGCGTCGCGATCGCCGTGTTCGCCAGCGCCGTCTGCCTGATGACCTATTCCGCCGTGCAGAACGGCATCCTGCGCCCGCTCGCCTCGATGGTCCAGGCCATGCGCGACGTCGCCGATCAGAAATACGACATCCGCATTCCCGGCCTCGGCCTGTCCAACGAGATCGGCCAGCTCGCCGGCGCGCTGGAAGTGTTCAAGACCAACGGCCTCGAGCGCCAGCGCCTCACGGAGCGCGAATTGCAGGAAGCGCAGCGCCAGGGCGAGCGCTCGCGCTATCTCGACGGCCGCATCCAGAGCTTCAACGAGCTCGTGGCCAACGTCGTCGGCAGCGTGGCGTCCTCGGCCATCCGGCTGAAGAGCAATGCCGAGACCTTGTCAGGCGCCGCCAATGACACCACGACCAAGGCCAATGCGGTCGAGGCCGCGGCCAACCACGCCAATCGCAGCGTCCAGACCGTGGCCGGCTCGACCGAGGAGATGACGAGCTCGATCGGGACCATCAGCCGCCGCGTCTCCGACGCCACCCAGCGCGCCGAGGGCGCGGCGTCGCAGGCCGAGAAGAGCAAGAACACCATTCACGCGCTGTCGGATGCCGCCGAGAAGATCGGCGCCGTCGTGCAGCTGGTGCAGGCGATCGCCTCGCAGACCAACCTGCTGGCGCTGAACGCCACCATCGAGGCCGCGCGCGCCGGCGAGGCCGGCAGGGGTTTTTCGGTGGTCGCCTCCGAGGTGAAGAACCTCGCCAACCAGACCAGCAAGGCGACCGACGAGATCTCGGCCCACGTCGCCAGCATCCAGGGCATCACGGCGGAGACCCGCGGCGCCATCGACGGCATCTCGACGACCTTGAGCGAGATCAGCGCCATCATGTCCGGTATCGAGGTCGACACCTCGCAGCAGCGCAACGCCACCCAGGACATCTCCAAGAGCGTCCAGGAAGCCGCCCGCGGCACGCTCGACGTCTCCAACCACATCGCCCAGATCACCTCGACCTCGGCCGAGACCGGCCGCATGGCCAACGACGCCCGCGACGCCGCCGGCGAGCTGTCGCAGCAGGCCGAGACGCTGAAGCGCGAGGTGGATGCGTTCATCATCAGCGTGAAGGCGAGCTGATCAGGCGGCGCACGCGCGCCATACGCACAGCGGTCATCTCCGCGAAGGCGGGGATCCAGTACGCCGCGACCTCTCGATGAATCGCGACCGTCTCCTGGGACTCGGTCTACCCATGCCGCAGCTAGCAATCTATCGATCGAGAGGCCGCGGCATACTGGGTTCCCCGCCTTCGCGGGGAACGACATTTGAGAAGGGCCGCGCGAGCTTGCGTCACGGCGTCAGGGCCAACGGCGCGCGTCGCCCGCGGTACTCTCTAACCCGGCATTAGCAAATATCCCTCATCGTGCAGATGCGCAGCTGCGAGTCGCCGGACCAGGCGGCCGATGTTGCAAGGCAGGTGCGTGGCGATATCGGCTCGCCCGCCTGCCGCTCTTTGGGGGAGGGGCGGACAGGGAAAATGATGAGCTTCCGTTTGAAGATCAGAGGGCGTCTCTACGCCGGCTTTGCCGCGCTCGTGGCGGTGAGCGTGATCATGGCCGCCGTGGCGGTGTGGAATCTGTGGGCCGTGCGCGACCAGGTCGCCAGCATGTCGGCACTGTCCGACAGCACCGCGCGGATCCTGCAGATCTCCAATCACCTGCAGGCGATCCAGCGCGCCAATTTGCGCTATATCCATGACGCGAACGAGCCGGCCCTCAAGGAGGCCGCGGACCGCGAGAGCGCGGCGACCGAGCTGCTGCAGGCGGCCACGAAGGACCCGCTCTCCGCGGAGCGGCGCAAGCTCTATAACGATCTCGCCGGCAACATCGCCCGGATGAAGACGCAGCGCGACGCGCTGCAGGACGCCGTCAAGCAGATCAAGACGGGCCGGGCGGCGCTGCTGCCGGGTGGCGAGGATCTCGCCGCCAAGACCGCAAAACTCTCGATCGCGGCGCGCAGCTCCAAGGAGCCCGAGATCATGACCGCGGTCGCGGACATCGACTCCCGGCTCCAGCTCGTCCGCATCGCGACCTGGCGTTTCCTGGCGCTGCGCGACACCAAGTCGGCCTCTGCCTTCCGCGCTGGCGTCGACAATGTCGAGCAGCGGCTGGCCGCGCTGGAGAGCGCGACGCCGCCGGCCAACGTGCAGTCGGCGATCGCGCCGGTGAAGGCCTCGCTGGAGCTCAACAAGAACGCGTTCGAGGCGACCGCTGCCGCGGCGCTCAAGTCCGAGGACATCTACGCCAACGCCATCGAGCCGCTGATCGCAGGGAGCATCGACACGCTCAAGGCCGCGGAAGCAAACGTGAATGCCGAGTATCACGCCTCGCGCGCGACGGCCGAGAGCGCCATCGCGAGCACGACCTCGCTGCAGATCAAGGTCGGCGCCGCCGCCATCCTGTTCGGCTGCCTGGTCGCCTTCCTGATCGCCCGCGGCATCGTCGGTCCGCTGGCGTCGATGACAACAGCGATGGGATCGCTCGCGAGCGGCGATGTTGCGGTGGAAATTCCCGGACGCGGCCAGCACGACGAGATCGGCGCCATGGCGACGGCGATCCAGGTGTTCAAGGACAACATGGTCGAGACCGAGCGGCTGCGCGCCGAGCAGACCGACGCCGAGGCGCGGCAGGCGGGACAGCGCAAGGCCGATATGGCCAAGCTCGCCCGTCAGTTCGAGCAGGCGGTCGGCGAGATCGTCGATGCGGTGTCCCACGCTTCGAGCGAGCTCGAAGCTTCCGCCGGCACCTTGACCAGCACGGCCTCGCGCGCCCAGGACCTGTCGACCGAAGTGGCTGCCGCGTCGCAGGAGGCGTCGTCCAACGTGCAGACGGTCGCCTCCGCGGCCGAACAGCTGTCGTCCTCGGTGAGCGAAATTTCCCGCCAGGTGCAGGAATCCGCGCGCATCGCCGGCGAGGCGGTGACGCAGGCCAACCGCACCAATGAGCGCGTCGGCACCTTGTCGAAGGCGGCCGCGCGCATCGGCGACGTGCTCGAGCTGATCAGCAACATTGCCGGCCAGACCAATCTGCTCGCCCTGAACGCCACCATCGAGGCGGCGCGCGCCGGCGAGGCCGGCCGCGGCTTCGCGGTCGTCGCCGCCGAGGTCAAGGCGCTCGCCGAGCAGACCGCAAAGGCCACCGGCGAGATCGCCCAGCAGGTCTCCGGCATCCAGGCCGCCACCGAGGAGTCGGTCGGCTCGATCAAGGAGATCGGCAGCACCATCGGCCGGCTGTCGGAGATTGCGGCGGCGGTCTCCGCCGCAGTCGAGGAGCAGGGCGCCGCGACCCAGGAAATCTCCCGCAACGTCCAGCACGCCGCCAGCGGCACCCAGCGCGTCTCCCGCAACATCGACGACGTGCAACGCGGCGCGTCGGAGACCGGCTCGGCGTCCTCCCAGGTACTGACGGCGGCAAGGTCGCTGTCAGCGGAAAGCGGGCGGCTGAAGAGGGAGGTGAGCCGGTTCTTGGGGTCATTGCAGGCGGCGTGAGGGGGGCGATGTGTTGCCCGGCCAGCGACGCGTAGGGCGGATTAGCGCAGCGTAATCCGCCATCTCTACCCGAGCACGAGCGGCGGCTTACGCCTCCGGCTAAGCCGCCCTACGTACTGCCCATGGGGCGGGCTGTCCCCGTAGCCCTGATGAGCGCAGCGACATCCGGGTTCACATGAGCTTTAGAGATGGCCCCGGATGTCGCGGCGCTCATCCGGGCTACGGGCTTAACTCGCAGTCGTCATATGGGATTAGCAAGCCATTTGATGATTGTCCGTTTGCGCCGCGATGCGGGCCAGCCGAGTGTGCTGAGTAGCTTGTGACTGAGGTTGTGCTTGGCCCATTCGTATCCGTGGAGATAATCAAATAGGTACAAGATGTCTGACACGTCATTTAAACAAGAAGTCAGGTCGTCAGGTTTGATTTCGATCGCCCCCGTATGGATAAGTTTGTTTCGAGTGGTTGCGTATTGCTCCACTCTCTTGAAGACTGGCTTTAGCTTATCCCAATAGTTTACTGGCCGTCCGCGGCTAGCATGAAGCTCAGGAATATAGGATCTTAGAATTTTATGGATGGGAGGCGATGGGAGTTCGGCCAGTAGCCATTGCATCTCGGGCGAAAGATTGCCGAGATATGTTTTAACGCCGACTTCAAGCGCAGAAATCGCGACTATATAAGCGCTTCGCGGCGAATTGCCTCGCAATGCCCTTGCTTCCCTAAGTAGCTCGTGCGCAATCCCTTCCTCCGCGGTCCCGTTGTCCCATGCACTCTTCAAGTCGGCTTGGTCTTCCTCTTTCCACTCGATTCCCGCGGGACCCTCGAATGTCTTTTCCTGGGCGCGAGCACGCACGAGATGGTAGGAGCCTCCCTCAGTGCTCCAATAGAGTGATGAATGAGATCTGGAAAAGATCCAGTGCGGCCCGTCGATGCTTTGCTGCCATCGAAGAAGTCGAACGAACCTTTCGGCCTTGCTCGATAGCGTCGACTTTACTGACTCAAAAAGGTTCTGAACCTCGGGCGGATAAAGTTCAAAAGGTACACCGAATCCTTCAGATAGATTTCCATGCGCGTCGATAAGGGTTCTCTCGCCACGATGATATGGAAGCGTTATTGGCATTCGGTCGTACGTTTCAAACTTGCGAGCGCCGAGCGAAGTAATAAATCTCTTTGCGCTATGAGAGGCCGGGGCGCTCGTCTCGGCTTGAAACACCAATGGTCTAAAAGGGTCGATTGCTGGGTTCCGTGGGAAAAGCTTGATCTTTATTCCCGTGCTTTCATCCGTGAAGTGTAGACCTCCGGGAAGCTCTGGGTTGAAGCTGATTTCCTCGAGTTCGCCTTCCAGCAAGAACTGAATGTTTGACGCTTCTGTACCGTTAGAAGCTTCGCTCATGCGAGATAGCTCCGTCACTGCCTATGGCCGTTGCGGCTAACTTTCCGTCTTGAGGCACCCGCTAAGTGTAACATGTACGCGTCGCGCGAAGATCATTATATTCGTTGAACTGTCCATAGATTCCGAAAATCAAAAATCCTCTTGCCTCCCCACCCAAATCACCCGTATGTTCGCCCCCGTTCCGTTCCGCTGAGGGAGCGTATCGCGATCGTCACGGACGCGGGTTTCGGAATGCGATGGACGCGGGCTGCCGCAGCGGGGCTTTGGCTTCGCCGACGAACGGCGGTGTGCGGACGTGAAATCGTGTGGTCCTGGTCGCCCGACGCTGCGGCCAAGCCGGTGGTGATGATCCGCCGGTCGCGGGGGCAAGACAGCCGGTCCCCGGGGAGATCACGTATAAGCGTTAACACCATCGCACAGGGAGGGCCGGGCGTGTTCGGCCAGACCTGTGGTACCTGCCGCCTGCATTTTTTTACGCAGGCGGGCCACGGGCGCGGCCAGCGCCCGGCCTTCCCTGTGCCCTCGCTGTGAGGGTGCGAGTTCAAGGGCATGACTCGGGCGCGAAATGCGTCGCGAGAGCGATGATGCTTATCCCCAGGGCTGTTTGATAGTTTGGATCGTGATCTCACCGCGTGTCATTGCGAGCGCAGCGAAGCAATCCAGAGTCCCTCCGCGGAAAGATCCTGGATTGCTTCGCTGCGCTCGCAATGACGGAGATTGGGACGGGCAGCCTCGCCCCAAAGACACGGTCATCCTCCGTGAAGGCGGAGGATCCAGTACGCCGAGGCGGTGATTGCTGAGCCGGGAGGCGCGGCGTACTGGATTCCCCGCTTTCGCGGGGAATGACAGTTGAGGATGGGGCGGGAGCTTGTGCGAGAGCGACAACGGCGGTGATTCCCGCATGTCGCTTCGCTCATGCGGGCTGCCCAGGCGCAGCCGCGACGGGAGGGCGGATGGGCGCGAGCATCATCGGCCGTGGTGGCCGGGCGGTGGAGCGGCGGCGGGTTACGCCTGCGGCTAACCCGCCCTACGGAGTGAGGGTGGGGCGCATACGGAGCGAGGGCGGGGCGCTATGCGACTTTGGTCGGGCCGGCCACATTGATGGCGGTCTTGCGGCCTCAAGGGACTTCGGCAAGCGGCTGAAAAGGAAGGGATTTTTGCCTGTGGCCCACCATCTGCGCCATTCCGCCACAGTCCCGATGTCCATCTATTACAAAAGTTTAACGCCGCAGCCAGCGCGCCGTAAGGCGGCAGGGACCATGTTCACTGCCGAACGGGGCGCACAGCCCGGGACCGAGTTTCATCTTGACCAAAATCGCTTGCGGAGAAAACCGTATGACTGACCGTCCGACCGACCTGTCTTCCCTTCCGTCCTATCGCCCGTCGCGCCGCGGCCTGTTCTCGGCGCGCAAGTTCGCGCTGATGGCCTCCGTCGTCGCGGGCCTCGGTGTCGCCGCCTATGGCCTCAGCCCCTCGAACGCGCCGCTCGATCTGTTTGCGACCCCGGCGCATGCGCAGGTCGCCAATGAGGTCAGCAAGGTCGCGCGCCCCGTCGGCTTTGCCGACATCGTTGAGCGGGTGAAGCCGTCGGTGATCTCGGTCAAGGTCAACATCCAGGAGAAGGTCGCCAAGGACGACAGCGCCGACGAGGATACGCCGTTCCAGCCGGGCTCGCCGATGGAGCGCTTCTTCCGCCGCTTCGGCGGTGAGAACGGCATGCCCGGAATGCCGGGCGGGCGTGGCGGCCGCGGCGGCCGTGCCGTGACCGGGCAGGGCTCCGGCTTCTTCATCTCCGCCGACGGCTATGCCGTGACCAACAACCACGTGGTCGACGGCGCCAACAAGGTCGAGGTGACGACCGACGACGGCAAGACCTACAGCGCCAAGGTGATCGGCACCGACCAGCGCACGGATCTGGCGCTGATCAAGGTCGAGGGCAGCTCGAACTTCCCGTTCGCCAAGCTCGCCGACGGCAAGCCGCGCATCGGCGACTGGGTGCTGGCGGTCGGCAATCCGTTCGGCCTCGGCGGCACCGTGACCGCGGGCATCGTCTCGGCCGTCGGCCGCGACATCGGCAACGGCCCGTATGACGATTTCATCCAGATCGATGCGCCCGTGAACAAGGGCAACTCCGGCGGGCCCGCGTTCGACGTTGACGGCAACGTCGTCGGCGTCAACACCGCGATCTATTCGCCCTCCGGCGGCAGCGTCGGCATCGCGTTCTCGATTCCCGCCTCGACCGTCAAGACCGTGATCGCGCAGCTCAAGGACAGCGGCTCGGTCAGCCGTGGCTGGATCGGCGTGCAGATCCAGCCGGTCACGCAGGACATCGCCGACAGCCTCGGCATGAAGAAGGCCGAAGGCGCGCTGGTCGCCGAGCCGCAGGCCAACGGTCCGGCCGCCAAGGCAGGCATCGAATCCGGTGACGTCATCACCTCGGTCAATGGCGAGGCGGTGAAGGACGCGCGCGAGCTCGCCCGCACCATCGGCGGCCTCGCGCCCGGGGCCTCGGTCAAGCTCAACGTCCTGCACAAGGGCCAGGAGAAGGCCATCAACCTGACGCTCGGCAAGCTGCCCAACACGGTGGAAGCCAAGGCCGACACCGGCGGCGACAGTGCCAGCCCGACCCGCGGCGCCGACGTGCCGAAGCTCGGCATGACCGTCGCGCCGGCCTCCAGCGTGGCCGGTGCCGGCAAGGATGGCGTCGTCGTCACCGAGGTCGATCCGAAGAGTGCGGCGGCCGATCGCGGCTTCAAGGAAGGCGACGTGATCCTCGAAGTCGCCGGCAAGACCGTCGCTTCGGCCGGTGATGTGCGCGACGCCATCAATGCGGCCAAGTCCGACAACAAGAACAGCGTGCTGATGCGGGTGAAGAGCGGCGGCCAGTCGCGCTTCGTCGCGGTGCCGCTGGCCAAGGGCTGAGCAAGGGCTGAGCCGGAGGTTTCACGAGATGGGAGGGTCGCCGGCACGTTGCCCCCGCGTCGGCGGTCCTTCCTGGGGGCGGGCGAAGTCCTGCTCCCATTACACCTTCCGTTGGACAACGCCCCCCTCCGTCGGAAGGAACTCGGGCGGTGAAGTCCCCCAGCTTCACCGCCCACCTTACCAGCCAGGCTTGCGCGCTCCGTTAACCCCCCTGGTGCGGTCCGCCTTGCGCGGAAACCGCGGCCGCGCCATGTAGATGGACATCGAACCGTGACCGCCCCCGTTTCCGAAATGCGCCTCCTGATCATCGAAGACGACCGCGAGTCCGCCGACTATCTCGTCAAGGCGTTCCGCGAGGTCGGCCATGTCGCCGATCTCGCCAGCGATGGCGAGGAGGGCCTGTCGATGGCCGAGAGCGGCGATTACGACGTGCTGGTGGTCGACCGCATGCTGCCGAAGCGCGACGGCCTGTCGCTGATCGGCCTGTTGCGCGACAGGGGCAACCGCACCCCGGTTCTCATTCTGTCCGCGCTCGGCCAGGTCGATGACCGCATCAAGGGCCTGCGCGCCGGCGGCGACGATTATCTGCCGAAACCCTATGCCTTCGCCGAGCTGCTCGCCCGCGTCGAGGTGCTGTCGCGCCGCCATGGCGGTCCCGCCGAGGAGACGACCTACAAGGTCGGCGATCTCGAGCTCGACCGTCTCTCCCATCGCGTCGCCCGCGGCAAGGACGAGCTGACCTTGCAGCCGCGCGAATTCCGCCTGCTCGAATATCTGATGAAGCATGCCGGCCAGGTGGTGACGCGCACGATGCTGTTGGAAAACGTCTGGGACTATCACTTCGACCCGCAGACCAACGTGATCGACGTCCACATCTCGCGGCTGCGCTCCAAGATCGACAAGGGCTTCGATCGCCCGCTGCTCCATACCATCCGCGGCGCCGGGTACATGATCCGTGACGGGATGAGATGAGATCCAGACCGCGGCCTCAAGCAGGCGCCGAGGCAAGCCTGGTCAGCTTCTGCAGGCAGCGCAGCTCCCGCGGCGGCTCGAGCGGCGGCTTGATGGACGGCCAGACCGCATTGGACACTTCGGCAACATAGATGTCTCCGTGGGAATCGACGGCCACACCATGCGGCGCGATGAACTGACCGGGCGCTTCGCCGGCATGCAAATGGCCGAGCCGAACGACGGTCGCGCCGCGGCTGTCGACGATGGTCACGCGCGGTCCGAGATTCGGGGCATTCTTGTTGACGGGAAGCGAGGGGCCGAGCTCTCCGACGTAGCAGAGCTGCTGCTTTCCCGGCGGCATGTAAAGTCCGCATGGACGATGAAGGTTGTTCCATTGAGTCTCGTAGCGACCGTTCGCATCGAACACCTGGATGCGGTGGTTCTCTCGATCCGCGACATAGACCCATCCCTCCGCGTCGCAGCAGATGTTGTGCACGATGTTGAACTGGCCCGGGTCGCTGCCGGATTCGCCCCATGACATCAGATGTTTCCCAGATGGCGAGAATTTGTGGCAGCACGCGTTGCCATAGCCGTCGGACACGTAGATGTCGCCGTTCGGCGCGTGAGCCGTATGCGTACACCGATGGAACGGCTCTCCACTCATGTAGGGCGACGGCCGCATCGGAATTCCGATCGTGAGCACAACCTTCCCATCCAACGTGCACTGTCTGATGGTATGATCGCCGTCGTCGGTCAGGAAGATCGTGTCGTCCGGTCCCATGTGCAGCCCATGCGGCCGCGCGAACAAGCCTTCACCCCAGGACCGGAGGAACCGGCCGTCCTGATCATAGACGATCACGGGATGCGCGCCGCGGTTGAAGACGTAGACGCGATCCTTCCGGTCGACGCCGACCGCGGCGACGTCGCCATAAGACCAGCCGTCCGGCAGCTCGCCCCAGCCCTCGGTGACCATGTAGCGAAAATCGCCGCTGCCCAGGATGACTGACATTCGCTGCTCCTCCATCGATACGCGCTTCCGGCCGTTATTTGCGTTCGGCCACCAACGCCTGCCCGGCCGTGACGCCGCCATCGACCACCACGGTCTGCCCCGTCACATAGGAAGCCATGGGAGAGCAGAGCCAGAGAACAGCCTGTGCAATCTCATCCGGCTGTCCGATCCGGCCGAGTGGCGCGCGTGATCCGCGAGCGCTCAGTTGCCCCTCGGTCGGGTAGATGCTCCTGAGCATCGGCGTGTCCGTGCTGCCGGGGCTCACCGCGTTGACCCGAATGCCGCGGCGCGCGTATTGAAGTGCGGCCGACTTGCTGAGGCCGATGACGCCATGTTTGGTTGCGCTGTAGATGGCGCTCTGGGCATGTCCGATATGCCCCGCGACCGATGCGCAATTGACGATCGCGCCGCCGCCCGACTCCAGCATCGCGCGAATCTCATGCTTGGTGCACAGCCATGTTCCGCGCAGATTGGTCGCGACGACCTGATCGAAATTGTCGCGATCGTCCTCGTGGAGCGGAGCGAATTTGCCGAACGTGCCTGCGTTGTTGAACGCAGCGTCCAGCCGGCCAAACCGGCGGACGGTCATGTCGACGAGACGCGTGACGCTCTGCTCGTCCCGCACGTCGGTCGGCACGATCATCGTTTGATCCGGCGGGAGCGCGGCCAACGCCTGATCGCTGGAGCCGATCTGTCGTCCCGCCAGGACGACACGAGCTCCGCAGGCCGCGAATGCCAGCGCGGCGGCGCGGCCGATGCCTCGGCCGGCGCCGGTGACGATGATGACCTTGCCGCCTAACCCGTAGTCCGCTGATGGGCTGGCGACCCGCTCGGCCGTCGCCGTTCGTTCCGTGGTCGTCCAGTTCATATGAACAGCCCCCCATTGATGTCGATCACCGTCCCGGTGGTGTAACCCGCCTCCTGCGAACACAGATGGATCACAATGGCAGCTGCCTCATCCACAGTGCCCAGTCGCCCGATCGGAATGCGTTCGGTAATATTTCGTCGCCGCTCAGGGCTATGCTTCGCCCAGGCTGCCTGGATGCGGTCGGTGGCGATCGGGCCGTGCGCGACTGCATTGACGCAGACGCCGTCGGCCGCAAGCTCATAGGCCGTTTGCTTGGTCAGCCCGATGACGGCCGCCTTTGCTGCGACATAGGCGGCGTTGCTGAAGTAGGAGTAGGTGCGGCCGGCGATCGACGCAAAGTTGACGATGCGACCCCACCGTCGCCGACGCATCGCCGGCGCGCAGAGACGCGTCATGGTGAAGGCGGTCGTCAGATTGTGCCGCACCGATGTCTCCAGGTAAGTTTCATCGAGGTCCGCAAGCGGGATGGAGTTCGCGTCGCCTCCGACGGCATTCACCAGGATGTCCGGACGCTGGGCATCCGAGAGCCCTTGGATGGCGTCGCTGATTGCTGCGATATCGGTGACGTCGATCGGCAGGCACAGGGCACGGTGATCGCCGATCTGACGGCGGAGGGCGTTGAGTGCGGCCGTGTCTTTGTCGACCAGCAGGAGCCGTGCTCCTGCATCTGCAAGCCGGCGCGCGACCTCGGCGCCGATGCCGGCGCCCGCTCCGGTGACGAGGGCCATTTTGTGTTCGATCGACGATGTCGTCATCCCCGAGCCTCAGCGTTCCAAGTGGTAACGCGCCGTTCTGCCTCGACGAGAGCGGAACGAGGTGTTGTCGCGACATGCGAGAAGGCGTGCCTTGCGTGCGCCCACAACGCCGGTCCCGGAACGAGACCGTGCCCGTGGCCAGACAGTGGCGGCGCAAGATAGGTTTTGCGATCAATCTGGAAGGGAGGGATCGTCGTGTCGTGAGGAAACCATTCGTCTGCGCGTCCAACCTCGCAGGCGCTGGCGTGACGTAGCGATGTCGCGAGCGCGCGTCCCGCGGCCCAGAGCGGGCCATGTTCGCCAACCTGGACGCCGATCTGATAGCCGAGGCCGGAATGAAACGCCGTATCGGCCAGGCCTGCCGCTCGAAGTGGGCCACCACATTTCGATACGCGGATATTGACGAGATCGCAGGCGCGCTGGTCGATCGCCGCGGCGAGATCGTTCTCTTCCACGAATGATTCATCCAGCATCAAAGGGATGCCGGTCTCCTCGCGCAATTGCCGGAGGCCCGCCCAGTCCCTGGGCCGCAGCGGTTCCTCGAGCCATGCCACGCCAAGACCCTGCAACTGCCTGCAGGCGGCAATCGCCTGTGGCAGAGTCCATGCCGCGTTCACATCCACGGAAAGCGAGATCGATGGCGCAATCAGGTCGCGAAACCGTCTCACGCGTTCCACCGCCTGATCGCCATCCGCTCCGACTTTCAGCTTGACGTGCTTGATGCCGTTCGCCAGTGCGAGCTCGTGCGCGACCATCTCCTCTGGAGAGGTCGAGAGGTCGACGACCAGAGCGGCTGAAATGGCGCAAGGCACGGGTCGCAACATGTCTTCGCCGAGGCCTGCGGCGTGCAATGCAGAAGCCATTGGTCGGCCGTGGAGTCGGCAGGCCACGTCAAGAAGGGCCATCTCCAAGGCGCAGGCCGCAGCGGGCGACAGCCGACCATCGACGGACAGCATCTTCGGCAGCGCCAGATCCTTCAGGCTTGCGACGACGGCCTGAAGCGAACGCCAGTCGATCAGCGCATCGAGTTCGTTCAATGCGCAAGAGGCGAGGGCCTTCAGAACGGTCCCGGTGGTTTCGCCCGTGACGTAAGGACGAGGGGCTGCTTCGCCATAGCCGGTTACGCCATCGACATCGACGCAGACCAGAATGCCATCGCTCTCGTGGCGCGCCATGGTTGCATGAACGAAGACCCGGTGCATCGGCATCGCAATCGCGTAGACGTCCATCAACTGTATCATTGCATCCGTCCGATCCGCTGAGACCAAGACATTGCCAAACTCCGAAGTGAACGTCGTTTTAGAATTTCTAGAACCGGGACAGGAAATCTAAATTGACGCTTTGCGCGAGCCGTCAGTATCAATCCCTGCGAGACGTCGATGATCTACAAATGAAGATAGGTCGGACATCATGCAGGACCTTTCCACAGAACAGAGTCGTGTTTCCCGCATCCAGCATGGTGGAACGGCTGGCGTCCGAACGACGAGCGTCGTCGGAGGCGGCGCCGACGACGTGAGCCGCATGGCCCGCTTTTGCGCGCAGAGCGAGGCGGCGCTCGATCGCCAGCGCCTGATCTGTCAATCTCCGCATGCGACTGTTGGGACGGTCTTCCACGATGTGTTGCGCGAACTGACTGGAACGGCATTCGAGCGGGAGCACGCGCTCGCGGGCGTGTGCAGCTTCGATGAATTCAGGCGGGCAGTGCCGATCCGCAGTTACGGTCAGCTCAGGGGCTATATCGATCGACAGCTTTCCCGGGAGCGAAAGGTACTTACGCGGGACGATCCCTATGCGTTTCTGAAGACGTCAGGAACCACCGGCCAAGAAAAGCTGGTCCCGACGACACGGCATTGGCGGCTCGCCTATCGCGGACCGGCGCTTTACGCGCAATGGGGCCTCTATTTCAGGCTGCTCCGGCTGGATACGCCGAAGGTCGAGAACGTGCTGGATCTGTCATGGGAGCCGCAGACCGCGAGGCAGAGCATTCAGGGATTTCCCGTCTACAGCATTACACAGCGGCCGGAGCCGCTCGGGGAGTCCGACTGGTTGCCGCCATGGTACGGCGCGCCCTGGTTCTCATGCGAGAGCGATCCCGACGGGTATGCCGAGCGGCTCTACCAGCGGCTGCGCATGCAGGCATTCTGTGACGTGCGGCTGATCGTTTCGGTGAACCCGAGCAAGATCATCATGTTGGCGGAGACGCTGCGGCAATTTGCAACGCGGCTGATCCGCGACGTCAGGGGCAGCGCCTCGGCTCCGGGCGGTCAGGACCTCGCGCGACGCCTGGAAGGGCAGCTCAAATTGCGCGGCGGTGAATTGCTTCTCTCTGATCTCTGGCCCAATCTGTCGCTCATCGTCTGCTGGAACAGCGCGTCAGCGCAGCTCTACGAGAATTGGCTCGATCGCCTGATCCCCGATGCTACGCGGCTTCCCTTCAGCACGACGGGTACCGAAGGCATCGTCACGCTGCCGGTCGACATGCACCGCAGTGCCGGCCCTCTCGCCGTGACCCAGGGACTCTACGAGTTCGTTCCGGTCGACGATATTCTGGAAAACGTCGCGCCATCGGAAAGTGCCGAAACGCTGACTTTCGAGGAGCTGGAGTTCGGGCGCTGCTACAGGCTCGTGATGACCCAGGCCAACGGTCTCTATCGGTATGACGTCGGCGATGTGTATCGCGTTGTGGGCTGGGTTGGGGCGGTGCCGAGGCTCGAGTTCGTCGGAAGAAGCGGCGCATGTAGTTCGTTCACCGGCGAAAAGCTGACCGAAGCTGATGTGTTCTCGGCGGTGTCGCGTACGATCGAATCTGGGTCGGCCGAGACGCCGAACTTCTGCTGCTTCCCGGTCTGGGGCACGCCGCCTCACTACGCTGTCGCGCTCGAGTGGTCGCCGAAGCTCGAGCTGATGCAGGCGACACTGGCAACGCGCATCGATGCGGCGCTCGGCAGGGTCAATCTGGAATACGGCGACAAGCTGTCCAGCGGCCGACTGGCGCCGCTGACGATAGTCAAGCTGGTCCCCGGCGCCTTCACCAGGCTTGCCGAGCACAGGATCAGCGGTGGAGTGGCTTCGGCGCAGGTCAAGCATCACTGGCTGCAGCGCGACGCCTCGGGGCTGAAGATCCTTCGCGATATTGGCATGCTGCTCGACGGGGCAGGCTCGTTCATTCCGTCATCGACGTGAATCGATCCATAGATGGAGTTGGCCACCATGACCGTATCAGGTTTGCGCATGCCGGCGCTCGACGCAGCCGACGTCGCTCGCTTCCAGGAGCAGGGATATCTGGTCGTCCGAGGTGTTCTGGACGAGGCGGATTTCGTTCCCGTGAGACGTGAGTACGACGAGTTGTTGCGGGAGCGGGTCAGGACGTGGCGCGCAAAAGGACTGTTCTCGGGCGGTGAGGATCATGGCGGGCTGCCGTTCCAGGAACACCTCAGGCGGCTGGTCGAGCTTCCGGGGTTTCCGCTTACGCTGCTTGCCGAGCTCGATATCACGTTGCCGCACATGCCGTTCTCGTTCATCCAGGATGACAGCGAGTTTCATGTCGGCCCCGGCGTGTTGTCGCTGGTCCAGAATCCGAAGGTGCTGGATGTGGTCGAGTGCATCCTCGGATCCGAGATCAATGCAAGCCCGAATCAGCATTGCCGGATCAAGCTGCCGGCGCGGGAGGTCCAGCAGTTCGGCGGCCGGAAGGGCGAGACGATCTACGCGCCGACCCTCTGGCACCAGGACGCGATGGGCCAGCTCCCGCAGTCGAACGACACGACCGTGCTGACGGTCTGGATTCCGACGACTGATGTCGACGAGGAGAACGGATGCTTGGCTGTCGTGGGGGGCGAACATAATGACGACTCGTTGCTGCCTTGGCCGATGGACGCTGCGCTGATCGATCGTCTTGAGAGGAAGAGCATCCCGTTGCCGGTCAAGTTCGGCGATATCGTGCTGTTGGACAAGAAGGCGCCGCATGGCTCCAGGTTGAACAAGACGGCACAGGTGCGCTGGAGCTTCGACTTCCGCTACTACCCGGCGCATCAACCGACCGATCGGCCGTGGTTCCCGAATATCCGCGTACGCAGCAAGGCGGACCCCGGTTCTGCCGTGGTTGATGCAGGAGCATGGCGGAAATCCTGGGAGGACGCCCGCGCGATGCTTGCGGGTCAGAAGCTGCCGCTGCCAGGGCGGCGTGAGTTCGCACAGGTCGTCGCGGACGGAATGATCCGGCGGTGGGAGGCCGGCGAATATCCGAGCTTTCCAGTGAAGGACGTTGCCGCAGCTTCGACTCCCACAGCCTGAGGCGCCTGAGATGGAGCGGGCGGCGATCAAGTGGATACGGGCGGTCGATGGCACCGAGCTCGCGCTTCATTGCTGGGCGCCTGCCAAGCCGAGAGCTGCCCTGTTCTACATCCACGGCATCCAGAGTCATGCCGGATGGTTGTTCGAGACGGGGCCGCAACTGGCGGCCAGGGACGTGGCAGTTGTCGCGCTGGACCGCCGCGGATCGGGCCGGAGTGGCGGCGAGCGTGGTCACGTCGCCACGCTCGAGCTTCTGCTGTCGGACTATCTGATGGGCATAAAGGCCGCGCGGGAGGTGATGCCGGATGCGCCGCTGGCGGTGCTG
The DNA here is from genome assembly GCF_021088345.1 of Bradyrhizobium ontarionense. NCBI lineage: Bacteria > Pseudomonadati > Pseudomonadota > Alphaproteobacteria > Hyphomicrobiales > Nitrobacteraceae > Bradyrhizobium > Bradyrhizobium ontarionense. Next base: position 2,331,218 of record NZ_CP088156.1, on the reverse strand, counting down.
GGCCAGAGCCTGGGCGGCAGCATTCTCGCAGGATTATGCACCAGTGGGCGGTTGCGCGCGGAGGCATTGATTTTCTGCGCGCCCGCGCTGGGGCAGCAGCGGGCTCGCCATGATCCGGACAAGCTCGGCCGGTTCCGCGCGTGCAGAGGTCTTAGCCGATCCGCGGTCACGCTCAAGGACGAGGACTACACGGAGGAGGAGGTCTATCTGCGCTTCATGTTGGCGGATGCCCTGATGCTTCGCGAGGTTACTGACAGCACGCGGTCGACGCTGGTCCATCTTGAAGACGCATACGCGGAGACTGCAGCGACGCTGAGAGTGCCGACCTTCCTCGCCGCGCCGGAGCGCGATCCGATCATCGATCTCGCCGTTGCCCGCCGGTGGCTCGGCCGGCTGGTCGGGCCCTATCGCGAAACGGTCTTCGCAACCACGCATCACTATATCGAGTTCAGCCGGCAACAAGAGAGCTATTGGGACTGGCTTGCGGCGTGCGCGATTCCAGTCGAGGAGTTGCAGAGATGACCGACGGACGACGTCTTGCCGTATCCGGGTCGCTTCTGCACGATCGTCGCGTCGACATCACCGTTCCGGATTGCGGCGGCAACCCAGTCATTGAAGCCGCCTTTCGGCGACACCTGCAGGGGCAGGCCGGCGTGTTCATCCATCACGACCGTCCGGAGGACGCCGATGCGCTGGCGCGGCGGATCGGCGACGTGACAACGGTGCTCCAGTTCTTCTCGGCGCGCCCGCTGTCTGCCGGGGTGCTCGAGGCGTCGTCGGCCAAGCGGATCATTGTGGCGGGCCCGATCGGCGCGAGCGTCGATCTCGAAGCCGCCAGACGCAGGAACATGGCGGTCTACGAGACCCCCGGACTGGCGTCGGCCTCGGTTGCCGAATACACGATCGCGCTGGCGCTCGCCCTTGGCAGGCGGATGACGGATGGGTGTCTGGAGCTGAGGTCCGGACGATGGCATGCGACCTTCGGCCGGGGGCTGTTCGGCAAGACGGTCGGTATCGTCGGACTGGGCCGCGTCGGAGGCCGTGTCGCGGACCTGTGTAAGGCGTTCTCCGCGCGGGTTCTCGCCTGGAGCCCGTCGCTGACGGATGTGCGAGCCGCCGAACTCGGTGTCCGGCGAACGGAGCTGGACGAACTCGCAGCCGGCAGTGACGTGATCAGTCTGCATATGAGACTGAGCCCGACGACGAAAGGCTTGTTCGATGCGCGATTGATCGATCTGATGCGACCCACGGCGTTTCTGATCAACACCGCCCGCGCGGGTCTCGTGGATGGGGAAGCATTGCGGCAGGCGTTGAGCGCGCGTCGGATCGCCGGTGCGGCACTCGACGTTTTTGATGATGAGCCGATCGGACCGGGATCGCCCTGGCTCCAGACCGACAACGTCCTGCTCTCGCCGCACATGGCATGGATGAGCGAGGAGGCGCTGGAGGCATTTGTCGGTGCTGCCGTCGATTTTGCCATTCGTGGAGACGAATCGCGTGTCCGTCGTGTTGTCTGAGCCGGCGCAAGCCCGAGTAGCTGGCGTCACGGTGTTCGTCGGGAGCGACCGGGTTCTCGGTGACACCTTGGACCACGCCGCCGCAGCCTTGGGAGCGGCAGGTTGCAATGTTATCCGCGGACACAGCGAACCGCCGCCACACCGCACGCGCTACCAGCTTCCGACCGCCCGACGATACTTCGAGGCGGCATCTGTGCTCCTGATCAGCTCGCGGACCATCATCGATGCGGCGACGCTCGAGGTCGCGCCGCGGCTACACGGTGTCGTCTTCGCCTCGATAGGCACGGATTCGATCGATCTGCCGGCGGCGACCGACCGCGGCATCATCGTCGCAAACGGCGCGACGGCCGAAAACGTGGAAAGCCTGGCGGAAGCGACCGTGATGCTCATTGCGGCTCTCCTGCTGGACCTGCCGCGCAAGCAGCGCCAGTTCGCGTTGCGGTCCGCCCGTGCGCGGGCGGATGAACTTTCGGCGCGCATGGTGTCCGGCAGGACCATCGGGCTGATCGGGTTCGGTCGCATCGCGCGCTCCGTCACGCGACGTCTGCACGGCTGGGGCACCGAGATTCTGGCCTATGACCGACATCCGGATGATACGCCGGTCGCCGGCGTGCGCTTCGTGGAGCTTGACGAATTGCTGGCGCGCAGCGACGTCGTCAGCGTTCACTTGCCGTTGACCGCCGAGACGCGCGGGCTGCTCGGACCCGCGGAGTTCGCGCGGATGAAGCGCGAGGCCTGCGTCATCAACACCTCGCGCGGTGGCATCGTCGACGAGGCGGCGCTGGCGCAGGCGCTTTCTGCCGGACGGATCGCCGGCGCGGCCATCGACGTCTTTGAGACGGAGCCTCCCCCTGCAGATCATCCGCTTCGCGGCCTGGAGAATGTCATCCTCACCGAGCATACGGTCGGCTGTACGCGGGAGCTGTTCGCCTCGCTCGCGCCGACCGCGGTTGAGAACGTCATGTGTGTGATCCAGGGGCGGGATCCGCGGCACATCCGCAATCCGGCCGTGCTGCTCCGCTGGCGCGAACGATTTCGGCGGCTGTCGGCGCAGCAGCCGTGGCCGGGCGGCGACGCGAATTTGCAGTACGGGACAGGGGAGTACCGATGACCGCGATGCCATTGAAGGCTGTGGGCCGCACCGACGCGCTCGCCGAGGACACCGAGGTTGTCCTTATTCGTCAAACCGGCGGACCGGAGGTGCTCTCTGTCGAGCAGTCGAGGCTCGATCCGCCAGGGCCGGGCCAGGTGAGGTTGCGGCAGACCGCCATCGGCCTGAACTATGTCGACACCTACTACCGCACCGGGCTCTACAAGGCGCCGCTGCCCAGCGGCATCGGCTTCGAAGCCGCCGGGGTCGTCGAATGCCTCGGAGAAGGAGTGGCCGGTCTGCGGCCCGGAGATCGTGTCGTCTACGCGATTGCGAGCCTGGGCGCCTACGCCCGACTGCGCAACGTTCCCGCAGAGCGGCTGGTGAAGCTGCCCGATGACATCACCGATCATCAAGCCGCCGCCATCGCGCTTCAGGGCATGACCGCGCACTATCTGCTTCGGCGCGCCTATTCCGTGCAGCCCGGCGACACGATCCTGGTGCACGCTGCCGCCGGCGGTGTCGGTCTCATTCTCTGCCAGTGGGCGGCCAGCCTCGGTGCGACCGTCATTGGAACCGTAGGCACGGAAGAGAAGGCCGAGTTCGCACGCGCCAACGGATGCACTCATACGATCCTGTATCGGAGCGAGAACCTGGTCGAGCGTGTCTGCGACCTCACCAAGGGCGCAAAGCTGCGCGTGGTCTACGACTCGGTTGGCCGCGATACCTTCGTGAGCTCGCTGGATTGCCTTCAGCCGTTCGGGCTGCTGGTCTCGTTCGGCCAATCCTCCGGCGCGATCGGGCCCTTCGAGACGCGAATTCTCGCCGAAAAGGGCTCGTTATACCTGACGCGGCCGACGCTTTGGACGTACATCGCACGTCGCGAGGATCTCGTGGCGTCTGCTTCGGAGCTGATGGCTGCGGTCTCGCGAGGAACCATCAAGCCAAGGATCAGCCAGACCCTTCCCTTGGTGGAGGCGGCCCAGGCGCACCGTGATCTTCACAGCCGCAAGACGGTCGGAAAGACACTTCTCATCCCCTGAGCAGCATGTGCTGCGGCCGGGCCGGATGATCGGCTATTTCTTGTCCATGGCGCGGGCCTGGGCGGCAACGATGAGCACGCCGATCACGACCAGCAGGCCGCCGGCCGACTGAAGCGGCGACATCCTCTCGTCCAGCCCGAGATATCCTGAAACGACGGTGGCCACAGGACCGAGGGCGCTGATCATCGCGACGCGGCTTGCGCCGATCCGGCGCAGCGCCTCGGCCATCATGAAGACGGGCATCACGGTGCTGAACAGCGCCATGCAGAGGGCGAGCAGGTAGACCCGGGTGGGCAGCACGAGCGCGCTCAGCGGGCGGAGCGCCATGAACTGGACGATGCAATATACGCTGGCCGTGGTCGTGGCATAGGCCGTGAAGCGTATCGAACCGAGCCTCGGCACGACCTCGCCGCTTCCAACGAGATAGACCGAGAAACTCACCGCGCTCAGCATGACGAGCAGTGCGCCGAGCCAGAAATTTTCACTGCTCTTGTCGAACTGTCCCGAAAGAACCAGCGCGACACCGATATACGTGATCGCCAGCGCGATCAGCTCGCGTCGGGTAATCGGCTTCCTGAGGACGACCGAGGAGATCACCACCACGATGGTCGGGTACACGAACAGGATCAGCCGGCCGACGCCGGCGGCGACATATTGCAGCCCGATCATGTCGAGGAAGCTTGACAGATAGTAGCCGACGAAGCCCAGGGCGGCGAGCGCCATCGCGTCGTGCACGGTGATCGGCGGAAGCTTCCGGCCGCCGGAAGGCCCCCGATACACGGCGAGCGCAATGACGAAGAACGGCAGTGAGAAGATCATTCTCAGGGCCAGCAGCGTCACGGGATCGCTCATGTCCTCATAGGCGAGCTTGACGAATATCGCGCGAAGGGAAAACGCCACCGCCCCGATAGCCGCCAGCGATACACCGACAATATTGTGTGTCCTGGACACGGTCGTCGTTGACATGCCGGGGCCGAGCGTCTCCGGCGCAGGCCCGAGCGGCCGCGAGATTGCAAGGTCATGTCTTTCGGAGATTCCGGCCATCGTCCGTCTCACTGACTCCCAGGTGGTGGCAGGATGATGAGCCCTGCCGGAGAGCGCCAACGCTTTTTAGGCAAGGCACCATTCGCATTCGACGAAGGCTTGCCGGCAGCTGCGGCGAGACATGGGACCTCGAAGATCACTCACGCCCTGGAGGGATTTACGGCTTCTTTCGACCTTGACCGGCGCGTGGTGGGTCGGGCTTACTTGCGGTCGTGGCGCGCACTGGCCGCGCGGCGGCGGAGGTCGTCGGGAGGATCGCTCATGGCCTACGGGACTTGAAGGACTGATGCGGCAAATCAACAATCTCATCCGGCGTATCGATTTGACGTCGCTCCAGCTCTTCGTCGCGGTGTGCGAGGAGGGGACGCTGACGCGCGCGGCGTCGCGGGAAAACATTGCCATGAGCGCGGTGAGCAAGCGCCTGGCGGAGCTTGAAGAGGCGCTTGGAACCGACCTCTTTGTCCGGCACTCCAAGGGCATGATGCTGGCTCCCGCCGGGGAATCCCTGCTGCATCACGCGCGATCGATGCTGACGAGCGTCGAGAAGATGGGGGCGGAGCTCGACGAATACCGCATGGGCATCAGGGGCCACATCCGGATGCTCGCGAACGTGTCGGCCATCGTCGAATTCCTTCCCGACGAGCTGCCGGCCTTCTTCGCGACCCACAGCCTGGTCAAGATCCATCTTGAGGAAAGACTGAGTGCGGGTGTCGTCAAGGCCGTCGAGGAGGGGTATGCGGAAGTCGGGATCTGTGTGTCCACGACCAACAGCCGTGACCTCTTTGCGCGTCCCTATCGCAGCGACCGGCTTGCGCTGGCGGTGCCGCAGGATCATCCGCTGGCTGATCGGGCATCGATCGATTTCGTGGAAAGCCTGGATTTTGATCACATCGGCTTCCACGCCGACAGCGCGATCTACACCCGTTCGCGCGCGGCAGCCGCCGAGGCGGGAAAGGCGGTCAATCTGCGGATCAACGTACCGAGCTTTGATGCCATTTGTCGGATGGTGCAGTGTGGCCTGGGTGTCGGGTTGATCCCGGATCGGGCGTTCGAAGTGTTGGCTTCAGGCATGGGCATCAAGGCGGTCCAGCTCAGAGATGACTGGGCCTATCGGGAATTGAAGATCGTGACCCGCGATCCTGCCGGGCTCTCGACCGTGACCAAGATGCTCGTTGAGCATCTGGCGCAATCGGGCAGCAATCGCGCGCCGGCGTCAACGGCGGCAGCTGCGGTGTCGGCGCCGAGCCCCCGCCAAGGTCGATGACGCGGCGGGGACATCATCGTTGGTCCAGCTTGACCGTTCGGGCGGTCCGGCGAAGCCAGATCGCCGCGACCAGCGGGCCGAGCAGGCCCATGAAGAGAGACAGCGCGACAATGACCGTGCCTGCGCCGTAGAGGCCGGCGAACAGGCTGACCAGGAGGCCGGCGAGAGGTTGGGACAGGTTGTTCAGCATGATGATGAGGCCCGTCGTCTTGCCGAGATCTTCCCGGGGAATGATCTTCATGCGCAGGCTGCGAATGAAGACACTGAACATCTTGTCGAAACCGACAATGAGAACGAAGCCGAGCGCGTAGACGTGGGCGTCGGAAGCCAGTCCCGAGACGGCGCCGCCGGCAAAGATCATCGCATAGCTGATGACGCCCAAGACCTGCAAGGACGCGGGCGCATGCGCGGTGGCGAACAAGATGGCGACGGTCGCAATCGCGCCTGCGGCCTGAAGAACGGCGTAATAGGAGTCTGTTTCTCCGTGGACACCGGTCACCATCGCCGCTGACGTTGCGAGGGTCACGCCAATGATGAGGTTGACGGCGGCTGCGAGAAGAACGGTCTCCACCAGGCCCGGTCGTCCGATGACGTGCCGCAGTGCGGTTTTCATCGGCAGGGCCCAACCGCTTGGCGCCGGCGTCGGTTCGGCCAATGCCGGCCGGACGAATCGCTGCCAGATGATCATGGCGCCGTCAGCCGCCATGAACAGGGCGGTCGTCGAGACCACCACGTATTCCCAGGACCATAGCTTGAGAAGGCCGGCGGCGACCAGCGGCCCGAGCACCATGCCGAGCTGATCGGCAATCTGGGTGTAGGAGGCGACCTTCTCGAACCTGTGCCGATGAAAGACTTGAGGCAGCAGAACCTCGCGCGCCATCAGCCCCTGCGTCGTCAGAACGCCGCAGGCGACGGATATCCCGATCAGCCAGCCGACTCCGCCGAAGCCCGCGTAGGCGGTCATGCCTGCGAAGCAGGCCACGGCACGAAACTGCTGACTAATATGCAACAGCGCCAAAGGTGATTTTCGATCGCACAGCACGCCGCAGATCGGAAACGACAAGTAGCGCGGCAATGTCTCGAGCAGGAATGCCGCTCCCGACCAGGCGACGCTGCCGGTCAACTGGAAAATGACCAGCGGGACCAGAAACAGAAGGATCTGGTCCGCGAGCCGTGAGAGGAAGAGAGAGTAGAAGAAGGCTTGATGCTTCAGTTCCAACGAGCAACCCCAACCAGCTGATGAACCGCCTCAGTAAGACGATCCGCTGTCTGCGTCGAGATTGTGCTGCTCGTGGCCGGCGAGCGGCGGGTTGAACACGCTTACCAGCACCAGATCCTGCGCCGGGCCGCCGCGCAGATAGTGTTCGTCATGTTCGTTGAGAACATAGATGCTGCCCGGGCGGAGCCGATACACATTGCCTTGCATGTCCTCGACTTCACCTTCCCCCGCAATGCAATAGCATGCTTCCAGGTGAGATCGGTATTGCAGCCTTGATACTGTGCCGGCGCGAACCACGGTGTGGCATACGGCGAAACCCATTCCATCGCTTGCCGTCAATAGCCGGTGGCTCGTGCCATTTCCCCACTCGACGAACCTGCCTGTTTTTTCGACTTCTTCGAGATCGCGTACAAACATGTTTCCTCAGTCATTTTGCACAACACGACGTGTAACGGAATTCTCCTACCATGAGCTGCGACTCTTTGTTATAAAAACTCATCCAGAGGTTGCGGGAGCTTCCGAGTGTGCCTTTTCCATCACTATATTGAACGCAGTGTTCGAGACTATCCAGAGAAGATCGCAGTGAAGATCGATGGCGCGCGCGCGACCTATCGCGAGCTGGATGATATCGGCAATCAGGTCGCCGCTCGCCTCGTCGATGACGGCATCCGTGCTGGAGACAGGGTCGCGATCTATGGCGCGATTTCCGTTCGTTTGCTCGGTGTTGTTCTCGGCATATTCAAGGCCGGTGCGGTTCTCGTGGGAGTTCATCACACCTTCGGGCTCCGAAAGCTGATGTTCGAGCTTCAGGATTCCGGTGCTTGTGCGGTGATCACCGATCGGGCGGCCGAATTGCGGGAGCTCCAGTCAGGCATCACAATCTATGGTTGTGAAGACGATTTTTCTGCCGCCGTGCCAGAACGCGACTGTTCGTTTTGCCGGGAGGTGCGGGAAGAGGATATTTCAGTCATCTTCTATACGTCGGGCTCGACGTCGCGCCCGAAGGGCGTCGCCGTCAATCACAAAAATATGATCGCTGCGTTCAAATCGGTGACCGGCTATCTCAAGAACACATCCGAGGATGTGGTTCTGAGCTATTCGACCTTGGGCTCCGACTACGGCTTCTATAATGTGATGATGCCGCTCATGTTCGGGGGGACCGCGCTCGTCGAGCGGGCTTTGCCGGATGACCCCGATGAGATCATCGATCTGATCGACGCACACGGCGTGACTGGGCTGCAGGTTTTTCCTCCCTTCATCTTCCACCTGTTAAAGGCGACCGCGCTGGGAAGGCGCGCGCCGAGATCGCTGCGTTACATCTCCACGAGCGGCCAGGCCCTGCCGGTGAAGCATATCCGCCGCTTGCGAGAGGCGTGGCCGAGCGTCCAGATCTTCTCCAACTATGGGCTCACGGAGTGCAAGCGCGTCTCGTTTCTGCCGCCCGACGAGATCGATCAACGGCCGCAGTCGGTCGGCCGGGCCATTCCCGGCGTGCGGACCTATCTGTTTGGCGAGGATCGCTCCCTCATGGCCGAGCCGGGGCAGGTCGGCGAGCTCGGTGTTGCCGGCGATCTGCTGATGCAGAAATATTGGAACATGCCGGAAGAGACCTCCGACCGAATGATTGAGGGGGTGGCCGGTGAAGCTCGGGTGTTCCTGACGGGCGACCTGTTCCGCGTCGATGGCCAGGGGTATCTCTATTACGTCGCAAGGAAGGACGACGCCTTTGCGCGGAGCGGGTTCAAGGTCAATCCGCGAGAGATCGAGCAATTGCTCATAACCCACCCCGCGGTTTCGGAAGCCGCCGTAGTCCCCGTCGCCGACGAAACCGTCGGACATCTCCCCAAGGCATTGATCGTGGCGGAGCAGGCGACGTCCATCACGAGCCAGGAACTGGTCGAATACTGCACGATGCATCTCGATTGGCACATGGTGCCTGCCTTCGTGGAGTTCGTACCGGCGCTGCCGCGGACCGCGTCGGGAAAAACCGCGACCCGCGCATTGTCCTGATCCCTATCCCCATCCTCATCCTCGGCCCAGCATCAGTGGAGGTCTTCGGGCATGACCAATCGACCTGCGACCGACGTCGACGCCTATCTTCAGCAATCTTCGATGATCCGATTGGCGCGGCAATTCGAGCAATTGGCGACCGGAGCGGCACAAGTGCCGCGGCAGCCGGTGCTGACGCGGATCCGCAACCGGATAGCGGATGCCGACGTGCTGGAGTATCACGACCGGCTGGTACCGAAGGCAGGACCACTGTTCTCGCATTTCCTCGCCAGCATTCCAGGCATCCTCGAGGAAATGTCGCGCGTGGGCGTGGCGCTGAGCCGTCTGTCGAGACCGCGGGCCGAAAGCAGCGGTCGGCCCTGCCTGCTTTATGAGATCGATGCCTTCGATGGCTCCAACGCGCGGACGCTTGCCGCGTTTTCCGGCGGCGCCGTCAAGACACTGACTTGTTCTCCGAACAAGGCGAACGAGGAGCACTTTGATCGCTTTGCCGATCCGGCCCTGTCGAGATTCGTTCCGATGTCGTTCCTGAAGCTCGACCAGGACGTCCTTCGCACGCTGGTGGACGACGAGGATTTCCACGGCGGCTTTGATTATATCTACGAAACCGCCGCCTTTCAGTTTTACGGCAAGGACCGCGATTTCCAGATCGAGCAGGGCTGTCGCATGCTCAGGGACGATGGGCTGGTCTTCTTTCTCGAAAAGCTCAATCACACCGACCGCCTCGAGTACGAACGACGGGAACGCGTCAAGGACGAGCAGCACAAGGCGCATTATTTTACGCTCGAAGAGATCGAGTGGAAACGGCAGCAGATGCTGCTGCGCATGTATGAGGGGGAGGTTCTCCTCGACGAGCTCGTGAGCTCGATTGGACGACACTTCTCGCACTGCTATCTGTTGTGGAATAGCACGAATTTCTACGAGTTCGTCGCCTCGAACGACGGGCAGCGCATCGAAGAGTTCGTCCGCCTTCTCGGCCCGCCCTTGATTGAAGATCAGTTCGTCTTCGAGCAGCCAATGTTGCGAAAGGTTCTGGAGCGTGCGCATGGATAGGCTGGACGGGACGGTCTATTGGGGAGCGGACCAGCCGTCGCTTGCGACGCTCTATGCGACAGTCGAGGCGCTGCTCCCACGATGGCGCAAACGTGCGGAGGAAGCCCGCAGGCTTGGGAAGCTGCCGCGCGAGTCGGTCGATGAGCTGTTCGACGCCGGATTGCTTCAGCTCGCGATGCCGAAGCGTTTCGGCGGCCTCGAATTGGATTGGCCCGTCCTAGCAGAAGTGGCAAGGCTCGCGGCGCGCGCGTGCCCTTCGACAGCATGGATCGTGGGCCTGGTCGGAGGACACATTCAGATCGTATCGCGATTTCCAGCAGAGGCCGTGAACGCGGTCTTCCGGAGCGGGGCCCGTCAACTTGTCGCGACGGGATCGGCGACGGCGGCCGGCGGAATATCCCTGGACGGTGGCGCATATCGGGTCGATGGTCGGTGGCGACTCGGCTCCGGCGTGGACTATGCGACATGGGTGGTCGTGTCCGGTCCATGCCTGCATCCGTCCCGACGCGACGCCCGGACGGTTATGGCGCTGCTGCCAGCCATCGACATCGAGATCGGCGATGATTGGCAGGCCATCGGAATGGCAGGGACCGGTTCGCGCGACATCATTATCCGCGATCGTTCGATTTCAGAAAGCTGGGCGCAGCCGCTGGACAATGTTCTGGGGCGTTCGGCGGAACGCGGTGGTCACTACTTGCAGTCGGTTTCTCTTATTCCCTATCTGACCAGCGTCATCGTCGGCCCTCTGCTCGGCTGTGCGGAGGGAGCGGTCGCGGCGGGACTTGCGATCATGCGAGAGCGCCATGGACGGCAGCCGAATGGGAATCAATGGGCGTTCGCCATGCGCGCCGGCGAGATCATCGCCGATATCGAATGCGCACGACTTTTGTATCGCAGCATTCTATCAAGACTGCATGAGGCGGGTTGCTACAGCCGCGATCTCTCCGATCGAGACTATGCAGCGATCAAGCGGGATCGGGCCAGGCTGACCCGCTTGTGCGTGAACGCCGTGCAACAACTGGTGTCCCAGCTTGGAACCTCCGTCATCGCACAGACGCACCCGGTGCAGCGCCACTGGTGCGATCTCCAGGTCATGGCTGCACACATGGATGTGAATTGGGATCGCGCGATGGCAGACTACGGCACGGCTCTTCTTGCGCAGCCCTGAAAACAAGTGCTTGAAGCGCGCTGATGGTCTAAGGATCGGATCGCCGGATGTACTTCTTGATCGCCTCCATCGTTTCGATACCTTCATTTACGATCCAGTCGCGAAATCGGGCAATCTCGGGGCGTCGTGCGGCGGTGTCCTGACAGACCAGATAGTAGGACATAGGATTTGACATCCGCGCCGCAAATGGCGCCACCAATCGTCCTGATGCGAGTGCGGAAATGACCAGCGGCGTTCGGCCGATCGCAAGTCCCAACCCGTATTCGGCCATCTCGAGCGCGAGCGCAGAATTTTCACAATGAAATCCTGAGGTGGCATCGAAATCCTCGAGTCCGGCCTCGACCTGCCAAGCGTGCCAGTCCGTCGGCCGAACGATGGTGTGGACCAGCGAATGGCAACGAAGCAGGTCTGATCCAGCAGGGAGTGTCGCTTCGCGCAGCAGGGTGGGCGAGCAGACCGGGAACAGTTCTTCGTTCATCACGAACGTCGAATGGAGCCCCGGCCAGGATCCGTAGCCGAGCCGCAAGGCGACATCGATATCCTCTCTCGTAAAATCGACCAGGCGGAACGACGTTGAGACGGCGACGGCAATATCCGGGAATTGTCGCCGAAACCCGATCAACCTCGGCGCCAGCCATCTCTGGGCGACGGTCGCCAGAAAGCTGGTTCTGAGTTTCGTCGCGCTATGCGACGTCAGCCCGGTGACTGCTGACGAAATATCCGAAAAGGTTCGGCAAAGGACGGGAAAGAGCTGCTGGCCGTTTTCTGTCAACTCTACGCCGCGGCCGACGCGGCGGATCAAGCGACGGCCAAGCGCGTCTTCCAGAATCTTGAGCTGCTGTGTCACTGCGGCCGGCGTTACGCAGAGCTCGTCGGCTGCTTTCGTGACACTGAGGTTGCGAGCCGCTGCTTCGAAGGCGCGAAGCGCGTTCAACGGGGGAAGGCGGGGTCGCATCTGCAGACCATTCCGTGAAGCCCCGTCCAATACTCAACGCAGATCGGAAACCATCAGCAGAAACAGGCTCTATCGTTTAGCTCTAGCCGATGGGCGCCAGCCTTGACTAACTGTCCAGTGTTCGTTCCAGCCCTTCGCACGGCGACTGCCTCCCCGTCGATTGCATGGTAATAGAATACAAACTTAAGGTGGAATCAAGAGTTTCGAGTGAGATGGCTTCGTGAGACCCGATGTGCGCGCGCGTGTGCGGCGCTCCCGCCGGCCGATACGCCGTCCTTCACTGATTAGGTCGAATTGTTGCCTTCCAACTAACATCTGATTCATCTCGAATGGGCCACGGAGCCGCCCTCGTCGGCCTTCGGCGATGATCAAGGGCGTTGTAGTTCGCGGTTCGGAAACGCCGAACGTCACCTGGAGTTCGAATGTCGCCGGCATGGTCGGCCTCATGGTGACGGCATTCGCGGCCAGCAACCTCGAATGTGTTCGCCCAGGGGCCGTCGTTAGGTATCGGCAATCGCGACAACGCGTCGATTCCATCGTGCTGCGTCAGATGGCGGAATTGGTTGCGGCGCGCTCTTCCGTATGCGCGATCGCGACGCGCTGAGTGGGCAGGGCCCGCCTCGTTTGCGTCGAAAAACTCGGTGTCAATCCATGTCGCGGGCACTGCGATCAATGACCGGCAAGTCGAGTTCATCCAAGCCGGCTGCCCTATAGGCGACCGCTCTCGAGGTCGTTCGCGTCTCCGCCGGTGACGCGCCTTCGTACTGACCGCGTCCTCCGAGCTCACTCGTGGACAAGGGCCACGTTCCCGGATCAGTGGAAGGCTTTTCTTGTCGGTAAAATGGTAAAAGCCGCTTGTGCCCGACGGCGTCGTTTCACGATCTTTGTAACAAAAATGCTTCAAATCCGTCCTTTGGTGGTTCAATGCCTTCAATTGCGATCTTGGCGTGTCTTTGCGGGGCGCTGCGACGCGCGGGTTTGCGCTCACGTGAACGATTTGTCACTTCTGGCGCTCCGGAGAAACGGCTAGATTTGAGGGCATGCAAGACGCCAGCAAAATCATCCGCTTACAAAATCAACCGCTTAGAAGTACATGATCCGTGACGGCCTTCGGTAAGCTGATCCGAACCACCGCGTTCCGGCTGACGCTGGTCTATCTGCTGTTGTTCGCGCTGTTCGCGGCTTCGCTGCTCGGCTATTTCGCCTGGAATACGCGCCGCCTCATCACCGAGCAGATCTCGACCACGGTCACCGCCGAGATCAGCGAGATGACCGACATCTACACCCGCGGCGGCCTGCGCTGGACCGTCGGCGCCATCGAGAGTCGCGCGCTGCGACCCGGCGCCAATCTGTATCTCATCACCACCGCGACGGGCCAGATGATCGCCGGCAATGTCGGCTCGCTCGCGCCCGGCGTGATGGGCTCGTCCGGCTGGTCGGAAACCTTCTATCGCCGGCTCGATGACACCAGTGATCAGAACCATCGCGCGCTGGTCTATGTCACGCAGCTGTCGAGCGGCTTTCGTCTGCTGATCGGGCGCGACCTCGAGGAGCGGCGCCGGCTGTTCGGCATCGTCGCCAAGGCGGCGCAATGGTCGCTTCTGGTGGTCATCGTGCTCGGCATCGGCGGCGGCATCTTCGTCGCACGGCGCGTGCTGCGTCGGATCGATGCGATGACCGGCACGACGCAGCGGATCATGGCCGGCGACCTCACGGGGCGGCTGCCGGTCGGGCGCAGCGGCGACGAGCTCGATCGTCTCGCGGAAAACCTCAACGCGATGCTGGAGCGCATCGAGGCGCTGATGACCGGCCTCAAGGAGGTCTCCGACAACATCGCGCATGATCTGAAGACGCCGCTGACGCGGCTGCGCAACCGTGCCGAGGAGGCGCTGGCGAAGTCGCGGTCCGAGGAGGAATATCGCGCGGCGCTCGAGCGCACGATCGAGGAATCCGACGGCCTGATCCGCACCTTCAATGCGCTCTTGATGATCGCGCGCGCGGAGTCCGGACAGGCGCGCGGCGACATGGTCGAATTCGATGCCGCCGACGTCGCTGGCGGCATCCATGAGCTCTACGAGCCGCTCGCCGAGGACAATGAGATGACCTTGCGCGTCAAGTCTGCGGCAGCGCCAGTGCATGGCAATCGCGAGCTGATCAGCCAGGCGCTCGCCAATCTCGTCGAGAACGCGATCAAGTACGGCAGGCCGGCCGCGTTGCCGCTCGATTCCAATCTGGCTGCGAGCAGCCGGGAGATCCTGATCGAGGCGCGGCGGGAGGGCGGACAGGTGCTGCTCAGCGTCACCGATCATGGCCCGGGCATTCCCGAGGCCGAGCGCAAGCACGCCGTCGAGCGGTTCGTGCGGCTGGAGGCGAGCCGCACCTTGCCGGGTTCCGGGCTCGGCCTCAGTCTCGCCGCGGCGGTGGCGACCCTGCATGGCGGCGAGCTGAGGCTGGGCGACGCCCATCCCGGGCTGGTCGCGACCCTGGTCCTGCCCGCGGGCGCGGGCCTGTCCGCGAAGCTTGCGGCTCCAACACAGGATGTGCCACAGAAGGCGGCATGATCTCATCCGCGCCGGGAAACGCGGACGGGCAGAGCAGTCTGGCCGCGCGTTTTGTTGCCGGCCCGCATGTCCGTGCGCCTGCGACAGCAGAGCAACGTCTCGATGACTGGCTCGCCGAGCTCGCGCCGCCGCAGGCCACCGGCCTGAAGGCGTTGCTGGCGGAGGGCTGGGCCCGCACGATTCTGCTGGGGATCGCCGAGTGCTCGCCCTATCTGTTCGATCTCGTCCGCGCCGATGCCAGGCGGCTGGAGCGGCTGCTGCGCTCCGAGCCGCAGGCGCATCTTGCCGAGCTGATCGCGCGCACTGGCCGCGAGGTGTTCGCGGCCGCCAGCGAGGCCGAGGTGATGAGCCTGCTGCGTCGGCTCAAGTCGGAGGCGGCGCTGCTGATCGCACTGTGCGACATCGGCGGGGTTTGGCCGGTGATGCAGGTGACGGCGGCGCTGACCGATGTCGCGACCGCGTCGGTGCAGATGGCGCTGCGCCATCTGTTCCGCCAGGAGGCCGCGCGCGGCCGGCTCTCGCCCGAGGATGCCGAGCAGCCGGAGCTGGGCAGCGGTCTGTTCGTGCTGGCGATGGGCAAGATGGGCGCCGGCGAGCTGAATTATTCCAGCGACATCGACCTGATCGTGTTCTTCGATCCCGAGACCAGCACGCTGGCTCCCGACATCGAGCCGCAGCCGTTCTTCGTGCGCGTCACCCAGGCGCTGGCGCGGCTGCTGCAGCAGCGTACCGCTGACGGCTACGTGTTCCGGGTCGATCTCCGGCTGCGGCCGGATCCGGCCTCGACGCAGGTGGCGATGTCGACGGAGGCGGCGCTGCACTACTACGAGCGCGACGGGCGCACCTGGGAGCGTGCCGCCATGATCAAGGCGCGGGTGTGCGCCGGCGACATCGCCGCGGGCGAGGCGATGCTCGCCGAGCTGGCGCCCTTCGTCTGGCGCAAGCACCTGGATTTCCAGGCGCTGACCGACGTGCACGACATGAAGCGGCAGATGCAGGTCTATCGCGGTCACAGCGAGATCGCGGTCGAGGGCCACAACGTCAAGGTCGGCCGCGGCGGCATCCGCGAGATCGAGTTCTTCGCGCAGACCCAGCAGCTGATCGCCGGTGGCCGCCATCCGGAGCTGCGCGTGCGTCCGACCCTGCAGGCGCTCGACGTGCTCACCACCAGCAAGTGGATCACGGAACAGGCCCGTGACGAGCTCGGCGTCGCCTATCAGTTCCTGCGCCGCGTCGAGCATCGGCTGCAAATGATGGCGGACGAACAGATCCACAGCCTGCCGGACGACGTTGAGGGGATGGGGCGGTTCGCGTGCTTTTTCGGCTATGAGAGCCGCGAATGCTTCGCGATCGATCTGCTGTTCCACCTCAACATCGTGCTGGGACATTATGCCAGGCTGTTCGAAGGCGATCCCACCGGTACCGTCAGCCTGCCGCCGGTGAATTTCGGCGCCGGACCCGACGAGCCGCGCCTGATGGAACATCTTGCAGCGCTCGGTTTCCGCGATCCCGTCACGGTCGCGAAGATCCTGCAGCAATGGCTCGCGGGCGAGTATCGCGTGTTCCGTGCCGAAACGACGCGCACGGCCTTTGCCGAATTCCTTCCCGTGCTGATCGACGGTCTCGCCCATGCCGACGAGCCCGATCGCGCGGTGGTGGCGTTCGACCGCTTCCTGCAGGCGCTGCAGCGGGGCGGGCGCCTCATCACGCTGCTCGGGCAGAACCGCGACCTGGTCTCGCTGGTTGCGCTGGTGCTGGGAGCGGCGCCTCGGCTCGGCGACATGCTGGCGCGGCAGCCGCGGCTGATGGATGGCCTGATCGATCCGCGCTTCTTCGGCGCCATCCCGGACCAGCGCGAATTGTCGGCGCGGCTGGCCTCGACCCTGCGGGACGCCGGCACCTATGAGGAGTTCCTTGACCGCCTGCGCATGTTCGGCCAGGAGAGCCTGTTCCTGATCGGCACGCGCATCCTGTCCGGCACGATATCGGCGCAGCAGGCCGGCACCGCCTTCGCCGACGTCGCCGAGGGCATCGTGCACACCGTGCACGGCCTCGTCACCGATCGCTTCGCCGCCCAGCATGGCCGTATCAAGGGCCAGGAGACGGCGATCGTCGCGATGGGGCGGCTCGGGGCCCGCGAGATGACCGCGTCGTCCGACATCGACCTGATCCTGCTCTATGATTTCGATGCCGATGAACCCGACTCCGACGGCGAGCGCACGCTGCAGGGGGCGCACTACTTCGCCCGCTTCACGCAGCGGCTGATCTCGGCCTTCACCTCACGCACCAATTACGGCGTGCTCTACGACATCGACATGCGGCTGCGGCCGTCGGGCCGCGCCGGCCCGCTCGCCTCGCACATCGAGTCCTTCGCCCATTATCAGGAGCACGAGGCCTGGACCTGGGAGCACATGGCGCTGACGCGGGCGCGGGTGATCTCGGCCTCGCCCGCGTTTCGGGCCCGCATCGAGGAGATCATCCAGGCGGCGCTGCGGCGGGCGCGTGATACGTCCGCGATCGCACGCGACGTCGCCGACATGCGCCGCGCGATCGCAGCCGAGAAGGGCGAGGCCCATCTGTGGGATCTGAAGCATGCCGCCGGCGGCATGGTCGATATCGACTTCGTCGCGCAATATCTGCAGCTCATCCACGCGGCGACGAAGCCCGAGATCCTCGACGTCAGCTCGCTCCAGGTGCTGGACAATGCCGAGCGGCTCGGCGTGCTGCCGCGCGCCGAGGTCGTCATCCTGCGCCAGGCGGCGCGGCTCTATCACGATCTGACGCAGATACTCCGACTCTGCGTCAGCGACAGGTTCAAGCCGGATCTGGCCGGCGATGACCTGCTGCGGGTGATGGCGCGGGCCGGCGATGCACCGGACTTCTCGGCGCTGGAGGCGCGGCTGCGCGAGACGCAGAGCGAGGTGCGCCGCGTGTTCACGGCGCTGCTGGAGGGGTGAGCTGTTCGCGGCCTTGAAGCCGACGCGAACGCGACCTTACGCCTTTTCCTTCGCAGCCGCCGCCTGCTTCAGCCGGCCGATCGCCTCGGCCACGGCCGGATCGAGGCCGGCGCCGCCGGAATCGTGATGGGCGAAGATCGTCTTGAGCATCCGCGGATCCCAGAACTTCTTGATGTGCTCGGCGACGCCGGTCACGGCTTGATCGCCGCCCTGGGAATGGAAGAACTTGCCGATCTGGTTGGCCATGTAGACCAGGCGGTCGTGGGTGCTATGCGACATGGGATTGGTCCGCTTGTGTTGATCGCGCGCCCGGATCAGTGCCCGCGACGATCCGTTCGGGATGGGTGAAGATTTCAAAGCCGTCGTTGCGGGCGACGGCGATCAGGGTGATGCCGGCGGCGTCGGCCATGCGGATCGCAAGCGCTGTCGGCGCCGATACGGCCACCATGACCGGCGCGCCCATCGCGGCAGCCTTCTGCACCAGCTCGACGGAGACGCGACTCGTCAGCAGCACGATGCCGTCGCTCGCGCGCGCGCGCGTTTGCGCAAGGTGGCCGGCGAGCTTGTCGAGCGCGTTGTGGCGGCCGACATCCTCGCGCAGGGCGACGATGCCGCGGGCGGGGCTCCAGAACGCCGCGGCATGCACGGCACGGGTCTCGTGATTGAGCTTCTGCAGCGGCTCGATCGCGGCGAGCGCGGTCATCACGTCGCGCGGAAGGAAGCCGCGGCCTTCGGGCACGCGCGCCACCGGCCGCACCGCTTCGGCGATCGAATCGATGCCGCACAATCCGCAGCCGGTTGGTCCCGCGAAGGCGCGGCGACGCTCGGCCAGACGCTGCGCCAACGCGTCGGGCAACCACATCCTGAGCTCGATCCCGTCGGGAAGAGAAACGACGTCCAGCGAAATGATCTCGTCGCGCGCGGCGATCAGCCCTTCATTGAGACTGAAGCCGATGGCGAAGTCCGCAAGGTCCTGCGGCGTCGCCATCATGACCGCATAAGTGCCGCCATTATAGGTCAGCGCGACCGCGGTCTCCTCCGGCACGCGACGGGTGCCCTCACTGAGGGCTCCGTCGCGCCAGACCAGACGATTTGCGATGCGCACCGCATCGGCCATCTTACTCCGCCGCCTCCACGACCGGGGAGATACGACGCGAGTTGCGGGCCTGCTCATCATAGGCCTTCTGCCAGTCCGACGGACCGTTGGACTGCGACACCTGCACGGCAGTGACCTTGTACTCCGGACAGTTGGTGGCCCAGTCCGAATAGTCGGTCGTGATCACGTTCGCCTGCGTCAGCGGATGGTGGAACGTGGTGTAGACCACGCCCGGGGCCACACGCTCGGAGATCAGCGCATGCAGCGTGGTCTCGCCGGCGCGGCTGATCAGCCGCACCCAGTCGCCGTCGCGAATGCCGCGCTGCTCGGCGTCGTGCGGATGGATCTCCAGCACGTCCTCGCCATGCCACACCACGTTGTCGGTGCGCCGCGTCTGGGCGCCGACATTGTACTGCGACAGGATGCGCCCCGTCGTGAGCAGCAGCGGAAAACGTGGCCCGGTTCGCTCGTCGGTCGCGACATATTCGGTGACGACGAACTTGCCCTTGCCGCGGACGAAGCCGTCGACATGCATGATCGGCGAGCCCTCGGGGAACTTCTCGTTGCAGGGCCACTGCACCGAGCCCATCTCCTCGAGCTTCTGATAGGAGACGCCGGTGAAGGTCGGCGTCAGCGCCGCGATCTCGTCCATGATCTCGGACGGATGGTTGTACTTCATCTCGAAGCCCATCGCCTTGGCGAGCCCGATCGTGACCTCCCAGTCGGCGAGGCCGTTACGCGGGGTCATCACCTTGCGCACGCGCTGGATGCGGCGCTCGGCGTTGGTGAAGGTGCCGTCCTTCTCCAGGAAGGTCGAGCCGGGCAGGAACACGTGGGCGTAGTTGGCGGTCTCGTTCAGGAACAGGTCCTGCACGATCACGCATTCCATCGACGACAGCGCCTGCACCACATGGGTGGTGTTGGGATCGGACTGCAGGATGTCCTCACCCTGCACGTAGAGGCCCATGAAGGTGCCGTCGATCGCCGAGTCGAACATGTTGGGGATGCGCAGGCCCGGCTCGGGGTTGAGCTTGACGTTCCACATCGCCTCGAACTGGTCGCGCACCGCGTCGCCCGAGATGTGCCGGTAGCCCGGCAGCTCGTGCGGGAACGAGCCCATGTCGCAGGAACCCTGCACGTTGTTCTGGCCGCGCAGCGGGTTCACGCCGACGCCGCGGCGGCCGATATTGCCGGTCGCCATCGCGAGATTGGCGATCGCGATCACCGTGGTCGAGCCCTGGCTGTGCTCGGTGACCCCGAGCCCGTAATAGATCGCGCCATTGCCGCCAGTGGCATAGAGCCGTGCTGCGCCGCGGATCGCCTCTGCATCCACGCCGGAGATCTTGGCGATCGCCTCGGGGCTGTTCTTCTCCTGGGAGACGAATTCGGCCCAGTCCTGGAATTCGCTCCAGTCACAGCGCTCGCGCACGAAGGCCTCGTTGACGAGGCCTTCGGTGACGATCACATGCGCCATCGCGGTCATGATCGCGACGTTGGTGCCGGGCAGCAGCGGCAGATGATAGTCCGCCTCGACATGCGCCGACTTCACCAGGTCGATCTTGCGCGGATCGACCACGATCAGCCTGGCGCCCTCGCGCAGCCGCTTCTTCATACGCGAGCCGAACACCGGATGCGCATCGGTCGGGTTGGCGCCGATCACCATGATGACGTCGCTGTCCTCGACGGAGTCGAAGTCCTGCGTGCCGGCGGAGGTGCCGAAGGTCGTCGCGAGGCCGTAGCCGGTCGGCGAGTGGCAGACGCGGGCGCAGGTGTCGACGTTGTTGTTGCCGAAGCCGCCGCGGATCAGCTTCTGAACGAGGTAGGTTTCCTCGTTGGTGCA
The DNA here is from genome assembly GCF_021088345.1 of Bradyrhizobium ontarionense. Taxonomy (NCBI): domain Bacteria; kingdom Pseudomonadati; phylum Pseudomonadota; class Alphaproteobacteria; order Hyphomicrobiales; family Nitrobacteraceae; genus Bradyrhizobium; species Bradyrhizobium ontarionense. The sequence continues at coordinate 2,310,401 of NZ_CP088156.1, read as the reverse complement.
GCGGGAGGAGGTGATGCCGCCGATCGAGTCGCGGCCGTATTTGGCCTGGATCCCGCGCATCTTCTTGGCGGCGAAGGTGAAGGCCTCGTCATAGGAGACTTCGCGCCAGGGCTGGTCGATGGTCTCGCGGATCATCGGCTTGAGGATGCGCTCCTTGTGGGTCGCATAGCCCCAGGCGAAGCGGCCCTTGACGCAGGAATGGCCGCGATTGGCCTTGCCGTCCTTGTACGGCACCATGCGCACGACTTCCTCGCCGCGCATCTCGGCCTTGAAGGTGCAGCCGACGCCGCAATAGGCGCAGGTGGTCACCGCCGAATGCTCGGGCTGGCCGATCTCGATCACGCTCTTCTCGGTCAGGGTCGCGGTCGGGCAGGCCTGCACGCAGGCGCCGCAGGACACGCACTCGGAGCCTAAGAAGCTTTCGCTCATGCCCGGCGACACCCGGCTGTCGAAGCCGCGGCCGGAGATCGTCAGCGCGAACGTGCCCTGGACCTCTTCGCAGGCGCGGACGCAGCGCGAGCAGACGATGCATTTGGAAGGATCATAGGTGAAATAGGGATTGGACTCGTCCTTGGGCAACCAGGCCGGGTTGGCCTCGCCGCAGGCGTCCGCGAACACGTGGTTCTCACCCTGGTTGCCGTAGCGCACGTCGCGCAGGCCGACGGCGCCGGCCATGTCCTGCAGCTCGCAATCGCCATTGGCGGCGCAGGTCAGGCAGTCGAGCGGATGGTCGGAGATGTAGAGCTCCATCACGCCCTTGCGGATCTTCTTCAGCCGCTCGGTCTGGGTGTGGACGACGAGCCCGGCCGCGACCGGCGTCGTGCACGACGCCGGCGTGCCGTTGCGGCCCTCGACCTCGACGAGGCAGAGCCGGCAGGAGCCGAACGCATCGACCATGTCGGTCGCGCACAGCTTCGGGATCTGCGTGCCGGCCTCCATGGCCGCGCGCATGATCGAGGTGCCCTCGGGCACGGTGATGCTCTGGCCGTCGATGGTGAGCGTGACCATCGTCTCGGACTTGGAGCGGGGTGTGCCGTAATCGGTTTCGTGGATGAGCGACATGGCCGATGTCCTGTTCCGATTGCTATTCCGCAGCCTGCAAACGCGGCTGCTGGGGTCCGAAATCTTCGCGGAAATGCTTGAGCGCCGACAGCACCGGGTAGGGCGTGAAGCCGCCGAGTGCGCACAGCGAGCCGAGCTTCATGGTGCCGCAGAGGTCCTCGACCAGGGCGATGTTCTCAGGCACGCGCTCGCCGCGGCGGATCTTGTCGATGGTCTCGGCGCCGCGGGTCGAGCCGATGCGGCAGGGCGTGCACTTGCCGCAGGATTCGATGGCGCAGAACTCCATCGCGAAACGCGCCTGCTTCGACATGTCGACGCTGTCGTCGAACACGACGATGCCGCCATGGCCGATCAGGCCATCCCTGGCAGCAAATGCCTCGTAGTCGAACGGGGTGTCGAACAGCGCGCGCGGGAAGTAGGCCCCGAGCGGGCCGCCGACCTGGACCGCGCGGACGGGACGGCCGGTGAAGGTGCCGCCGCCGACGTCGTCGACGATGTCGCCCAGCGTGATGCCGAACGCGGTCTCGAACAGGCCGCCGAACTTGACGTTGCCGGCGATCTGGATCGGCATCGTGCCGCGCGAGCGCCCCATGCCGAAATCGGCATAGGCCTTGGCGCCCTCGTCGAGGATGAAAGGGATAGCCGCGAACGACAAGAGATTGTTGACCACGGTCGGCTTGCCGAACAGGCCGTGATGGGCGGGCAGCGGCGGCTTGGCGCGCACCAGGCCGCGCTTGCCCTCGAGGCTCTCCATCAGCGCGGTCTCTTCGCCGCAGACATAGGCGCCGGCGCCGGTGCGGACCTCGAGATCGAAGGTATAGTTGGAGCCGGCGACCTTGTCGCCGAGCAAGCCGGCCTTCCTGGCGATCTCGATCGCCTTGGCCATGGTCGCGATCGCGTGCGGGTATTCCGATCGCGTGTAGATGTAGCCCTTGGTGGCGCCCACCGCGAGGCCGCAGATGGTCATGCCTTCGATCAGCACGAAGGGGTCGCCTTCCATCAGCATGCGGTCGGCGAAGGTGCCGCTGTCGCCCTCGTCGGCATTGCAGATGACGTATTTGCGGTCGGCCGCGGTCTGCGACACCGTCTTCCACTTGATGCCGGTCGGGAAGCCGGCGCCGCCGCGGCCGCGCAGGCCCGACGTCGTGACCTCGGCGATGACGGCATCCGGCGTCAGGGTCAGCGCGCGGGTCAGGCCCTTGTAGCCGCCATGGGCGCGGTAGTCGTCGAGCGAGAGCGGATCGACGATGCCGCAGCGGGCGAAGGTGAGGCGGGTCTGCCGCTTCAGCCAGGGAATCTCCTCGGTCAGGCCGAGCGACAGCTTGTGCGGCTTGTCGGCAATGATGGCGTCGAGCAGCGACGGCACGTCATCAGTGGTCACCGGGCCGAAGGCGAAGCGGCCCTGCGCGGTCGCCAGTTCGACCAATGGCTCCAGCCAGTACAACCCACGCGAGCCGTTCCTGACGATCTCGATTTCGACACCGCGTTCCAGCGCCGCGCCGTGCAGCGCCTGCGCAACCTCATCGGCGCCGACGGCGAGTGCGCCGGCATCGCACGGGACAAAAAGACGCAGGCTCATCGTTGGGCCTCCGACACGAGGGCATCGATGCGGGCTTCATCGAGACGGCCGACGAGGCGGCCATCGAGCATGGCGGACGGCGCGGTGGCGCACAGGCCGAGGCAGTAGATCGGCTCGAGCGTCACGCGCTCGTCCGCCGTGGTGTTGCCGAGCGCGATGCCCAGCTTGGCTTCGGCGCGGGCCGCCAGCGCATCCCCGCCCGCGGCCTGGCAGGCTTCCGCGCGGCACAACTTCAGGACGTGCCGTCCGGCCGGTCGGCTGCGAAAATCGTGATAAAAGGTGAAGACGCCGTAGACTTCGGCGCGCGACAGGTTCAGCGCCGACGCGATCATCGGCAGCGCATCCTCCGGCACATGGCCGAATGTTTCCTGCAAGGCATGGAGGATCGGCAGGGTTGCGCCCTCCAGCTTGCTGTGCTCGGCGATGATGTCGGCGCCGCGCGCCGCCTCCCAGGGTTCATAGACCGGCGTCATTCTCATCCCGATTGTTGCGTTGCGAATGGTTGGCGGCATCAGAGTTGGAATCGTTCGAGATATCAATAAAGCTGTCCCGTGCTGCGATAGCGAAAAGCAATCGACGGATTGTTAAAAATTGACTGAAAAGCGGCGGCCGCAAGTCGGCGCCGTGGCGCCCTTTGCGGTGTCGAGAGCTGTCCGGCCGTGCTATGGAAACGCGCGGTGATGACGATGCGCTTCGCACGGGCGACGCCCGCGATTGCAACTTCTGGGGGCCCGCTGCTTGATCGATAAGCTCGAATTGTTGCTGGCACTCGCCAAGGAGCGGCATTTCGGCCGCGCCGCCGAGACCTGCGGCGTCACCCAGCCGACCATGTCGACCAGCATCAAGCAGCTCGAGGAGATCCTCGGGGTGATGCTGGTGCAGCGCGGCTCGCGCTTCCAGGGGTTCACGCCCGAAGGCGAGCGCACGCTGGACTGGGCGCGCCGCATCGTCGGGGATTTCCGGGCGATGCGCCAGGAGATCAACGGCCTCAAGGACAAGCTGTCCGGGGAAATCCGGATCGCGGCGGTGCCGACCGTGCTCGGTATGGTCGCGTCGCTGACGACGCCGTTTCGCGCGCGTCATCCGGAGGTGCGTTTCCGCATCATGTCGTGCACGTCCGCCGACGTGCTCGGCCTGCTGGAAAACCTCGAAGTCGACGCCGGGCTGACCTACATCGAGAACGAGCCGATCGGCCGCGTCCGCACCATCCCGCTGTACAACGAAAGCTATCGGCTGCTGACCGCGCCGGATGCAATGTTCGGCGATCGCGAGCAGGTGACCTGGCAGGAGGTCGGGCAGGTGCCGCTGTGCCTGCTGACGCCGGACATGCAGAACCGCCGCATCATCGATCGCGCGCTGCGCGCCGCCGGGAACGAGGTCACGCCGACGCTCACGTCGAATTCCCTGCTCGTGCTCTACACCCATGTGAAGACGGGCCGCTGGGCCAGCGTGATGCCGGCCAAGCTTGCGGAGACGCTGGGGCTCGCCGACAAGGTGCGCTCGATTCCGATCAACGATCCCGTGATCAACTATCAGATCGGCCTCGTCATCCCGCAGCGCGACCCGATGACGCCGCTGATCGCGGCTCTCGTTCAAATCGCGCGCGAGGTCGCGCCGAGCCTGCAGGCGTAAAGGCCTTCACCTCGCGCTGGGTTACGTCTGATGGACTCGGCGCGCAAACGACCGGGCGGCCGTCCTCGACCTGTCCGAGGCAGGAAGCGCGCCTGAGACCGGACAGCCATCGATATTTGTTGCGGCCGTGCTTCACCGTCGTTTCGACCCCCGGTTTAGGGCGGTAGAGGCGGCGCTTGACCTGCACGTGGAGGGCGAGGCAAGCTCATCGTGCCTGACGTGCGGTCTGGAATCCAACTCCCGCGAGTGAAACAGGGAATTGAGCGATGATGCCGGTGCAGCGCGGTGCGAAGCGAACAGCCGTTCCTGACATTTTTCTCAGTCACTCGTCGCGAGACAAGAAGGCCGCCGTTCAACTCGCAAAGACGCTGAACTTCTGCTCACTCGACGTTTGGCTGGATGATTGGGAGATGGAAGTCGGCCAGAGCCTCACCGACGAAATCGCAAAGGCCATGGATGCCTCGCGTTACATCGCGATCCTCATCACCGAGAACTACAACAAGACGGTCTGGACCAAGACCGAGTACAAGAAGGCTCTCGCGCGGGAGCAGAAGGAAGGACGCACCGTGATGCTTCCGCTCATCGTGGGCGAGGCCGAGGTGCCCGATTTTCTGGAAGACAAGATCTATATCGACCTCCGCAAAGATTACTTCACGGGCATCGTCAATCTCGTCGCCATGGTGCGCGGGCTTTCTCGCTTCCGGGTATCGGAAGCCCTGGGCAGGCGCCAACCGGAGACCCTTGGTGACGTATGGGCTTTGCTGCAGTCGATCGGCTTTGAGCCCTACGTCGTTCTGGGGCGGGATGATTTCAAGGAGATACTCGACCACGGTGGTGACCTCATCAGGGAGGACTTCGCGGAATTCGACCCTTTCGCAATCATGAACAGTCCCAACGTCTCCGAGCACGTAAGGGAACTTGCCGCTCAACTGATCTGACGGCCTCCGGTCGACTCAATAAGCCGCAAACCTCTCCCGCATGACCTGCTCCTCCTGCCTGATGCGCAGGGTGAGCGGGATGGCATAGACGACCAGGCCGACCACCAGCGTGATGAAGGCGTGCAGGGTCAGCGCATAGCCGATCAGCTCGGGCAGGATGTTGAGGAAGTAGTTCGGGTGGCGGACCATGCGGAACAGGGGATGCGTCACCAACTGATGGTCGCGTGCGATCATCAGCTTGACCGTCCAGACGCGCCCGAGCAGCCGTGACACCACGAACAGCATGACTGCGCCGAACAGGTAGATGACGAACCCGACGATGCCGATGGCGTCAAGCGGCGCATCGCGAACAAGGCCCTCGGCGGTCGCCGCGAGGTAGAAGGCGACATGCGCGATCGCCAGCCAGCGCGACACTGACGCGCCATATTCGGTGGCCCCCTCGGCGCGCAGCCGTTTCTCGTTGCGGATCGAGACGGCCAGCATGGCGAATCGATAGGCAAAGGCGGCAACGATGAAGACGATGATCACGCTCGGCACTCCAAATCTCGAAGCCGATTGCCTTAGTAGCTGATGCCTGGACACGTCAACATCCATTGCCGAGAGCAGGGCGCCGCGGCGGATGAACGGTCCCTCGTCATCGCGTTCGCAGTTGTCGTGATCCTGTCATCCGGATGTGCCGCGCGAAGATGCATCGCTTGCATCATCCATGCAGGAGAGTGTGCCTGATTTGCCCGGCGGGCATGATGGCCCGCTACGGACGCGCATCTGCGCGATTGCCGTGATCCGGATTGGTCTGCGCCGAAGCGTCGAATTCATGAGCGAATTCAAGGCGCGACTCGCTGTCCAGACGGTGTGTGAAAAATATTCTTGTTTTCAGAATTGTCGAAATCTGCTTCTCTCTTGGCCATCCCGCCTCATGCAAGGGGCGTTGCGCGCGATCGTCACGACACGCGGGGCGGGGAGCGATGGCCGCGAGGTGCCGCAGCGTAGCTTGCTACGCGGACGAAGGGCATGGCGCGGACGTGAAGTCGCAGCGGCCTGACACCCCGATGCTGGTGTCCCGCGCGACGTGCCTCGGCGCGTCGTCGCGAATGGTGGCCAACAAGCCGGCGCACCAGGGCGACTGCGTATAAGCGTGAGACCATTGCGCGGGGAAGGCCGGGGGATCTCGGCCGTACCTGTGGTTCCTACCCCGTGCTTTTTATTCGCACGGGGGCCATGGGAGCGGCGAGCTCCCGGCCTTCCCCGCGCCCTCTCGATTTTCGGAAGGGACATGGTCTCGGCAGGACTCGGACGCTTCGCGTCGCGAGAACGCGACACCATGTCCGATGCTGTTTGACATGTGGATCCGCGCTAGCTCACCGATGATCGCGCCTCGAGTGGCCAAGGATGCGTACGCTTTGGCATGCAGCATCGTAGGCCGCTCGACGGAGCGGCGTACTGCGGGGAACCGATGTTCACGTCGAGGAAGACCAGTTCCGTGGAACGAGAAACGCAACGCGCGGAACGCACTTACATCAAAAAAGTTCCAAAACTTTTTCGCTACGCGGCGCAGTTCCACCAGCTTGTTCCGGTTCGCGCACGGCGATACATGTTGCGTTCGGGGTCGAACGTGCACGTGGGTCGGAGTCTTTCAGATTGGATCGTCCGGAGCAGACCGTGGTCGGCGACCACGTTCCTGCTGACTGGGCTCGTTGTTGCCATGTCGACCGCTGGTCGCATCGCGCTCGATCTCGCCGGCGCAACCCTGCCTTATGCGACTTTCTTCCCCTCCGTGTTGCTTGCGGCGTTGTTTGGCGGCGTTCCGGCTGCCGTCTTTGCAGCGTGGCTGTCGGCTGCCGTGGTGCTCGTCGGGTTCACCGACCGTCCGGGACAGACGGAGGCTGTCAACCTCGTCGCATTCCTGGGCACATCGGCGCTGATCATATGGCTCGCAAATCTGTGCCGGGACGCGCTGCTGGAACTCAAGCGCAGCGAACATGGGCGCGAATTGCTGCTCGGAGAGCTGAGGCATCGCGTGCACAACCAGCTTGCGGTGTTTCAGGCGATCGTCCGCTCGAGCCTGTCCGGCGAGGACCGGACGAAGGGGGAGGCGATCGCGCTCAGGCTGGATGCCGTTGCCCGCGCCAACAGCCTCGCTTGGTCGGATCATCGCGTCATGACGTTGCGTGTGCTGCTCGAAGCCGAGTTGGCGCCGTATCGCGCATCGGGGGCGGTGGAGGTCGAAGGGCCGGATGTGCAATTGGGCCCGGAGGCCGTCCGCAATCTCGCTCTGGTGTTCCACGAACTCGCGACCAACGCCGTCAAATACGGTGCGCTTCGCGGCGATGGCGGGCGAGTGGACGTCCAGCTCGCCCATGAAAGCAGCCGCAGCCTCGTGACTTGGCGCGAGCAGGGCCCACACGCGATCGCGGCGCCGCAGGGCGAAGGTTTCGGCACGCGCATGATCCGCGCGAGTCTTGCGGCCATCGGCGGCAGCATCGAGCAGGACTATCACGACGAGGGGCTGGTGTGCCGCATCAGGTTCGAGGCGGATGCATGATGGCGCGGTGCGCTGGCGCCGGCAACGCCATGGCGATGACGCCCGCCACCACGCAGGCAAGTCCGGCCCAGGCGGTGGGCGACAGCCGCTCGCCGAGCAGCAGCACACCGATGCCGACGCCGATCGGCACGCGCAGATAGGACTGCGCGGTCGCGCCGAGCGAACCGAGCGTCTGCACCAGGCGGAAATAGATCACCATGGCCAGCGCCGTCGAGATCGTTGCGAGCGCCAGCAGCGCCGCCAGCGAAGCCGCCGACGGGGTCAATGTCCAGGGCCGGTCGACGACGAGCGCGACCGGACCGAGAAGCGCTGCGCCCGACAACAGCGAGCCTGCCGCCGGCAGCATCGGATCGAGACCCTTGAAGCCGCGACCCGTGATCGCCGCGCCCGCATAGCAGATGGTGGCCGCGACGATGGCGAGCTGGGCGAGCAGGCCATTGCCCAATCCGTCGAGCGCCTGCGGGCCGACGATGAGACAGGTGCCGAGCAGTCCGGCCACGACCCCGAACAGCTTCCGCGAGGTCAGCGGCTCATGGCGCGTCACCAGAGCGGTGAGAAGGAAGACAAAGATGGGCGAGGTCGAATTGAGAATGGTCGCGAGCCCCGCATCCGTCATCTGCTCGGCCCAGGCGATCAGGGTGAAGGGGACGACGCTGTTGAGGCAGGCCTGCACGAGGAACTTCCGCCAGGTGGCGCGGTCTGCCGGCCAGCCGAGGCGGCGGCCGTGGATGATGACGGCGAGCACGGCGCCGGCGATCAGGGTGCGCGCAGCGATGAAGGTCAGCGGCGGGATCGTCGCCACGCCGAGTTTGATGAAGCTGTAGGAGGCGCCCCACAGCGTGGAGAGCAACAGCAGAAGCGCAAGCTCGGTCGCGAGCGGGGATTTCTCGGTCATGGTGAAGCCCGGTGGCGGGAAGGGGTCTCACCCTCTAGCCCCGGATCCGCCCGTAACGCTTCGATCAGGGACGAACTGTCTGCGCAACGAACCCGAGCCGAGCCCCTCGCGCCGGGGACCGCGGCCGCCCCACCGCGTGGGAGTTCCATGTCCGACCGCGTGCGGCATGGCTCCAATGTGAAACGGTCGCATCATGGCGGCGTATTTGTGCAATGGACCGACGCGACATGATGCTGCTGGCCGCAGTGCTGCTGATTTCCACCGTCATGACCTGGCTTGGCACGGAATATGTGCTCAACTACGTCGTGATCCCCCTGATCGACGACGACCGGCTGCCGGCGCCCGGCCGGTTCGCGCCGTGATGCCCTGGACGCGCGGCACGGTTCCCGTTGTTTGGCCGTCGCCCGGAGCCGAGGCCGGCTTGAAAGCCGGTGGTCGAGCGCGTGTTTTGCGTTCGGTGAGGTCCGCGAGGGCGTTCCACCACGCGGTCGGGGAGCGACGTCATTCCGGACGACGCCCGCGTCGATCCGGAATGACGTAGCAGAGGCGCAACTAATTCGCCGGCATGCTCTTCTCGGCCAGCTTCACCCAGTACGACGCGCCGGCGCTGAGGATGTTGTCGTTGAAGCGATAGCCGGGGTGGTGGCATTCGTTGCCCGGGCCCATGCCGAGGAAGACGAACGCGCCGGGTCGCGCTTCCAGCATGAAGGCGAAGTCCTCGCCGCCCATCAACGGAATGGCGCGGTCGTTGACGCGCTCATTGCCTGCGACCTCGCGGGCGACGTCGGCGGCGAACGCGGCCTGGGCGGCGTGGTTCATCGTCACCGGGTATTTGCGCTCGTAGATCGCTTCCGCCGAGCCGCCATAGGCGCGCGCGGTGGCCTCGCAGACTTCGACGATGCGCTTCTCGACGAGATCGCGGATCTCGGGATCGAGCGTGCGCACGGTGCCGAGCATCTCGACCGTCTCGGGGATCACGTTGAAGGTGGTGCCGCCATGGATCGCGCAGATCGAGATCACCGCCGACTTCAGCGGATCGACGTTGCGCGCGACGATCGACTGCAGCGCGTTGACGATTTGCGATGCGATCAGGATGCTGTCGATCGCCCTGTGCGGGCCGGCGCCGCCATGGCCGCCCTTGCCGGTGACCTTGATGTGGATCGCATCGGCCGAGGCCAGCATCGCGCCCGGCGAGATCTCGAAATGGCCTTCGGGAACGCCGGGCATGTTGTGCATGCCGTAGACCTCCTGGATGCCCCAGCGCGTCATCAGGCCGTCGTCGACCATCGCCTTGCCGCCGGCGCCGCCTTCCTCGGCCGGCTGGAAGATGACGATCACGGTGCCGTCGAAATTGCGGGTCTCGGCGAGATACTTTGCGGCGCCGAGCAGCATCGCCGTGTGGCCGTCATGGCCGCAGGCATGCATGAGGCCGGGCGTCTTGGAGGCATAGGGGACGCCCGAGGTCTCCTCGATCGGCAGCGCGTCCATGTCGGCGCGCAGGCCGATGGTCCTTCCGGACGCCGATTTGCGGCCACGGATCACGCCGACCACGCCGGTGCGGCCGATACCGGTCACGACCTCGTCGCAGCCGAACGCGCGCAGCTTGTCGGCAACGATGCCGGCGGTGCGATGCACCTCGTAGAGCAGTTCGGGATGTTCGTGGAAGTCGTGGCGCCAGGCGGCCATTTCGTCGGAAAGCGCGGCGATGCTGTTGATGACGGGCATGTGGGACAAACGACTCGCTAGGTGGATTGGAGACGCTGCGGCAGCTGCAGCCGGACCGGCCGCACCTTCACCGCGCGGTGGTGCGACTATGACCCGCTCCAAAAGACGAGGCAAGTTGCGGCCCGCCATGGGGCCATGCAGGGATGTGCGGCCAAGCCGCGCGCGGCGAGACGTTCCGTAAAACGGAACGCAGGAGATCTGGTCGTCTCAGGCGGGGGAGGGAGGCGCCGGCACGCGCGGATATTTGTGCTCGGGCGGCACCTCCAGGCGGAAGGCCCGCAGCTTCGGCTCGTCCCACGCCGACAATGGCGTGCCGCAGACGCCGCAGTCGAACCGACCGGCAGCGCCCACCGCGGACGTCGACTCCGCGATCTCGTAGGCGGCACGGCAATGCGGACACGTCACGCTGGATATCTTCATAAGACCTCCCTGACACACATCATGACCGGGCGTCTTGAACCAGATCAATGCGGCGCAAGAACCGACCTCGTCGGCACCCCGGTCGTCACGCCTCCTCGGGCGACCACGGCGTCGGCGCCTTCGTGAACTCGCGCCATGCCTCGCGCAACGGGCTCTCGACGCCAGCCATCGCATGCGCCTGCCAGCCGGTGATCGCGGCCGCAGCGATCGCCGCGTCGGTCGAGGTGGTGTCGAGCGTCTCGATCACGCCGGCGGTGACGGCCATGTCATTGTAGTGGCCGAGCCGCTCCTGCAGGCCGGCGAGCGTCCTGGCATATTTCTTCGCCGGCTTGCTCGCACCGTAGAGCGGCAGCAGGAAGTCGATGCTGTAGCGTAGTTTCTTCAGCGCGAGCCGCAGCCGGTGGCGGCGCTCGGCGGGAAGCTTCTTGAAGCCGCGGCCACGCTTGATCGCCTTCTGATGCCGCTCCGACAAAACGTGTCCGGCAAAATCGATCGCGGGCTCGGCAAGGCGTCTGAGGTCGTCGGGAGAGACGTCGTTGCGCCAGCCCCGGGTCGCGATCCATCCGCCGAGCCCCAACACGAACGAGGCGCAGCGGCGCTCGGCCAGCGCGATGCGCAGCTTGCGGTAGGCGAGATCGCGCCGCCGCTCCGCGAGCGCGCTCAGCGCGTCGAAACCGGCGACCGTCGTGCAGGCGCAGGCGATCTCCGGCAGCGTCTCGGTCAGGAACACGTCGAGGTCGCGCGCCGCCGAGAGGTTCTGCGCCAGCCAGCGCGCATCGGCCGCGAGCCCGTCGAGCGTGCTCGAACGTCCGACCGGTTGCATCAGGTGCAGCGCGGCGCGCAGGCGGCGCAGCGCCACCCGCAACTGATGCACGCCTTCGGGATTGCGGCCGTCCTCGGCCGCCGGCATCGCCTGCAGCAGATGATGCAGGCTGCTTTGCAGGATGATGGCGAAAGCTTCGTCGAGCGACACGGCCGGATCGAGACGCGGCTTGCGCGGCTTCTCTGCGCCGGGCGCCGCACCTGCGACGAGATCGAAGCCGCGGGCGGACTTGCTGCGGATGGAGGGCCGCACCGAGCCGTGCTCGGCAAGGCGCAGCGCAATCTCGTAGATGGTCGCGGGATTGCCGCTCTTGAGCTCCAGCTCGATCTCGCTCACGATCTCATTGTGCTCGCCGGCCTTGATGACACCGCTGTCGAACGCGATCTCGACCGTCGCGCTCGGCAGGTCGAGCAGGCGCGCGTGGCGATGGACGTCGGTGGTGAACACCGCCTCCAGCCTGTGGGCTTCGAGGTCGGCGCGAAGCTCCTCGGGAAGCAGCGCAGCCGCCAGCGCCGGATCGGGCGCGAGCGAGGCGACGCTCGCCTCCCATTCACCGCGCTTGAGCGGATCGTCGCTGTGCTGCGCCTTCACGGTTTGCACGAAACGCGAGCCGCTCTGGCGTACCCGCAGCGTGAAGCCGTTCTTCCACAGCGTGCGCTTCGGCGTGTCGTAGTAGACGGATGTCAGATGCTTGCGGGCACCCTTGTTGCGCGCATGCGCGGTCACCACCGGCGCGTTGTTGAAGCCGGCGAGCTGGTCGGGATCGACCAGGAGCTTCAGCTCGATCTCGTGGCCCGTGCCGGCGACCGGATCGGGCAAGAACGGCGCCAGGACATCAGTGCTCGCTGCCGCTGCGTCACCTTTTGCGACCATCTCCTCGCTGAGATGCTGCGCCGCGAGGGTGTTGGCGGTATCGCTTTGATCGCTGCTCGCGAAATCACCTTTGGCCGGCGTTTCGACGGCACGGTCGCTACCGTGGATCGACGCGGTTGCGTTCGAATCGGGCATGTGTCGATTCTGTAACCGTTTAGTGACAGTCATGTTCCGTATAGTCGCCGCCGGCGAAAAGGGACAGTGGCATTTCTCGCAGGCGGCTGACGGTGCTCGGCACGCCCAGGCTCATGGGTCGCATTTTTTGTTGCTGCTTCAATGACAAATGCTCGCCACGGAGGTCGAGGGGCGCTCACGAAAATATGTTCGCTGCCCCGGTGCGCCGCAACGCGCCCTCACTGAGGTCTGGCCCGCCACCTGCGGAACTTCAGATCGAGCCTGTCAGCATGAAGCGCGTCGCGATGAAGATCGCGGTGGCGGCCGTCGCGATGCTCGCGGCTGCCACGAGGCCGCGGCCCGCCAAGGCGCGCGAGCGCTCGCGCGGAGGCTCGGCCGGATCGACCGCCGCGCGGCGGCCCTGCCGATGGCGTATGGCTTGAATCCAGAAGGTGAGGGCGGTGATGCCGGCCGCGGTCGCAAACGTTGTCGCAACGCCGGCGGCAAAGCCGAGATCGACGCCGACGCTCTCCAGCATGGCGCGCAATTGCACGGCGAGGCCTGCCAGCAGCGTGGCGGCGTAATCTGCCGCGGCCGCGCCGGTGTAGAGCAGAACGGCCGTCCACACGACCGCGGCCATCGCGATCAGCAGCGCCACCAGCACGGCAAGGCCGTCGCAGGCCATGAAGCCGATCGAGGCGGCGATCAGCGCCAGCGCCGGCATCACGTTGCCCATCGGAATCGGGAGGATGATGGTGACGGCCATCAGCAGCAGCGGCAGTGCCAGCAGCATTCGCGCGCGGCGGCCGGTCAGCCAGGCCAGGCGGTCCTCGCGCAGGCCGCGCTCGGCAAAGCCGGCCCAGTCGAGCCCGGCGCGGATCACCTTGCGCAGCAGCCGCTGCGGCACCGGCCGCCGGCGCAGCGTCTCCGGCAGCCAAAGCCGTTCGGCGCCGAACAGGATCTGCAGTGCGACTATGGCAACCAGCGTGCCGAACACCATGCCGAACGGGCCCGGCAGCGGGATCAGCGCCGGCAGCGTCAGCAGCAGCAGGGTGAGGCCCAGACCCTCCGACTCCAGGCCGTCGAACAGTTCGCCGACGGAAGGCTCGTCCGATCGAACGGTGCGCGCGATGGCGATCAGACGCCGGCTGATCGGCCCATTGTGACGGCGTGGCGCCGACGACATCTCCTCGTTGGATACGACATCGTTCATTGCGACGCTCGACCTTGCTTGCTTGAGTTTGTCACTCGGCCTGCTCGACCGCAGGCCGGGTCTTCCACAACGAATAGGCAATGCCGGCGCCGAGCAGACCGAAGGTGATGCCGAGCGAGAGCGCCGGCGGAAACTTCTCGAGCCCGAGCAGATCGGCAAGGAAGATCTTCGAGCCGATGAAGATCATCACGGCGGCCAGCGCCAGCTTGAGATACTGGAAGCGGTCGACCATCGCGGCCAGCGCGAAATAGAGGGCGCGCAGACCCAGGATCGCGAAGATGTTCGAGGTGTAGACCACGAACGGATCGGTCGAGATCGCGAAGATCGCGGGCACGGAGTCGACGGCGAAGATGACGTCGGCGAACTCGATCAGGATCAGCGCCAGGAACAGCGGCGTCATGAACCAGACCAGCCTGCCGCTCGCGTCCTTCTGCCGCACGAAGAAGCGCTCATCGTGCAGGCGATCGGTGACGTCGAAGCGGCGGCGCACCCAGGCCAGCGCCGGGTTCGAGCCGACGTCGTGCGGCTTGTCCTTGAATACCAGCATCTTGATGCCGGTCGCCACCAGGAACAGCGCGAACACGTAGAGCACCCAGCTTGCCTGTGCGACGATGGCAGCGCCGAGGCCGATCATGATGGCGCGCAGCACGATGACGCCGACGATGCCCCAGAACAGCACGCGGTGCTGATAGGCGCGCGGAATCGAGAAGTAGCTGAAGATCATCGCGATGACGAAGACGTTGTCCATCGCCAACGCCTTCTCGATCGTGAACGCGGTGAGATAGGCCGTGCCGGCTTCGCCGCCCAGCTGCCACCACACCAAGCCGCCGAAGGCGAGGCCGAGCATGATGTAGACGGCGCTCATGACCAGGCTCTCCCGCACCGAGATCTCGCGCGTCTTGCGATGGACGACACCGAGATCGAACACGAGCAGGGCAAGCACGATGGCGATAAAGGCGAGCCACATCCAGACGGGTTTGCCGGCAAACGCGATGAGCAGGAATTCCACGACGGGTCCTCTTAAGCCGGTGTGATTGATGTCGTCAGGTCCGACATCGTGAGAGCACCAGCAGCTTCACCAGAGGGGCCCGGACCAAGGGATACGCTGCGGAAATATGCGCGGGCCGGCCTGGTTTCAAGAGCCGGCTCGTGAGAGTCCACGTTCAGCAAGATGAATGACGAGGTGCGACAGAGTGTCTGCTGTCTTGCAGCCGCGTGACCGCGAACTAATTCGAAAGGACCGGAGATCCCGGCCCCTCTGATCGTCTGCAAGGCTATGATGTCGGACTCTCGTTCGTGACAGATACCGGTGACGGTGTGTCGCTCTTCGGAGCGCTCCAGGGAGTTCGATGAGATGCGGCCACACGCGTCGCTTGTGACGATTGACCTTTACGAATTCGGTTTCGAGCTTCTCCATTCCAGCCGCTTTCCCGACGTCGTTCAGCGGTCCCCGGATCAACGGTCCGGTGACGACGATCGTGATGGAACCCGGAGGCCACATCGGAACTTTGTAAGCAACTCGCGCCTCAGTGCGCGCTGGCATACTGTGTACGGGAGCATGTCGTGACCGCGGGGGACGATCAGGTATCGATCGCGAAGGCACGTCCATCGCGGCCGGAAGTTGCGACGCGCCGGCTCTTGATGATCATCAACCGCGGCAGTCGCTCCGGCGGCGCGGCCGCGGGTATTGCCGTGTCGCGGCTGAGCGCCGCGGGCTATGATCTCGTGATCTCCGCGCCGCATAGTCCGCGCGAGGTGGCGCCGTGGATCGAAGCCCATGCCGATGATGCGGAAGCGGTCGTCGTTGCCGGGGGAGACGGCAGCCTGAATGCGGCTGCGCCTGCGCTGGTGAGAACCGGCCTGCCGCTCGGCATCATTCCAGCCGGCACCGCCAATGATCTTGCGCGCACGCTCGGCCTGCCCGAGGACATGGAGGCGGCAGCGGATGTGATTGCGGCGGGCCATCGCCGCCAGATCGATCTCGGCGAGGTCAACGGTCATCCATTCTTCAACGTGGCCAGCCTCGGTCTCAGCGCCGACCTCGCCCGCCAGCTGACGAAGGAGACCAAGCGGCGGTTCGGGCGGCTCGGTTATGCGATCACGGCGCTCAAGGTGCTGGTCAACGCGCGACCGTTCCGCGCCATGATCGTGTCGTCGGACGGCGCGGTGCGTGTGAAGACCTTGCAGATCGCGGTGGGCAACGGCCGCTACTACGGCGGCGGGATGGCCGTCGATCACCGCGCGGAGATCGATGATTCCCATCTCGATCTCTATTCGCTCGAGATCGGTCGGGTCTGGAAGCTGCTGGCGATGGCCTATGATTTCCGCAAGGGCCGCCACGGCCTGTGGCAAGAAGTGCGGGCCTCGCGCGACACATCGTTCGAGATCCGGACGCGGCGTCCGCGCCCGATCAATGCCGATGGCGAGCTCGTCACCTTCACGCCGGCGCGCTTCGGCGTCCGGCCGCGCGCGGTCTCCGTGTTTGTCCCCAAAGCCGCAGGGCAGGACCGTACCTGACGCGAAGCCGCTTGATCTGCAGTTTGCGGCTACTCGTTTTCGATTGATCGCCAAGTTGAGAGCACCATGACCAAGCAGACCCGCTTCAATCTCTGGTACGCGCTGATTGCGATCTTCGTCGCGATGATGGTCCACAATGCCTGGACCAGCTATCGCCAGGTCGCCGCCATTCCCTACAGCCAGTTCCAGGATCTCCTGGCCGCCGGCAAGGTCAAGGAGGTCGGCGTCTCCGAGAACTACCTGGAAGGCACCTTGAAGGAGCCGCTGCCCGGCGGCCAGACCCGCTTCGCGACGACGCGCGTCGATCAGGAATTCGCCAAGGAGCTCGGCAAGGCCAATGTCACGTTCACCGGACGTGTCGAGAGCAACATCCTCGGCGACATCCTCTCGCTGGTGATGCCGATCGCGCTGTTCTTCGGCGTCTGGTTCTGGCTGTCGCGCCGAATGATGGGCGGCGGCGGTCTCGGCGGCGGCTTGATGCAGATCGGCAAGAGCAAGGCCAAGGTCTATGTCGAATCCAATACGGGGGTCCGGTTCGAGGACGTGGCCGGTGTCGACGAGGCCAAGGACGAGCTGCGCGAGATCGTCTCTTTCCTGAAGGACCCGAAATCCTATGGCCGGCTCGGCGGCCGCATGCCGAAGGGCGTGCTGCTGGTCGGCCCGCCCGGCACCGGCAAGACGCTGCTCGCCAAGGCCGTCGCAGGCGAGGCCGGCGTGCCGTTCTTCTCGATCTCGGGCTCCGAATTCGTCGAGATGTTCGTCGGCGTCGGTGCGGCGCGGGTGCGCGACCTGTTCGAGCAGGCCCGCGCCAAGGCGCCTGCCATCATCTTCATCGACGAGCTCGATGCGCTCGGCCGTGCCCGCGGCATGGGCCCGTTCGCCGGTGGCCATGACGAGAAGGAGCAGACGCTGAACCAGCTGCTGGTTGAGCTCGACGGCTTCGACTCCTCGACCGGCTTGGTGCTGCTGGCGGCGACCAACCGGCCGGAGATCCTCGATCCGGCGCTGCTGCGCGCCGGGCGCTTCGACCGCCAGGTGCTGGTCGACCGTCCCGACAAGCCGGGCCGCATCCAGATCCTGCAGGTGCATCTGAAGAAGGCGAAGCTCGGCGCCGACGTCGATCCCGAGAAGGTCGCGGCGCTGACGCCGGGCTTCACCGGTGCCGATCTGGCCAATCTCGTCAACGAGGCGACCTTGCTGGCGACCCGGCGCGGCGCCGATGAGGTCACGCTCGCCGACTTCAACAACGCGATCGAGCGCATCGTGGCTGGTCTCGAGAAGCGCAACCGGCTGCTCAATCCCCGGGAGCGCGAGATCGTCGCCTATCACGAGATGGGCCATGCAATCGTCGCGATGAGCCTGCCGGGCACCGATCCCGTGCACAAGGTGTCGATCATTCCGCGCGGCGTCGGCGCGCTCGGCTACACCATCCAGCGTCCGACCGAGGACCGCTTCCTGATGACCCGCGAGGAGCTGGAGAACAAGATGGCCGTGCTGCTCGGCGGCCGCGCCGCGGAGCTCGTCGTCTACGGCCATCTGTCGACCGGTGCCGCCGACGATCTGCGCCGCGTCACCGACATCGCGCGCGCGATGGTGACGCGCTACGGCATGTCGGAGACATTGGGCTCGATCGCCTACGAGCGCGACAACCAGTCCTTCCTGGCGCCGGGCGCCTCGCGCAACGCCGATTATGGCGAGGCGTCGGGCGATGCGATCGACGCCGAGGTGCGCACGATCGTCACTGGTGCTTTGGAGCGCACCCGCAAGCTGCTGCAGGACAAGCGCGACGTGCTGGAGCGTGCCGCGCGCCGGCTGCTGGTCAAGGAGACGCTCGACGAGAGCGAGCTCGTCTCACTGATGAAGCAGGACCAGCGCGCCGGCGATCTGGTGGCCGCCGCCCAGCCGATGTCGGCGTAGCAACGCTGAACTCATCCCAGCGGCGCGAGACAATCGAAAGATGAGCTGCGGTGCCCATGAATGCGCCCTCTCCCCTTGCGGGAGAGGGCATGTAGGACCGGGCGGCAGGCTCGGTCGGGTGAGGGGTATGTCGCCACGCGCGGTGTTTGCGGAGAGATACCCCTCACCCAACCGAGTGCATGGATGGGCCTGAGATGCCCTCTCCCGCAAGGGGAGAGGGCACTGTATCGCACAGCGCAACGCCGGCTGGCGACTGAATGTCAGCGGCGGTCCACCCGCCGCGGCCACATCCGGGCCAGCGTCTCGTCCTTCTTGATGAACTCGTGCCAGAGCGTGGCTGCAACGTGCAGACCGACCACGAGATAGACCAGATAGGCCAGCGTATCGTGCGTGATCTCGCCGGCATGGGCGATCGCCTTGTCGCCGGCGAACAGGCGCGGCCAGCTGAAGGTCCAGAAATAGCGCAGCGAGTAGCCGCCGGCCGACGAGAACATGTAGCCCGTCACCGGCATGATCAGCAGCAGGGCATAGAGCGCCCAATGATTGAGCTGCGACAGCGCGCGGACGATCGCGCCGAATGCTGCAGGGGCGGGCGGCGCGGTCGTCCGCCCGCGCACGATCAGGCGGAGAATCGCCAGCAGAAACAGCGTCACGCCGAGCGATTTGTGAATCTCCAGCAGCTCGCGCCGCGGCGACGTGCCTGCCGGCTGCAGGCCGCAATAGAGCCCGATCAGCATGGCTGCAATGAACAGCAGCGCCGTTGCCCAATGGATCCGTCGCAGCAGAGGATCATAGGTCGCCAGTGTCTCCGGCATGTCGGTTTCTCGTCAGTGGTGGAGCAGGGCGACCTGCATAGGCGGTCGTCCGGTCGGTGTCGAAGGATCAGAGGTCGACGATGAGATGTCGGACAACCGCATGCAGGTGTCTGCTGATCATTTTCGAGTGATTCATCCGTGCCGCCCTCTCGGTCACGCCTACGGTGATCCTCGTGGGCGCTGACGCGGCCTGCGGAGCCCGCGACATGCTGCGCCAGTTCGATGTCCGGGATCATCGCATAGACGCGACGATGTTGCCTTGCGGATGATGTGCGGTGCTGCGAACTGAGCGGGTTTCCTGGGCGCTCGCGCAAAGATTGCGCCTTGATTTTCCTGCAATTGCAGACCAAGCTTTCGCCCGGCATTCTGGTCGGGGGGCCTCATGTCCAACACTGCTCCAAAGAACATCGTGCTGTTGTCGGACGGGACCGGCAACAGCGCCAAGGCCGTGTTCAAGACCAATGTGTGGCGCCTGTTCCAGCTGCTGGACCTGCGCGATCCGCGCCGGCAGATCGCCTTCTACGACGACGGCGTCGGCACCTCGTCCTTCAAGCTGTTCGCAGCGCTCGGCGGCATCTTCGGCTTCGGCCTGATGCGCAACGTCATTGCGATCTACAGCTTCTGCTGCCGCAACTACAAGGCGGGCGACCGCATCTACTGCTTCGGCTTCAGCCGCGGAGCCTTCACGATCCGCATCGTGGCGGCGATGATCGCGGGGCAGGGGCTCGTCGCCTACAATAACAATGAAGCGGACCTCGCGCGCTTCGCCGCAGACGCCTATCGCCGCTACAGGCGGCGCTACAACACCGGAATTCTCAGATATCTCGGCAAGATCGGACTGGACCTGCGTGGATGGCGCGACCGGGGGATCAAGCTGCTGCGCAGACTGCAGGGCGTCGCGCCGGAGGCACCGCCGGCGGTCGGGGTGGAGAGCGTCCACTTCGTCGGCATCTGGGACACGGTCGATGCCTATGGCGGGCCGATCGAGGAGATGACCCGCGCCATCGACTATTGGATCTGGCCGCTGTCGATGCCGGACCAGTTCATGAGCGCCAAGATCCATCGCGCCTGCCATGCGCTGGCGATCGAGGAGGAGCGCGACGCCTTCCGCCCGGTGATCTGGGACGAGCGTTACGTGTGGGGACGGGACGAGGCTGTTCCAGGCCGCAGTGACAAGAAGGATTGGCTGTTCGACATCGACCATGATCCGCGCAGCGAGGCCGCGAAGCTCGCCGAGCCGGCGCCGCATCTGCGCACCGATCTGCCGCCGCGCGATCGCGAGCGCATCAGCCAGGTGTGGTTCACCGGCGTGCATTCCGACATCGGCGGCGGCTATCCGCGGGACGGCCTGTCCTATGTGACGCTCGACTGGATGCTCGATCGCGCCAAGGCCTATGGCCTCGTCTATCTCGATGACCGGCGCAGGGTGCTCTACGATCCCGAGATCGATCCGCTCGATATGCTCAACGATTCGCGCAAGGGACTCGCGGCCTATTACCGCTACAAGCCGCGCAATCTGCGCGAGATCTATGACGCGCCGCCTTACAAACTATCGCTCTGGTACGATGTTAGTCGCATCAAGTGGCTGCTTCATTCGCCGTTCAAGGCACAGACCGGGCTTCTCGCGGACGATCTGCATCCGAGCCTGCCGCAGCCACCTTTGCCGCCGGTGAAGCCGACCATTCACCGCACCGTCTTCGAGCGTATCCGGTCAGGCCCCGATCATTACGCGCCTGTGGTCGTGCCTGCCACCTACCGCGTCACGGACGAGACCGATACCCCGGTCGATGCGCCGCATCCGCTCGATCGCGGGCATGCGCGGACGCGGGTGCAGGACGATGTCTGGAACTGGGTGTGGTTGCGTCGCGTGGTCTATTTCGCCACGATGTTCGCGCTGTTGTTCGTCGCGGCAATCCCGTTGTTCGTCATCTATTGGCCGCGCTTCCTCTATGTCCCCCTGCGCGTGGTGGGCGATCCGGTGGTCAACGCAGCCGCTGCGTTCCTGCCAAAGTTTCTCGATCCCTGGTTCGTGGCGTTTCGGGATTCGCCCGGCTTCCTGCTGATCGGAGCGGCCGTGGCGCTCGGCTTGACGTCGTGGGGCACCTCACTGCAGCGAACGATCCGCGACGCCGCACGTATCGCCTGGAACGATCCATCCCGGCACAAGCCGGTGACGGGCTGGCGCGCGACGGTCTATTCGCTGCGGCGCCGCGGCTGGTACATCGCCGGCTTCTACGTGCTCAAATCCTGGATCTTCCCAACCGCCATCATGTTCTGGCTGTTCTGGTGGCTGGCCTTCGGCACGGCCAACACGGCTGGTCTGTTCTGCAAGGCAACGCTGAGGCCAACCGAGGTCAACGAGACAGAAATCGGCGCATACCATGGTGGAAGCATCCGGCCAATGTTCGAGACACGGCACCATTGCTATCCGACAGCGCTCAGCGTGGCGCAGGACGAGACGTATCGGATTACGCTCGATGTCGGAGAGGGATGGAGCGACGGCGGCATCCCTGCGACCCCGGCCGGCTTTGGTTACGGCACCTGGACGCAACTGCCGGGCGTGCCGTTCAAGCGGCTGATCTGGTCGAACTGGTTCGCGCCCATCGTGCGGGTGGGCAGCACGGGATTGGAGGAGCATCTCCCCATCTTCCGACCGGAAGCACCCGGCAGTAGCCGCTGGACGGCCGAGTTCACCGCACGCAGCGATGGGGAGGTGTTCGTCTACGTCAACGACACCTCCATCCTGTTTCCTTGGTTGTTGTATCGATTCTATTTCAACAACAAAGGTAATGCGGCCGTTTCTTTGAAGAAGCTGTAGCGGCGCGCGCCGTCACGCCGCATTGCCGAACACGCGCCTGAATATCGTGTCGACGTGCTTCAAGTGGTAGCCGAGGTCGAACTGCTCGTCGATCTCTGCGTCGGTGAGATATTTCTTCACCTCGGCGTCGGCCTTGAGCAGGGTCCGGAAGTCGCCTTCGCCGCGCCACACCGGCATCGCGTTGCGCTGCACGAGCTTGTAGGACTCCTCGCGGCTCGCGCCCTTCTGCGTCAGCGCGATCAGCACGCGCTGCGAATGCACCAGGCCGCCGAGCCGATCGAGGTTCTTTTCCATGTTGGCGGGATAGACCAGCAGCTTCTCGACCAGGCCGGCGAGGCGCACCAGCGCGAAGTCGAGCGTCACGGTGGCGTCGGGGCCGATCATGCGCTCGACCGACGAGTGGGAAATGTCGCGCTCGTGCCAGAGCACGACGTTCTCCATTGCCGGCGTCACATAGGCGCGCACCATGCGGGCGAGGCCGGTGAGATTCTCCGACAGCACCGGGTTGCGCTTGTGCGGCATTGCCGACGAGCCCTTCTGGCCCTCGGAGAAGAACTCCTCGGCTTCCAGCACCTCGGTGCGCTGCAGATGGCGAACTTCGGTGGCGAAGCGCTCCACGGACGAGGCGATGACGCCGAGGGTTGCAAAGAACATCGCGTGACGGTCGCGCGGAATGACCTGCGTCGAGATCGGCTCGGGGCTGAGGCCCATCGCCTTGGCGACGTGCTCCTCCACGCGCGGATCGATCTGCGCGAAGGTGCCGACCGCCCCCGAGATGGCGCAGGTCGCGACTTCCTTGCGCGCCGCGATCAGGCGCTCGCGGGCACGCGAGAACTCGGCATAGGCGTAGGCGAGCTTGAGGCCGAACGTGACCGGCTCGGCATGGATGCCGTGCGAGCGGCCGATCGTCGGGGTCATCTTGTGCTCGAGGGCGCGCGTCTTCAGCGCGGCGAGCACGCGGTCGAGATCGGCCAGCAGCAGGTCGGCGGCACGGGTGAGCTGGACGTTGAGGCAGGTGTCGAGCACGTCCGACGAGGTCATGCCCTGGTGCACGAAGCGCGCCTCGGGCCCGACGATCTCGGCGAGGTGGGTCAGGAAGGCGATGACGTCGTGCTTGGTCTCGCGCTCGATCTCGTCGATGCGGGCGACGTCGAAGGTGGCGTCCTTGGCCTTGGTCCAGATGGTCTTGGCGGCATCCTTCGGGATCACGCCGAGCTCGGCCAGCGCGTCCGCTGCATGCGCCTCGATCTCGAACCAGATCTTGAACCGGGTCTGCGGCTCCCAGATCGAGGCCATTTCGGGACGGCTATAGCGGGGGATCATCGACGGCGCTCCAAGGCGGGAGGGAAGGCGGGCGGGACCAAGCGTCCGCGCCAGCATTTTACGCCGCGCTTTACCAGAGCGGCCGGATCGACACAAACGGGGCGCTCTTCGTTCGACCGGCGCAAGGTCGGCGGATTATAATACCATTTTTAAAAATCTCGCTGACAGATATTGAAATCTGTCAGTACGATGGTGTATATGGATCGTGCCACCGTGCTTAAGACCAACTTACACTGCCTGACCATGGGTTCAGCGGTTTCAACTGCGAAGGACCGCTTCGATGAAGATTGAAAAGCGATTGTTGCACTCACAATTCCAGGACTGGCTGAATCTCCAGGTCGCGCGTCACCTGGAGGCGCAGGCCGCCAAGTTTCGCGTCTCGTCGTCCGTCGACGGGGCGGAGACGATCCAGATCAAGGCGCACACGTCCGACGCCGATATGGTGCACGCATGAATGAGGCCGTGGTTCTGACATCCGAGCGCATCCTCGAAGTTACCGAGGATGTGTTGCGCCGTTACGGGCTCGCCAAAGCGACGGTCGTCGACGTCGCGAGAGCGCTCGATGTCAGCCACGGCTCCGTCTATCGTCACTTTCCGAGCAAGGCGTCGCTGCGCGAAGCCGTCGCGAGACGCTGGCTCGAGCGGGTCAGCGCGCCCTTGAAGCAGATTGCGGCCGAGCCGGGACCGGCGCCCGCGAAGCTGGAACGCTGGCTGCGCGAGCTGTTCGGCGCCAAGCAGAAACGGGTCTGTGAAGATCCCGAGATGTTCGCGACCTATTTGACGCTCGCGCGCGAGGCGTGCTCGGTGGTCAAGGCGCACAAGCAGGACCTGATCGCCCAGGTCGAAGGCATCATCGCCGAGGGCGTCGCGCAGGGCACGTTCGATGTCACCGATCCCAAGACCGCGGCCGCCGCGATCTTCGACGCTACCAGAAGCTTTCATCATCCCGCCCATGCCGAGGAGTGGGCCGATTGCACCTGCTCGGCCCGGGTCGACGCCGTTTTGACCCTGCTGCTGCGTGGCCTCGCCGCGTCGGAGCGGCGCTGAAGGACGCAGTGTCCGGAGCCCGTAGGGTGGGCAAAGGCGCATGGCACGACATCAGCTTGGGCCGAGATCGCGCGCGCCGTGCCCACCGTCGATCAGCGAACTCATCAGCAAGATAGTGGGCACGGCGCCATTGCGATCTCGCATGTGGCGACAGCACCGCAGCGCCTTTGCCCACGCTACGCGATCCGTTCTACAGATCCGTCAGCCCGCTGGTGACGGCGAGCCGCACCAATTGTGCGTCGGTCTGCAATCCCGTCTTGGCCTTCACCAGATAATGATAGTTCTGGACCGTCTTGACGCTGAGATGGAGGTTCTCCGCGATCTGCTCGGTGGTCAGGCCCGAGGCGAGCTGGCGCAGGATCTCGATCTCGCGCTCGCCGAGCCGGTCCAGCACGGTCTGCTGGGGATCGAGGCTGTCGGCGGCCAGCACATGGGCGACGTCGTCGCTGAGTGCGCGTTCGCCACGCACCACCATGCGGATGGCGCGGACCAGCGCCGCGGGCTCGCTGCTCTTGGTGACGAAGCCGCTCGCGCCGGCCGCGAAGGCGGCCTTCACCAGCGGCGCCTCGCCATGCATCGAGAATACGAGGATGCAGGCGCGAGCATCGCGGGCGCGGATGTTGCGGATCGCCTCCAGCCCGCTGGCGCCCTTCATCGAGATGTCGAGCACGACGACATCGGGCGCATGGGCCTTGAAGGCGGCGTAGGCCGCCGCCGCGCTGTCCGCTTCGGCGATCACCCGGAACCCCTCCTGGCTCTCCAGCACGCGGCGATAGCCTTGCCGGACCACCGGGTGGTCGTCGACCAGGAGAATCGAGATCCCTGAGCTGTCGGCCATCGCGGTTCGGCGTCCCGTCAGGCCGCGAGGGGAATGGTCGCGGTGACGCTGAGCCCGCGCGCGGCCGGCCCGATCGACAGCGAGCCGCCGACCGCGGCGATGCGTTCGCGGATGCCGGTCAGGCCGAGGCCGGTCGACTGCGCGAGCAGCGTCGCGTCGCCGCCGCCGTCATCCTCGATCGAGATCAGCAGCGCGCTGTCGGGACCGTAACGGCGCTCGACGCGCAGCGACACCTCGCTCGCATCCGTGTGCCGCAGCGCATTGGTCAGGCATTCCTGCGCCATGCGATAGGCCGTGACCGCGACCGGGCCCTGGATGTCGGCGAGGTCGCCCTGCAGGTCGAGCCGGATCGCGGGCCGTGCCGCGTGCTGGCAATTCTCCGTCAGCGCGATCAGGCCGGCCGCGAGCCCCAGCTCTTCGGTGAGCGGGCGGCGCAGCCGGCTGAGCGTGCCGCGCAGGCACGCCATCAGATGGCTGACCGACTGCGTGATCATGCGGGCATCCTGCGCCACCTGATCGTTGCGGCGTGCGCCGGCGCTCTCGATCGTCGAGGCAAAGGCGAGGATCGCGGTCAGGTTCTGGCCGAACTCGTCGTGCAGCTCGCGGGCGAGCGCGCGCCGCTCCTCGTCGCGAATGTCGAGCAGGCGCTCGGTCAGGGCCGCGCGCTGCTCGTTCGACTGCGCCAGCCGGTCGCCGAGCTCGCCGACCGCGCGGCCGATCATCGCGAGCTCCATCGAGCGGAAGCGCGGCAGCGCCGGGCGGTGATCGCCTTCGGCCATCCGCTGCAGCGCGGAGACGATGCTGCGCGCCGGCGCCAGCGCATGGGCAATCGCGAGCGAAGCCAGCACGCCAATCGCGATCGCCATCGCCAGCGCCACGCCAAAGCTGTCCTGGATGCGCTGCCAGGCGAGCTGGATCGCCGCATCGGGATCAGCGATCGCCGACACGGTCCCGGCAGTCGTGGCGCGGGCGCTGATCGGCTGCGCGACCGCGGCATGGTCGCCGAGCACCGTTTCGACCAACCCCGAGAACCAGCGCGGCGGCGCCGCTCCAAGACCCTTGTTCTGGCCGCACAGGGGCTTTTCGAAGGCGGCCTCGGGTTTGAACCGCACGCAGATGCCCGGCGCGATCAGCTTCATCGTCTCGGTCGTCCGCCAGTCGGGCAGCGGCACGAGGTGGTCGCGCGATCTGTTGCTGCGCAACAGCAGCTCGCGCCAATACAGCGCCTCCAGCGCCTGCGAAACGCGGTCGGCCGACGTCGCGGTGGCGCGATCGACGCTGCGATAGGCGTCGACGGTAACCCATACGGCTGCGGCCGCCAGACACAGCAGCACGATCAGCGCGAGGCGCGCGATGAGCTGGAGCACGAGGCGCATGCGATCATCTCCGAAGGCTGTTGCCGCAGCGTAACAACGCGCCGGTGCGCCGCCAAGCAAATGCACTGCAGCAAGCGCAGATCGGGCAATTTTCCCGAAGCCTTCGAGGCAGATGTCTTTGGACGCGGTTCCGCGGCTCTGCTTAACTTCGCGGACCGGCTCGCCAGCATGGCGCGCCCATCGGGAGTTCATGCATGAGCGCAGTCAGCAGTGCTGAAGTGGTGGAACCTGCGCGCGAGAGCGCCGAGCGCGGGCCGCTGCTGCTCTGGATGATCTTCACGGGCCTGACGGTGTTCGCCGCCGTGGTGTTGTGGCGTTACGGCTACTTCCACCTGATGGTCGCCTCCGACCGCACCTACATTTCGAGCATCGTCGCCGTGCTCTACGTGATGACATGCGGCCATTGCTTCTGGCGCACCAGGGCGATCGCGCGCGAGGCCGATGCCGCCCGGCGCTGCCGCGCCGTCCTGATCGGACCGGATGCCGCGCGCGCGCTCGATCCCGATGCGCAACTGCTGCCCGCAGGGCTCGTGACCAACCACATCAGGAACCTCGTCACCAAGGCGCGGACACAAGGGCAGGGGCGCATCGACCAGACGCTGCTGCTGCGCACCTTGGCCGACCGCCTGCGCGGCTCCAACGGCTTCGGCAGCTTCGCCTCGGATACGCTGATGAAGCTCGGCCTGCTCGGCACCATCATCGGCTTCATCATCATGCTGGCGCCGATCGCGGGTCTCGACGTCAACGACAAGCTGGCGATGAAATCGTCGATGGGGCTGATGAGCGACGGCATGGCGGTGGCGATGTACACCACGCTCGCCGGCCTCGTCGGCTCGATCCTGGTGCGCATCCAGTACTACATGCTGGACGGGGCGACGGGACGCGTGTTCTCGGATGCGGTCATGCTGACGGAGACGCGGGTGACGCCGCGCCTCGAGCGCGCGATGGCGCGCGCTCCGGAGCAGACGGCATGATGGACGATTTCGGGCTCTATCCGCGCGAGGAGCAGTTCGACCCGTTCAGCGTGATGCTGTTCAAGGCGCTGCAGATCGTCGCGTTCTTCTTCTTCATCGCGGTGCTCGCGATCTCGCCGGACGCCAAGGACGGCAAGGTGGACTCCAAGGCCGAGTTCCTGATCACGATGGACTGGCCGGACAACCATCCCGACGATCTCGACCTGTTCGTGCAGGACCCCGTCGGCAACATCGCCTGGTACCGGCATCGCGAGGCCGGTTTCCTGACGCTCGACCGCGACGATCGCGGCGGCGCCAACGACTTCATCCTGGTCAACGGCCTGAAGATCCCGTCGCCGATCCGCGAGGAGATCGTGACCGTGCGCGGCATCGTGGCCGGTGAGTACACCGTCAACATCTCGCATTTCCAGAACGTCAGCGGCCAGCCGGTCGAGGCCAAGGTGAAGGTGCAGAAGCTGAACCCGACCGCGCAGGTGATCTTCGACGACAAGGTCGTGCTCGATCATTCCGGCGACGAGAAGACGGCGCTGCGCTTCAAGCTCGACGCCGAAGGCAAGGTGGTCGACGTGCAGCGGCGGCCGAAATCGCTGCTCGAGACGTTCCGCAGCACCTCGCGCAACGGCGCCGACCTCGATCCCAAGACCGGCGTCAGGACGATCAGGCGATGACGAGCAATCTGCAGACCGTCATCGTCATCATGTCCGTGTGCTACGCGCTGATCGGCGCGCTGCTCTTGCTGGTGCTGGTCTATGCGCGGCTGCCATGGCAAGCCAAGGCGGTGGCCGTCATCGTCACCAGCGCGTTCTATGTCGGCAGCTTCGTCGGCGCCCGCGGCCTGCTCGGCTGGGCCAGCGTCGACCGCCTGCCGAAGAGCTTCAAGGTCCTGCAGGTGCGGATCGTCGATCCGCACACCGTCGATGGCGATCCCGGCGCGGTCTATCTCTGGGTCGAGACGCTCGACGACGACAACAGGCCGAGCGGCGTGCCGCGCGCCTATCGCATTCCCTTTAGCGACAAGCTCGCCGAGAAGGCCCAGCACGCCGCCGACCAGATCGCCGCCGGTCATCCGCAAGGCGGCCGCGCCGCCGATTTCGGCACCGGCGACGGCGGCGTCATCGACGCCGCCCGCGAATACATTCTCCCGAAGACCATCATCGAAACCGCCGGCGGCGATCCTTCCAGCGGCGAATTCAAGGCCGCCAAGAACGCCGGCGACGGCGTCTCCTTCACCCCGCTGCTGCCGCCGCGCATGCCGCCGAAGGACGAGCAGTAGGGGGGCTGCAGCCATATCCTTCCCCACGAAGCGAGGGGCGAGATGAGCAAAGCTCGCTTGGGTGGATCGGCGTCGTCGCGATGAAATCTCAAATCCTCACGGTGCGCTTGCGACGTGTCTCGGGCCGCGAGACGACGAAGCGCGTAGCCGGAGTTGTCGGCAGCGTCACCATAATTCCTGTCGCCGGTTCGCATGGGTCGGTGAATGACCCAACTGAGATATGTGCGCCGCTGGAGTGTTGCGGTGCAGAGCGCGTGGATATAAAAAGGACCACGGCGGCAAGATCGTCCGCAACGCCGACTGCGCTACGACCCTCCCGAGCATCCGGTACCTGGCCCATGACCAAAGCGCGCGCCGTGCCCATGCCCAGCAACAGCGTGCTTGCGCCGCTTTACGCGGGCGCGGACCTTTTGGACGCCTTTGCAATTCAACTGCCGGCGGGCGCCAGCGATGATGTAGAGGTGCTGGCACGCGCCGCGCTCGAGCGACAGGCGTGGTGGATTCGTGCGCTTACGCGTGTCCGCGATGTGGTGATGGCGACAGTCGCCGTTAAATCGTCGCGCGCCGTCGGTCTTGCCGCAGCGGCGCGTGGGCCGGTTATCGGCTTCTTCCCGGTGCTGTCAAAGAACGCGACGGAGTTGGTCGTGGGCGCGGATGACCGGCATCTCGACTTCCGCGTCACCATTCAACTTCGCGCCGACGCAGCAAATGGACGCGAGCTGGTCGCGGGCACCGTGGTGCATTGCCATAACCGACTGGGGCGTATCTATCTTATGACGATAGCACCGTTTCATCGCG
Source organism: Bradyrhizobium ontarionense (assembly GCF_021088345.1). Lineage (NCBI taxonomy): Bacteria > Pseudomonadati > Pseudomonadota > Alphaproteobacteria > Hyphomicrobiales > Nitrobacteraceae > Bradyrhizobium > Bradyrhizobium ontarionense. The sequence goes on along the minus strand of NZ_CP088156.1, from coordinate 2,280,889 downwards.
TGATTGTGCCGGCCAGCTTAGAACAGGCGGCAAGAGCAATGAAGATTTAAGTACGCTTTGGTGGTCGCGACCGGCTGCGGTCGACGAACGAGTCTGCTTCTGCCCCATCAGCGACATTAGGCCCAATGAGCGTCTGAGGTTGCTTGTGTGCCAATTTCTAACTCGATGCCCGAGCAGCGCGGCACCAAGCTAGGCAAGAAGCGACCGCTTGCTACTCGCTGTGTCTGTCCGTTTTCACTGCTTCCGATACCGCGTGGGGTCCTGAACTTTAGATTTGGCAAAGGCCGCCCTACGCTCTTGGCATTTTGGACACTCGCCACACTGCAGTTCGCCCGACCAAGAGCAACTCCAGGTCATATCGAGGGGCACTTGCAGAGACCGTGCCTTTTGTATGATTTCTGCTTTGTTCATTGCGAGGTACGGTGCCTCAATCCGAAAGGAGGCATTGCCAGTATTAATTCCAACCATTTCTCCCGCGAGCTCTAGCATCCGACCTAGTTGCGGCAATCTAGCTTTGTCTTCCATCGTGTACCCGGCGAATAGAACCTCGGACCCGCTTGTCGCGGCGAGTAAGGATGCGGTAGTGAGCGACATACAGCTGTCCCCGCAATCGGACATCGCTTCGGCCACGCGGGTGTGAGGAGGCTGAGTTAAACCTTCCAGCACCCTGTTTGCCTCGACCACATCAAGAGCAAGGTCAAGACGAAGGCTGTGTTTCCTTGCAAAGTATCGTTGATTGTCATGAGATGTCTGACCAGCATTGATGTAGATCCCGCGCGGCCTCATACTTTTTTTGATGAGATCATACCAAAGCGTTATCGAATCGAGACCAGCTGAAACCATGATTGAACAGTTCATATGCCTTGCCTCTTATGTTTGAGTTGCCTAGCGCACCACCTTCAATATTGAAGTGAGACATAATCGCTGCCGATCTAGTCCGACGACTATGAGTTAATGCCCAATAGCGCCCAACCAACCAGACGCTCTTTGATCTAGCGCAATTATTGCGTGTGAATGCGGCGAGCAAAGAGAGCTAGTTGCTGAGATGCACCCGGTCGCTATTGGCCCATCGCGGCCGTCCGGCATGCCAATCGCGCCGTCGGCTATCCGGCCTAAAAGCCGACCTATCCTGTTCAATCCCGCGCGGCGACCGTTCCTGCGCGAAGCTCGATCGAGCAGAGCAAGGCCACCATAACTTGGCGTACGGTGCGCCGTCGGCCGACGATTGTTCCGTCCATGTGCTCAGATTCATTTCTGTGCAATCTCAACACGATTGGCCCCGTCCAGCCTGCGACGAGAATATTTCTATTTCCTTTTTTCAGAAATCGTGCTTTGATGCCGCCATCCCGCCTCGAGCAGAGGGGCGTTGCGCGCGATCGTCACGACACGTGAGGCGGGGATGCGATGGACGTTGGGCTGGCGTGAGACGAACGCTTAAGCCGGCGGACGTGAAGTCGTGTGGTCCTGGCATCCCGACGCTGATGCTAAGCTGCCTGGAGATGATCCGAGCGGCGACGGTGGCCAAAAAGCCCGGTGCACCGAGGAGATCACGATATAAGCGTTAAAACCGTCGCGCGGGGAATGCCGGATGTTCGGCTGAACCTGTGGTGACTGCCGCCTGCTTTTTTTCTGCAGGCGGGCCATGGGTGAGGCCTTCACCCGGCATTCCCCGCGCCCTCTCGCTTTTTCGACAGGGCACCGCGATCGCATGGCTCGGGCGTGATCCGCCGCGAGAACGAGCGGTCGTGCTCCGTGGAGTTCGTGCTCAGTGGAGTTGGAGACATGGATCGGGGACGTATCATCCGATCGGGTAGCCGCGGGCGGTGCCGTACTCTCGTCGCGGGCCTTTCCAGTGCAGGACTGTCGCATATCGCGGATATCTCGCGCGCCCAGCGCGCTGGCCACGGTCTTTCGCGACTTGGAAGGTCGGTCCCAATGAGCTCGTCATTCCGGGGCATTCGCGCGCAAAATGGCGAGCCATTTTGAACCAGCGCGAATGAGCCCGGAATCCATACCCACGGGAAGATGTCGCGAGGTGCGATGCCAACCACCAGCGTGCCTCACACTGTGGCCTGTGGGTATGGGTTCCGGCCTCAAGCTCCGCGCCCCCCGGAACGACATCGAATGCGGTTGCGCGGCCCTCATGGGAGGAGGCTTCGGGCGACTGCACCGAAATCGCTGCGTTCGTCTGCTCTGCCGGATCGGCCGGGCCCAAAAAACCCCTTGCTCGGGTTCGTCTTGTTTGATGTTGCTCAAATTGCGTGCGAAGGCCGCTCGTAGGGTAGGGATCGGGAGGACACGGGTGCTGCTGGCGATCTTCACGGACATCCATGCCAATCGGCAGGCCTTTGCGGCCTGTCTGGAGGTGGCGCGCGCCCGTGGCGCCGAGCGCTTCGTCTGCCTCGGCGACATCGTCGGCTATGGCGCCGATCCGGAATGGTCGGTCGACACGGTGATGGAGATGGTGGCCAATGGCGGCCTCGCGGTGCGCGGCAACCATGACAATGCCGTCTCCACCGCCAGCGAGAGCATGAATGCCGAGGCGCAGGCCGCCATGGACTGGACGCGCGGGCGGCTCAGCGCCGAGCAGCGCCGCTTCCTGGCGGAGCTGCCGATGAGCGTCGGCGACGAGGACCGGCTGTTCGTCCATTCGGAAGCCTCCAGCCCGCCGCGCTGGCGCTATGTGCAGTCGGCGACCGACGCCGCGCGCAGCATGATCGCGACCGAGGCGCAGGTGACGTTCTGCGGCCACATCCACCGTCCCGCTTTGTACTCGATGTCGGCCACCGCCAAGATGACGAGCTTCACGCCGACCGCCAACATGCCCGTCCAGCTGCTGCGCGGCCGGCAATGGCTCGCCGTGGTCGGCTCGGTCGGGCAGCCGCGCGACGGCGATCCGGCCGCGTCGTTCGCGACCTTCGACACCAGGACGCGCGAGCTGACCTATTGGCGCGTGCCGTATGACGTCGAGACGGCGGCGCAGCGCATTCGCGACAACGGCCTGCCGCCGTGGCTGGCGCAGCGTCTCACGGTCGGGCGCTGATCCGATGGTGCGCTCGCTCGTCAAATCCGGCGCCGTCGTCGACGGCTTCACGATCGGCGAATGCCTGCATTCCGGCGGCATGGCGACGCTGTGGAGCGTCACCCGTCCCGACATCGACCGTCCCGTTCTGATGAAGGTCCCGCGCGTCTCCGAGGGCGAGGATCCCGCGGCGATCGTCAGCTTCGAGATGGAGCAGATGATCCTGCCGAAGCTGTCGGGGCCGCACGTGCCCACCTGTTTCGCCGCCGGCGATTTCGCGACGCAAGCCTATGTCGTGATCGAGCGCATCCCGGGCGAGACGCTGTACCAGCGGCTGTCCGAACTGCCGCTGCCTTACGAGGAGGTGCGCGGGCTGGTCGCCAAGATCGCGACCGCGCTGGCCGACCTGCACCGGCAGCACGTGATCCATCACGACATCAAGCCGTCCAGCATCATGTTCCGCTCCTCCGGCGAGGCGGTGCTGATCGACTACGGGCTGTCCTGCCACAAGCATCTGCCGGACCTGCTGCAGGAGGAATTCCGCCTGCCTTACGGCACCGCGCCGTACATGGCGCCGGAGCGCATGATGGGCACCCGCAGCGATCCGCGCAGCGACCTGTTCTCGCTCGGCGTGCTGCTCTACTTTTTCACCACCGGCGTGCGGCCGTTCGGAGAGACCGAGACCCTGCGTGGCATGCGCCGGCGGCTGTGGCGCGATCCCTATCCGCCGCGGCAATTGAAGCCGGACTATCCGCCCTGGCTGCAGGAGATCGTGCTGCGCTGTCTCGAGATCGAGCCGGTGTGGCGCTATCCGACCGCATCGCAGCTGGCCTTCGACCTCACCCATCCCGACCAGGTCAAGCTCACAGCGCGCTCGGAGAAGGTCAAGCGCGATCCGATCACGACGGTCTGGCGCCGCCGCTTCAATCGCGGCCTGGTCCAGCCGGAGAGCCGATCCGATGTCGCGGTGCAGCTTGCGTCCAGCCCGATCGTGGCGGTCGCGATCGACACGTCGGAAGGCACCGAAGAGCTCAGCACCGCGCTGCGCGTGACCGTCCAGCGCATCCTCGCAACGCTCCCTGCGGCGCGGCTCGCCTGCGTCAATGTTCTGAAGCTCGGCCGCATCACCATCGACCGCACCTTGGACGAGGAGGGCAACAACAAGCACATCGACCGCATGGTGGCGCTCAAGCACTGGGCGACGCCGCTCAAGCTCGATGCCAGCCGGCTGACGGTGCATGTGCTGGAGGCGATCGATCCGGCCGCGGCCATCGTGGAGTTCGCCGAGGTCAACCAGGTCGATCACATCATCATCGGTGCGCGTCGCGATTCGGTGTTGCGCACGTTGCTCGGCAGTGTCTCGGCCAAGGTCGCGGCCGAGGCCAATTGCACCGTGACCGTCGTGCGTCCGCCCCGGCTCGCGGCGCGCGGGGTGGATGATGAGGACGATGGGCCGGCGAAAGCTGCGTCGGAGGCATGAAAGCTCAACCGCCAGTTCGTGCCGCTCATCTTTCTTTGCCGAGGACTGAGCTGTGCGAACGTCTCTGAGAGTCGGATCCGAGCTGGTTCGGCGACAGCGGTGCGCTCCCTCGCCCCGTTCTTACGGGGCCGCGACGAGCTTCGCTCGCGCTGAGAGGGCTGGGGTGAGGGGCAGACGCACGGGAAGTGTGAATGGTCGGACCTGTACCCCCTCACCCCGATTGCATCTGGCGATGCGATCCGACCTCTCAGCGCGAGCGAAGCTCGTCGCGCCCCCGCATCCGCCTTCGCTCTGCGAGCTACGGCGGACAAGAGCGGGGCGAGGTGCACCCAGCGCGCTGCAATATTGTCGGCGCCCAATAGCAAGAAGGTTCTTATCTCGTCGGTGCAGCAGATCATCCTCCTCTCTTCACGTTTCAAGCATGATGATCGAAGCGGCAGCCTACGCCTCAATTTGCGGCGCGGCCGCCGTTGCGTTTCAAAAGTTCCACCGCCAGAGTGGTCCCCGGGGCGCGCGTGGGGCGCGCCGGTACTTGTTGGTGGGGGGACTTCGATGGCGGCAACGGATGTGAGCGTGGCGGGGACGGCCGCGCCGAAGGGCAGCCTGTTCGGCTCGCTGTTCTTCCAGGTCGTGGCGGCGCTCGTGCTCGGCATCCTCATCGGCGTCGTTGCGCCGGAGACCGGGCAGGGGCTGAAATTCTTCAGCGACGCCTTCCTGCGCCTGATTGCCATGGTTGTCGCGCCGATCGTGTTCTGCGTCGTCGTGCACGGCATCGCCAGCGCCGGCGACCTCAGGAAGGTCGGCCGCGTCGGCGTCAAGTCGCTGATCTATTTCGAGGGCATGACCACGGTCGCGCTCGCCTTCGGCCTCGTGCTGGCGCTTTTGTTCGGGCCCGGCCACGGCATGGACATCGACGTCTCCAAGCTCGACGCCAAGCAGCTCGCGAGCTTTGCCGACAACGCCCACAAGCTGCAGGGCGGCGGTTTCGGCGGCTTCGTCCTCAACATCATTCCGCCAACGGCGTTCGATGCCTTCGCCCGCAACGACGTGCTGCAGGTGCTGTTCTTCGCCGTCATCTTCGGCGTCAGCCTGGCGCTGGTCGGCGAGCCCGGCAAGCCCGTGGTCAACCTGATCGACTCCATCGCCAAGGTGCTGTTCAAGGCGATGGGGCTGATCGTGCGCGTGGCGCCGCTCGGCGTGCTCGGCGCCATCGGCTTCACCGTCGGAAAATATGGCATAGGCTCGCTCAAGCAGCTGCTGGCGCTGGTCGTGCTGTTCTATGTTTCGGTGGCGCTGTTCGTGGTCATCGCGCTTGGCATCGTCATGCGGATCGCCGGGCTCAGCCTGTTCAAGTTCCTGCGCTATTTGAAGGAGGAGCTGCTGATCGTGCTGGCGACGGCGTCGTCCGATTCCGTGCTGCCGCAGATCATGCGCAAGCTCGAGGCGATGGGCGTCAAGCAGGAGGTCGTCGGCCTCGTCATCCCCACCGGCTATTCGTTCAACCTCGATGCGTTCTCGATCTACCTCACGCTCGCCGTGGTGTTCATCGCCCAGGCCACCAACACGCCGCTGTCGGTGAGCGACCTGCTGCTCGTGCTCGGCGTGTCCCTGGTGACGTCCAAGGGCGCGCATGGCGTGCCCGGCTCGGCGATCGTGATCCTGGCGGCGACGCTCGGCGCCGTGCCGGCGATCCCCGCGATCGGCCTCGTGCTGGTGCTCTCGGTCGACTGGTTCGTCGGCATCGCCCGCGCCGTCGGCAATCTGATCGGCAATTGCGTCGCGACCGTCGTCGTCGCCGCCTGGGAGAACGATCTCGACTACGCCAAGGCAGTGGCCGTGCTCGACCGCGGCACGGCGGAGGAGGTGGAGTATCAGGGGGCGTGAGGGATCATCGCTAGGGGCAGAATGACGGAGCGAGTACGGCATGGATTGGTCGAGCGCGCGATCGAGCCGCTGTTCGAGGCCGATGAGGAGAAGCTCCTCATCGGCCTGCCATCGGTTACGGCCGAAGATCCGAGGAGCGCATCAGGTGGCAGTCTTGCGATAGCCGATGTCGTGGCCGCATTCATAGCGGCTGGCCGGATCATGATCGCGCAATTCGTAGACGCGCTGCCATGTGCTTTCCCACGCGCCTTCGTCGCTCAGACAGGTCCAGGTGCGGTCTGCATCGATCCTGATCACCTTCCAGATCGGAAGCGCCACGCAGGCGAAAGAGTCGAAAAACGCATCCAGAAACGACGTGAACCAGCCGGAGTCCATGCCGATATGGCGGCACTCCGGCGCGTCCGCAGAACTCACGAGGCCCCAGGGGCAGCGCGGTCCGAAGCCTTGCTGACAATAGGCGATCTCGGCGCCGGATTGTGGATCGCGAAGCACGAACCAGCAGGGATATTGCTGGCCAGGTTGGCCGTAATCCCAATCGCGCAACACCATGTGAGGTGCGACGAGCATGCCGCGGATATGCGAGAGCACACGCTTGTCGGAAAGCTGAGCCAATTCCCCTTCGATCAAGCTCTCCAGACGTTTGGGAATGATCGACATCAGATCTGCGTCCAGGACTTATTCAGAGGATGCTGCTGGCCTTCACCTAAACGGCCGCAGCTTCATGTGGCGGTTGGCGTCCTTGTAGAGCAGGTAGCGGAAGCGGCCGGGGCCGCCAGCGTAGCAGGCCTGCGGGCAGAACGAGCGCAGCCACATGAAGTCGCCGGCCTCGACCTCGACCCAGTCGCGGTTGAGCTTGTAGACCGCCTTGCCCTCGAGCACGTAAAGCCCGTGCTCCATCACATGCGTCTCCAGGAACGGGATTACGGCGCCGGGCTCGAAGGTCACGATGTTGACGTGCATGTCGTGGCGGACGTCGAGTGGATCGACGAAGCGCGTGGTCGCCCAGCGGCCCTGGGTGTCGGGCATCGCAGCAGGGGCGATGGTCGCCTCGTTGGTGACGAAGGCCTCGGGGACGGGGATGCCGGGCACGGCCTCGTAGGCCTTGCGGATCCAGTGGAAGGTCGCAGGCGCCTGGCCGTCGTTGCGCAGCGTCCATTTGCAGGCCGGCGGCAGGAAGGCGTAGCCGCCGGTACCGAGACGATGTTCTGTGCCGGCGATGGTGAGCGCGATCTCGCCGCCGACCACGAACAGCACGCCCTCGGCCTCCGGATCGGGCTCCGGCTTGCTGCTGCCGCCGCCCGGCGAGACTTCGACGATGTATTGCGAGAACGTCTCGGCGAAGCCCGAGAGCGGCCGCGCGATCACCCAGGTCCGGGTCTTGTCCCAGAACGGCAGCGCCGAGGTGACGATGTCGCGCATCACGCCCTTGGGGATGACGGCATAGGCCTCGGTGAACACGGCACGCCCGGTGAGGAGATCGGTTTGCGGCGGATGGCCGCCGTGGGGAACGAAGTAGTTGGGCTTGTCCATCGTCGGTCTCCAGGCGCGCGGACCAGGCGATCCGTCCGGCCGTGCGGTTACTCAGGGGATCGTCAGGAACAGTGGCTGGTCGAGCCACACTTCCTCGAGATTGTCGGCGCTGACGCGATCGACGACCATGAAGCGCTCGCCCTCATCGAACACCAGCAACGGATGGTGCCAGACGTTGCGGGCATAGTTTACGCCCTGGCGTCCGCTCGCCATGAAGGCGTGGTAGCTCGCCGGCTCACGCGGATCGTCGCATACCAGCACCAGCCAGGGCCGGTCCTGCAGCGGCATGAACAGCTGGCTGCCGAGCGGATGCCGCTCCATCAGCTTGATCTCGATCGGCAGCGGCCGCGGCTTGGCTTCGAACAGGCTGACGTTCACGGCTGTGCCGCCCGACGTGACGTCGATGCCGGCGAGGGCGTTGCAGCGGCGCGCAAAGCCCTGGTTGATCTCGATCGGCTGGGCGCCATCGGTCTCGACGACATCGCCGAAATCAGCGAACGCGGCCTTGGTCAGCGGCTGCGGTGTGAGCGTGGGCATGTTCGGTTGCCGGCCTCAGATCGCTTCGCCGCGCGCATCGGCGGCCGCATTGCGGATCGCCGCGATGTTGCTGCGATAGGATTCCGTTGTGCCACCCTTGAACACGGACGAGCCTGCAACAAACGCATTGACGCCGGCTGCGGCCAGGGGACCTGCCACATTCGGACCGACGCCGCCATCGACCTCGATATCGATCGGCCGGCCCGCGATCATGGCGCGCAGGTCCTGGACCTTGCCGATCGCCGAGGGAATGAAGGCCTGGCCGCCGAAACCGGGGTTGACCGACATGATCAGCACGAGGTCGACCAGGTCGAGCACGTAGTCGAGCACGTTGAGGGGCGTCGACGGATTGAGCGAGACGCCGGCCTTCTTTCCCAGCGCGCGGATCGCCTGCAGCGAGCGGTGCAGATGCGGGCCGGCCTCGGCATGCACCGTGATGTGGTCGCAGCCCGCCTTGGCGAAGGCTTCGAGATAGGGATCGCACGGCGTGATCATCAGATGCGCGTCGAAGATCTTCTTCGTATGCGGGCGCAGCGCCTTGATGACGTCGGGGCCGTAGGAGATGTTCGGCACGAAATGCCCGTCCATGACGTCGAGATGGATCCAGTCGGCGCCGCCGGCATCGACGGCCCGCACCTCCTCGCCCAGCTTGGAGAAATCCGACGCCAGGATCGAGGGCGCGATGACGAGCGGACGCGGCGTGAAGGACTGGGTCATGGGCAGTTGTTCCAGTGCGATCGGGGATGTCGCCGTATCATGCGGGGGCGGCTGCGGCAACGCGAGCGGGAAAAATCTGCCGGGCGCGGCATGATCTGCCGGGTTTCGGTGTTGGCAACATCGCGAAATATCCGGACATATCAGCGGTTTGGCGCTGGCACGGGGATTGCGAGGGTGAGCCTGAGATGTTTCGCCGCGATCGCTCGCGGCCTTGCGGGAGTTTCGCCATGTGGTTTGCACTGGGGGCCGCTGCGTCGGTCCTGGACGGCCTGCAGTCGCTGGGGTCGACGAAGTCCGGTTCCGGCAAGTCGGGCGGCTCCGGCAGTGGCTTGTTCAGTCTGGACAGCGGCAGCTCGAGCAGCTCGGGCATTTTCAGTCCCGGGTCGAGCTCCAGCAGCAGCGGATCGGGGCAGATCGCGCCGGAGACCATGAGCGCGCTGCTCGCTGCGCAGAGCCAGTCGGGCACGTCCTCGAGCGCGAGCTCATCGACCAACCCGCTGCAGGACCTGTTCTCGCAGATCGATGGTGACAGCGATGGCAAGATCACGAAGTCGGAGTTCGAGACCGCGCTCGGCGCCGGCGGCACCAACACCGCCAATGCCGACAAGGTGTTCGGCGAGCTCGACAAGAACGGCGACGGCAGTGTCAGCATGGACGAGCTGACATCGGCCCTGAAGGGCGGTCGCCACGGCCATCATCACCATCAGGCCGCGAATGCGGGTAGCGCCAGCGGCGCCGGCAGTTCGGGAGGAGCAGGTGCGGATGCGCTGATGCAGGCGCTGTCGGGCGCCTCGAGCTCCTCGTCGACCAACAGTGACGGCTCGACGACGACCACCATCACCTATGCCGACGGCTCGAAGGTGACGCTGAACACGCCGGCTGCAACGACGGCATCGAGCGCCGCGACCTCGTCGTACAATCTGATCGAGAAGCTGATCCAGCGTCAGTCGAAGATGCTGTCGGCCTCGACGTCGTCCACGACCGCCGTGAGCGCGTAGGCTCAGCTGCCGAAGCGCTCCTGCCAGGAGGGCAGTGCGCCGTCGAACGGCAGAGGCCTCGCGTGATAGACGCCGCGGGCGATCGCGCGGGCCAGCACATTGGCCGCGACCATGCCGAGCTCGCTCAGCTCGACCAGCGGCTCGATCGGCTTGGCGCAGGTCGCCGCCGCGAACACGATGTCGCCATCCAGCGGCAGATGCACCGGATAGATCGCCCGCGCCATGCCGGTCTGCGCCATCATCGCGAGCCGCTTGGCCTGCGCCTTGGTCAGGATGGCGTCGGTCACGACCAGGGTGATCGTCGTATTCTCGCAGCTTGACGCGGCCGGTCCGCCCTTGATGCGCATCGCCAGCATGTCCGGCGTGAAGGCGGGCGGCAGGCCGCGGCCGCCGAGCTCGCCGTCCACCTCGTAAGGAGCGGCCCAGAACCAGGGACCGTCGCCGACGGTGACGCTGCCGACCGCATTCACCACCGCGATGGCCGCAACCTTGATGCCGCGACTGGTCGTGGCCGACGCCGAGCCGAGCCCGCCCTGGAGATTGGCGGTGGTGGCGCCGAGCCCGGCGCCGACGCTGCCGAGCGCGAAGGTCGTACCAGCCGCGGCTGCCGCCGCATAGCCAAGCTCGCGATACGGCGCGTAGCGGCCCCAGGCCTTGTTGCCGCCGTTGAGCAGGTCGAACACGATCGCGCCGGGCACGATCGGGATCAGCGCGTCACGCACGGCAAAGCCGCGGCCTTGTTCGGCCAGCCAGGCCTGGATACCGCTCGCGGCCTCGAGCCCGAAGACCGAGCCGCCCGACAGCGCAATGCCGTCGATCCGTTCCACCGTGTTGGCGGGATCGAGCAGGGCATCCTCACGCACGCCGGGTCCGCCGCCGCGGATGTCGATCGCGGCCACGGCGGGTTGATCGAACAGGATCGCGGTCACGCCGGAGGCGAGCGCATGGTCGTCGGCATGGCCCACGCGCACGCCCGCGACGTCGGTCAGGAGGTTTTGCACGCTCGCGCTCGCTCAATGGTGACGTTGGCGAAGGAATAGCGCAGCCCGCGCGGCCGCTCAACGATCGAGCGCGATGCGGATCATGCGGGCGAGTTCCGGCTTGCGGTAGGGCTTGGCCAGCAGCAGCACGCCGGCATCGAGGCGGCCATGGTGCACGATCGCGTTCTCGGTATAGCCGGACGTGAACAGCGTCTTCAGCGACGGCCGCAGCGCGCGCGCCGCGTCTGCGAGCTGCCGTCCGTTCATGGCGCCAGGCATGATCACGTCGGTGAACAGCAGGTCGATCTCCGGATGGCGTTCGAGCACGACGAGCGCCTCGGCGGCATCGGCCGCGGCCAACGTCGCATAGCCGAGGTTCGCGACCTGTGTCACGACGTGCTGGCGGACCAGCGGATCGTCCTCGACGATCAGAATGGTCTCGTTGCCGCCGCTTGTGTCATGTGTCTCCTGGCTCGCGGTCGCAGACGGAGTCGATGCGGTTGAGGGCGGCAGATAGAGCTTGATCGAGGTGCCGTGACCGACCTCGCTGTAGACCTTGATGTGGCCGCCGGACTGCTTGACGAAGCCGAACACCATGCTCAGGCCCAGCCCCGTGCCTTTACCGACGCCCTTGGTCGAGAAGAACGGATCGAACACCTTATCGAGATAGGCCGGCGGGATGCCGCAGCCGGTGTCGCTTACCGCGATCATGACGTAGTCACCGACGACGACCTCGCTGTTGGCGTCGGCGTAGTCCTGGTCGAGCGCGACGTTCGCCGTCTCCAAGGTCAGCTTGCCGCCCTGCGGCATCGCATCGCGCGCATTGAGCGCGAGATTGACGATCGAGGTGGTCAGCTGGTTCGGGTCGGCCAGCGCCGTGCTCGGATCGGCGCAGAGAATGCGCTCGATCTCGATGTGCTCGCCGAGCGTTGGACGCAGCAGCGCGGCGGTCTCGTTCATCAACGCGTTGACGTCGAGATCGGTCGGCTGCAGCGGCTGCTTGCGGGCGAAGGCCAGCAGTTGGCGCGTCAGATGAGCGCCGCGGTCGGCGGAATCGTCGATCAGCCTCGCGACGGACGCGAGCTCTGGCCGCTCAGCGACAGCATCGGCGAGAATGCCGATGCTGCCGGTGATGACGGTGAGGATGTTGTTGAAGTCGTGGGCGACGCCGCCGGTGAGCTGACCGACTGCCTCCATCTTCTGTGCCTGGCGGATCTGCGCCTCGGCGGCACGCTTCTCGGTGAGGTCGCGGCCGATGAAGAAATGGCGCTGCACGGGCTCCGACCAGCTCGCCATCCAGTTCAGGACGACGCCGCGGCCCTCCTTGTGCAGGAGCTGCGCCTCGAAATTGTGGATGTCACGGCCGCGGCGGCAGTCGCGCATCTGGCTGCGGACGGCTTCCAGCTCGGGCGGATAGACGAAGTCGCTGGCGTTGCGGCCGACCATCTCTTCCGGCCGATAGCCGAGCACGGCCGCAGCGCTCGGACTGACCTGCATCAGCTGACCGCGTGAATCGGCGATTAGAATGAGGTCCTGGGAGGTCTCGAAGATCCGCCGCCGTTCCTCGGTTTCGCGGGTCAAGGCGTGGCGGGTGCGCTTGCTCTCGGTGATGTCGCGCGCAACCTTCGAGGCGCCGATCACGGCGCCGCGCGCGTCGAGGATCGGGGACATACTCAACGACACCTCGATCTCGCGGCCATCCTTGTGACGGCGGACCGTTTCGTGATGCTCGATCTTCTCGCCGCCGCCGATCAGGCTCAGGATCCGATCGACCTCGCTGCGCCGCTCGGCAGGCACGATGAGGCCGATGTCGCTGCCGAGCGCTTCTCCGGTATGGTATCCGAAGAGCTGCTCGGCGGCGCGATTCCAGGACGTGATCTTGCCATGCAGCGTCAGCGTGATGATGGCATCGCTGGAGGACTCCACCACCGCGCTGAACAGCCGCTCGCGCGCGATGAAGCGCGCCCGCTCGCTTTCGTTCTGCCTGCGCTGCTGCTGCAGAAGACGCGCGAGCTGCGTCTGCAGGCCGACATTGTCGGCGAGCAGAACGCCGAGCACGAAGCTTGCCGCCAGCAGGGCGTAGATGCGGCCGGCGTAGTAGCCGAGATCGAACCTGGTGGCATTGAGCAGCGAGGAGAGGGAGAGATCGAACAACCAGGCGCACAGCACCACCATGACCCAGAGATCGAGGATGCTGTGCGGCCGGCTCCACGCCAGCACCACCAGCGTGGCGAGCGTCGCGCACCAGATCGTCGCGACGATACCCTTCAGAGCCGGTGATGCTGCCCCCTCCATGACCAGGACTGGGAGCGACCCTTCGTAGACGATCGCGATCCAGGTCAGCATGGAGAGCGCGATCGCCACGCCTGTCATGGCGAGCAGGAGGGACGTCGCAACCGAGGCGACGGGCCTGGGCCGGCCGCGGCTTTGCAGCGCATAGGCCAGGACGAACAGCGGGAACCCACCGTGCCAGAGCATGTAGATCCAGGCCGCGCTCTGCGGCCCGGCGCCGAGGAGGCCGGTCGGTGAATAGAGGCCGGGAAACACGAGCGTGTGCAGCAATGCGGCCGGCGCGGTGAACAGGTAGCCGGAGGCCAGGCACAGCAGCGCGCGGGAGCGCAGCAGCACGAACTGGGTGAACAGCAGGAACGCGGTGATCAGATCATTCAGCGCCAGCGCCGACTGGTAGCTCGCGACGAACGCCGGCATCGCCGCCAGCTGCAGCTTCGCAAAGGGAGCGACAGCAGCGAACAGCAGCGTTGAGATCACAACCGCGGCGAGTGCTGCGAACTGGTCCCGATGCGTTGCGGTGGAAGTCGATAAGAGAACTTCGCGAGTATCCTCGATGCTCTGCATCTCCAAAGTCCCGCGCATCAGGCATCAACGCGCAAACCGGGCACTGACGCGACTGTTGCGCGAAAAAAAACCATATTCTAGCAAAGGTTGTATGGTGCCAATTTGAAACGTTCTGTAGAATGAGTTGTGATTTGGAGTAACTGCACCTTTACCGCAATCGGGCTAAATATACCCGTAGTTGTACCTGATTTCTTTTTATGTTGTAGGCTGTCCACGAAAATTTTCTGGAGAAGTTGATGCCACGGATCTTGGTGGTCGACGATCAGAAGGACGTGCGTGCCATGATCAGCATGGTGCTGCGCGTCAACCAGTTCGATGTGGTCGAGGCGGGAACCGCGACGGCCGGACTCCAGTTGTTCCGCGACCAGCCGTTCGACGCAGTGATCGTCGACATCTATCTCGATGATTCCAACGGTCTCGAACTGGTCAGCGGCATGCGTGCGCTGGTTCCCGATGTTCCGGTCGTGGCCGTCTCCGGCATGAGCGCGTTCGACGGGGCCGCGATGTCGGAGGAGTTGACCCGCGTTGTCTACCTGCAGAAGCCGTTCCGGCCGGCCGAGCTGATGCGGGCTGTCGAGATGGCCCGCTCGGCGGTCAAGGACAAGAGTCCGGCGCCGCTCACGGCCTGCGCGAACTGATTGGTTTCCCGCACTTCTCTCTCGCGTTCCCGCGTGAAGTGCGGAGGCGAGGGGCGAGGCGGTGTCGCGATGGACTGACAGGCAAAACGCCCCGGTCTTGGACCGGGGCGTTTGTATTTGATGACGGTCAACCGGGATCAGGAGCCTTTGCCGCCGAGCTCGGTATAGCCGCCCTTGGCGTCCCACTTGTAGACGACGTAGTCGATCTGCTTGATGTCGCCCTTGGCGTCGAAGCCGAGCTTGCCGAGAACAGTGTCCCACTCGCCGGCCTTGATCACGTCCATCACCTTCTTGGCGTCGGTCGTATTGGCCTTCTTCACGGCCTGCGACCAGACCTGGATCGCGGCATAGGTGTAGAGCGTGTAGCCCTCGGGATCGATGTTCTTGGCCTTGAACTTGTCGACGATCGCCTTGGCGGTCGGCTTGTTGCGCGGCTCGGGGCCGAAGGTGAACAGCGTGCCTTCCGCGGCAGGACCGGTGATCGAGGCGAATTCCTTGTCGTTCATGGCGTCGCCCGCCATCAGGATCGTCTTGAGGCCCTGGTCGCGCATCTGGCGCAGGATCAGCCCGGCTTCCTGATGATAGCCGCCGACATAGACGAGGTCGATGTTCTCACGCTTCAGGCGCGAGACGATCGCGTTGAAGTCCTTGTCGCCCTTGTTGTAGGACTCGAACATCTTCTCGGTGACGCCGGCCTTGTTGAGCGACTTCTTGGTCTCGTCCGCAAGACCCTTGCCGTAGGTGGTCTTGTCGTTGAGGATCGCGATGTTCTTGCCCTTGAAGTTCTTCGCGATGTAGTTGGCGGCGACGAGGCCCTGCTGATCGTCACGGCCGCAGACGCGCGCCACGTTCCACAGCTTGCGCTCGGTGAACAGCGGGTTGGTCGAGGCCGGCGTGATCTGCAGGACGTTGCTGTCGGCATAGGCCTCGGAGGCCGGGATCGATGATGACGAGCAGAAATGGCCGGCGACGAAAGGAATGCCGGAGCCCGCGAGCTTCTCGGCGACCGAACGCGCCTGCTTCGGGTCGCAGGCGTCGTCACCCACCTGCAGCGCGAGCTTCTTGCCCAGCACACCGCCTGCGGCGTTGAGGTCGGCAATCGCCATCTCGGCGCCGTTCTGCATCTGGCGGCCGAAGGCCGATTCACTGCCGGTCATGGGGCCGGCCACGGCGATGTTGATGTCTTCGGCGAAAGCGGCGGTCGAGAGCGCCAGCGATGCGCCCAGAGCCAAGCCGATGAGTTTGAGTGGTTTCATGAGAAATCCTCGCGGGGGGTAGTCGACACGGAACAGCCCGAAGGCCGGGCTGGAGACCGGGCGCATTGTGGCTGATTTTCCGCCGAAGTCACCGGCAATTTTCACGGCTGCCAGTGCGACGTTTCCGAAGTTCGTATCAGATCGCGGCACGTTCTGTTGCGACCTGCGAGGACGAAGAGCGCCGGCAAAGCTTTGATTCCAGTGCCGCTTCGAACTTGAAGCTGCGATGACGAGCACGCGGGGCAGGCTGATCGAAACGGCGGATTCGCCGCACTAGACGAAGGGCTAAGGCATTTCTGGCCGTGCCCTCGCGGCCGCTCAGTGCCGACCGCCCTCGAGATAGGCCGCGCGGATCTCCGGCCGTTGCAGCAGTTCGTCGCCGCTGCCCGACAGCGTGATCAGGCCGTTGACCAGCACATAGCCGCGGTGCGCGAGCTTCAGCGCATGGTTGGCATTCTGCTCCACGATCAGGACGGTCAACCCGTCCTGCCGGTTGAGCGTCCGAATGGCATCGAAGATCTGGCGGGCGATCAGCGGTGCAAGGCCAAGCGAAGGCTCATCGAGAAGCAGGAGACGCGGCCGGCTCATCAGCGCACGGCCGATCGCGAGCATCTGCTGCTCGCCGCCGGACAGCGTGCCGCCGCGCTGATCGATGCGTTCCTTCAACCGTGGGAACAGCGCGAGCACGCGCTCGAGGCTGACGGTGCGCTCGGCCTCCGTCGAGCCGCCTGCGTCGGCTCCCATCTGCAGATTTTCGGCCACGCTCATGCGCGGGAAGACGCGGCGGCCCTCCGGCGACTGCGCGATGCGCAGCCGTGCGATCTGATGCGTCGGCACCTGTGTGATGTCGTTGCCGTCATAGACGATGTGGCCGGAGCTCGCGCGGGGGCGGCCGAAGATCGACATCATCAAAGTCGACTTGCCGGCGCCGTTGGCGCCGATCAGCGCGACGATCTCACCGGCCTTGATGTCGAGATCGACGCCTTTGAGTGCTTCGATCTTGCCGTAGGAGGCGCGCAGGTTGTGGATCTCGAGGAGAGAAGTGCTCACGCCTCGGCCTCCATGACGGCGACGGCTTCTTCCTCATCGGTGCCGAGATAGGCGGCAATGACCTTCGGGTTGTCGCGAATTTCGCGTGGCGTCCCTTCCGCGATCTTGACGCCGTAATCCATCACGACGATTCGGTCCGAGATTTCCATCACGACGCTCATGTCGTGCTCGATCAGGAGGATCGACGTGCCGTGGTCCGCCCGGATCGACAGCAGCAGCTCGCTCAAGGCGCCGCTCTCGCGTGCGTTGAGGCCTGCGGCCGGTTCGTCGAGGCAGAGCAGGGCGGGAGAGGTGCACATCGCCCGCGCGATCTCCAGCCGCCGCTGGTCGCCGTAGGCGAGATTGCCGGCAGCTTCATCGGCGCGGTCAATCAGCCCGACGCGTTTCAGCCAGAACACGGCTGCGTCGATCGCGCTCCGCTCCGCCGCGCGCCAGGATGGAACGCCGAGGAGCCCGAGGAAAGTCAGGCCGGACGCGCGCATCAAGGCGTTATGCTGGGCGACCATCAGGTTCTCCAGCGCCGTCATGCCTGGAAACAGACGGATGTTCTGGAAGGTGCGCGCCACCTTGGCCTGTTTGGAGATGTTGAAGTCCTTGAGCTTCTGCATCTCATACTGCGCGCCGTCGTCATGCGTCAGGCGAATGATGCCCGAGGTCGGCTTGTAAAATCCCGTGATGCAGTTGAACACGGTGGTCTTGCCGGCGCCGTTGGGACCGATCAGCGCGGTGATCTGCTCGCGGCCGGCGACGAACGACAGCGCGTTGACGGCGACGATGCCGCCGAAGCGCATGGTGAGATTTTCGAGCGCGAGGATAGGGGCGGAGTTCATCCGTGGCCTTCCTTGACGAGGTCCGAGGAGATGGCCTTGGACTTCTCGAGAAAAACGGTCGGCGCACGATGGCCGACGATGCCGCGTGGGCGCCAGATCATCACCAGCACCATGGCGAGGCCGAACACGAGCATGCGATAGACCTCGAGGCTGCGGAACAGCTCGAAGCCGCCGATCATGGCCAGCGCCGACAGCGCAACGCCGAGCTGTGATCCCATGCCGCCGAGCACGACGATGGCGAGCACCAGGGCCGATTCCTGGAAAGTGAAGGATTCAGGGCTGATGAAGCCCTGACGTGTGGCAAAGAAGGCGCCGGCAAAACCGCCGAACATGGCGCCCGTGGCAAACGCCGTCAGCTTGGTCGTGGTGGTGTTGATGCCCAGCGCGCGGCAGGCGACCTCATCCTCGCGCAGGGCTTCCCAGGCCCGGCCGATCGGCAGGCGACGCAGCCGGATCGTGACCCAGTTGGTGAGCAGCGCCAGCGCCAGGATCAGGTAGAACAGGAAGACGATGCGATGCGTCGGCGAGAACGGAATGCCGAGCAGGGCGGCAAGGCCGTCGGGGCCGGGGGTCAGCGGAATGCCGAACAGGCTCGGGCGCGGGATGCCGGAGACGCCGTTGGGACCGCCGGTCACGTCCTGCCAGTTGATCAGCACGAGGCGGATGATCTCGCCGAAGGCCAAGGTGACGATGGCGAGATAATCGCCGCGCAGGCGCAGCACGGGGAAGCCGAGCAGCACGCCCCAGAACGCGGCGAGAATGCCGGCGAGCGGCAGGCAGACCCAGAACGACAGGCCGAAGGTGGTCGACAGCAGCCCGTAGGAATAGGCGCCGACCGCATAGAAGGCGACGTAGCCGAGGTCGAGCAGGCCGGCGAGCCCGACCACGACGTTGAGGCCCCAGCCCAGCATCACGTAGGTGAGAACCAGAATACCGAGATCCAGAATGTAGCGCTGATTGTAGAAAATGACCGGCACGAGCAAGGCGAAGATCAAAAGCGCCGGCGCGAGATAGCGCCCGGCGACGGACAGCCCGCTATGGACCGATTGCGGAACGAAGCTGCCGAGGCCGCCGCGCGGGCCAAGCCACATCCGCAGCAACTCGACCACGATCGAGCCGACGAACACAGCGCCGACCAGGCTCGCGAGGTCGCCGAAGCGGGTCCAGTATTCCAGCTGGCCGCTCTGGCCCGCTTCGGTGCGGACGCCGATCATCAGCGAGAACAGGCCGAGCGCCACCAGCGCGCTGAGGAAGGCCTTCCTGAGGATGAATGCGACTCCGACCGGTTCGGAGCCTTTCGAGGAAGCGGGAATTGACGCGCTCACACGGGCTCCGTCGTCAGACTTTTTCGACTTCCGGCCGGCCCAGCAGGCCGGTCGGAAGGAAGATCAGCACCACGATCAGGATCGAGAACGCCGCGACGTCCTTGTACTCGACGGAGAAATAGGCCGACCAGAACGTCTCGATCAATCCGATCGCAAGGCCTCCCAGCATGGCGCCGGGCAGTGAGCCGATGCCGCCGAGCACGGCGGCCGTGAACGCCTTGATGCCCGCGACGAAGCCCATGAAGAAATCGACGAGGCCATAATAGAGCAGGTACATCATGCCGGCGACGGCCGCGAGCGCGGCGCCGATCACGAAGGTCATCGAGATGGTACGGTCGACGTCGACGCCGAGCAGCGCGGCCATGGTCTGATCCTGCTCGCAGGCGCGCATGTCGCGGCCGAGCCGTGTGCGCGACACCAGCCAGGTGAACAGCAGGAGCAGCACGATGGTGGTGATCACCACCACGATCTGGACGTTGGAGAGCTGCACCACGAAGCCGCTCGCGCCCTCGTGCAGCGTGTAGCCGCCGGTGATGATCGGCGGCACCGGCTTGACGCGCGCGCCCTGCGAGACCTGCGAATAGTTGGTGAGCACGAACGACATGCCGATGGCGGAGAGCATCGGCGCCAGACGGAACGAGTGCCGCAGCGGACGGTAGGCGATGCGCTCCACCGTCCAGCCATAGAGCGCCGTGATCGCCATGGAGACCAGCAGCACGATCAGCAGAATGACGGGAACCACCGTCAGGCCCATCGACACCAGGATCAGGAAGGAGATCAGTGCGATGAAGCCGCCGATCATGAAGATGTCGCCATGCGCGAAATTGATCATGCCGACGATGCCATAGACCATCGTATAACCGATGGCGATGAGGCCGTAGATCGAGCCGAGGACGAGGCCGTTGATGAGCTGCTGCGCGAAATAATCCATGGACTGCCGATAGTGGTTCGCAACGCGGCGGGGGCCTTCGGGGGGACGAGTGCTGGCATGCCTGGAGCTGCACCCGCGGCCGGAGGCGACGCGTGGTCAAGTACTAACAGGTAGGAACAGGGCGCGGCAACAGCGTGCACTGCCGCAATTGCGGGCTTATCCCGCCTCCTTTGATGGCGCGGTTCCCCTGCCTTCCTCGGGGCCGGCAATCGCCATCAAATGACCGCTGGGGAACATAGTGTCCGGGGTCGGGAGGTGTTCCCGCGTTGGTTGTATGCCGTCACGAAGGAGATCCTCATGAGGAGCTCGACGGACAAGGACCAAGGTCACCAGAATCCCGAGCGGGATCGCTACATCGACATGTCCCGACCTGCCGGCAGGGGTGTCCGGGTGCTTCCTGACGACCTCGGGGAGGCCGGGCCGGATACCCGACGCCGGCGGTCCCGCGCCCTGTTAAGGTAAACAAAGGGTTTAAATTGCCCAGGGCATTTGTCGCGCGTTACCTCCTTCGGAACCTGCCGGACGGGCGGTTGGTGGGATGTAAAGGCGGCGTGACATGATCAAGAACTGCATGATCAAGAATTGGCGGCTGAGCTGCTTCAACGGCGTCCTGCTGGCGTTCTATTTCGTGCCTGCCTGGACCATCATCGCCTTCCACATCATGGTCTCGCCCGTCCAGGGACTGTTCGAGCGTCCGAACATCGCGGTTGCGCTGTTCGTCAGCGACCACATGCACCTCTCAGGGGTCGAGACGGTCCGTGCGGCTTGGCTGCTCGCGCTGGCGCGGCTGACTGTCGCAGGCTTCTTCGCGATGTTCCTGGTGCTGATCAGCGTGCCGCGGGTACGAAAGGTGTCGGGCTACGTTGAAGCACTATCGATCGCGCTCGGCCTCGGCAGCGTGCTCAGCTTCTTCAGCATGATCATGGCCGCGAAGGTCGGAGAAACGGAGGCGCTGCGGCTGCACGCCACCGAGCTTCTGATGCTGCTCGGCACGGCCATCGTGATGCTGGTGGAGAATCCGGCGACGCAGACCGTCGCGTCATCGCACGGGTTCGTTTCGCCGAAGCGCGTCGAGCCCACGGCGGCCCCGAGCGGGCAGGCGCAGCAAGCGTAAAGCTCCGATCGCTCGCCGGGCGAGCGTCGAATCGCGGGCGCGATTAGCGCTGGGTCAAAAAGCCGAGCGCCGCGTCGTTGAACTGGCCCGCCGCTTCCACGTTCGAGATGTGCGCAGCATCGAGGATGGTCATGCTGGCGCCGAGGATCCGGCTGCGAATCGCTTCGGCCATCGCGATCGGCGTCGACTTGTCGTAGCGGCCCGCAATGACAAGGGTCGGGCTCTTGATGTCAGCCAGGTCTTCGCGCAGGTCGAGCTGGCTCAATGCCTCGCAGCAGGCGAGATAACCCTCGACCGGCGTCGCCAGCAGCATCGCCTTCATGCGGTCGGCCACGTCGGGATTGCGATCGCGGAATTCCTGCGTCAGCCAGCCGGCGATGACCGTATCAGCGATTCCGGCGAGACCGCTTTCCTGGACCGCCTTGATGCGTGCGTCCCAGATCGACGGATCGGGGTAGTAGCAGGTGGTATTGGCGAGCACGATCTTGCCGATACGTTCGGGGGCATGCGCCGCGAGCCACTGGCCGACCATCCCGCCCATCGATATGCCGCACCAGTGCACCTTCTCGATATTGAGATCATCGAGAATGGCCAGCGCATCGCGGCCGAAGCGCGCGATGGAGTAGGGGCCGGGCGGCACGGTCGACTTGCCGTGGCCGCGGCGATCATAACGGATGACGCGGAAAACCTGCGTGAAGGCGCGCATCTGCGGCTCCCACATCTGCAGGGTCGAGCCAAGCGAGTTCGACAGCATCAGGGTCGGCCCGCCGTCGCGGCCCTCGACGGTGACATTCAAGAGGCAACCGTCGGCATCGATCATCGGCATGGGCGAGATCCTCGTTGCAGGCGGTGACCGCCGCACGAATCGTGCAGATTCCGTGGCGAACTAACCATTGCCGTCGCCGTCTGCCAATCAAAACCCGTACGGCTGTGGACCGCAATGCTGCAGTGCTCCAGCTTTTCTGCAACGCTTCCGGGCGCTGCTCGCCCTTCCTTTTGGGCGTTCGGTGCTTTACTTGAATGCCTCTAACCGCGCCAATCCGGGGGAGATGCATATGGCAATGACGATGACGGGCGAGGTCCAACTGGCGGCTCCGCGAGAGTCGGTCTGGGCCAAGCTGAATGATCCGGAGGTCCTCAAGACCTGCATCCCCGGCTGCGAGGAACTCGAGCGAACCGAGGATGGCGGGTTGCGCGCGGTGGCCAAGATGAAGGTCGGCCCGGTGTCTGCGCGCTTCAAGGGCAAGGTGACCCTGAGCGATCTCGATCCGCCCAACGGCTACAAGATTTCAGGCGAGGGCGAGGGCGGCGTGGCCGGCTTCGCCAAGGGGGGCGCGACCGTCGCGCTGACAGACAAGGATGGCGGGACGCTGCTGACCTACAATGTCGAGGCGCAGATCGGCGGCAAGCTCGCGCAGCTCGGCCAGCGCCTGATCAACGGCACGGCCAAGAAGCTTGCTGACGAGTTCTTTGCGAACTTCGCGAAGGCCGTGCAGGGGTAAGCTCACTGGACACGTTCATAGGGACCCACCCGGCTGGTTGCCCGCTGCCGGGAGGGCCCATATGATGGTTTTCGACTGATTTTGCTGGGCTGTGCTGCGGTGCAATGCCGTGGCGCGGATAATAGAGAGTCATGAATGGCCAAGATTTCCCTGATTGTGAACGGTAATCCCGTCACGGCGAACGTCGATCCGCGGACGCTGCTCGTGCAGTTCCTGCGCGAAAATCTGCGCCTGACCGGCACGCATGTCGGCTGCGACACCTCGCAATGCGGCGCCTGTGTGGTTCATCTCGACGGCAAGGCCGTGAAGTCCTGCACGACGCTGGCCGTGATGGCCGACGGCCACGAGGTCAGGACCATCGAGGGGCTTGCGGCCGACGGTGCGCCGCTGCATCCGATGCAGGAGGCCTTCCGCGAGCACCACGGTCTGCAGTGTGGCTTCTGCACGCCCGGCATGATCATGACGGCGGTCGACCTCGTCCATCGCAAGGGGCACGAGCTCAGCGAAGAGACCATCCGCGAGGAGCTGGAAGGCAATCTCTGCCGCTGCACCGGATATCAGAACATCGTGCAGTCGATCGCCGCCGGCGCCAAGGCGATGGCGAACTCGGACCTCGCGTAAGTCGGCCCGCCGCGGACAGGACAATCCCATGTACGAATTTAAATATCATCGTCCCGCCACCGTGCGGCAAGCCGCCAACCTCCTGGTCAAGAACGAGGACGCCAAGCTGATCGCGGGCGGTCATACGCTGGTGCCGGTCATGAAGCAGCGGCTCGCCAGCCCGCCGCATCTGGTCGACCTCTCCCAGGTCGAGGGGATCGGCGGCATCGAGATCAAAGGCCGCAACCTGGTGATCGGCGCCATGGCGCGTCACGCCGAGGTGGCAAATTCACCTGCTGTCGGCGAGGCGATTCCCGCGCTCGCTCATCTGGCAAGCCTGATCGGCGATCCCGCGGTGCGTCACCGCGGGACGATCGGCGGCTCGATCGCCAACAACGATCCGACTGCGGACTATCCGGCGGCCTGTCTCGCGCTCGGCGCCACCATCGTCACCAACAAGCGCAAGCTGAAGGCCGAGGAGTTCTTCTTGGGGCTGTTCACGACCGCGCTGGAGCCGGACGAGATCATCACCAAGGTGAGCTTCCCGCTGGCGAAGAAGGCCGCCTATGTGAAGTTCCGCAACCAGGCTTCGCGCTACGCGCTGGTCGGCGTGTTCGTTGCGCGCCGTCCGTCGGACGTGCGCGTCGCAGTGACCGGCGCCGGAGGCAATGGCGTGTTCCGCGTCACCGCGTTCGAGGAGGCGCTGCAGAAGCGCTTCTCGCCGAAGGTGCTGGAGGGCATTCCCGTCTCGGCGGAAGGCCTCAACAGCGACATCCACGGCAGCGCCGAATATCGCGCTCACCTGATCGGGGTGCTGGCGCGGCGCGCGGTCGATGCCGCGAATTCCGGCGCCAAGGCATCCCCCGCATCGGAGGGCGCCGCTGAGCCCGAGGCTCCGGCTTCGTGACGGGCGTGCGCGGTCAGGGAAGGCGGTCTCGCCCATGAGTGCTGTAGCGCTGCCAGCATCGGTCGATGCGATGCTCGAATTGTTGTCGTCGCGCGGCTATCTGGCCGAGCGGGCGCTGGCAACAGTGACCTATCTGTCGCTGCGCATGGGCCGGCCGCTGTTCCTCGAAGGCGAGGCCGGTGTCGGCAAGACCGAGATCGCCAAGGTGCTGTCGGCCGCGCTGGGCCGCAAGCTGATCCGGCTGCAGTGCTATGAGGGGCTCGACGTTGCGTCCGCGGTCTACGAGTGGAACTCGGCGGCCCAGATGATCGCGATCCGGCTGGCGGAGGCCGGCGGCGATGTCGACCGCGACCAGCTCACGTCGGACATCTTCGCCGAGCGCTATTTGATCAAGCGGCCGCTGCTCCAGGCGCTGGAGCCGGATGTCGCCGGCAGCCCCGTGCTCCTGATCGACGAGCTCGACCGCGCCGACGAGGCGTTCGAGGCCTATCTGCTCGAGATTCTCTCCGATTTCCAGGTCACGATCCCCGAGTTCGGCACCGTCAAGGCGCCGCATCCGCCGATCGTCATCATCACCTCGAACAGAACCCGCGAGATCCACGACGCGCTGAAACGGCGCTGCCTGTATCACTGGGTCGACTACCCCTCTGCCGAGCGCGAACTCGCTATCGTCAAGACCCGGCTGCCGGGGATCTCGCAGCGGCTGTCGCAGCAGGTCGTGCGTTTCGTCCAGGCGCTGCGCGACCAGGATTTCTACAAATCGCCGGGCGTTGCCGAGACGCTCGACTGGGCGACCGCCTTGACCGAGCTCGACGCGCGCTCGCTCAACGCCGAGGTCGTCGGCGACACGCTGGGGGCGTTGCTGAAGTATCAGGACGACATCGCGCGCATGCAGGGCGATCAGTTGCAGAAGGCGATCAAGGACGCCACCAGCGAGACTTGAGCCGAGGTCGCCCAACAACAAAGGCCGTCATTCCGGGGCGCCCGGAGGGCGAGCCCGGACTCCATACTCACGATCGTGGTTATGGATCCCAGGCCCATGCTTCGCATGTCCCGGAATGACGAGGGGGTAGAGCCATGCCTACAAGCATCAATCACCTCGCGCCGCCGACGGGCGGTATCGCCGATAATATCGCGGGCTTTGCGCGGGCGCTGCGTGCTGCCGGACTCCCGGTCGGTCCGGGCGCGGTGATCGATGCCATGACCGCGCTGGAGGTGATCGACATCGGCAAGCGCCCCGACGTCTTCACCACGCTCGAGTCCATTTTCGTCAAGCGCCACGAGCATGCGCTGATCTTCGCCCAGGCCTTCGACCTGTTCTTCCGTCCCGCCGAGGAATGGAAGTCGATGCTCGACTCGGTGCCGCTGCCCGACCACGCCAAGAAGAAGCCGCCACCGGCCTCGCGCCGGGTCCAGGAGGCGATGTCCCAGCCGCACACCCATGAGGAGCCGCAGGCCCAGGAGCAGGATCTGCGGCTGTCGGTGTCCGACCGCGAGGTGCTGCAGAAGAAGGACTTTGCGCAGATGAGCGCGGCGGAGATCGCCGAGGTCGCGCGCGCCATCGCCAAGATGCGGCTGCCGCAGGCCGAGCTGAAAACCCGCCGCTATACCGCCGACCCGCGCGGCCACCGCATCGACATGCGAAAGACGCTGCGCCAGGCGCTGCGCACCGAAGGCGAGATCATCAACTTCCATCGTCTGGGCCGGCTCGAGAAGCCGGCGCCGATCGTGGCCTTGCTCGACATCTCCGGCTCGATGAGCGAGTACACCCGCCTGTTCCTGCATTTCCTGCATGCGATCACCGACGCGCGCAAGCGCGTCTCGGTGTTCCTGTTCGGCACGCGGCTGACCAACGTGACGCGGTCGCTGCGCCAGCGTGATCCAGACGAGGCGCTGGCGAGCTGCTCGGCCAATGTCGAGGACTGGGCCGGCGGCACAAGGATCGCGACCTCGCTGCAGACCTTCAACAAGCAGTGGGCGCGGCGCGTGCTCGGGCAGGGCGCAATCGTTCTCCTGATCTCCGACGGACTGGAGCGCGAGGCCGACGCCAAGCTCGCCTTCGAGATGGACCGGCTGCACCGCTCCTGCCGCCGCCTGATCTGGCTGAACCCGTTGTTGCGCTATTCCGGCTTCGAGGCCAAGGCGCAGGGCATCAAAACCATGCTGCCCCACGTTGACGAATTTCGCCCCGTACATAACTTGACGTCGATCGAGGCGCTGATCTCGGCGCTGTCGTCGCCGCTGCCGGCGCATAGCCGCAACGTGATCCGGCCAGCCGCCTGAGAGGGAGATATCCATGCTCAACCGCGACGAAGACATCCTCAAGGCTGCCGAGGACTGGCACAAGTCCGGACACGGTGTCGCGCTTGCCACCGTGGTCGAGACCTGGGGCTCGGCGCCGCGCCCGGTGGGCTCGAACCTCGTCATCAACGATGAGGGAACGTTCCTGGGCTCGGTGTCCGGCGGGTGCGTCGAGGGCGCCGTTGTGACCGAGGCGCTGGACGTGATCTCCAGCGGCCAGCCGAAGATGCTAGAGTTCGGCGTGGCCGACGAGACCGCCTGGAATGTCGGGCTGTCCTGCGGCGGCACCATCCGCGTGTTCGTCGAGAAGGTGGGCTGAGGCATGAAGAGCGAGACGCTTGCCGAACTCAATGCCGAGCGCGCGGCGCGCCGCCCGGCCATTCTCGTCACCGACGTCGCCTCCGGCGTGCAGCGCCTGGTCAAGGCCGCCGACATCGCCGCTGATCCCCTGCGCAACGAGCTGTCAGCGCATCTGCGGATGGGCAAGAGCGGCATGGTGGAGGCGGGCGGCACGCGGCTGTTCCTCAACGTCTATGCTCCGACGGCCCGGCTCGTCATCATCGGTGCTGTCCATATCAGCCAGGCATTGGCGCCGATCGCCAAGTCGCTCGGCTACGACGTCACCGTCGTCGATCCGCGCACGGCCTTTGCGAGCCCGGAGCGCTTTCCCGACG
This sequence comes from Bradyrhizobium ontarionense, assembly GCF_021088345.1. Classification (NCBI taxonomy): domain Bacteria; kingdom Pseudomonadati; phylum Pseudomonadota; class Alphaproteobacteria; order Hyphomicrobiales; family Nitrobacteraceae; genus Bradyrhizobium; species Bradyrhizobium ontarionense. The sequence continues at coordinate 2,253,757 of NZ_CP088156.1, read as the reverse complement.
TGCCGCTGATCGCCGAATGGCCCGACGTGGCGCTGCCGCCGCTCAACGTCGATCACTACACCGCGTTCGTCGCGCTGACCCACGATCCGAAGATCGACGATCCGGCCCTGCTGCACGCGTTCGCGCGCGACTGCTTCTATATCGGCGCGCTGGGCTCGCGGAAAACGCACGCCAAGCGCGGCGACCGGCTGCGCGGGCAGGGCGCCAGTGAGGCCGACATCGCGCGCATTCATGCGCCGATCGGGCTTGCGATTGGCGCCGTGTCACCGTCGGAAATCGCAGTCTCGATCATGGCCCAGATCACGGCCACGCTGCGCCTGCTGCCCAAGGAGAAAGACCAGGCGGCATGAAGTTCGGTCCGGCCAGTCCGAAAGAGGCGATCGGTGGTGTGACCGTGCACACCCTGCGCAAGGGATCGTTGGTGCTGAAGAAGGGCACGACGATCGGTCCCGCCGAGGTCGACGCGCTGGTCGAGGAAGGCGTCAAGGAGATCGTGGTCGTCCGGCTCGAAGCCGGCGATGTCTCGGAGGACGAGGCGGCGGCTGATATCGCCAAGGTCGTCGCGGGCGAAGGCATTCGTGTCGACCGCGCCTTCACCGGTCGTGCCAATCTGTTTGCCGCGCAGGCCGGCGTGCTGATGGTCGACCGCGCCGCCGTCGACCGCATCAACGGCGTCGACGAGGCCATCACCTTTGCGACGCTGCCGGCCTTCAAGCCGGTCGTCGAGGGCGAGATGATCGGTACCGTCAAGCTGATTCCGTTCGGCGTCGAGGGCCGCTTGCGCGATGCCGCCGTGGCGGCCGCGGGCAGAGACGCGCTCGGCATTGCGCCCTATGTCGTCAAGCGCGTCGGCGTGGTCTCGACGCTTCTTCCGGGACTCGCATCGAAGGTCATCGACAAGACTCTGCGCGTGACGGCCGAGCGTCTGGCGCCGGCTGGCGCCACGATCATTGCTGAGCGTCGCGTGCCGCATGAGCAGGCCGCGCTGGCCGCCGCGATCCAGGAGCTTTTGGGGCTCGGTGCCCAGCTCGTGATCGTGTTCGGCGCCTCGGCCATCGCCGACCGGCGCGACGTGATTCCCGCCGCGATCACCGGCATTGGCGGCGCCATCGAACATTTCGGCATGCCGGTCGATCCGGGCAACCTGTTGCTGATCGGCAGCGCTGGCGGCGTGCCGGTGCTGGGTGCGCCCGGTTGCGCTCGCTCTCCGGCCGAGAACGGCTTCGACTGGGTGCTGATGCGGCTCCTCGCCGGCATCAAGGTGACCCGCGCCGAGTTGACCGCCATGGGTGTGGGCGGGCTGCTGATGGAGATCGTGACGCGGCCGCAGCCGCGCGCCAAGCCGGAGGCCGAGAGCGGACGCAAGGTCGCCGCGGTCGTGCTGGCCGCCGGCCGCTCGACGCGGATGGGCGGGCCGAACAAGCTTTTGGCCGAGCTCGGTGGCAAGAAGCTGGTGCGCATCGTCGCCGAGCAGGCGCTGGCGTCCGGCGCCAGCGAGGTCGTCGTCGTGACCGGCCACCAGGCCGAGCTGGTCGAGCAGGCGCTGTCCGACCTGGATGTCCGATTCGTCCGCAATCCCGACTTCGCCGGCGGGCTCGCGAGCTCCGTGAAGGCCGGGATCGCCGCTGTGCCGGCGGGCGTGGACGGGGCGGTCGTCTGCCTCGGCGACATGCCGATGGTGTCCTCGGATCTGCTCGACCGTCTGATCGGCGCGTTCGACCCCGATCGCGGCAATTTGATCGTCATTCCCGTGGCGGAGGGCCGCCGCGGCAATCCGGTGCTTTGGTCGCGCCGCTTCTTCGCCGAGCTGATGACGCTGGACGGCGATGTCGGCGCCCGTCACCTGATCGCCAAGCACACGGAGGCTGTGGCCGAGGTGCCGGTCGAGGGCGACGGCGCGTTCCTCGACATCGACACGCCGCAAGCGCTGGAGGCCGCGCGGCGGGGATAAGTCCCGTAGCCCGCGGAGTTCTCGCCGGCTACGCGCTCTTTTCTCCTCGTCATTCCGGGGCGCGCGGAGCGCGAGCCCGGAATCCATACCCACAGGATACCGTGTGAGGCAGACAAGTGGTGGGAGCTTGCTTCCCAACATCTCCCCCTGTGGTTATGGATTCCGGGCTCATTCGCGTGGCTTCAAAATGGCTTCGCCATTTTGCGCGCGAATGCCCCGGAATGACGGCGTGGCGGGAGCGCGTCCCGATCTCAACCTCCCATTCACCAAGTTTCAACGACCCCCGGCTAGATTTGCCGACATTGGGCCTCGGGGAGGAAAAGGTGATCATTTCCACCGCCGCGCGACGTCTCGCGCTGTTTGCATTCGGATTGACCGTGCTCGTCGGTGCTGCGCGCGTCGCGACCTTCAACGTCATCAGCCCGGCGCATGCCGCCGGCGCCTTCGCTATCGGCCAGTGCGCCGCCTATGGCCAGGCCTTCGACTATCCGGCGGAGCATCTGGCCAAGGCCGCGGCGCTCAAGCAGTGCAAGGGCGAATGCACGGCAGTGACGATGAAGAAGGCCTGTGCCGCGTTCGCGATCGATCTCACCAATCCCTGTGGCCCCCATGGCTACGCTGTGCGGCCGAAGATCTCGACCTCGCTCAACGATGCGACCAGGGAATGCTACAAATATGGTGGCAAGGAGTGCGTGATCCGCGCCTGGGTCTGCGACGCCAAGGGCTGATCAAGGCTTGATGGCCTGAGTTCCAACGTCCACGGCACTCGCTGTCGATTTGACGCTGCACGCCCGGAATAGATCGGCTATTCCAGGCGTTCGCGTACATCGGATTATGGAAGCGACATGCAATTCGACACCAAGATCGCGCTGATCATTCGTACCGATCTCGAAGCCTGGCAGAAGCTCAACGTGGCGGCGTTTCTCGCCAGCGGCATCGCCGCCGCGTTTCCCGAATGTATCGGCGCGCCCTATGAGGACGGCTCTGCGACGCCCTATCACGCGCTGATCGGTCAGCCGATCCTGATCTACGGCGCGCCGGACGGCGCTGCTCTGTCGCGCGCGCTGGATCGCGCACTGTCGCGTAACGTGAAGCCGGCGCTCTACACCGAGGACATGTTCAAGACGACGCATGACGAGGCCAACCGCGCCGCGGTGAGGGCTGTGGTGCGCACGGATCTCAACCTGGTGGGATTGGCATTTCGTGCCGAACGCAAGGTGGCGGACAAGATCGTCGATGGGCTGAAGTTTCACGCGTGAGACCAGCCGCGTGCCATCGGCGATGTCATGAAACCGTTACATGCTGCGCAATAGTGCGGCAGCATGGTTTGATACCGATCAAGACCGGCAGACATAGCTCTCGTTAGTTTGCGCCTCAACACGAGGAGCAGACAGATGCAGACCATGAAAGCCGCCGTCGTCAAAGCCTTCGGCAAGCCGCTCGTCATCGAGGACGTCCCGATTCCCGTGCCTGGTCGGGGCGAACTTCTCGTCAAGGTGAAGACCTGTGGCGTCTGTCACACCGATCTCCATGCGGCTTCCGGCGATTGGCCGGTGAAGCCGGTGCCGCCGTTCATTCCGGGCCACGAGGCGGCCGGCATCGTTGCCGCGCTCGGACCGGATGTCACCGATTTCAAGGTCGGCGATGCCGTCGGCGTGGCGTGGCTGCACGATGCCTGCTTGCGCTGCGAATATTGCGAGACCGGCTGGGAGACTCTGTGCGAGCACCAGCACAACACCGGCTACAGCGTGAACGGCGGCTTCGCGGAATATGTGATCGCGTCGGCGGCGTTCGCCGCGCGCCTTCCTGCGAACGTCAACTTCGCCAAGATTGCGCCGATCCTGTGCGCCGGTGTCACGACCTACAAGGGCCTTAAGGAGACCGATACGCGTCCGGGCGAATGGGTTGTCATTTCCGGCGTCGGCGGTCTCGGCCATGTCGCCATCCAGTACGCGAAGGCGATGGGCCTGAAGGCGATCGGACTGGACATCGCCGAGGACAAGCTGAAGCTGGCGCTGGAGGCGGGGGCCGAGCATGCCGTCAATGCGCTGGACAAGGATGCCGTCGAGCGGGTGATCCAGATCACCGGGGGAGGAGCTCATGGCGTGCTGGTCACGGCGGTGTCCACGCCGGCCTTTGCGCAGGCGTTGCACATGGTCCGTCGCAAGGGAACCGTCGCTCTGGTGGGTCTGCCGCCAGGCGAATTCCCGACTCCTATTTTTGATGTCGTGCTGAAGCGCATCACCGTGCGCGGCTCCATCGTCGGCACGCGGCGCGATCTCGACGAAGCCATCGCCTTCGCCGTCGAAGGCAAGGTGAGGGCCGAGGTGACCACGGCGCCGCTGTCGGAGATCAATGCGATCTTCGATCGCATGAAGGCCGGAAAGATCGACGGCCGCGTGGTGCTCGACTTCAGCTGACCGGCAACGCGCCAGGTCCTTAGGCGAGCCACCGGCGCGGAGGACCACTCCGCGCCTCTTTTTCCTGCTCGCCGCCGTCGGGCGATTCCCCCTCAACCCGGCCCCCGTGTCGATCGGATGCCATTGACAATGACTGACTAGTCAGTCATAAAGTAAGAATGCCGGAGAGGACATCCAAATCGAGCGGGGGCGGGACTCGTGCCTCGAAGGCGCGAGCTGGCGGCACGGCCGCATCGCGGGCCGATCGCGCTGCCGAGCGCCGCGCGGCCATCGTCCAGGCCGCGATGGACGAGTTCATTGCACGCGGCTTTGCGGCGACAAGGCTCGACGACATCGCCAGGCGCGCCGGCGTCGCCAAGGGCACGATCTATCTGCATTTCAAGGACAAGGAATCGATGTTCGAGGAATTGATCCGCACCGCGATCCTGCCCTTCGTCAGCCGTCTCGCCGCGCCGCCGCCGCCGAGCGGCTCGGTGCGTGACATGGTCGAGGTCCTGGCGAAGATGTTCCTTCAGGAGGTCGCCGGCACCCGGCGGGCTGATCTCGTGCGTCTCATCATCGCGGAGGGACCGCGCTTTCCCGCGATCGCCGACTTCTATTACCGCGAGGTCGTCTCCCGCGGCCTCGCCGCGATGCGCGGCCTGATCCAGCTTGCGATCGCGCGCGGCGAGATCCGCGAGCCCAAGCTCGTACAGTTTCCGCAACTGATGATCGCGCCCATGATGGTCGCGGTGATCTGGAAGAGCCTGTTCGAGCATCATGCGCCGCTCGACGCAGAGGCGATGCTGCACACTCATCTCGATCTGATCTTTGGCGCGAGGAGGCCGACATGAGCCTGCTGCACTGCCTTGCCGTGCTGGTTACGGCTTTCACCTTCAACGGCTGCAACGAAACGCGCGATCCCGGCTATCAGGGCTGGGTCGAGGCCGACATGATCTTCGTCAGTCCGGACGAGGCCGGGCGTGTCACGAAGCTGAACGTCCGCGAGGGCGACGAGGTCAAGGTGGGCGATCCGCTCTATTCGGTCGATGACGATCTGCAGCAGGCCGATCTCAACCAGACCAAGGCGACGCTCGCCAATGCGCAGCAGACCTATGATCGCGCCGCGGCCTTGAGCAAGACCGGGGCGGGGACGCAGGCGACGCTCGATTCGGCGGTCTCGGCCCTCCGCGTCGCGGAAGCCCATGTCGTGACCTCGCAGACCCGGCTGGCGCGCCGCAGGGGGAGCGCGCCGGTCGCGGGCACAATCCAGCAGATCTACTTTCGCGAAGGCGAGATGGTTGCGGCGCAGCGACCGGTATTATCGATCATGCCGCCCGGCAACATGAAGCTGCGCTTCTACGTGCCGGAGACGGATCTGCCGAAATTCACCATTGGCGACGAGGTCCGCGTCAGCTGCGACAATTGTGCTGCTGACCTCACGGCGCGGGTCTATTTCCTCGCAACCGCGGCGGAGTATACCCCGCCGGTCATCTACAGCCTCGATGAGCGCAACAAGCTCGTCTACCTGATCCAGGCCCGGCCCTCGCGGCCAGACGCGCTCCGCGTCGGCCAGCCCGTCAGCATCTATGCGCAACCCAAGACTCCGGTGGCGGACAAGCGATGAACGGGACAGCGCAAGCCGACATCGCGATCGACGTGAAGGGACTGACCAAGTCGTTCGGCGGCCGCGAGGTCGTGCATGATCTGTCGATGCAGGTGCGGCGCGGATCGATCTACGGCTTTCTCGGTCCGAACGGCTCCGGCAAGACGACCACGATCCGCATGCTGTGCGGTCTGCTGACGCCGGATGACGGCGAGGGCCGCTGCCTCGGCTTCGACATCCGCCGCGATGCCGACAAGATCAAGCGCCGCGTCGGCTACATGACGCAGCGCTTCAGCCTGTACCAGGATCTGTCGGTGCGCGAGAATCTCGAATTCGTGGCCCGGCTCTATGGCATGGCGGATCCGCGCCAGGCGGCCAGCGACATGGTGAAGAGGCTCGGGCTCTCCGGGCGCGAGGGGCAGCTTGCCGGTGAACTGTCGGGCGGCTGGAAGCAGCGGCTGGCGCTCGGCGCCTGCACCCTGCCGAATCCGCAACTGCTGCTGCTTGACGAGCCGACGGCCGGTGTCGATCCCAAGGCGCGCCGCGACTTCTGGAACGAGATCCATGCGCTCGCGGGCGAGGGCCTGACCGTGCTGGTCTCGACCCACTACATGGACGAGGCCGAGCGCTGTCACGAGATCGCTTACATCGCCTACGGTCATTTGCTGGCGCATGGCACGGTCTCCGAGGTGATCGCGCAGTCCGAGCTGACGACGTACACGGTCAGCGGCGATGATCTGCGCGAGCTTGCGGCCGGACTCGCGGGCAAGCCAGGCGTCGACATGGTGGCGCCGTTCGGGACCAGCCTCCACGTGTCGGGTCGCGACCGCACGGCTTTGGAGGGTTCGATCGCGCCATGGCGCAATAAGGAGGGGCTCCGCTGGCAGCCCGCCGCGCCGTCGCTCGAGGACGTCTTCATCGACCTGATGAATCGCTCCCGGGACAATTTCCAATGAGCGACGCGGGCACCCGCCATGACGCGACGTCGGAGCCGCGGTTCGGCTTCTGGCGCCGCACCTATGCGATGCTGGTCAAGGAATTCATCCAGCTGCGCCGCGACCGGGTGTCGTTCGCGATGATCGTGATGATCCCGGTGATGCAACTGATGCTGTTCGGCTATGCCATCAACACGACGCCGCACCATCTGCCGGCGGCGGTGCTGCTGCAGGAGGACAGCGATCTCGGGCGCTCCATTCTGAAAGCGATGGAGAACACGGCCTATTTCCGATTCACCCGCGAGGTTCGCGACGTCGCCGAGTTCGACGACCTGCTGTTGTCCGGCAAGGTCCTGTTCGGCGTCGAGATCCCGCGCGGCTTCGAGCGTGCGGTCCGCCGCGGCGATCGTCCGGCGCTGCTCGTCGCTGCCGATGCGACCGACCCGGTCGCCGCGTCCTCGGCGCTGTCCTCGCTCGGCATGATCGTGCAAACCGCACTCGCGCATGATCTGTACACGGGAGACCCGGTTGCGCCGCCGTTCGAGATCCGGGCTCACGCGCGCTACAATCCGGCGGCCTCGTCGCGGCTCAACATCGTGCCGGGCCTCGTCGGCACCATCCTGACCATGACGATGCTGATCTTCACGGCGCTCTCGGTGACGCGGGAGATCGAGCGCGGCACGATGGAAAGTCTGCTGTCGATGCCGATCACGCCGGTCGAGGTCATGCTGGGCAAGATCATCCCTTACGTGCTGGTCGGCTTCCTTCAGGCTTCCATCATCATCGGCATCGGCGTGCTGCTGTTCGGCGTCCCGATTTTCGGCAGCCTGCTTCTGCTGGCGCTGCTCTCGACCCTGTTCATCGCCACCAATCTGTCGATCGGCTACACCTTCTCGACCCTGGCACAGAACCAGCTGCAGGCGATGCAGCTGTCGATGATGTTCTTCCTGCCGAGCATCCTGCTGTCCGGTTTCATGTTTCCGTTTCTCGGCATGCCGCAATGGGCGCAGGTTCTCGGCGAGTGCCTGCCGCTGACGCATTACCTGCGCATCGTGCGCGCGATCATGCTCAAGGGCTCGACCTTGCCGAACCTGCAGCACGACACCATCGCCCTGTTCGGCCTCATGCTGTTCGCGATGACGGTCGCCGTGATGCGCTTCCGCCGCACCCTCGATTGAGGCACAATGCCGCCCGGCGGTAGAAACAGCTGGGGCAGCATGCAGATCTCGGGGGCAGGAAAAGCTGGCGAAGACCCGGCGGGGGCGTCGGCAGAGTTCAACCAGGCGCTCATGCGTCAGACGTTGAACACCGAGCTGCTGCGCGTGAAGGCACTGATCGCGACGGCAGCGCTCTTTCTGCTGATATCCGGATCGACCGACATCTTCGCACCCGAAATCGTGAAGTGGATCTGGCCAAGCAGGATAGGAGTCCTCGCGATCTACACGATCCTTCCTTCATTCATTGCTTTCGAGACCCTCGTTCTCTTCAGGATCAAGGCCGACATTCGTCATGGCCGGGATGTTCCGGTCGTCTGGCGCTATGTTAGTGCCCTGGTCGAGACCTCGCTGCCCACTCTCGTGCTGGTCCTGCAGATCGAGGGTATCGGGCCAGAGAAGGCGTTGGGCTTCGGTACGCCGCTGGTCTACTTCATCTTCATCATTCTCTCCACGCTTCGCCTCGATTTCTGGTTGTCGAGCTTCACCGGCCTGGTCGCCGCGGCGGAATTGCTAACCGTGGCGCTGGTGAACCGGCCGACCATCGATGTCAGCCAGAATCCCGAGATCTACTATCACGGTGAGCGGAGCTTCATCATTCTGTTGTGCGGCATTCTGGCGGGTGCTGTCGGCGTGCAGCTGCGACGCCAGTTCGCCGCGAGCATCGAGGCCGCGTCCGCGCGCGACCGCGTGACCGACTTGTTCGGTCAGCACGTCTCGCCCCAGGTCGTGGAAAGGCTGATGAAGGAAGGGACGGCGGAAGCGCGTGACATCCGGCATGTCGCGGTGATGTTTGTCGATTTCCGCGGCTTCACCGCGGCCTCCCGTTCGAAGACACCGCAGGAGGTCGTCGACCGTCTCGACGGCGCGTTTGCCGTCCTGGTCGAAATCCTCGAGCGCCACGGCGGCATCGTCAACAAATTCCTCGGCGATGGCTTTCTCGCGCTGTTCGGCGCGCCGTTCGAATCCCAGGATGCCGCGGCGCAGGCGGTCGAAGCCGCCCGCGAGATGGTGGCTGCAATGCAGCGCGTGAACACGGCATCGTCCTGGCCGTTGCGGATCGGTATCGGTATCCATCTCGGCGAGGTCGTGGCCGGCAGCATCGGCTCGCCGCGACGCAAGGAATACACGGTCATCGGCGATACCGTGAACTTCGCCTCGCGGCTGGAGGCGCTGAACAAGGAGTTCGATTCGCAGCTGCTGATCTCGGCCGAGGTGCGGCAAGCGGCTGGAGACGGGGCGCGCGATGCCGTCTTCCATGGCGAGGTTGCGGTGCGAGGCTATGACCGCCCGTTCGAGGTGTGGCAATTGCAATGAAGCGGGCGCTGTGGTGCCTGATCTCGGCGATTTACATTGCGCATTCCCCGCGTTTAACTGCGCGCCAACGAACAGCATAATCAGGGGAAATGCATGATCCGAACCGGGGCGTCGTTTGTGGTTGGACTGGGCCTCGTCTGCGCGGCCGCCATGGGCTCTGCGCAGGCCGAGGAGACCGGCTGCAGCAAGGTGACGGCCGAGGCACTTAATGTCTCCGGGCTGACCTTGACGGGATCGAAGCTGCAGGAAGCCGCCGACGGCCTGCCGCGGCATTGCATTCTCTCCGGCAAAGTCAACGAGCGCACCGGCGTTGACGGCCACGCCTATGCAATCCAGTTTGAAATACGCCTGCCGGAGACGTGGAACGGTCGCTTCCTGCACCAGGTCAATGGCGGCAATGACGGCGTCGTCGTGCCGGCGCTCGGCGACAAGGCCGATGGTCTGGTCAGCGGCGGCGTGACGCCGCTGGCGCGCGGCTTTGCCGTGTTATCGTCCGATAGCGGCCATTCCGGCAACGATCCCGCGAACAAGCAGCGCGGGCTGGCGGGGGGCTCGGCGTTCGGGCTCGATCCGCAGGCGCGGCGCGACTATGGCTATGCGGCCGATATCACGCTGGCGCCGATCGCGAAGGCGATCATCTCGGCGCATTACGGCAAGAAGCCCGATTACTCCTACATCGCCGGCTGCTCCAATGGCGGACGCCACACCATGGTCGCCGCCGAGCGGATGCCCGAGCAATATGACGGCTTCCTGGTCGGCAATCCCGGCTTCAACCTGCCGCGCGCGGCCGTGCAGCACGCCTGGGACGTGCAGGCGCTGACCAAGGCCGATGCCGACATCCGCAAGTCGATCACCCGTGAGGACGCCAAGCTGATCTCGTCGAAGATCACCGAGGTCTGCGACGGGCTCGACGGCGCCAAGGACGGGCTGACAGCGAACCTGAAGGCCTGCCAGAAGGCCTTCAATTTTGACAGCCTGCGCTGCGCAGCTGGAGCGACTGAGGCCTGCCTGCCGGCCGCCAAGGTGGATGCGCTGAAGACGAGCTTCGCCGGTCCGCACGACTCCAAGGGCGAGCCGCTCTACTCGGATTGGCCGGTCGATGGCGGTGTCGGCACCGGCAACTGGCGCGCCTGGAAGGTCGAGAGCCCGGTCGCGCCCTGGAACAATCTTCCGATCATCGCCACCATGGGCGGCGCCTCGCTGAACTACATCTTCTCGACGCCGCCGGTCGAGATCGAAGGTTCGCCCGACAAGCTGGTCGAGAAGCTGCAGTCCTACGACTTCGACAAGGATGCGCCGAAGATCTACGCCAAGGACGGCCCGTTCACGGAGTCCGCGATGGACTTCATGGCGCCGCCCGCGGTCGACAATCCGACCCTGCCGGCGTTCCAGGGCGGCGCCCGCAAGATGCTGATCTATCACGGCCAGGCGGATCCGGTGTTTTCGATCAACGACACCATCCGCTGGTACGAGAAGCTCGATGCCAATGTGCAGGGCAAGGCCGATACGTTCGCGCGTCTGTTCGCGCTGCCGGGTGAGACCCATTGCGGCGGCGGCATCACGCTCGAGAAGTTCGATGCGCTGGGCGCGCTGGTGGACTGGGTCGAGAAGGGCCGGGCGCCCGAGGCGATCACGGCCTCGGTCAATACGGCCAACAAGGAGCTGCCATCGACCTGGAGCCCGCAGCGGACGCGGCCGCTGTGCCCGTGGCCGAAATTCGCCAAATACACCAGCGGCGACGTCGAGCAGGCGTCGTCCTTCACCTGCGCCGCGGACTAGCGGCTAGGACTGAGGCGCGACCAGGTTCTTCACCTTGACCTGGTCGCGATCCTCGATGATCTCGGCGATCCATTGCCGGTGGCAATGGGCGTGGTCGCGCTCGTAGCACAGCAGGCACACGGGGCCGGCGCTCTTCACCAGCGAAGCGAGCTCGTCCATCTGCTCCTTCGCCTGTGGCGTCCTGAGGTGCGCGTTGTAGATCTTGTGTAGCGTGTCGTAATGGCCGCTGCGAGCGGCCTCGCGGCCCTCTTTCGGCGTGCCGAGCCCGCGCAGATGGACATAGCCGATGCCGCGCTCGTCGAGCCCCGCCGCGAGCTGGCTCTTGGAAAACCCTGGCCGCCGTGACGCCGCCACGGCGCGCACGTCGACCAGCAGCTTGACGCCGGCGGACTGCAGTTCGTCCAGCACCGCCTTGGCCGGCGTCTGTTCGTAGCCGATGGTGAACAGCGTCTTCGTCTTGGCCATATGCGCCTCGTGCTTCAGCTCACCCGCTCGATCAGTTCCATCGCGCCGGCCGGCGCGCGCACCTTGCCCTCGTGGATGACATAGGCGAACACGTCGCGCGGCGTCTTCTTCAGCGCCTTGTCGTCGACCCTTGGCAGATCGTCCGGCTCGCCACCGCTGGCCCAGAGCTGCAGCCGCTTTGCCCAGGCATCGAGCTGCTTCGGCGGATAGCAGGTCGCAAGCTCGTCATTGCCCTTCTGCAGCCGGGCATAGACGAAGTCGGCGGCGACGTCGGCAATCGCCGGATACTTGCCGTGCTCGGCGTACACGACCGGCGTTGCGAACTCGCGCAGCAACGTGACGAAGCCGGGCACGCAGAAGCTGTCGTGCCGGACCTCGACGACGTGGCGCAGCTTGCGGCCGTCGATCTCGCGCGGCAGGAGTTCGAGGAACTTGCCGAAATCGGCCTCGTCGAATTTCTTCGTCGGCGCGAACTGCCACAGCACCGGCCCAAGCCGGTCGCCGAGCTCGAGCACGCCGGTGTCGTAGAAGCGCTTCACGGAATCGCCGGCCTCGGCGAGCACGCGGCGGTTGGTCGCGAAGCGCGGTCCCTTCAGCGAAAAGATGAAACCATCGGGCACCTCGCGGGCCCATTTGCGGAAGCTTTCCGGCTTCTGCGAGCCGTAATAGGTGCCGTTGATCTCGATCGAGGTCAGTTTGGAGGCGGCGTATTCGAGCTCCTTCGATTGCGGCAGCTTGTCCGGATAGAACACGCCGCGCCAGGGCGCGAAGGTCCAGCCGCCGATGCCGATGTAGATGTGGTTCTTGGATTGCGAAGCGCGTGCAGGAGCTTTGCTCACGGAGTTGTTCCGTTGCCGATGAGGAGGGGTGTTGCGGTAGGGACAGTAGTCAACTGCGGCGGTCCTGGCCAGTTCAGTGCTGTTGCGCGGCGGGCTCTTCCAGCCGTCCGGCGCCTCGTGTATCCAGGGAACGGGGCGGGTAGGGGAGATGTGCACATGAGAGCAGAATCGGTCGGCGGCCTTCTGGGCGCGATCGTCGCAGCCGCGGTGCTTGCGGCTGCCTTCTACTATGTTCCAGTCGGACCGATGGCCCGCTCGATGCAGCCCGCCAGAGTGGAGGTGCCGCCGACGCAGGTGCAGACGGTGCCTGTGGCCCCGGCCGTGCGTGGACCTGTCGTCCGCGAGGTTCCAAACTAGGCGGAATCCGTAGCCCGGATGAGCGCAGCGACATCCGGGTTCTTCCGCGCGGTTCGTGGGACCCCGGATGTCGCTGGCGGTCATCCGGGCTACGGCCGCGAGGGCCCCTTGCATTCCAGCCGCGACACCCCATTTACCGGGGGACGGTGACGTCGAGCTTAGGGGCTCCGGCACCGAGACGACCACGGCAGAGCGGTTGCGCCGGATGTACGCGCGCCCTTTGTTTGTGGTCGTTGGCATTTTGGGCCTTCGTCGTCCCAAGAGGTGCACGGCGGCACCACAGGCCGGCCTTTTTGCACCTCCCCAGGGCTGTTGCGCTTGGCAGTGTTGGATGCGGCAGATATACGCATCCGCACCATGAACGAAGCCATCCGACCGGCCCCGCCAGTGCCCCTGCAAACCGTTGATATTCCGATCGTTTCGGTGGTCGTCCCGACCTTCAACGAGCGCGACAATGTCACCACGCTGTACCGGCGGCTGGAGGCGGCGTTCAAGGACGTGCCCTGGGAGGTCGTATTTGTCGACGACAACTCCCCCGACGGCACCTGGCAGGTGGTGCGCGAATTGTCGCGCAGCGACAGCCGCGTCCGCTGCATCCGCCGCGTCGGGCGCCGCGGCCTGTCCGGCGCCTGCATCGAGGGCATCCTGGCGGCCAGCGCGCCTTTTGCGGCCGTGATCGACGCCGACCTGCAGCATGACGAGACGCAGTTGCCGAAGATGCTGTCGCTGCTGCAGAGCGGCGCGGCCGAGCTCGTCGTCGGCAGCCGCTACATCGAGGGCGGCAGCGCGGCGAGCTTCGACACCAAGCGCGCCGGCGCCAGCGCCTTCGCCACCGAGATCGCGCGCCGCGCGCTCAAGGTCGAGGTCAACGATCCCATGAGCGGCTTCTTCATGATCCGCCGCGACCGCTTCGAACAGATTGCGCCGAAGCTGTCGACGCAGGGCTTCAAGATCCTGCTCGATATCGTCGCCAGCGCTGACGGCGGACTGCGCACGGTCGAGATTCCCTACACCTTCGGCTCGCGCCTGCATGGCGAGAGCAAGCTCGACTCGATGGTCGCGCTCGACTTTCTCGGCCTCGTACTGGCCAAGATGACCAACGACGTGGTGTCGCTGCGCTTCCTCTTGTTCGCCATGGTCGGCGGCATCGGCCTGTTCGTGCATCTGGCCACGCTCTTTCTCGGTCTCAATTTGTTCGACCTGCCGTTCGCGGAAGCGCAGGCGCTCGGCGCCTTCATCGCGATGACCTCGAACTTCATCCTCAACAACTTCCTCACCTATCGCGACCAGCGGCTGAAGGGCTTTGCCATCCTGCGCGGCCTGCTCGCGTTCTATCTGGTCTGTTCGGTCGGCCTGCTCGCCAATGTCGGCGTCGCCTTCTCGGTCTACGACCAGGAGCCGATCTGGTGGCTGGCCGGAGCCGCCGGCGCGCTGATGGGCGTGGTCTGGAATTACGCGATCTCCGGACTGTTCGTCTGGCGCAAGCGATGATCGCTGCGGCAGGCGCCGACGACGCCCGGCTGGTCCGCAATGTCTGGCTGACCATCGCCGGCCTCGTCGTGCTCAGGCTGATCGCCGCCGCGGTCACGCCGATCACCTTCGACGAAGCCTATTATTGGATGTGGTCGAAGCATCTCGCCGGCGGCTATTACGATCATCCGCCGATGGTCGCGGTCGTGATCCGCGCCGGCACCATGATCGCAGGCGCCACCGAGTTCGGCGTGCGGCTGGTCTCGATCCTGCTCGGCCTGCCGATGAGCTATGCGCTCTATCGCACCGCGCAGATCCTGTTCGGCAGCGTGCGCGTGGCGGCGACCGCGGCGCTGTTGCTCAACGTCACCTTGATGGCCGCCGTCGGCACGCTGATCGTGACACCCGACGCGCCGCTGCTGGTGGCCTCGAGCTTCGTGCTGTTCTTCTGCGCCAAGATTCTGGAGACGGGCAGGGGCGCCTGGTGGCTCGCGCTCGGTGTTGCCGTTGGCGTGGCGCTGCTGTCGAAATACACCGCGATGTTCTTCGGCGCGGCGATCCTGATCTGGCTGCTCGCCGTGCCGAAAATGCGTCATTGGCTGGCGTCGCCCTGGCCTTATCTCGGCGGCGCGGTTGCGTTTGCGATCTTTGCTCCCGTGATCCTGTGGAATGCCGATCACCAGTGGGTGTCGTTCATCAAGCAGCTCGGCCGCGCCAGGATCGAGGATTTCCGTCCCGTCTACATCGCCGAGCTCGTTCCGACCCAGTTCGCCTTCGCCACGCCGCTCGTCTTCATCCTCGGTGTGATGGGGCTCTATGCGCTGGCGCGGCGCAAGGCTGGCGAGGCCGCCTCGCGCGTCCTGATCGAGACCATGGTCTGGGTCATCGTGGCCTATTTCTTCTGGCATGGGTTGCATGCTCGCGTCGAGGCCAACTGGTTTGCGCCGGTCTATCCGGCCTTCGTCGTGGCCGCTGCGGCTGCCGCCCATCTCGTCACCTGGCAGCCGCGCGAGCAGCGCACCGTCGCGTTCTGCCTGCGCTGGGCGATGCCCGCCGGCGTCGTGATGTTCGTCGCGCTGATCGTGCAGGCCGACACCGGCTGGTTGTCGGGCTATCGGCGCGACGCCACCGTGCGCAGCGTCGGGGTCGGCTGGCGTCCGCTGGCCGCCGCGATCGAAGCGGCCCGTGTTCGCGCTGGCGCCTCCTGCGTGCTCGCGATGGATTATGGTACCACCGCGTGGCTGTCCTTCTACCTGCCGCCGGGGACCTGCGTGCTGCAGCCGATCCAGCGCATCCGCTGGGTCAATTTTCCGGAGCCGGATCCGAGCAAGCTTACCGGCACGCAGCTGTTCGTGGATGAGGCGCAGATCGGAATGCGGTTTTACGTCAGCAATACTTTCGCTCGCGTCGAGAAGGTCGGCGAGGCCGCGCGCCGGCGGGGGCCCTTGACCATCGAAACCTACGCGTTCTACGCGCTCAGCCAGCCGAGGGGCGAGATCGTCGATCGCACCCCTCCGCCGGAGCTGCAGCGCTAACACGCGCCTCAGGCCTGCTGCGGAATGATCTCCGCCAGCGCCTTGTCCTGACCGTGGATCGCGACCATGTTGATGCCGGCGTCGATGGTCTTGTAGCCGCGGCTTTCGAGCCATTGCCGCAACTGGTCCGCGTCGGTCTTGATCTTCTCGATCAGCATGATCGGTGTACAGCGTTCGATCGTTGCCGCGGCCCCTTCGAGCGCCTCCAGCTCCATGCCCTCGACATCGAGCTTGATCAGGTCGCAGCGCGGCAGGTTGAAATCGTCCAGCGGCAGCTTGCGCACCTCGACGGTGTTGTCCGTGTAGTCGATGGCCTGGCCGATAAACTCGGTGTTGGGACGCTGGCGCAGCTCGAGGCTGCCGAAGCTCGACGGGGTCAGATAGTCCGGGCTCGGAATGTTGAGCACGCCGCGCTCCGACGACACCGCGGCATGGATAGCGATCGCGTTGAAGCAGTTGTTGATCGCGATATTGCCGGCGAGCGCGTAGTAGATCCGCTCCTGTGCCTCGATCGAGAGCACCGATCCCCAGCCGGTCATCACCTTCGCCCATTCGATGGTGTGGACGCCGATATTGGCGCCACAGTCGATCGCGACCGCGCCATCGCCATGGTGCCTGCGGCGCAAGCCGAGCAGGCGGACGGCGAGCTGCACCTCGCCCGGATCGAAGGCGCCGGTGGTGAGGATCTGGAAGCCGACGCCGTAGCCGCGGTTGGCGTCGACCATGCGATAGTCGAGCCGGTTGACGATCATCGTACCGTGATTGGACGAGGCCAGCACGAAGGCAAGCTTGCGTTCGGCGGTCTGCATGTAGGCTCCTCGTGAGTCGTGTCGGCAGGCAGCGGACGCGGTACGATTTGCCGGCAGAATGTTGCTGGGAATCATTGCCTCTACCATACTGCCGCCGGTCGCACAGCTCCGGAAGGGGCGGACTGCCACGGATTTGGTCCGCTCGATCTGTGCCCGAGCCTCGATCCCGCCCGGTCTGCTCCGCGCGATACGGTCGCCCGACGCGCCGCTCTGCGTGGTCACGATTTTCAGCGGGGTCGAAAAGACCAGCAAGGGCGCACCCGGATCGGGGCTCTCGACCATCGTGCACGACGGTCTTGATGTCGTCGGCATGCCCAGGCGGGAGGTCATCGACCGCACAGCGCTGCCGAAGCTCAATCGTTAACGTGGCCTGCGATGTTTTACTGATCTGCGCAGAGTAAAGGCCCTGCGACATCGGAGTTTTACGGAGCCGTTTTCTCGGGTCCGTACCCGATTTTGCCCTGTTTCCGCCCTCTTTGCCGGCAAAACAGGGCCCCATGGTTAACCCGCCCTTAGTCTGCCAAAACTTAATCAGCATTTAACTAAAAGTCGCCTTAATGAAGCTCTGTGCTTCTGCGAGATGCAAAGCGGGTGTCCGTGGCGCATCGAGTGAGAGTTTTCGAGTATTCGTTCGGGCGTGAGTGAATGAGTAACAGTCGAGTTGTGTTGACCGCACGAAACCGCAGGAAGTCTTCCCTGATCGCGTTCTCTCACAAATTGATCGGTGGCGTGGCAGTCGCTTGCCTGATCGGAGGCTGCGCCGTCACGGTCTATACCAAGATCATCGCGGCCGATGCTTATCCGACGCTGGGCAGCGCGGAGCACGAGGAGCCCGTCGTTCGTCCGGCGCCGCGCCATGTCGCGCGCAGCGCCTCCGACGCCGTGGGCGATGCCTTCGCGGCTTTCCCGGACGTCGCGGCGCCGGCGACGGTCGCCACCATCACGCCGCAGATGTTCAACGACCGCTTCGGTGCGGCCGTGCCGCAGGGCGTGGCCTCCAACGCCGCCAGCGGAACGCCGCCACTGCCCAGGCTCGCCGAGGCCGCGCCGAAACCGCTCGAGGCTCCCAAGGTCGCTGAGGCGCCGAAGAAGGACGCCCGGCCGCCGATGCAGCTGGCGCTGGCCAACCCCAATCCCAAGCAGCCGCCGGCGCAGGCCGCGACGCCTTCGCAGGGCGCCGAGGCGAGTGGGCCGAAGAACGGATTCTCGCTGCGGTCGATGACCGACCGCGCCAAGGCCGCCGTGCTCTCGATCACCGGCGAACGCCATTCGATCCAGGAAAAGCTCTGGGGCAAGCCGGAGAACCAGGACGGCGGGCTGCTCGCCTATGCCTCGGCTGACGCCAGCATCACCGCGACCATCACCAAGGATCCGACCCGAGGCGGCCGGCCGCCCTACGACACCAGCACCGCGGTTTATGACATCTCGGCCAAGGCCGTGTATCTGCCCGACGGTACCAAGCTCGAAGCGCATTCCGGCCTCGGCGACAATCTCGACGATCCGCGCTCGGAGAAGGTCAAGATGCGCGGCGTCACGCCGCCGCACATCTACGAACTGAAGCCGCGCGAGGCGCTGTTCCACGGCGTGCCGGCGCTGCGGCTCAACCCGATCGGCGGCGAGGATGCGATCCACGGCCGCAACGGCCTGCTGGCGCACACCTTCATGCTCGGGCCGAACGGCGACTCCAACGGCTGCGTCTCGTTCCGCGACTACTCCGCGTTCCTCGATGCCTACAAGAACAAGGGCATCCGCAAGCTCGCCGTGCTCTCGCGCATCGACTGAGGCGGGCAGGCGGCGTTCTGCTGCAGTCTCAGTCATTGATCTACATTCTCTCCGCATCGTCATTCCGGGGCAGCCCACAGGGCTGAACCCGAAATCCATACCCACGATCGGGAGTATGGATTCCGGGCTCATCGCTGCGCGATGCCCCGGAATGACGAGCGGAGATGGTCGGTTGGGCGAAGGGGGGCATCCCCAACATGGTCGGGCCCAACGGTCTGCCTGTCATTGCGAGGCGCAACGCGCCGAAGCAATCCAGGAATCGCGCGATATGACGATTCCTGGATTGCTTCGCTTCGCTCGCAATGACGCTCGGCATGCATCAGCGTTCTCGCACCCGCTTTCGCGTCCGAGCGTTAGCTGTCGGATCGCCCTCCTGATCGTGAGAGGGCGCGGGGAATGCCGGGTGAGGACCTCACCCATGGCCCGCCTGCAACAAAGAACGCAGGCGGCAGTCACCACAGGTTCAGCCGCATCATCCGGCATTCCCCGCGCGATGGTCTGACGGCTTATACGTGGTCTCCCTGGTGCGCCGGGCTTTCTGGCCACCATCGGTCGGAGCGCTTGGCTCCCTCGACCTTGATACCAGCATCGGGGTATCAGGACATCACGACTTCACCGTGCGCACCGCCTCGTTCGTCGGCATGACCAGAGATCACGCTGCAAGACGACGCGCCCACCGCATCCCGCACCCGACGTTCGTGACGACGCGTACGTCCCTCTTGTGAGGCGGGACGGCGCTATATACGCACAGTTTCCGAAAAAACGAAATAGAAAAATTTTAGACCCGCCGTCCGGACTGGCGCATGCGTTTGAAGCTGCATGCGAAATGAGTTTCGCGGCGCAGGCGCGTTCTCCGCCGCGGACGGGGCGGCGCGACACGCCCGGCGGCGTGCCGTCCGGATCTCCCTGCCCGGGTGGCGGATAGGCGTCGACGGAAAATCCATTTACACTGCCATGGGATCGCGCCGAAAATGGCGCTCGCGTCAGATGTGCCGCCGCAGCATTTCGACACACGGGCAGGGACGATCATGGCCACTCCGAATGGCTTTGCCGGTCTACAGCGGATCGAGCGGGATGTCCGGCTGGACCTGTTTCGAGGGATCGGGCTCTGGATGATCTTTCTCGATCATATCCCGCATGACGTCGTCTCGTGGCTGACCCTGCGGAATTACGGCTTCAGCGATGCCGCTGAGTTCTTCGTCTTCATCTCGGGCTATCTGGTCGGCTTCATCTATGCGCCCGTCGTCCGCGCCGGCCTGTTCCTGGCCGCGGCCAAGCGACTGATCCGGCGGGCGCTGCAGATGTATGTCGCGCACATCATGCTGTTTCTGCTGTTCACGGCCCAGATCGCGCGCACCGCGCGGCGGTTCGACAGTAAGATGTACGAGGACGAGTTCAACGTCTTCAATTTCCTGCAGCATCCGGACGAGCTGATCGGGCAGGCGATCACGCTGCGCTACAAGCCGGTGAACCTGGACGTGCTGCCGCTCTACATCACCCTGATCGCAGCCTCGCCCTTCATGCTGTGGTGTCTCGTTCGTCGGCCGAACCTGACGCTCGCAGCTTCGTGTGTGCTCTATGCGCTGTCCCGCTGGTTCGACTGGAACATCCCGTCCTATCCTCCGGGGACGACCTGGTACTTCAATCCGTTCTGCTGGCAGCTATTGTTCGTGTTCGCGGCCTGGTGCGGCAATGGCGGGTTTGCCGCGATCGCCCGCTTCGTCTGGTCGCGCGCGGCGATGTGGCTCGCGGTGGCGTGGCTGGGGTTCGCTTTCCTGATCGTGATGACGTGGCACCTTCCGGCGCTGGCGGCGATGGTGCCGAAATGGATGATCAAGGTGATCTATCCGATCGACAAGACCGATCTCGACCTGTTCCGCCTGACGCACTTCTTCGCTCTGGCGACCTGGGTCTCCTATCTCGTGCCGCGCGACTGGCCGCCGCTGAAGGCGCGCTGGACATTCCCGATGCGGCTCTGCGGTCGGCATTCGCTGCCGATCTTCTGCCTCGGCGTATTCCTGTCGTTTTCAGCGCATTGGATTCTCATGCAATACACGCGCGGAGTCTGGGAGCAGCTCGCGGTCAGCATCGCCGGCATCCTGATCATGATAGGCGCCGCGTGGCTGCTGGAGCGCGCCGGAGAGGTGCCCGACCTGTTCGTCGATGTGCTGGACAGCAAGGACGTCGACGTCACGACCGAACGCGTGAAGGTGTGATGAGCTCGCGGAAAATGGCGCAAGCGCTCAGTCGGCTGCGCGGTTCGGATGTGAATGGGGGGAGACCGATGCGCGAACGCATCCTGATCACGGTGGCCGTTGTCCTGGCTCTGACCGGCGTCGCCCGCGCGCAGCCGCCCTCGCCAGACGGGCTTGCCGCCGCGCGTCGTCTGGTCGCGACGATGAAGCTTCCGGAGCAATACAAGGCCATGCTGCCGACCATTCTGCTCGGCATCAAGCCGGCGCTGGTGCAGGACCGTCCGGAGATCGAGCGCGACTACGACGCAATGGCGGCGGCGGTCAGTGACGCCTACGCGCCGTTCTACGACGCCATGGTCGACGGTGTCTCAGCGCTCTATGCCAACACGTTTACGGTCGACGAGCTGCGGCAGATCGAGGCGTTCTATCGTTCGGCAGTCGGCCAAAAGTTCCTGGCCGAGGCGCCTGCGCTCGCGCAACGGCGCGAGATCATCGTGCAGGACATCGGCCGCAAGGCTGGCGATGAGCTGAAGGCGCGCCTGACGGATTCGCTGCGGCAGAAGGGACATCGGCTGTGATGGCGCCGCGGCGTGGTCGCTTCGATCACGTTCATCAAACGACAGTCGCCATGCGCGTTCGTCTGATCGATGGCGCGTATCGCGCCGGGGCGCGACGACCATCGCGAGCTCTGTCGAGCGACGCCAATGGCGTCCGCAGGCCCGACCAGAACTGAGACGCCCTGCGACAGTGGCGCCAGCCGTGCAGGAATTCATCAGCCAATCGCTGCAGGCCCCGAGGGGCCTGCTTGACGGCCGCGCGAAAATCTGTGCATAGCTCTGCCCCATCGAAATCGACCGCCGACCGTCGTCGGCGCGCTCTTAAGGACCATGACCGTGTTGAGCCTACGCTCACATCTCGCGAACGCCGCCACCAACGAACGACCGTTTAGCCGGTCGGGCGATTGGTCGGGCAAGCGCGTCGCCTGTCAGGGTCCGAAGTATCTCGTGCTGTTACTGACGATATCGAGACTCCAAATTCCAGCAAGAGCGTAACCGGCGGCGGGATTTCACCCTCCGCACATACAGCGGAGGGTCGGATGACCCGCACCATGAGCCCAGATCCCGAGACATGTGACCACGCGCGAGCGCTGTGCTCGCCGGTGGCGCTTGCCTTCGTGCGCATCGCAATGGCGTGCCGCGGTGTTACCGAGGCGCAGGCTCGGCAGATCTATCTCGACTACATCAACCGCGTTCAACCGGATCACGCTTCAGTCGCACTCGATTGATTGACGACGATCATGTTGGCGGGCGGCAAGACGCCCCAGGCGTGATCACACGGCCCATGTCCCCATCTGGCGAAGGGACCGGATTGTCGATCCGGTAAGGCGGGTTCGATTCCCGTCATGGGCGCCAGCTATACCGAGCAGATCATCAACCCAGAGAGAGGAGGTCGACGATGTCAGCAACACACCCGGCGCTCGTTCTCAATGCCGATTTCCAGCCGCTGAGTTACTTTCCGCTGTCGGTCTTCAACTGGCAGGACGCGATCAGGGCCGTGGTCGGCGAGTCCCACGTCGTCGTCGCGGAGTACGAGCAGGTCGTGCGCAGCCCGAGTGTCACGATGCGGCTGCCATCGGTGATCGCGCTGCGCGACTATGTCAGGCCGGCGACGCGGGTCGCGTTCACGCGATTCAACGTCTTCCTGCGCGATCGCTTCCAGTGTCAGTACTGCGGCGGCCGGTATCTGCACGGCGAGCTCACGTTCGATCACGTGGTGCCGCGGGCGGATGGCGGCGAGACGTCCTGGACCAACATCGTGGCGGCGTGCAGTCCCTGCAACGCGCACAAGGACCGGCGCCGCCTCGCGCCGCGGCGACCGCCGTTCGAGCCGACACGGCACGAGCTGATGGCCGCGCAGCGCCTGTTCCCGCCGCGATTCCTGCATGAGACTTGGCAGGACTATCTCTACTGGGACGTGGAGCTCGAGCGTTGACGAAGCGGTCGTCTCTGCGTAGCCCGGATGAGCCTCCGCCGACGCCCAACGGGCGGCGGCGGAGGCGATATCCGGGGTTTCACGAGCGGCGCCGGTGAACCCGGATGTCGCTTCGCTCATCCGGGCTACGTGCTGATAGTCTGATCAGGAAGTCAGGCATGTAGCTGATTAGTAACAGAGTCATGTCTATCTACAAAAGACGTCGACAAACATCTTGCGCAAGAAATCTAATGTGTGTATCAGCGCGATCCTTCGCGATGACTTTGGTTCGGGCTCGTTGAGATCCCGACTGGCGCGGCCGGTGTCCGGTCCCGTGTTTCGTCATAGCGAAGACGCGCGTCGTAGCTCATGGAGAGCATCGGGGTGATACTCGAAGGCATCGGTTCGATTCCGATCGACACACAAAGGATAGCTCAGTTGGGTAGAGCAGGTGACCATGAATCATCGGGTCGCGGGTTCGATTCCCGCTCCAGCGCTTCGGTTTAGCCTGAACAGCTAATCACCTCTGACGAGGACCGGACGCGCGCTTCAGTCGCGGTCCGGCCGTTCTGCCGCAAGGCATTACGTTCGTACTTCACGACACTGCAGAACCGGCTCTGTGCCGCGGTGGATACCGCGTCGCGTGCTGTCGGGAAGGCTGCGCATGGACGCACGGGCTTACGGCTCGCGCGACCGCGCGCGTGCGCCCGTCATCGCGCGAGGCTCAAGCCTCGGCCCGCTCGGTTCACGCAGGAAGTGCCGTCCGGTCCTCACGTCCTTTGCAATGAAACCACGTCCCGGCCACGGCCGGACGTAACAGACGCACGGCTCGACTTGTGGAGCGTGCGAACAGGAGAGTGCCATGAGCTGGCAGATTGTGACCAAGGCCGTGACGGTTGCGGATGGTGAGCGGGCGCTGGTCTGGCGTGACGGCCAGCTCGCGCGTGTGCTCGGCCCCGGCCGTCATATGCTGCTCGATCCGCTGCACCGGCTGAAGGTGCAGGTGTACGACGTGGTCCGGACCGAATACACCGCCGAGCGCTACGCGGTGCTGAAGGCCGCACGGCCTGATCTCGCTGCCGAGCTGTTCGCAGCGGTCGAGACCGGCGCGAACGAGATCGCGATCGTCAGCCTCGACGGTCGGCCGACGCATCTGCTGACGCCCTGGCAGACGCGGGTGTTCTGGAAGGTCGCAACGTCAGTGGAGGTCGAGCGCATCGATGTCGCTGATGACGTGCGCGTGAGCGCGCGGCATCTGGCGATGATCGAGCGCAACCGGCCGAGCATCGTGACCGAGGTGGTGGTCGAGAACCACGAGGCGGGCCTGCTCCACGTCGAGGGCCGGCTGACCGAGCGGCTTGCGCCCGGCCGGCATGCCTTCTGGGTGGTCGGCCGCAAGATCGAGGTCAAGCGGCTCGACCTGCGGCCGTCGGCGCTCGAGATCACCGCGCAGGAGATGCTGACCAAGGATCGCATCGCGCTGCGGGTGACCTTGACGGCGTTCCGGCGGATCGTCGATCCCGAGCGGGTGGTGGCGACCACGCCGGACGTCGATGCGTGGCTGTATCGCCTGGTGCAGTTCGCGATCCGCGAGGCGGTGGCCTCACGCACGCTCGACGAGGTGCTGGCGGCCAAGGCCGCGCTCGATGCCGAGCTGCGCGACTACGTGCGTGCGCGTCTCGATGGGGCGGGCATCGAGGTGACGGAGCTCGGCGTGAAGGACGTGATCCTGCCCGGCGAGATCCGCGACCTCGTCAACAAGGTGGTGGAGGCGGAGCGGACGGCGAAGGCCAACCTGATCCGCCGGCAGGAGGAGACCGCGGCGACGCGCTCGCTCCTCAACACCGCCAAGCTGATGGAGGACAACCCGCTGCTGTTGCGGCTCAAGGAGCTGGAGTCGCTGGAGCGCCTTGTCGAGAAGGTCGGCCGCATCGACCTGCATGCCGGCGAGGGCGCAGGCCTCGATGCGCTGCTGACGGGGCTGATGCGGATGAAGCCGGCGGAGACGGTGTGACGGGGATGCATGATCGCTTGGTCGCTAAACCATTGAGAAAGGTCGCCCAAGGGCGGCCTTTCGTTCTTCTGGTACGTTGGAGTCGGAATCAAAGTCCCGTCGGCTCTTTCAGAATCTGTCGCGGCCATGGATTCCGGGCTCATCGCTGCGCGATGCCCCGGAATGACGGAGGAGGGGGTTATGGCTCATCGTCGGATATTGTTCGAGGTGAGATCGCGATCTATCCTCATCGTCATTCCGGGGCAGCCCGAAGGGCTGAGCCCGGAATCCATAACCACGGCTGTTCAATGGCGTATTATGTCTACCTGCTTGCGAGAAAAAAGCACGGCACGCTCTCTATCTCGGAGTGACGAACGATCTCGTGCGGCGGGTCTACGAACATCGAACGAAGGCAGTGCCTGGCTTCACCAGCCGATATGACGTGGGCAAGCTCGTCTGGTTCGAGATCTACGATGACGCCGTCACCGCCATCTCGCGCGAGAAGGAGCTGAAGAAATGGCGCCGCGATTGGAAGATCAGGCTGATCGAGGAGCAGAACCCGGATTGGGATGATCTGTATTCGGGGATTTGTGGTTGAAAGCGTGCCTTGAACCGCTTGTCGTGGTTATGGATTCCGGGCTCACGCTGCGCGCGCCCCGGAATGACGAGTGGATATATCACGCACTCTCTCCACTCGTCATTCCGGGGCAGCCCGTAGGGCTGAGCCCGGAATCCATAGCCACGACACTTCGTGACGCGCTCCGTCGGTGCCAGATCGCTACCATTTCATATTAGCTACACCGCTCACTTTACAAACCCACAAATTCCTGTAAGAGCACGCACCAACTCACCCGGCGGATATCCGCCAGCGAGAGACCCATGCTGAATTTGTGTCTACGCCATATCAAGCACAACGCGCTGCCGCTTTGCCGGCAACGTGATCTGTGCGCGCGTGGGCCCGTGGTCTCCGCAGGCGACGCGCGGCCCGACCAGCTCGGGCGCATCATCTAACAAGGCAGCGGGTTTCCTCTGCCTGGGCAGAGAGAAACCGCAAAGGCCCGCTTGATCAGGGCTTCCGCGCACCCACAGCATCTCTCTGCTCTCGTGTCAGCGCGCGACCGGTGTCGCGCGTCACCTGGAGGGCGTGACGATGACGGAATTGACCTGGCGAGCCGACAACATCGAGACGATCGCGAGCTTCCTCTCCGCAGCGGAGTGCGAGGAATACATTCGCTTGGGCGAATTGATGGGATTCGAGGATGCAACCCTGTTCGCGCCTCGTGGTGTGAAGGACTATCGCAACAACGACCGTGTCCTCGTCGACGATGCCGACCGCGCGCAGTCCCTGTATCAGCGGCTGATCGGCCATCTCGCGCCATCGTTTCAGCACAGATGGTCGCCCATCGGGCTGACCGAGCGGCTGCGGCTGTATCGCTATGATGTCGGACAGAAGTTCGAATGGCATCGTGACGGCCATTTCGAACGCGACAATGGCGAGCGCAGCCAGCTCACCTTCATGATCTATCTGAACGACGATTTTGAAGGCGGTTCGACCTCGTTCTGCGACGACACCGGTCTG
The DNA here is from genome assembly GCF_021088345.1 of Bradyrhizobium ontarionense. NCBI lineage: Bacteria > Pseudomonadati > Pseudomonadota > Alphaproteobacteria > Hyphomicrobiales > Nitrobacteraceae > Bradyrhizobium > Bradyrhizobium ontarionense. Next base: position 2,227,561 of record NZ_CP088156.1, on the reverse strand, counting down.
ATGCCGGACGGTCCGTTGCGCATCACGCCGGAGAAGGGCATGGCGCTGCTATTCCACCATCCGATCATGCATCGGGGTGATCCCGTCACGAAGGGCCGCAAATACGTGCTGCGCACCGACGTGATGTATCGGCGCACTACGTAGCTCGGATGAGCGAAGCGACATGCGGGTTCGCTGACACAGCTCGTGAGACCCCGGATGTCGCTTCGCTCATCCGGGCTACGCGAGCGCGGGTCGAGCGCATCAGCACCGGCAGCTCTGCGGATGAACGCAATCGCTGCCGGACGCAACATATTGTTCTGACCGAATGTGAGACGAGCCATGATCGACGGAGACACTCTGATTACCTGGGGCTTCAAGCCGGGGCGCTGGTTCAAGCAGGCGCTGGACACCGCCAACATGATGCGCGCCGGCGGCGCCGATGACGATGCGATCTTCGCGGCGCTGCAGACGCTGCAGCCGGTCGAAACCCTGATGCGCACCAACGGCGTGCCGTTCGCGATGCTGATCGAGGCGGAGAGCGAGCTGGAGCGCGCCAATGTCGCGGCGGTTACTCAGCACATGGATGCGTTGATGCGGGTGCCGACCATCGTGGCCGGCGCGGTGATGCCGGACGCCTGCCCGTCGGGGACGGCGCTCGGGACCATTCCCGTGGGCGGCGTCGTCGCCTGCGAGGACGCGATCCATCCGGGTTTCCACTCCTCCGACATCTGCTGCTCAGTCGCCGTCACGGTGTTTGGCCGCAAGGATGATCCGAAGCGGGTGCTCGACGCCGTGCACGACGTCACCCATTTCGGGCCCGGCGGCCGCGACCGGCTGCATCAGCCGCCGGACGAGGTGATGGCCGCGTTCGACGCCAACCCGTTCCTGAAGGGGCTAGAGCGCTTCGCGATTGGCCACTTCGCGACCCAAGGCGACGGCAACCACTTCGCCTATGTCGGCCATCTCAGGTCGACGGGGCAGGTGGCGCTGGTGACGCATCACGGCTCCCGCGGCCTCGGCGCGCAGATCTACAAGCGCGGCATGGCGGTGGCGAAGCGGCACACCGCGATCCACGCGCCGAAGGTGCCGGACCACAGCGCCTGGATCAAGGCGTCGAGCGACGACGGCCGGGCGTATTGGGAGGCGCTGCAGGCGGCGCGGCTCTGGACCAAGTCCAACCATCACGCGATCCACGATCTCGCGGCGGCGAGGCTCGGCAACAAGGTCGTCGACCGGTTCTGGAACGAGCACAATTTCGTTTTCCGGAAATCGGATGGCCTGTACTACCACGGCAAGGGCGCGACGCCGAACTGGTCCGGCTTCTCGGCGGATGACGACGGGCGTACCATCGTCCCGCTCAACATGGCCGAGCCGGTGCTGATCCTCGGGCATCGCGATAACAAGGATGCGCTCGGCTTCGCGCCCCACGGCGCCGGCCGCAATCTCGGCCGCAAGGCGTTCCTGCGAGAGAACAGGCCGGAGCTGCCTGTCGGCATCGATGCGCGCTTCTATTGCGGCAAGGCCGATTTGTCGGAGTTGCCGCAGGCCTATAAGAACGCGGCCTCGGTGCGGTCGCAGATCGCACGCTTCGGGCTCGGCGATGTCATCGACGAGGTGATCCCCTACGGCTCGATCATGGCCGGCGACTGGGAAGCCGACGCGCCATGGCGCAAGGGACGGTGAGGGGCGCATCGCAGTCACGGCCGAGATCGGAGACAGGCCGCCCATGGGCGGCCTGTCTCTGCGAGAGGACCCGTGGGGATGAATGCAACCGCATGCGTGCGCGCCCTGTTCGCGAATTGCGCGTGAAGCGGCGTTGGTCCATCTTTCCGGCACTGGGGGAGTGGGGAAATGTGATGACGAGCTTGGACGCCGGAGCCGTTAGGCCGCGCGAGCCGTGGTGGGCGATCGCGGCCGTCTTCATCGCAGGTTTCGCGTTGCTGTGCCTGCTGCTGGCCTCGCCGGTGCTGATCCGGACCTTTCTCTATCAGCCGTTCAGCATTCCGGCGCGGTCGATGATGCCGACCTTGCTGGTCGGCGACTATGTCTTCGCCTCGAAATACACCTATGGCTGGGGCCGCTACACTTGGCCGTTCTCCTCCTGGCCGTTCACGCCGCCAGCATCGGGGCGCATCTGGGGCCGCGATCCCGTGCGCGGCGATGTCGTGGTGTTCAGGCTGAAGGACGGCAAGACCGACTACATCAAGCGCGTGGTCGGTCTCGGCGGCGATCGCATCCAGATGAAGCAGGGCGTGCTCTACATCAACGATCGCGCGGTGGCGCGCGAGCGGCTGACCGATGTGATCGGAGCCGACGCGTGTGGCGGGGGCAACCCCGAGCGCGTCAAGCGCTGGCGCGAGACCTTGCCGGAGGGGGCGAGCTACGAGACGCTGGATTGCGTCGACAACGGCTTCTTCGACGACACCAATGTCCAGGTCGTCCCGCCGGGCCATCTGTTCATGCTGGGCGACAACCGGGACAATTCCACTGACAGTCGGGTGATGTCGCAGATGGGCTTCATTCCGGTGGAGGACGTGATCGGTCGCGCGGGGTTGATCTTCTTTTCGAGCGCGAACGGCGGGAGAGGCCAGCCCGGGAAGCTTCGTTCTGAGCGGATCGGGACGATGGTGAAGTAGCAGACGGACAGAACGTTTCGATCCGACAGTATCGTTGTGCCGCAGGTGTGGATGGTTCAAGCGGCGTCGCGCGGCACGATCTTCTTGTAGTTCTGGGTCTGCTCCGCCTTCGAGAGGTCGTAGGCGGTCTGCAAGTTCATCCAGAAGCGCGGGTCGGTGCCGAAGTAGCGGCCGAGCCGGAGCGCGGTGTCGGCCGTGACATCGCGAGTGCCGCGCATGATCTCGGTGAGGCGATTGGGCGGAACGTCCAGCATTTTCGCCAGCGAACGCGCGGACAGCCCGAGAGGAAGGAGGAATTCCTCGCGGAGCACTTCGCCGGGATGGGTGCGCAGGCGGGGCATCATCGTCTCCGTCAGTGATAATCTATGATCTCCACCAGTGCCGGACCCTCTGGCGTCCATTCAAAGCAGATCCGCCATTGCTGGTTGATCCTGATGGAATGTTGACCCCGGCGATCGCCTTTTAGCGCCTCCAGTCGATTACCCGGCGGGGACCGCAGATCGTCCAGACGGACGGCAGCATCTACCATGTCGAGCTTCCGCAAAGCGATGGCTTCGAAGTTCCGCCACTTTGCGGGACAGACATGGTCGCGGAACAGCCGCTCGGTGGCCCTGTCAGCGAAGCTGCGGATCATGCGCCATCATGTGATACGTTACGCGTAACAGTCAAGCTGGCATCCATAGAAAAAGGGCGCGGCTTGCGCCGCGCCCTTCGTATTTCCGAGGGGCTTGGACTGGCTTAGAAGTCCATGCCGCCCATGCCGCCGCCCGGAGGCATCGCGGGGCCGCCGGCGTTCTTCTTCGGCAGCTCGGCGACCATGGCTTCGGTCGTGATCAGCAGCGCAGCCACGGAGGCGGCGTTCTGGATCGCGGCGCGAACCACCTTGGTCGGGTCGATGATACCCTTGGAGACCAGGTTCACATACTCGCCGGTCTGGCTGTCGAAGCCATAGGCGTACTGGTCCTTCTCCAGGATCTTGCCGACGATGACCGAGCCGTCCTCGCCTGCGTTGATCGCGATCTGGCGGGCCGGAGCGGAGAGCGCCTTGCGGACGATCTCGATGCCGGTCTTCTGGTCGTCGTTCTTGGTGCGCAGGCCCTTGAGCTGCTCGGAAGCACGGAGCAGGGCGACGCCGCCGCCCGGCAGGATGCCTTCCTCGACAGCCGCGCGGGTCGCATGCATCGCGTCATCCACGCGATCCTTGCGCTCCTTGACCTCGACCTCGGTCGCGCCGCCGACGCGGATCACCGCGACGCCGCCTGCGAGCTTGGCCAGACGCTCCTGCAGCTTCTCACGATCGTAGTCCGAGGTGGTCTCCTCGATCTGCGCCTTGATCTGCTGCACGCGCGCCTCGATGTCGGCCTTCTTGCCGGCGCCGTTGACGATCGTGGTGTTCTCCTTGTCGATCATCACCTTCTTGGCGCGACCGAGCATGGCGAGCGTGACGTTCTCGAGCTTGATGCCGAGATCTTCCGAGATCGCCTGGCCGCCGGTCAGGATCGCGATGTCCTGCAGCATGGCCTTGCGGCGATCGCCGAAGCCCGGAGCCTTGACGGCCGCGACCTTCAGGCCGCCACGCAGGCGATTGACGACCAGGGTGGCCAGCGCCTCGCCCTCGACGTCCTCGGCGACGATGACCAGCGGCTTGCCGGTCTGCACCACGGCCTCGAGCAGCGGCAGCAGCTCGTTGAGCGACGACAGCTTCTTCTCGTTGATCAGGATGTAGGCGTCATCCATCTCGACGCGCATCTTGTCGGCATTGGTGACGAAGTAGGGCGAGATGTAGCCGCGGTCGAACTGCATGCCCTCGACGACGTCGAGCTCGGTCTCCAGCGACTTGGCTTCCTCGACGGTGATGACACCCTCGTTGCCGACCTTCTTCATCGCGTCGGCGAGGAACTTGCCGATCTCGGCGTCGCCATTGGCGGAGATGGTGCCGACCTGGGCGATCTCGTCGTTCGACGTGACCTTCTTGGAGTTCTTGACGAGGTCTGCAACGACCGCCTCGACCGCGAGGTCGATGCCGCGCTTCAGATCCATCGGGTTCATGCCGGCGGCAACCGCCTTGGCGCCTTCGCGCACGATGGCCTGGGCCAGCACGGTCGCGGTGGTGGTGCCGTCGCCGGCCGCATCAGCGGACTTGGAGGCGACTTCGCGCACCATCTGCGCGCCCATGTTCTCGAACTTGTCCTCGAGTTCGATCTCCTTGGCGACGGTGACGCCGTCCTTGGTGATGCGCGGAGCGCCGAACGACTTGTCGAGGACGACGTTACGGCCCTTCGGACCGAGCGTGACCTTGACCGCATTGGCGAGGATGTCCACGCCGCGCAGCATGCGGTCGCGGGCGTCGACGCCGAACTTTACGTCTTTTGCTGACATGTTGGGTTTCCCTGAGTTGTATTGTCGTCTCACCCTAGATGGCAGGGCGCCCGCGGGCGCTCCTCAGGGTGAGCGTGAGCGGATTGCGGCTTAGGCGGCCGCCTTCTTCTTCGACGCGGTCTCGGTGATCACGCCCATGATGTCGCTCTCCTTCATGATGAGGAGCTCCTGGCCGTCGATCTTGACCTCGGTGCCGGACCACTTGCCGAACAGCACGCGATCGCCGACCTGGACGTCGAGCGGAACCAGCTTGCCGCTCTCGTCGCGGGCGCCGGGGCCCACGCCGACGACTTCGCCCTGCGAGGGCTTTTCCTTGGCCGAATCGGGAATGATGATGCCGCCAGCGGTCTTCTCTTCGGCGTCGATGCGCTTGACCACGACGCGGTCGTGAAGCGGACGGAAAGCCATACGGTCCTCCTAATTTATTGAGGCGATTTCAGTTTCTGGGATTTTGGCAGTCGGCGCCGGCGAGTGCCAGCACGCGCGCTGGAGATAGGCGAGAGTCCTCTGCCGAGCAAGGCCTTCTAGCAGAAAAATTAGCAGTCGACTGCGCGGTCTGCCAAAGCGTTCCGATATCGTTAACGGGCGCGGAACGGAACGTGAAACACCGTATTAGCACCCGGGCTAAGTCGCTGCTAATGCAGCATATTTCAACAAGCCGTTAAACATTTAAGCTTGAGATGAGTGGAGGACATGCGTCACATTTCGAGAGGTGAGCGCATCGTTGCCGGGTGGCTCCATCCCGGTTGGCCACGCGGACATGCGCTCCAGAAACGGAGGTTGGCATGGGTTCGAAGGTTGAGGTTTCCGAGGACTTTCGGAAACAGGTGTTGGGTTATGGGCTGACGACGGCGCAGATCCTGTATCGGATGCCGGATCACCGCTCGCTGCTTCAAACCTATGTCTGGCAGAACTACGACCTGTTTCCGAAATTCCCGGCGCTGCAGGACTTCCTGTCGTTCTGGGAGCAGAAGATCGAGGGGCCGCTGTTCTCCGTCACGGTGGCGCATTCCAAGCTGATCAAGCCGGCCGAGCTGCGCGCCGTCGACGGCGTGTTCGTGCTGCATTGAGCTGACGCCACAGCAGTTGGGCTGAAGCCACAGCGGGCGCCACATCACCAGTGTCATTCCGGGGCGCGCGCAGCGCGAACCCACAATCCATCGGGCGGCAGAGTGTGCGGGGAAATGGATTCCGGGCTCGTGCTGCGCGCGCCCCGGAATGACGAGCTGTGATGGGGAGACTGCGGAGCTCCTCCAATGTGTGCTACTCTCGTGATCGAGGACACGCAGGGAGAGCACCATGGCCAGCAAGAGCCGTACGACCAAGCCCGCATCACGCGCCGCTGCGAAGGCCGCGGCACGGAAGACCGGCAAGAGCAGCAATGCGGCTGGGAAGACCGCTGCCAAGACCAGCAGCAAGGCCGTAGCGAAGACGTCCGCAAAGCCGGGCAGGGCGGCTACGCCTTCCGCGCGCAAGACGCTTGCCAGCAACGCGCGCCCAGCGCCGGCGCCGCGGCGGCCGAAGCAGAAGGTCGCCATCAGCCATCACCGTGAGGAGGACTTCAAGGCCGACGGCCTGCGCGCCTATGCGCATTATCGCGACCTCGGCATTGCAACGGCGACCCACGGCCTGGCGCGCGCTCACGTCATCCGCATGCTGCCGCCGTGCAATCCGCACGAGGTGTCGAAGCTGCACACCCACGCCGTCGACTTCCAGATGGTCTACGTGCTCAAGGGCTGGGTGAAGAGCTACCTGGAAGGCGTCGGCGAGACGCTGATGAAGGAGGGCAGCTGCTGGACCCAGCCGCCGAAGATCCGCCACATGATCCTCGACTATTCCGACGACGTCGAGCTGCTCGAGGTGATCCTGCCGGCCGACTTCAAAACGGTCGAACTCTCGACGTAAAGCCGACAGAAACGGATGGAAACATTCGGGCGCGGTGGACGGCGGTCCCATCGCGCGTGTGTGTTGACATCCTGTCTCGGTTCACAGGGACGGATGGGCCGGCGGCGGATTGGTAGTACCCTGCTCGCCGCGGGCTTGTGTAAGGCGTATTCGTCCCGTTGCCGCCCCTTGCTGCCCAGCTCCGCTCAGCGACCATGCCCGCGCCTCGTGCGCGTGCGTTTGTGCAGCCACGCATCGTCAGTGGAAGCGCAGGTCCAGATTCAAATCCAGCTCATCGCGACGACATCGACTGGCTGCGCGCGATCGCGGTGCTGGCGGTCACAGGCTTCCATTTCGAGGCGCCCGCGATCTTCGGCGGTTTCGTCGGCGTCGATATTTTCTTCGTCATCTCCGGCTATCTGATCACCGGCATCATCGCTTCGGAGATCGCCGCGGGCCGCTTCTCCTTCGCCCGCTTCTACGAGCGACGGGTGCGGCGGCTGCTGCCGGCGCTCTACGTGATGGTGGCGCTGACGGCGATCCCGGCCTCGCACGATCTGCTCAGCTCGGAGCGCGCCGAATTTCTGCGCGCGGCGGCTGCCGTCGTCACCTTCACCTCGAACCTCTTCTTCTGGCAGCAAGCCGGCTATTTCGACCATGCGGCGGTGGAGAAGCCGCTGCTGCACACCTGGTCGCTCGCGGTCGAGGAGCAGTTCTATCTGGTGCTGCCCGTCGCGGTCTGGGCCGTGCTGCGGATAGCGCGCGGGCGCCGCCTGGTACTGCCGCTGACGCTGGGGGGGCTCGCCCTCGCAGCCTTTGCGTCTGCCGTGATCCTGATGCGCGAGGGCGCGTCGGCGACCGCCTTCTTCATGAGCCCGGCGCGGGCGTGGGAATTCCTGCTCGGCAGTCTCGTGGCCGTATCAGCCCTTCCGGCGCCGCGCGCAGGCCTCGTGCAGCAGGCCGCGCGCGGGCTGTCGCTGCTGCTGATGGCGGTGCCGATCTTCGCGCTGCGACCCGGCCCCGGCTTCCCGGGCGTCAACGCGCTCGCGCCTTGTCTCGGCGCGGCGCTGTTCCTGTGGAGCGGGACCGGCATCGCCGACGTCCCGCGCCACCGGCTGTCGCCGCTCAACGTCGCCGCGTTCGTCGGCCGCATCTCCTATTCGCTCTATCTCTGGCACTGGCCGATCTTCGCCTTCGCCCGTTTCGCCAAGCCCGGGCTCGCGCTCGATGGCTCCGAGCGCATCGCGCTGTTCGCGCTGACGGTCGTGGTGTCGTATCTGTCGTGGCGCTTCGTCGAGCGGCCGTTCCGGACCAAGGCGATCGCGCCGACACCGCGGGCCGTGTTCGGCCTCGCGGCCGCTGCCAGCGTGCTGCTGCTGCTGGGCGCCGGCGCTGGCCTGATGCTCAACGGCAGCACGTCGGAGGCCGATCGCGCCGCGCAGCGGCTCGATGCCTACAACAGCTACGACATGAAGCCGGTCTATCGCTACGGCTCGTGCTTCACGACTCCGGACGGGCGCGTTCCCGACGACTGTCTGCGTCTCGTTGCCGGCAAGACCAATATCCTGCTGTGGGGCGACAGTTTCGCTGCGCACTACTACCACGGCCTCACAGCGAGCCTTGACGCCGAGAGCGTGAACATCATGCAGGCGAGCCAGCCCACCTGCATGCCGACCTTCAGCGCGGAAACGCAGGGCGTCGCATCCTGCCGCGCGTTCGCAAGCCAGATGCGCGACTATTTCGCGCAAGCGCGGCCGGATCTCGTGGTGATGTCGGCGGATTGGCTCGAGAATGCGCGCCCGCCGCGTTTCGACGGCATGGTGCGCGACCTCAGGCAGACGCTGGCCCGCCTGCATGACGCCGGCATTCCCGTGGTCCTGCTCGGTCCCTCCGTCCAATTTCGCACGCGGCTGCCCTCGATGCTGGCGCGCGCCACGCTGCGCGGCGTCACGCCGGATCCCGAGACGTTCACGCGCTCGGACATCTTTGCGCTGGATCAGGCGATGCAGGCGGCGCTGCCGACCGGGGAAGGGGTCTCATATCTCTCGATCCTGTCCGCGGTCTGCGAGCAGCGCCGTTGTCCGCTGACGGTCGGCGGCGCGCCGCTGTCGTTCGATCACGCGCATCTGACGGCGGAAGGCTCCGACTACGTCATGGCGAAGGTCGCGCCGCTGCTGCGCCCAAGCGTGACCGAATTCAGCTCACGTCAGCACGCCGACGATCGCGCCCATCAGGCAGGTGGTGAGGGTGCCCGAGACGATTGATTTCAGCCCGAGCGCGTTGATCTCGTCGCGCCGTGTCGGCGCCATAGTGCCGAGGCCGCCGATCATGATGCCGAGGCTGGCGAAGTTGGCGAAGCCGCACATCGCATAGAGCATGATCAACCGCGCGCGTGGATCGAGCACGGTCGTGTCGAGCTTCGCCAGCTCGACATAGGCGATCAGCTCGTTCAGCACCGTCTTGGTGCCCATCAGGCTACCGGCGGTGACGGCCTGCGACCACGGCAGGCCCATCAGCCAGCACACCGGCGCCATCACCAGGCCGAGCAGCCGCTGCAGCGAGATGGCGGCGCCGTCGATCGCGGGCAGCAGCGACAGGATTGCGTTGGCGAGATGCACTAGCGCGACCAGCACCAGCAGCAGCGCGATGATGTTCATCAGCAGTTCGAGCCCGGCGCTGGTGCCTTTCACGATCGCGTCCATCGTCGAGGAGGCCTGCATGTCGGGATCGCCGAGCGCGCCGCCGGTGAGATCTTTCGATGTTTCCGGCACCATGATCAGGCTGATCAGGATCGCGGCCGGTGCACCGAGCACCGAGGCGATGACGAAATGCGCGGCGGCATCCGGGATCAGCGGCGCCAGCAAGGTCGCGTACAGCACCAGCACCGTGCCGGCGATGCCGGCCATGCCGCCGGTCATCACCAGGAACAACTCGCTGCGCGTCATCTGCGCCAGGTACGGGCGGATGAACAGCGGCGCCTCGACCATGCCGAGGAAGACGTTGGCGGCGGTCGACAGCCCGACGGCGCCGCCGACGCCGAGCGTGCGCTCCAAGAGCCAGGCCATGCCGCGCACCAAGGGCGGCAGCACGCGCCAATAGAACAGCAGCGTCGTCAGCACGCTCATCACCAGCACGATCGGAAGCGCCTGAAAGGCGAGGACGAAATCGGCACCGGGCGCCTTGAGGTCGAACGGCAAGGCACCGCCGCCGACATAGCCGAACACGAAGGCGGTGCCGGCACGCGAGGCGGCCGAGATCGCACCGACGGCGTCGTTGATCGTGCCGAACGCGCGGGCGATAGTGGGGACCTTGAGCAGGATCACCGCGGTCACGATCGTCACCGCGAGCCCGAGCGCCGCCTGTCTCAGCGAGACCGCGCGCCGGTTCTCGCCGAGCGCCCAGGCGATCGCAAGCAGCGCGACGATCCCGAACGCCGATTGCAGCTGAAGCATCAGATCCCCCGAACCCGGTTCATTATGAGCGCAGGGAACAGCTCCGCGCAATGCCGTGCCGCCATGCTCAGGGCTGCGTTGACAAGCGGATGGGCGTGCGTCACGCAAGGCGCCATCATGTCGTCCACGGTCCCGATCGGCGCGCGCGATTTGCTGAAGCAAGCCGCGTTCCTGCTTTTTCTGTCCTCGCGCAGCCTGTCGCGCTTTGCGAGCCAGATCGCCGCGGTGGCGATCGGCTGGCAGATCTACGATCTCACCGGGCGCGCCTTCGACCTCGGCATGGTCGGGCTGATCCAGTTCCTGCCGACGGCCCTGCTGGTGTTCGTGGCCGGCAGCGCCGCCGACCGATTCCAGCGCAAGCGCGTCGTGCAGCTCTGCCAGCTCACTGAGGCGCTCACCGCGCTTTATCTATGCTGGGGCGCCACTGCCGGCCAGCTCGGCGAATTCCAGCTGTTCGCGGCTACCTTCGTGCTCGGCATCACCGGCGCGTTCGAAAGCCCGGCCACCGCGGCGCTGCTGCCGCTGATCGCGCCGACGGGGACCTTGCAGCGGGCCAGCGCGTTGTCGAGCGGCGCAGCCCAGCTCGCGACCATCACCGGTCCGGCGCTCGGCGGTTTCGCCTATGCGGTCGCGCCCGGTCTGCCCTACGGCATCATGATGCTGTTCTGGCTCGCGGGCATGGTGCTGACCGGCGCCATGCAGGTGCCGGAGGATGTGCCGGCCGAGCGGCTCGACGGCAGCAAGGCCGACCTGTTCGCCGGCGTGCGCTTCATCCGCGCCAATCCCGCGATCCTCGGCACCATCTCGCTCGACCTGTTCGCGGTGCTGCTCGGCGGCGTGACGGCGCTGCTGCCGATCTATGCACGCGACATTCTCGAGACCGGACCGTTCGGGCTCGGCGTGCTGCGCGCCGCGCCTGCGGTCGGTGCGCTGGCCATGACCGCGGTGCTGGCGCGCTACACCATCACCCGGCGCGTGGGCTTGCGCATGTTCCAGGCCGTCATCGTGTTCGGCGCGGCGACGGTCGTCTTTGCCGTCTCGCACGTGATGTGGGTCTCGGTCTTGGCGCTCGCCATTCTCGGCGCTGCCGACACGATCAGCGTGGTGATCCGCTTCTCACTCGTTCAGCTCGCGACGCCCAACGAGATGCGCGGCCGCGTCGGCGCCGTGAACTTCCTGTTCATCAACGCCTCCAACCAGCTCGGCCAGTTCGAGAGCGGCGTCACCGCGGCGCTGCTCGGCGCGATGCCGGCCGCCGTACTCGGCGGCGTCGGCACCATCGCCATCGCGCTGCTCTGGATGAAGCTGTTTCCCAGCCTGCGCAAGGTCGAGCGGCTGGAGTAGGGCCGTAGGGTGGGCAAAGCGGCCGCCGTCAGGCGGCAGCGTGCCCACCGTCGATCGGCCAACTCGTCAGTAAGACGGTGGGCACGGCGCCATTGCGATCTCGCATGAGGAGACGGCGCGGCAGCGCCTTTGCCCACCCTACGGGCTTGAACTACCCCCGTCCCACGAACGGCATCTTGGTGGCCATCACCGTGATGAAGAGGACGTTGGCGTCGAGCGGCAGCGAGGCCATGTAGGCCACGGCATCGCCGACCGCCTTCACGTCCATGCGCGGCTCCGGCATCATGCGGCCATCCGGCTGCAGCACGCCGCCGACCATGCGCTCGGTCATCGGCGTCTCGGCGTTGCCGATGTCGACCTGGCCGACCGCGATGTCATAGGCACGGCCGTCGAGATTCGAGGCCTTGGTGAGACCGGTGATGGCGTGCTTGGTCGAGGTGTAGGGCGACGAGAACGGCCGCGGCGCGTGCGCCGAGATCGAGCCGTTGTTGATGATGCGACCGCCGCGCGGCGACTGGTCCTTCATGATGCGGAAAGCATGCTGCGTGCACAGGAACGGCGCGGTGAGGTTGGTCGCCACCACGGACTGCCACTGCTGCAGGGTGAGGTCCTCGAACGGCACCGGCGGCGCACCCATGCCGGCGTTGTTGAACAGCAGATCCAGCCGGCCGTAGGTCGCCTTGACCGTGTCGAACAGCGCCGCGATCGAGGCGGGATCGGTCATGTCGGCGGTGACGGGCAGGCTCATGCCCGATACGCCGAGCTTCGCGGTCTCCTCCAGCATCTCCTTGCGGCGCCCGACCAGCACCACGGTGAAGCCGGCGTTCATCAGCGCCAGCGATGCGGCGCGGCCGACGCCCGTGCCTGCGCCCGTCACCAGCGCGATCTTCTTTGCCGCTTCAGCCATGTTTCCTCACCTTACGTTTTCAGTGTTTTCAGTGTTTTGCAGTTTCAGTGTTTGGATTCGCTTTGAGTCTTGTAGGGCGGCCTTGGGATGTTGTTGTGCGCCGCGCGCAGCGCTGCCGACCAGCGCGAGCGGAGATCGTGAAAATAGGGTTCGCCGGCCTCGATGCGGTGGTTGAGATCGGCCTCGCAGACCTCCGCGCGCACCACCAGCACGTCGATCGGCAGACCGACGCCGAGATTGGAGCGCATGGTCGAATCCATCGAGATCAGGCCCGTTTTGAGCGCCTCGTAGAGCTCGACGTCGTAATGCATGGCGCGGTCGAGCACCGGCTTGCCGTATTTGTGCTCGCCGATCTGCAAATACGGCGTGTCGGTCGTGCATTCGATGAAATTGCCGGCGGTGTAGACCATGAACAGCCGCATCCGCGAGCCCTTGATCTGGCCTCCGAACAGGAAGGAGACGTCGAAGGGGATGTCCTCGGCCTTCAGCGCCGGGCCTTCGGTCGCGTGCACCATGCGGATCGCCTTGCCGATGCGCTGCGCCGCCTGGAACATCGTGGGCGCATTCATGAGCGTCTCGACCTCGCCCGTATCAGGATCTTCCATGCCCTCGGTCAGCGTCGAGAGCACCGACTGGCTGACGGCGAGATTGCCGGCGCTGGCGACCGCCACGATGCGCTCGCCGGGATTAGAGAAGATGTGCAGCTTGCGGAAGGTCGAGACGTTGTCGAGACCCGCATTGGTCCTGGTATCGGCGATCATGACGAGCCCGTCACGCACCAGAATTCCGCAGCAATAGGTCATCGTCATCCCCTCGAGCCAGTGCGCAAATTACTAGCGAAATTCGGCGGCTCGTCCAACCCTGATCGGGTCGCGTATGTCACCGGGAGTGCCGTTGCCCGGATGAGCGGCCGCTACACAAAAGGTCGTCATTCCGGGGCGTGCACAGCACGAGCCCGGAATCCATTTTCCCGCGCGTTCTGCCGCCCGATGGATTCCGGGCTCGCGCTACCGCGCGCCCCGGAATGACACCGGTGGTGGGGCTAGCTAGGAGCGGCGGTTCCGGATTTCAGGACTGCCGCTGTGACTGCGATTGCGATTGGCCGCCGCGGCCGACCTGCTCGACCTTCACCTTCACGGTCAGTGTCTCGTGGCCGCCGCCATAGCGCGTGCCGCGGACCGGCGCCGCCCCGAGATAGTCGAGCCCGATCGCGACGCGGACATGCGCATCGGTGGTGCAGATGCAGTTGGCGGCGTCGAAGCCGACCCAGCCCAGCGTGGGCACATAGGCCTCGGCCCAGGCGTGGCCTGCCTGCTGATGCACTGCACCATCGGAGCGCAGGAAATGCCCGGACACGAAACGGGCAGGGATGCCGCCGGCGCGGGCGCAGGCGATGAAGATATGCGCATAGTCCTGGCAGACGCCGCGTTTCAGGGCGAACGCCTCCGCGGCCGAGGTGCCGCTGTTGGTCGGGTCCTCGTCGAAGGTCATGTGCTCGTAGACCTGCGTCATCAGCGTGTGCAGGAAGCCGAGCTGGTCGCTCTCCGATTCCGCGCGCAGGTCGCGCACGACAGCGGCCATGGCGGCATTGGCGGTCGTGAGTGGGGTCTGGCGCAGGAAGAAGACGGGCGGAAACCGCTCGTCCGTTCCCTTCAGCACGCCGCCGGTGTCGTGCGTCTCGACCAGCCCTTCGGCGGTGATGGTCAGATCCTGCAGTGCCCCATGCGTGATCACATGGGTCATGTTGCCGAAGGCGTCCTCGTGCATGTCGAGGCGCGAATCGGTCGAAACGTCGATCTGCCATTCCGCGACATATTGGCCGTCATGACTGCCTGGCGTCATGCGGATGATCTGGATGACGCCGGTTGCCGCCGGCTCATAGCGATAGGTGGTGGAATGAGAGATACGCAGGCGCATGGCGGTCGATCGATCTTGTAAGGTTGCTTACCGCGGTAGCTCGTTTCACCTTCCCTCGAAAGGGCAGGCCGGCCTTCGACTGGGCCGAGGGGCGCACCGAAGCGCCGGAAGTGGTCTCCCGGCCACAGTCTCGGCCGCGGCGGGGCCCTCAGATCAGGTACTGCTTGGTGATGATCTCTCCCAACCGCGAATTGTCGGAGATGAATTCCTGGATGAACTCGTGCACGCCGTGCTGGAAGATGTCGTCCATGTTGGAATGCTCGAGCCGGTTGCGGACGCCGCGGGCATGGCGCTGGGCCGGGCCTTGGCGGCCATAGGCCACGCCAATCTGGTCGAGATTGCGGACGAGATTACCGTAGCAGCTCGCCAGCGAGCGCGGCAGCGTGTCGTTGAGCATCAGGAGATCCGCGATCAGCCAGGGCTTGAGCGTCTCGCGATAGACCCAGTGATAGGCCGTCAGCGCCGATACCGAGCGCAGGATCGAGGTCCACTGGTAATAGTCGAGCGGACCGCCGACATGCTCCTCCTCGGGCAGCAGCACGTGATATTTCACGTCGAGAATGCGGGCGGTGTTGTCGGCGCGCTCCAGATGCAGGCCGAGCCGGGAGAACCAATAGGCGTCGTTACGGAGCATGGTCCGGTAGGCGGAACCGTCGAAGCGCAGCGAGGTCTCCTGGACGAAGCGCAGGAAGCGGGCAAGTTCCTCGCGCGTCTTGGTGCCCTTGCTCCACACCTCCTGCAGCTCGATCCAGGAGCCGTTGAGCGTGTCCCACATCTCGGACGTCAGCGCGGTGCGGACCGAGCGGGCGTTGAGACGGGCGCCTTCGATGCAGTTCCTGATCGAGGATGGGTTCGACTGGCTGAAGGAGAGATATTCGACGACGTTCTGCTCGTTGGCCTCCGCATAGACCTCGTAGAAGCTGACATTGACGCCAGCGGTCATCAGCGCCGATTCCCACTCGTTGGTCTTGCCGATATAGGCGGCGGGAAGGGCGGTGACGCGCAGGGTCGCGTCGATGGTGCGGGCGAGGTACTCGGCGCGCTCGACATAGCGGGCCAGCCAGTACAGGTTTTCGGCGGTGCGCGAGAGCATGGGGCGGTTTCTATCGGCTGCTTGGCATGTGACGCTTGCTGGGGCGGGGCGGAGGTTCTCTCCGCGCGAAAGTGGACGCGAAATCGCGGAGAGAGTGGACCCCCTCTCTGACCCTGCTCATTTGAGCACACGTCTTCGCTGCGTCCTCGGTCCACCCTCTCCCCTTGTGGCAGAGGGTGGATTCGCGAAGCGAAGCCGGGTGAGGGGTCTCTATCCGCGCTTGCGTATGCCGAGAGAACCCCTCACCCGGCGCCGAGCTGACGCTCGTCGCCACCCTCTCCCACAAAGGGAGAGGGTGCACCGTCGGTGTGGCAAGATGTGTGCTCACACTCCATCCTTCAGGAAGATGGGACGCACCGCCCCCGTTGAAGCAGCCTCTACTCATCCAGCACCCATGTGTCCTTGGTGCCGCCGCCCTGGCTGGAATTCACCACCAGCGAGCCTTCCTTCAGTGCCACGCGGGTGAGGCCGCCGGGCACGATGGTGACGCGGTCGCGCCCCGTCAGCACGAACGGCCGCAGATCCACATGGCGCGGCGCCAGCCCCGAGGTGACGCAGGTCGGACAGGTCGACAGCGCCAAGGTCGGCTGGGCAATGAAGCCCTCGGGCTCGCGCTTCAGCTTGTCGCGGAACGCCTCGATCGTCGCCTTGGTGGCCGCCGGACCGATCAGCATGCCGTAGCCGCCGGAGCCGTGCACCTCCTTGACCACGAGCTCGCCGAGATGGTCGAGCACGTAGGAGAGATCCTGCGGCTCGCGGCAGCGCCAGGTCTGCACGTTCTTCAGGATCGGCTCCTCGCCCAGATAGAACTTCACGATGTCGGGCATGTAGGAATAGATCGCCTTGTCGTCGGCAATGCCCGTGCCCACGGCGTTGGCCAGGGTCACATTGCCGGCGGCGTAGGCCGCCATCAGGCCGGGGACGCCGAGCGCCGAATCGGGGCGGAAGGTGAGAGGATCGAGGAAATCGTCATCGACGCGGCGGTAGATCACGTCGACCCGTTTCAGCCCTTCGGTGGTGCGCATGAACACCTCGTCGTTCTTGACGATGAGGTCACGACCCTCGACCAGCTCGATGCCGAGCTTGTCGGCCAGGAACGAGTGCTCGTAGTAGGCGGAATTGTAGATGCCGGGTGTCATCAGCGCCACCGTCGGCTCGGCCGAGGCGCTGAGCGGCGCCACCGAGCGCAGCGCCGACAACAGCTCGTCCGGATAGCGCTCGACCGGCGCGACGCGGTGGCGCGCGAACAGGTCCGGAAACAGCCGCATCATGATCTCGCGGTTTTCCAGCATGTAGGACACACCGGACGGCGTGCGCGCATTGTCCTCCAGCACGATGAAGTCGTTGGCGTCGACGCGGACGATGTCGATGCCGGCGATATGGACGTAGACGTCGTGCGGCACGTCCTGCCCGTTCATCTCAGGGCGGAAGACCGGGTTCTGGAAGATCAGGTCATCCGGGACGATGTTGGCGCGCAGGATCTCGCGGCCATGATAGATGTCGCGCAGGAACATGTTCAGCGCCTTGACGCGCTGCTTGAGCCCCTTTTCCAGCAGCGTCCATTCCTTGCCGGACAGGATGCGCGGGATCACGTCGAACGGGATCAGCCGCTCCTGCGCTTCCGCCTCGCCATAGACGGCGAAGGTGATGCCGATTCGCCGGAACAGCAATTCCGCCTCCTGGCGGCGATATTCCAGCGCGTCCGGCGGCGTTTCCTTCAGCCACCGCGACAGCTCCTGATAGGCCTGACGGACTTCGCCGTCCGGCTCGTTCATCTCGTCGAACGCAACTGCCATAGATGCCCGTATGTCCCAGCCTCGCCATACACTGCATGACTCTGCATGATGGTAGCAAGGGCCGGGCCAGCGCGATATGCATTCCTCAGCGGCATTTGGTGGGGGGTGCGGAAATCGTGCCCGAAAAACCGGCTGCATGATGCTCAAATCCGCGGCATAACCGCTGACGTACCGGATGACATTGGCGCCGGCCCGGGCCAAAAGAGACGGGAGATGCAAGGAGAAACCATGAGCGACATCGTCACCGCGGGATTGCTGGTCATCGGCGACGAGATCCTGTCCGGCCGGACCAAGGACAAGAACATCGGCTTCATCGCCGAATACCTGACCAATCTCGGCATCGACCTGAAGGAGGTGCGGGTGGTCTCGGACGACGAGCCCGACATCATCGCGGCGCTGGACGCGCTGCGGCACCGCTACACCTATGTGTTTACGACCGGCGGCATCGGCCCGACCCATGACGACATCACGGCTGATGCGATCGCCAAGGCCTTCGGCGTCGGCATCGACCATCATCCCGAGGTGGTGGCGCGCTTCCGCGAGCGCTGGAGCGAGCAGGAGCTCAATGAGGCCCGGCTGCGCATGGCGCGCATCCCGGACGGCGCCGAGCTGATCCAGAGCGCGACCATCCTCGCGCCCGGCTTCAAGCTCGGCAACGTCATCGTCATGGCAGGCGTGCCCTCGATCATGCAGGCGATGATGGATATCGTCGCGCCGAAGCTGAAATCCGGTGTCCGCATGCTCTCGGAAACCGTCCGCGCCAATGCGCGCGAGGGCGACATCGGCGGTCCGTTGCGCGAGATCGCCAAGGCGCATCCTGACACCATCATCGGCAGCTATCCCTTCATCGACGAGGACCAGAAGCCGAATACGCATCTCGTCGTGCGCTCGCGCGACCAGGACAAGTTGTCGGCTGCGATGGCCGCGGTGAAGGAGATGATCGCCGGGCTGAACGTGACGCGCTAAGACAGTTTTGGCTTTCGAGAGGCGATGGACAAGCGAGATGACGGACAAGACGTTGACTGCAGAGGAGCGGGCGGGGCGGGCCTTCCCGGTGTCCTGGGACCAGTTTCACCGCGACTGCCGGGCGCTGACCTGGCGGCTGAACGAGGTCGGCCCGTTCGCGGCCATCATCGCCATCACCCGCGGCGGCCTGGTGCCGGCCGCGATCGTAGCGCGCGAACTGGGCGTGCGCGTGATCGATACGGTGGGCATCGCCAGCTACGACCACACCCGCCAGGGCGAGCTGAACATCCTGAAGGCGATCTCCGAGGATACGCTGAAGCTCGGCGGCGGCACCGGCAAGGGGCTCCTGATCGTCGACGACCTCGTCGACACCGGCAAGACCGCGCAGTTGGTGCGCGAGATGCTGCCGGACGCCCATTTCGCCACCGTCTATGCCAAGCCGAAGGGCCGGCCGCTGGTGGATACCTTCATTACCGAGGTGTCGCAGGACACCTGGATCTTCTTCCCCTGGGACACCGCGCTGTCGTTCGCGCCGCCGCTGCGCGACGGAGCGGCGTGAGCAGGGCCCGTCATTGCGATCGAAGCGACGTGTCCGCCATAGCCCGGAGGGCGACGGCGGAAGCAATCCAGAATCGTCGCAACGAGACATCCTGGATTGCTTCGTCGCAAGTGCTCCTCGCAATGACGGCTGGAGCGGAGCGCCTTGATGCCTCTGCAGAACCGCGTCACCCCGACTGGCGAGATCATCGCCACGCCGCACCGTGGGTTGTTCACCGGCAACCGCGGCATCATCCATGATCCCGCGACCAAGACGCTGCGGAACAGGCGCTGGTCGAGCTCCGCCTGGCTGGTGTGCCTGTGCGACTTCCGCGGCCGCCGCCGCGAGGTGATGGCGACGCGGAGCTGGACCGAGCTGTTCTTCCTCGATGAAGCCACGGCTTTCGCCGCCGGCCACCGGCCGTGCTTCTATTGCCGGCGCGACGATGCCAACCGCTTTCGCGCGGCGTGGGAGCAGGGCAACGGCGGCAGCGGTGTTCGTGCTGCGGAGATCGACGTGGCGCTGCATCGCGAGCGGCTCGATCGCGGCCGGAAGCGGCTGCATCCATTGCCGGGACCGATCGCGGAGCTGCCTGACGGCACGATGGTGCAGGCCGGCGAGGCGAGCTTCCTGATCCTGCAGGGCAAGGCGCTGCCATGGTCCGTTGCCGGCTATGACGCGCCGCGCGACGACATCACCGCGCCGCTGCTGCTGACCCCGCCCTCCACCCTGCGCGCGCTGCGTGCCGGCTATCAGCCGGTCCTCCATCCAACTGCGCAACGGCCGTAGCCGGGGCGAGCGCAGCGACCTGGGGCCGCTCTCTCCACGCATCATGCCGACGCGAGGGTGTCCCCGCATGTCGCTTCCGCCGACGCCCGGTGTGCGTCGACGTTCGCTCATGCGGGCTACGGCTGCGCCGGCGTATCCCGGCGGGATCGCGCTGATGGCGCGAGCGCATCACCACGCGTAACGTACGATGCCCTTGCCGGCGTAGCTGCGTGTGACTTCGGAGAATTCACCCTCGAAGCTCGCGGCTGCCGACCAGCCGTTCCGCCACTTCATTTCGGCGGAGACCGTCGTCAGCGCCGAGTTCTGGGCCTGCCGCGCGCCGTTGACCACGAAGGATGCGCCCGGCAGGGTCTGGAACGTGGCCCCGACCGCACGGCTGGGATTGAAGTCATAGGCCCACGCGAAGCGGCTGCGCAGTGTGAGAATGGCGTCGCTCAGCGCGTAGGATTTGTCGCTGCGCAGGCCCAGCTCCGACCTCGTATCGGTGACGCTCTGCGATCCATATCGAAGCGCGAAGGTATTGGCGCCGGAGACTGCGTTTTCGGCATAGGCCGGCAGGTTGAAGGTGGTGAACTGCGCCGCGGCGTAGGGGGTGATCCCGAACCCCATCCACGGCGAGACGAAGCGATAGCCGCCTTCGATCCGGCCCGAGTAGGTGTTGGCATCGAAATTGGCCCGAAGCTGGTCGACGCCGGCCACGGTCACCGTGCGGTTGGTGGTGACGTTCTGCCAGCCATATGCCAATGCCGCCGAAATGTAGGCTGCACCGACATTGTGCCTGACGAAGGCGCCGGCCTGGAACAGGTCGGACCGGCCGCTGCCGCCATTGGCAACATTGAACGTGGTGCCGCCGCCGGCCAGCGAGAAGCCGGCGATGGTGGAGGGCGAGAAGCGATAGTCGGCGCCGACGGCGGTGCCGTAGACGTTGCTGGTGGTATTGTTAGAACCGAGCGCGGTGTTGCCGTCGGTGGTCTGGGAGCCGCCGAAGCCGGCTGCCCACACGCTCCAGCCTGGTACGAAGACCGGCGCTGGCGGTGCCTTGTTGTAGATCGCGGCCAGGGCGTCGCTCGGATTGCGCTTGCGCGCGTAAGCGAGCGTCTCCTCCGCGTAGCCGATCGCGCCGGAGGGCCCGGCACCTAGTTCGCCACGACCGGCGATGAACGGGTCGGTCATGACGCCCATGAACTGCGTCATTGCGTTGAACGTCGTCTGTTGTGAGCCCGTTCCGGTCTCGCCGGAAACCTGGGTCAGCCCTGCCGGCGTCAAGCTGCCGAACACGATCGGGATGCTGCCGTTGGTGTTGAAGTAATTGGTCAGCGCGTTGACGACGCCGCGCTGGTTGGTGTTGAAGCCGGTCGGAAGCGGCGCCAGGTTCATCGCCAGGTTGAGGAAGGCGTCATTGCCATCATAACTCAAGCTGGTCGAGAAGCCGGCCGGCAGATTGGTGTTGGTGAGCCCGCTGAACGTGCCGCTGACGCCACCGGTCGCGGTGAGGATGGTATATTTCTTGGAGACGTAGCTGCCGTTGGCGAAGTTCGCAGTGACCGCGGCGCCGCCGAGCGTCGCAGTGCCGGTGACATTGGTGGACGACGACGTGGTCGGATTGACCTGCACGATGTATTGCGCGCCCGATTGGAACGCGAGATTGCCGACGATCGCCATCGATGAGGCCGGCGTGCCGTCGCCGGGGGTCAACGTTCCGGAGATCGTGCTGTTGGCGCCGGTCACGGTACCAGCGCCGCTGAGCGCACCGAACGTCTGGTTGAAGCCGTTGAGATCCAGGGTCGCGCCGGAGAGCACGCTGAAGACGGTGCTGGCTCCGAATGCGCCGGCGGATCCCGCGCGCAGCGTTCCGCCGTCGACGTTGGTCGCGCCGGTGTAGGTGTTCGTGCCCGAGAGCAGCAGGATGCCGCCGCCGGCCTTGACCAGGGTGCCCGCCGAGGCGCCGTTCGCGACCACGCCCTGCAACGTCGTTGTGGTGGCGCTGGCAACGTCGATCGTCGACAGGCCGGCGAGTTGGAAGGCGCGCCCATTGGCGAGCGTCGTCGTGCCGGTTACCGCCAGCGTGCCGCCGTTCGAAATGATCACGTCGTTGGCGACGTTGCCGAGGTTGGCAGTGCCGGCGATCGAGACCGTGCCGGCGGTGATGTTGACGTTGCCGGTGAAGGTGTTGGTGGCGGACAGCGTCAGCGTGCCGGTGCCGGTCTTGTTGAGTGCGGTGTTGACGCCGCCGGTGGTGAGGCCGGTGCCGGCGATGGTGTTGGCATAGGTCACGTTGCCGCTGGACACGCCGATGTTGGCCATCACGCCGCTCAGAAAGATGCCGGCTCCCTGCGCCGTTCCCGTCCCGCCGGCCGTTCCGTTGAACGCGCTCGGACCCGCGCCGACGCCGGAGCTGCCGCCGGCGCCACCGGTGACGGCGGCGCCTGAAATCGGCGTATCGAGGATGGTCAGCGTGCCGCCGGTGGCGACATAGATGGCGCCGCCATTTGCGGAGCCGCCACTGCCGCCGAAGCCGCCATCCGAGCCGGGTCCCTGGCTACCATTGTTGTTGGTGACGCCATCGCCGCCGGCGCCACCATTGCCGCCATTGGCATTGCCGGAGCCGCCGCTGTTGTTGGCCGTGTAGGATGTGCTGCTGGTGGTGCCGGAGCCACCGCCGCCGCCGCCGCCATCGCCGATCGCGGCTCCCGCGGTGCCTGTGGTGCCTTGTCCGCCCGCGTGTCCGCCGGTGCCGCCCGTGCCGCCGCCGCCGCTGGCGCCGCCATTGTTCGCGGCGCCGCCGGCGCCGCCATTGCCGCCATTGACCGGATCGGCTGCCGTGTTCTGCGCGCTACCGCCGGTGCCGCCCGTGCCGCCGGTCGCGGTGTTGCCGGTGAAGGTTACCAATGCGAGCGTGACGTTGGCGCCGCTGCCGACGAGCAAGCCGCCTCCGGCGCCGAGACCGCCACCGCCGCCACCGCCGGAGCCATAGGACAGGCCACCGCTGTAATAGCCGTTCTGGCCGTTCTGGCCGTTGCCGCCGAGCGCTGCGGTGTTGGTGACCGACAGGCTGGAGATGTTGACGGTCGGGGCGTTGGCGCCGTTGACGACGATGCCCTGGAAGGACGAGGCGCCGTTGATCGCCTGATTATTGCCGGTGATGTTCACCGTGACGTTGCTGTTGCTGGCCTGGAGCTGCGCGAGCGAGCTCGACAACGTGAAGCCGCTGGTGATGTTGATGCTGACGGTCGCGTTGGCGCCGGCCGCCGCGACCGCGGCCACCGCGGTATTCCAATCGGTCTGGTTGGCGACATCGATCGCCATGGCCTGGGTGGCTATGAGGCTTCCTGCGCAGACGATCGGCCAGGCCAGTCGACGTCGCGACGATGGCGTGGCCAGAAAAAGCGCAGCCGACATCGTTCTCGCAAAGCAAGCCATCCCCATCCCCTGTGATGAAAGCAATCGTCAGCCCGAACTGATTCGATGCACTTAAAACGTGTGCATCTATTGGTTGTGCTATGGATGCAGGCGAGAGGGCGATCCTGTCAATTGCAGGAAAGACACAGTGTCGCGGGAACAAGAGTGGTAGGTAATCAACTACAGATATTGATGAAATTTATCTCAGGATATTTCTGGCGAGAGATCTTGGAGATTAGCTCATGTGTACGATAAGTTGCATTTGACGGCGTGAAAGAGCTTGGTCCGGTTCGTATTCGAGGCTGTCTCGCCAATTGCGGGAATCGCGAGCGAACAGGTGGGCTGCTCGTTTTGTGGAAGGGGTCATCTTTGAGAGATCAATGCGACGGCCATCCACGGTCGCGGCAGCACCCATGCCGCCGTCAATCGCGCCGCACCCTCGAGGAGGCATGACTTGAGAAGCGGCTTGCATCGTCGATGGTGTGCGGCGCGAATCCGCGGCCGGAGCCGAGCCTGTCAACGAAGCGGCCTTCGAATCGAACCAAGACCGCTTCTGCGCGCGCTGGGCGCTGCGGTCAGCCGAACCGCTGCCTTGCCAGCTTCGCGCCGGTGCCGAGCGCCATCAGCTTGGCCTCGGCCACTTCGCGCCGCATCGGCGCCATGCCGCAATTGGTGGTCGCGATGATGTTCTCTTTCGGCACCACCTTCATGACGTCCTCGATGGTCTTGCAGACGTCCTCGGCGGTCTCGATCTCGTCGCTGGCGACGTCGATGACGCCGGCCTGCACGATCTTGTTCTTGAGCAGCCCGAGCAGCTCGATCGGCACCTTCGAATTGCGGCATTCGACCGCGACCTGCTGGATCGCGCTGGCGTCGATGACGGGGAAGGTCTCCTCATACTGGCGCCACTCGCCGCCGAGCGTCTCCTTCCAGTCGGTGTTGGCCTTGATGCCGTAGCCATAGCAGATGTGGACTGCGGTCGGGCAGGTCAGTCCCTCGGCGGCGCGCTCCAGCGCCTTGATGCCCCAGTCGCGCACCTCGTCCATGTAGACGTTGAAGGCCGGCTCATCGAACTGGATCATGTCGATGCCGGCGTCGTGCAGCGCCTTGGCCTCCTGGTTCAACAGCTCGGCGAAGGCGAACGCCATCTTGACGCGGTCGCCGTAGTAGTTGTCGGCGATGGTGTCGATGATCGTCATCGGACCGGGCAGGGTGAATTTCAGCGCGCGTGTCGTGTGCGTGCGCGCGATCCGCGCCTCGTCGCCATGGACGCGGCCCTTGAGCGACAAGGGTGCCACCACCTGCGGCACCATCGCCTTGTAGCGGTCCTTGCGGATGCCCATCTCGACCTTGTGGGCGAAGTCGATGCCTTCGACCCGCTCGAGGAAGCCGTGCACGAAGTGCTGGCGCGACTGCTCGCCCTCGGTGAGGATGTCGATGCCGGAATCCTCCTGCAGCTTCAGCGCCAGGATGGTCGCGTCGCGCTTGGCGCGCGAAAGCTCCTCGCCCTTCGACTTCCACGGGGCCCACAGCACGTTCGGCTCGGCCAGCCATTCCGGCTTCGGCAGCGAGCCTGCGATGGTCGATGGAAACAGCATGGTCGAACTCTCCGTCGGCGTATGGGGCGGTCAGGCTTGAGCGCCTGTCTGCCATGGCTTACCCTTCAGGTACAGAAGAACGAAGCCGCCCGTGCGTTCCGCAGCGCGGCATAATGGTCCGGGCAGGAATCGGGGAAGAATGATCGATCTCCACTACGCGCCGACACCGAACGGCTGGAAGATCTCGATCATGCTCGAGGAACTCGGGCTGCCCTATACCGTCATTCCCGTCGACATCCGCGCCGGCGACCAGTTCAAGCCGGAGTTCCTGGCGATCAGTCCCAACAACCGGATTCCGGCCATCGTCGACCATGCGCCGGCCGACGGTGGAGAACCGTTCCCGGTGTTCGAGACCGGCGCCATCCTGGTCTATCTCGCCGACAAGACCGGCCGCTTTCTCCCCTCGGAGATTCGGGCGCGCTCGCGCGTGATCCAATGGGTGATGTGGCAGATGGCGGGGCTCGGACCGATGATGGGGCAGCACGGCCATTTCGCGCTCTATGCGGCCGAGAGGCTTCCTTACGCGATCCAGCGTTATCGTGACGAGGTCATCAGGCTGTTCCACGTGCTCGACGTGCAGCTCGGCAAGACCGGCGCCTACGTGGCCGGCGACGACTACACGATCGCCGACATCGCCTGCTTTCCCTGGATGATGACGCACAAGGCGCAGGGCTTCACGCTCGACGACTATCCCCACATCAAGCGCTGGTACGCGCTCCTGCGCGCGCGGCCAAAGCTGCAGGCGGGGCTGGCGATCGGCAAGTTCGTCAAGGAGCCGTTCAACGACCAGTCGCGTCACGTCATGTTCGGTGCGCGCGCGAAGGAGGTCATGGGGAGACAGTGAGCGTGCTCTCTCCACGTCATTGCGAGGAGCCGAAGGCGACGAAGCAATCCAGAATCCCAACGCAGAGGCAGTCTGGATTGCTTCCGCCGTCGCCCTTCGGGCTATGGCGGACACGTCGCTGCGCTCGCAATGACGAACCCACATAGACCGAGGACATACCAATGATCGAATTCTTCTTCGACTGCTCCAGCCCCTGGACCTATCTCGCCTTCCACAACATCCAGCCGCTCGCCAAGGAGTTCGGCGTCGACATCGTCTGGCGGCCGATTCTCGTCGGCGGCATCTTCAACACCGTCAATCCCAGCGTCTATGCGCAACGTGAGACGCCGGTGCCGGCCAAGGCGGCCTACATGCTGAAGGACCTCGGCGACTGGGCACGGTCGGCCGGGCTCAGGATCAAGATGCCGCCGACGGTGTTTCCGGTGAACAGCGTCAAGGCGATGCGCGGCTGTATCTGGCTGGGGCAGGACATGGTGCCGTTCGCGCGCACCGTGTTCGAGATCTACTGGGGCGAGGACCAGGACATCTCGCAGGATGCGGTGCTGACCGAGGTGTGTCGGCGGGTCGGCATCGATCCGAAGGATTTCTTCGAAGGCATCGCGCAGCAGGGCATCAAGGACCAGCTGCGCATCAACACCGAGGAGGTCGTGAAGCGCGGCGGCTTCGGCTCGCCGACCATCTTCGTCAACGTGACCGACATGTATTTCGGCAACGACCGCCTGCCGCTGATCCGCGAAGCGCTGGCGAGGACGAAGGGCCGCGCCGCGTGATGCCGCGCGCGATCGTCTGCCGCGCGCTCGGCCCGCCGGAGCAGCTGCGGCTGGAGGCCATCGCGCCGCATCCGCTTGGTGAGCGCGAGGTGCGGGTGAAGATCCGCGCCGCCGGCATCAATTTTCCCGACATCCTGATGGCGGCCGGCGAGTATCAGCTCAAGCCGGAGCTGCCGTTCACGCCCGGCGTGGAAGCGGCCGGCGACGTCATCGAGACTGGTGCTGCTGTGACTGGAGCCGCGATCGGCGACAAGGTCATCGTGCGCATGCGGTTCGGCGCCTATGCCGAGGAAGCGGTGGTCGCCGCCAGCCAGCTCACGCCGCTGCCATCGACCTTCGACTATGCGGAAGGCGCCACCTATCTGGCCGGCCATGGCACGGCCTATCACGCGCTGGTCGATCGCGGCCAGCTGAAGTCGGGAGAGACCTTGCTGGTGCATGGCGCCGGCGGCGGCGTCGGGCTTGCTGCCGTCGAGCTCGGCAAGCTGCTGGGCGCGACCGTGATCGCGGTCGCCTCGTCGGAGGAGAAGCTCGCGGTCGCCAGGGCCCGCGGCGCCGATCATCTGGTGCTGTCCGCACGCGAGCCGTTCCGTGACGCGGTCAAGCGCATCACGGCGGGGCGCGGCGTCGACGTCGTGTTTGATCCGGTCGGCGGCGAGGTGTTCGAGAACAGCGTGCGCTGCATCGCCTGGGGTGCGCGGCTGCTCGTCATCGGCTTCACCGGCGGCATCGGCCTCGCGCGCACCAACCTGATCCTGATGAAGGGTGCCAGTGTCATCGGCGTCCGCGCCGGCGAGGCCGTGCGCAGGGATCCGAAGCTCGGCGAGGTGCGCTTGGCGGCCCTGCTCGCTCTTGCGGAGCAGGGCAAGCTGCGGCCCAACGTGTCGCATCGCGTTCCCTTCGCGGATTATGCGCATGCGATGCGGCTCCTGATCGCGCGCAAGGCGATCGGCCGCGTGGCGCTGGTGATGGATTGAGGCACAACGCCGCCACACCCTCCGCTGTCGTCCCGGCCTCCGAGCCGGGACCCATACCGCGTGATCTCGCTTGGGGCACGCTGGACGTCGTTCTTCGCCAAACGGCATCCTGTGGCTATGGATCCCGGATCGGCGCGCGCGTGCCGCGCGCTTGTCCGGGATGACCGCATTCTACTTGTACTCCCGCTCGTCCCACCACGGGAAATAGTTGGGCATGTCGGCCGACACAGTGTTCTTGAACTGCGCCGGGCGCTTTTCCAGGAACGACACCACGCCTTCCTTGACGTCGTCGGAGCGGCCGCGCGCGTAGATGCCGCGGCTGTCGACCTTGTGCGCCTCCATCGGGTCGTCCGCGCCCGTCATGCGCCACATCATCTGGCGGATCAGCGCGATCGACACCGGCGCGGTCTTCTCGGCGATTTCGCGCGCCAGCGCGCGGGCGGTCGGCAGGAGATCATCCGGCGGCACCACCTTGCTGACGAGACGGCCGGCGAGCGCCTCCTGCGCCGGGAACACGCGGCCGGTGTAGCACCATTCCAGCGCCTGCGAGATGCCGACGAGGCGCGGCAGGAACCAGCTCGATGCCGCCTCCGGCACGATGCCGCGCTGGGAGAATACGAAGCCGAACCGCGCCGCTTCCGAGGCGATGCGGATGTCCATCGCGAGCTGCATGGTGACGCCGATGCCTACCGCCGGGCCGTTTACCGCGGCAATGACCGGCTTCAGCGACTTGAAGATGCGCAACGTCACCTGGCCGCCGCCGTCGCGCACCTGCGGATCGGAATAGTCAGTGCTGCCATCGGCGTGACGTTTCACCGGACCGCGCTTGGCGTCGCGGTCGAAGGTGTCGGCACCGGAGGAGAGATCGGCGCCGGCACAGAAGGCCCGGCCTGATCCGGTGACGATGATGGCTCGGACGTCATCATCCTTGTCGGCACGATCGAAAGCGTCGATCAGTTCGCGCTGCATGGTCGGAGTGAAGGCGTTGAGCTTTTCCGGCCGGTTCAGCGTAATGGTTAGGATCTGCTCGGCGACGTCGTAGAGAATGGTCTCATATGCCATGGGCGTTTCCTGATGTGGTCGTTGTTGGTGTTGTTGTTATCCTGACAATTGTGCGCGCCACAATCTCCGTCGTCATTCCGGGATGCGCCCCCTTGGGCGCAGGCCCGGAATCCATAGCCACGATCGTGAGTATGGATTCCGGGCTCGTGCTTCGCACGCCCCGGAATGACGATCATAGTTTAGCGCAGCGATATCGGCAAAAGTCCGCGTCAGATATTCCTTAGGGTAGGCAACGGCGCGGCGGCCATCAGCAGCGGTGGCGTGGATAGCGCGGTGTGTGCGCCTTTGCCCACCCTATGCATTTCCCGTTGTTCCGTCATTGCCGGGCTTGACCCGGCGATGTATGCGCGGGTCGGAGCCCGAGCATGACAGTTCGAGTGCATATGTTATGCAGCCGGCGCCACCGGCCACGGTCGCTGTTCGCCGCGCAATCCTTCGAACGTTTTCGCCAACCCCAGCACGCCGAGATCGTCGAAGCGGCGGCCTATGATCTGCAGACCGATCGGGAAGCCGTCGTCGTCATAGCCGGCATTGACCGAGATCGCCGGGTTCTCCGACATGTTCCACGGCACGGTGTAGGTGATGTGCTCGAACGGCGCCTGCGGATCGTTCACGGGTGAGGCGTACTCGGCCGGAAATTTCACGCCGGGCGAGGTCGGCGAGATGATGTAGTCGTATTCGCCGAACAGTTTTGCCGCAGCCGCGCGCAAGGTCATCGTGACGTTGAAGCCCCTGATCACCTCGACGCCCGACAGCGCAGCACCGCGCTCGGCCCATTGCAGGATGTAGGGCAGGGTCTTGGCCCGCACCTCGGGCGCGAGCCGCGCCAGATCGTCCCACAGCCGCGCGCGCCAGAAATTGTCGAGGCCGTCGAGCATCTCGCGCGTGAGGACGCCCTTCACCTCGCTGATCACGGCGCCCGCGGATTCGAAGGCTCTTGCGGCTGCCAGCGTCGTCGCACGTACCGGCTCCTCCAGCGGCTGGCCGACGCCGCCGAGGTCGAGCATCAGGCCGATGCGCAGCTTGCGCGCGGGCTTCTCCGCGACCTTCCAGTGCAGGTCTGACGGCGGCAGGCTGGTGCCGTCGCGGCGGTCGGGCTTGGACAGCACGCTCATCATCAGCGCGGCGTCGTCGACGATGCGCGTCATGGGACCGGCGACGCGGCCGACATAGGGCGGATCGATCGGCACGCGGCCGAAGCTCGGCTTGAGCCCGACCAGGCCGCACCAGGACGCTGGCAGCCGGATCGAGCCGCCGATATCGGTGCCGACATGGAGCGGGCCATAGCCGGCGGCGGCCGCAGCGCCCGCGCCGGCGCTGGAGCCGCCGGGATTCATCCGGAGATCCCAGGGATTGCGCGTCAGCGGATGGAAGCTCGACAGGCCCGACGACAGCATCCCGTAGTCGGGCATCGTGGTCTTGGCGAAGATGATCGCGCCGGCTTCGCGCAGGCGTGCCACCGGCGGTGCGTCGGCTGCCAGCGGCGCGCGCGTGACGCTGGCGGCGCCGAGCGGCATCGGCTGTCCCTTGGTGGCGATATTGTCCTTCACCGTCGCCGGCACGCCGTCGAGTGAGCCGACCGGCTCGTCCTTGGCCCAGCGCTCGGTCGACGCTTTCGCCGCAGCCCGCGCGCCGTCGACGTCGAGCAGATAGAGCGCCTTGATGTGCGGTTCCCAGAGCGCGACCTGCGCCAGCACCTCGTCCATCACTTCGGAGGGCGAGAACTGGCGCGCACGATAGCCGACGATCAGGTCGACGGCGGAGAGATCGTGTAACGAGGTGACGTCGTCCGAGGCGGGCTTGTGCATGCTGGTGCTCCGTTGCCGAAGTTCATATCAAATAGCCTGCCCGCTCATTGACGTATGTCAGACGGCATCAGCCAGCCGGCAGACGGGTCTCGATGATGCGGGCGAACATGCTGGCGCCGATCGGCAGGATCTTGTCGTCGAGCACGTAGCCGGGATTGTGCACCGGTACCGAGCCGTCATGGCCGACCCAGAAATAGGCGCCAGGAATCGTCTGCAGCATGTCGGCGAAATCCTCGCTGCCCATCTTCGGCGTCGAGCGCGTGAGCACCTTGGACGGCTCGACCACGGTGCGGGCGACTTCCTCGACCACCTTGGACTGCTCCTCCTTGTTCACGAGCACGCTGAACGTGTCGCGGATGTCGACGTCGATCTCGCAGTTGAAGGCCGCCGCCATGCCGGCGCAGATCGCGCGCATGCGCTCGCGGATCAGAGCGCGCACGGAGTCCGAGAAGGCGCGCACGGTGCCGCACAGCCAGGCATCACCGGGAATGACGTTGTAGGCCGAGCCGGCATGGATTTGGGTGATCGAGACCACGGCGGCCTGCAATGGCTCGACGTTGCGGCTGACGATGGTCTGAATGGCCTGCGCCACGCTGGTTGCGATCACCACCGCGTCCTTCGAACGCTCTGGCATCGCGCCATGTGCGCCATAGCCGGAGATGCGGATGTCGAAGAAGTCGGCGCCGGCCATTGCGGGGCCGGGCAGGATGGCGACCTCGCCATGGTTCAGGTCGGGCGCATTGTGCAGGCCATACAGCTCGTCGCAGGGAAATTTCTGGAACAGGCCGTCCTTGATCATCGCCCGGGCGCCGCCGAGGCCTTCCTCGGCGGGCTGGAAGATGAAGTGCACTGTGCCGTCGAAGTTGCGGGTTTCGGCCAGATAGCGCGCGGTGCCGAGCAGCATCGTGGTGTGGCCATCATGGCCGCAGCCGTGGAAGCGGCCGGGAATGGTCGAGCGCCAGGGCAGGTTGGTGTTCTCTTCCATCGGCAGCGCATCCATGTCGGCACGCAGGCCAATTTTCCTGCCGCCGTCGCCCTTGCCCTTGAGCACGCCGATCACGCCGGTGCCGCCGAGGCCGCGATGCACCTCGATGCCCCATTGCGCGAGCTTCTCCGCGACGATGCCGGAGGTGCGCGTCTCCTCGAAGCCGATCTCCGGATGGGCGTGCAGGTCGCGGCGGATGGCGGTGAGCTCGTCGGCGTAGCCTTGGATACGGTCGATCGTGGGCATGCGTGTCTTTCCGTTGAAAAGCGATGACGTGTTTAAGCTGAGAAGGCCGGGCCGTTCGGCTTGAGCCGGATGCCCGGACGCAAGCTCGTCCAGGGCAGGGTGGAGGGATCGGCGGGCATTGCGCCGGGCGCGGCGCAGATCAGGAGCTGTTCGGCGATGGGCTCGAAATCGGCGCGGAAATGCACCGAGCTCTTGTTGACGAGGACCGCCTGTTCGGTCGGCTCGATGCCGACGAAGCGATACATTTCCTGGTCGGCGAGCTGGGCCTTGTGCGAGCAGACGACGACCCGGACATCGCCGATCCGCAAGGCGGCCGAGGGGCCCATCTCCATCTTGCGGCCACCATAGAATGGGCCCGGCGCGATGAAGCGGCCGTCCGACAGCTTCTCGACGACGAAGCTTTCCTCGAACGGCGCATCGCCGGGAATGCCGCTCTTGCCGCCGAGCGACAGGGTGACCGTCGCGCCTTCGCCGGCCGCATGCGCCGCCAGCGCCGATTGCGGATCGTAGATCATGCCGATCGCGGCGCGGCTGGCGCGGTTGCGCACCAGCGCGCGCAGCATGCCGGTGGTGTCGGAGTCGCCGCCGGCGCCGGGATTGTCCTGGGTGTCGGCGATCACGATGGGGCGGGTCGCGGACTTCGCCAGCATCATCGCATGGCGCACGCCATCGTCGGGCGTGTAGATGGCGCCGTCGAAATCATCCTCATGGCCCATGACGATTGCGGCGATTGCATCCGCTGCGGCATCCGCATCAGCCTGCGTGCGGCCATAGGCGAACACGCTCGGTCCGCAATGGGCGAAGTCGGCCGCCGGAAAGCCCGGCGCGAAAGACAGCGTCGGCACGGCGTCGGTCTGCAGCGCGGCGAGCTGTTCGTAGATGCCCTTCGTTGGCTGGTCGTTGGTGCATTGCCAGCTGATCGGGATCAGGAACGGCAGCTGCCGGAACGCCTTGGCAAGCGGTTGCTTCGAGCGCAGCAGCAGCGCCAGATGCGCGGCCGATGCGCGGCCGGTGTCGGCCATGTCGGTGTGCGGATATTTGCGATAGGCGATCAGCGCGTCGGCCTGCGCGATCATCTCGGGCGTGACGTTGGCATGCAGGTCGAGGCTGGCGACCAGCGGCACGTCGGGGCCGATCACCTTGCGCACGCGAGCCAGGATCTCGCCCTCGCCGTCGTCGAGATGCTCCGCCACCATCGCGCCGTGCAGGTCGAGATAGACCGCGTCGAGCGGACCGGCGGCCGCGATACGGTCGACCATCGCGCCGGTGATTCGTTCGAACGCGTCTTTGGTGACATGGGCGGACGGGCTCGCCGCGCAGGCGATGGTGGGAACGATGTCCCAGCCGTGAGCCTCGGCGACCGCGATGAAGCCGGCTTGGCCGGCGTTGATGTCACGCATCGTGGTCAGCACGCTCGCAGCATCGGCGATCGAGGCGCGGCCGCCGCCATGCATGAAGGCGTCGTAGTCCGCCTTGGTCGGTGCGAAGGTGTTGGTCTCGTGCAGGAAGCCGCCAATCGCGACGCGCGTCATTACTTCGCCTCAGGCCGTTGACGTCGGTCAGGACGTTAGACCGCCCCTCGCAGCCCACGCAAGCGACGGAGCGATGCTGTTTTGCATGCCGCGTGAGCCCGATGCGCGTGAGCTGGCGCTCCTATCTCCACAGCGGCATTCCGGGGCATCGCGCAGCGATGAGCCCGGAATCCATACCCCCAGGACGAGCTATGAGGCACGCGCGTCGACCAGCCGATGTCACCACGTCCGCCTCGGCGTATGGATTCCGGGCTCGTGCTGCGCACGCCCCGGAATGACGGGCGGAGAGGGCGTGCCGACTTACGCCACCGCCTCCGACACCGGCCGGAAATTGGCAAAATCCCAGTTCCGGCCCGGAGCGGCTTCGAGCAGCGATTTCGTGTAGGCTTCCTTCGGATGGGTCAGGATTTCGCCCGCCGGTCCCTGTTCGACGATGCGGCCCTTCTGCATCACGACCACCTCGTCGCAGATCTGAGCAGCGACGCGCAGATCATGCGTGATGAACAGGATCGCGATGCCGAGCCGGCGCTGGATCTCGTCGAGCAGCTCCAGCACCTGCGCCTGCACCGACACATCGAGCGCGGACACCGCTTCGTCGGCCACCAGCACGTCCGGATCGAGCGCGAGCGCGCGCGCAATCGCGATGCGCTGGCGCTGGCCGCCGGAGAACTGGTGCGGGTAGCGCGAGATCGCGTCCGCAGGCAGGCCGACCAGCTCGAGCAGCTCGCGCGCCCGCGCCATCGCCTTGTCGCGCGGCGCGCCGTAGTTGACCGGCCCCTCGGCGATGCTCTCGCCGACGGTGATGCGCGGGTTGAGCGAACGGTAGGGATCCTGGAACACGATCTGGATGCGCTTGCGGTGCGGCTGCAGCAGGCGGCGGGTCAGGATCGAGATCTCGTGGCCGCCGAGGCGGACGCCGCCGGAGGTCGGGTCGATCAGGCGGACAATGCAGCGCGCCACGGTGGACTTGCCGGAGCCGCTCTCGCCGACGATGCCGAGCGTGCGGCCCTTGCGCAGCGTGAGCGTCACGTTCTCAGCGGCGACGACCTCGCGTGCTTTGCCGAGGAACGAGCGCTCGCGATAGACCTTGCCGAGCTCGGTGGTCTCCAGCACCACCGGGTCCTTGGTCTCGGCCCGCGGTGCGCGCGGGATGAGGCTCGGAACCGACGCGAGCAGGTTGCGCGTGTAGTCCATCTCAGGCGCGCGCAGGATCTTGTCGAGCGGCCCGGTCTCGACCAGGCGGCCCTGGCGCATCACCGCGACGCGGTCGGCGATCTCGGCGACGACGCCCATGTCGTGGGTGATGAACAGCACCGCGGTGCCATGATCGCGCTGCAGGTCGCGGATCAAAGTGAGGATCTGCTTCTGCGTGGTGACGTCGAGCGCGGTGGTCGGCTCGTCGGCGATCAGCAGCTTCGGCTCGAGCACCAGCGCCATCGCGATCATGATGCGCTGACGCTGGCCGCCGGAGAGGCGGTGCGGATAGGAGGCGAAGATGCGCTCGACGTCGGGGAGGCGGACCTGCTCCATCATGTCGAGGATGCGCTTGCGCCGCGCCCGCGCATCGAGCGAGGTGTGCGCGCGTAAGACCTCGTCGATCTGGCGGCCGACATGGACGACCGGATTGAGAGCGGTCATCGGCTCCTGGAAGATCATCGCCATCCGGGTGGCGCGCAGCTCGCGGAGCCGGCGATCACTGGCGGTGAGCAGCTCTTCGCCGACCAGCTTGACGCTGCCGCCGACGGCATGCAGCGCGTTCTTCGGCAACAGGCCCATCGTGGTCAGCGAGGTCACCGATTTTCCGGAGCCGCTCTCGCCGACGACGCAGAGCGTTTCGCCCTTTTCGACCTTGATCGAGACGCCGTCGATGATGCGCGGCCCGTTCGGGTTCTTCGTCTTGCCGAGGGCGACGACGAGGTTGTCGATGTCGAGAATGGTGTCGGTCATTTCAATATGTCTCCGC
The DNA here is from genome assembly GCF_021088345.1 of Bradyrhizobium ontarionense. Taxonomy (NCBI): domain Bacteria; kingdom Pseudomonadati; phylum Pseudomonadota; class Alphaproteobacteria; order Hyphomicrobiales; family Nitrobacteraceae; genus Bradyrhizobium; species Bradyrhizobium ontarionense. The sequence goes on along the minus strand of NZ_CP088156.1, from coordinate 2,192,694 downwards.
CGTCATCGCGAGGCGTGTGAGCGCGTAGTCCGGATGAGCCAAGCGACATCCGGGTTCGCCTGCGCAGTCTCGGTGACCCCGGATATCGCTTTCGCTCATCCGGGCTACGATTGCAGCACGTCTCACTTGACGCCCTCCCGCTGCTTCATGCGTGGATCGAGCGCGTCGCGCGCGGCGTCGCCGATCAGGTTGATCGAGAGGATGGCGATCGACAGCAAGAGGCCGGGCCAGAAGATCAGCGACGGCTTGATCTGGAAGTAGGAGCGGCCCTCGGCCATGATGTTGCCCCAGGTCGGCGTCTCCGGGCTGATGCCGGCGCCGAGGAACGACAGGATCGCCTCGGTGAGAATCGCGGCGGCGCAGATATAGGTGCCCTGGACGATGAGCGGCGCGATCGTATTCGGCATCAGATGCCGCCACATGATCTTGGGCATCGAGGTGCCCAGGGAAATGGCGGCCTCGACATAGGGCTCCTCGCGCGCGGTCAGCACGACCGAGCGAACCAGGCGCGCGACGCGTGGGATTTCGACGATCGTGATCGCGATCATCACGGTGCCGACGCTGGCGCCCGACAGCGAGACCACGGCGATCGCGAGCAGGATGCTCGGGATCGCCATCAGGCCGTCCATGACGCGCATCATGATGGCGTCGACCCAGCGGAAGAAGCCGGAGACGAGGCCGATGACGAGCCCGATGGCGATCGAGATGATCGCTGCGCCGACGCCGACCAGGAGCGAGATGCGGCCGCCATAGATGGTGCGCGACAACAGGTCGCGGCCATAGGCGTCGGTGCCGAGCAGGAACTGCGCGCTCGACGGCTTGAGCCGCTGCGACGGCGCGAGCAGCACCGGATCATGCGGCGCCAGCAGCGGTGCGAGGATCGAGACGATCACGATCAGCGCCAGGCAGACGGTGGCCACGGCAATGATCGGGGTCGAGGTCAGAAAGCCGAACCTCGGACCCAGTCGCGTGGTGACCGGAATCGACGGCTCAGGGGTGGTAACGATCGCCATCGGAAGGGACCTCAGTAACGGATACGTGGATCGAGGAGGGTGTAGGCGAGGTCGATCAGGAGATTGACCGCGAGATAGATGAACGAGGTCAAAAGGATCATGCCCTGAATCACCGGATAGTCGCGCGCCAGCACGGCATCGACCGTGAGTCGTCCGATGCCGGGCAGGTTGAACACGCTCTCGGTGACGACGACGCCGGAGATCAGCAGCGCGAAGCCGGAGCCGATCACGGTGATGACCGGTACGGCGGCATTGCGCAGCGCATGCCGCAGCAGCACCGCGACCTCGCTGACGCCCTTGGCGCGCGCGGTGCGCACGAAGTCCTCGCCGAGCACGTCGAGCATCGCGGCGCGGGTCATGCGTGCGATCAGCGCGACGTAGATGAAGGAGAGCGCGCAGGTCGGCAGGATGATGCGCTCGAAGAACGGTCCGAACCCGACGGTCAGGCTCTTGAAGCCTTGAACAGGAACCCAGCGCAGATTGATCGCGAACAGCTGGATCAGGATGTAGCCGATCACGAACACGGGGACAGAGAAGCCGAGCACCGAAAGGCCCATCACGAAACGATCGATCCAGGTCCCGTGCTTCCAGGCTGCGATCACGCCGAGCGGCACCGCGACGAGGATCGACAGGATGATGGTCGAGATCGCGACCGAAATGGACGGTTCGACGCGCTGCCCGATCATCTGCAGCACCGGCACCTTGGAGATCAGCGACACGCCGAGGTCGCCATGCAGCAGCTGATTGACCCAGGTGAAGAACTGGACGTAGAGCGGCTCGTTCAATCCGAGCGACATGCGGATGCGCTCGAGCTGCTCAGGCGTCGCGTTGTCGCCCGCGAGGATCGCCGCCGGGTCGCCCGGCGTCAGCCGCAGCAGGAGAAAGACGAACAGCGCCACCACGCCCATCACGGGGATGGACGCGAGGATGCGGCGAAGCAGATAACCGATCATCTTGAGAGAACCGCCTTCATGATACCTGGACGACGCATACGGCGTCGTGATTGAATCTGCATGTCACCGATGTCCATCGCTTTCAAGGTCTCCGGTGGTTCGCTTTGCGGCGAATGACACGGCATTCGTGATCACATCGGCACATTGCATTTGCGAACAGCGCGTTTGCGAACAAGCTTCCGCATTTGCCGAGAAGCTCGCGGCAACCTCGGTCGCAAGAACTTTGCAAGGCGCATGCCATCATGCGCGCGCCGCCGCGCGAATGTCGAGTGGGCGCGCGCCGGTCCCGGAAAATGAAACTGTGCTGCTACGCAGCAGGCAGTGCGTGGCCCGGGCGAGCGGTCGCCGAAGCCCAAAGGGCGTAGGCGCCCCCGGGGAGAGACTGTCCCCGCATGTCGCTTCGCTCATGCGGGCGACATGCGGTCACGTGCCGCGATCTCGTCACGATCTAGGCGAGCGTCGCGAGCAGGCCGCCCATAAGTCTGCCGCGCTCTGCAAGGCTGTCGATCTCGATGTACTCGTTGAGCGTGTGCATATCGGCGCCGCGGACGCCGAGGCCATCGAGCGTGGGAATGCCCAAGGCGCCAGTGAAGTTGCCGTCGGAGCCGCCGCCTGCCGAGCCGTGCGGCAGCGTCGTGCCGAGTTGTTCGGCGATGCCGCGCGCCTGCTCGTACAGCGCGATGGTTCCGGAATCCGGCTCCCAGACCGGCCGCGTCACGCCGCGCGTCACCTTGAAGGTCACGTCGTCGGCAGTGCCGGACAGTGCCAGCATGCGCTCCACGCCACGGTCGAGATCCGCCTGCCGCTTGGCCATGCTGAGTGCTTCGCCCGTGCAGGTCGTGGCGACGCAATTCACCCACTGCCCGCCATGCACGATGCCGACCGAGAAGGTGCAATCCTCGCCCGTCATGGCGTCGATGGCGAGAATCTGCCGTGCCATTTCCCGGATTGCGGAACGGCCCGCGGCGAGCCGCGCGCCCGCGTGGCTCGGCCGTCCGATCGCCTCGAGATTGAACCGGGCGATGGCATAGCGGCCGGTCACCACGCCATTGTCGGGCCGGCCCGGCTCGGGCACCAGTACGTATTTGTTGCGCTGGGCTTCCGCTTCGATGATGTCTCGGGTCGAGGGCGTGCCGACTTCCTCGTCCGGCGTGAACAGCACGGTGATCGGCAGCGGCGTCATGAACGAGGCCTTCATCAGCTGGCGGATCGCCTCCAGCGTCAGATAGTTGCCGCCCTTCATGTCGCAGATGCCCGGCCCATAACATTTATTACCTTCGCGGCGCCAGGGAAGCTTCGACAGCGTGCCGACGGGGTGGACGGTATCCATGTGGCCCGCGATCAGGATGCCCGGTTCGCCCTGCCTCGGGTGAGGGAAACGGGCGCGCACGCAGCCTGCGAAGCCCTGGCGCCCGGCGATGCGCTCGATCGTCGCACCCATGATCGCCATGTCCCGCGCGGCGAGGTCGAGCATGCGTTCCACGGCGCCAGCGTCCCAGGTCGGACTTTCGCATTCGACCCAGCCGCGCAAGCCCTGCAGCATGGCTTCGGTATCAAAGGGAAGATTGGCTGGATTCATGTGAGCTCTCTACAAGATTTTGTCGTGAAACCGTGACACGAGACGGAGTCGCGCGGGCTTTGTAAAGCCAAAGCTGTGCAGGCGTTAACGGCAATATGAGCCGCGACGGGCATGCGCTGAATGCGGATTGACGCGAAAGACGACTGGTGCAAGTGTCGAAATGTCCCGATTTACAGCGTGTTAGTTCGCACAAGGAATGACCTGCACGCACAACGAATGATCCGGTTCTGATCAGTTTTACGCCAAACCATCCCGTCAGGAGACCACGTATGTTCCACACCACGCGTTGGAAGCGCCTCACGCTCGCCACGAGTCTGGCCGTTTCCATGCTTTCGCTCTCCGTAGCGCTGAGTTCGCATGCCATTGCTGCCGGCAAGAAGACGATCACGGCGGTGATGCATTCGGATCTGCGCGTGATCGACCCGGGCTTCACGACGGCCTACATCACCCGCGACCACGGCTACATGGTCTATGACACGCTGCTGGCCGTCGATTCGAACTTCAAGATCCAGCCGCAGATGGCGGACTGGAAGGTCTCCGACGACAAGCTGACCTACACCTTCACCTTGCGCGACGGCTTGAAGTGGCATGACGGCACTGATGTCACGGCGGAGGATTGCGTCGCCTCGCTGAAGCGCTGGGGCCGCAACGACGGCATGGGCCAGAAGCTGATGGACTTCACGGCGAGCCTGGAAGCGGCCGATGCCAAGACCATCGTGCTCAAGTTGAAGGAGCCCTACGGGCTCGTCCTGGAGTCGATCGGCAAGCCGTCCTCGCTGGTGCCGTTCATGATGCCGAAGCGTCTCGCCGAGACTCCGCAGGGTCAGCAGATTCCGGAGCAGATCGGCTCAGGCCCGTTCAAATTCGTCAAGGCGGAATTCCAGCCGGGCGTGAAGGCGGTCTACGAGAAGAATACCGACTACGTGCCGCGCAAGGAGCCGGCGAGCTGGGTCTCGGGCGGCAAGGTGGTGAAGGTCGACCGCGTCGAGTGGATCACGATGCCGGACGCGCAGACAGCGGTGAACGCGCTGCAGTCGGGCGACATCGACTTCATGGAGAATCTTCCCTACGACATGATGCCCGTGCTGGAGGCGAACTCCGATCTCAAGATCGACGTGCTGAACAAGTTCGGCTACCAGACGCTCGGCCGCATGAACTTCCTGTATCCGCCGTTCGATAATGTGAAGGTGCGGCGCGCGGCGTTCCTGGCACTGAACCAGAAGGACGTGCTCGACGCTCTCGTCGGCAATCCTAAGTATCAGAAGGTCTGTGGCGCGGTGTTCGTATGCGGCACGCCGCTGGAGACCGATGTCGGCGCCGAGACCCTGATCAAGGGCAACGGCATGGCGGAGGCCAAGAAGGCGCTCGCCGAATCCGGCTATGACGGCACGCCGATCGCGATCATGGCGCCGGGCGACGTCACCACCTTGAAGGCGCAGCCCGTCGTCGCGGCGCAGCTGCTCCGCGAGGCCGGCTTCAAGGTCGACCTGCAGGCGACCGACTGGCAGACCGTGGTGACGCGGCGCGCCAGCCAGAAGCCGATCAAGGAAGGCGGCTGGAACATGTTCTTCACCAACTGGGTCGGCGCCGACGTCGCCAACCCCGTGGCGAACGTGTCGATCGGTGGCCGCGGCACCAAGGGCGGCTGGTTCGGCTGGGCCGAGGACGCCGACATCGAGAAGCTGCGCGACGCCTATGCGCGCTCGTCCTCGCCCGAGGAGCAGAAGAAGATCGCAACCGAGATCCAGAAGCAGAACTACGAGAAGGTGCTCTACGTCCCGCTCGGTCAGTACCTGTTGCCGAGCGGCTGGCGCAAGTCGCTGACCGGCGTCCTCGACGGGCCGGCGACGCCGCTGTTCTGGAACATCGACAAGAGCGAGTAGGTCGCAGCACGACGAGCGCTCTCCAGGACGCCAACGCAAAGCGCGACGAAGCCGGCTTCGTCGCGCTTTTTCTTTGTCGTGGTCGGGTGCGTCAGCAGTTCGGGTCGCGCACCGATTCCAGCCCTTCGACCAGCAGGGGCGGCGCGAGTTGATCCCGCGATGGCTGCCTGGTGGATGTCGGGGCTGGGGGACGTGGGTTGCGCTGCTGCTCGGCGGTTTCACTGGGCATCGTCGCGCTCCTTGTTCGACGTGATGAATCTCAGCCTCACAACGAACCAGCGGCAGGTGAGTTCCAGATTGTGGGACGGCGAAGCGGCGACCGGCGAGAGGTCCGGCCCGCGCGGTCGCGGTGCACATGCCTCCATGGCGATTGACGTGCGGTGGAACTGCTGCAAGTCTCGTTGGCGCGGGACGGTTAGCTCAGCGCGATGTGAGCGCGATGATCGGCGGCTCGCCCGGCCCTGATCGGTATCGGGGCAATCCGATGCAAGCCTCACGTCGAGAGAGATCGCATGTCACACACTTCGCGCCGGTCATCATCCGTGCTCGTCTCATGGCTCATCGCCTCGGTCATGGCGCTGTCGTCGGCGGCCGTGACATCGCAGGCCTTGGCCGCCGGCAAGAAGACGATCACGGCGGTCATGCATTCCGACCTGCGCGTGATCGATCCCATTTTCACCCCGGCCTACATCACCCGCGACCACGGCTACATGGTCTATGACACGCTGCTCGGGACCGATGCGAATTTCCAGGTCCAGCCGCAGATGGCTGAGTGGAAAGTCTCGGACGACAAGCTCACCTACACGTTCACCCTGCGCGATGGCCTGAAATGGCACGACGGCACGCCCGTGACCGCGGAGGATTGCGTTGCCTCGCTGAAGCGCTGGAGCAGCAATGACAGCATGGGCCAGAAGCTGATGGAGGCGACGGCCTCGCTCGAGGCGACCGACGCGAAGACGATCACGCTGAAGCTGAAGGGGCCCTATGGTCTCGTTCTCGAGTCGATCGGCAAGCCGTCCTCTTACGTACCGTTCATGATGCCCAAGCGTCTCGCCGAGACGCCCCCGAACCAGCAGATCACCGAGCAGGTAGGTTCAGGCCCGTTCAAGTTCGTCAAGGCGGAATTCCAGCCGGGTGTGAAGGCGATCTATGAAAGGAACGCCGACTACGTGCCGCGCAAGGAGCCGCCGAGCTGGACGGCGGGCGGCAAGGTCGTGAAGGTCGACCGCGTCGAATGGATCTCGATGCCGGACGCGCAGACGGCGGTGAACGCGCTGCAGGCCGGCGATATCGACTTCATGGAATTCCCGCCGATGGATCTCGAACCCGTGCTGGCGACCAATCCCGATCTCACGATGAATGTGCTGAACAAGTTCGGCTATCAGACGCTCGGCCGGATGAACTTCCTCCATCCACCCTTCGACAATCTCAAGCTTCGTCGTGCGGCGTTCCTGGCTCTGAATCAGAAGGACGTGCTCGACGCGCTGGTCGGCAATCCGAATTTCTACAAGGTCTGCGGCGCCGTGTTCGGCTGCGGCACGCCGCTGGAATCCGACGTCGGCTCCGAGACGCTGGTCAAGGGCAACGGCGTTGAGCAGGCCAAGAAGCTGCTCGCTGAAGCCGGTTACGATGGCACGCCCGTGGTCATCCTGGCGCCGGGCGATGCGATCACGTTGAAGGCGCAGCCGATCGTGGCGGCGCAGCTGTTGCGTGCGGCCGGGTTCAAGGTCGATCTGCAGACGACCGACTGGCAGACCGTGGTGACGCGTCGCGCCAACCAGAAGCCGCCAAAGGAGGGCGGCTGGAACATGTTCTTCACCAATTCGGTGATTGCCGATTCCGGCAATCCCATCGGCAGCACCTTCGTCAGCGCACGCGGACAGAAGAGCCCGTTCGGCTGGCCCAACGATCCCAAGATGGAGGAACTGCGGGACGCGTTCGCGCGTGCCTCCAGCGTCGCGGATCAGAAGAAGATCGCGGCCGAGATCCAGCAGGAAATCTACGAGCAGGTCATCTACGTGCCGCTCGGGCAGTGGTTCGCGCCGAGCGCCTGGCGCAAATCGATCACGGGCGTGCTGGAAGGGCAGGCGGTCCCGGTGTTCTGGAACGTCGACAAGAGCGAGTGAGACGTCCATCCTGAAGACGGCGCGGCGGTCCTTTTTCGGGGCCGCCGTTTTCGTTGGTGCGGCCGATGTACTTGGCGCATTGGAAGGCCCGCGTTGGAAGGCGCGGCGCAGCGTGCCTTCAGCATCTGTGCTGTATCCTCATTGCTGCATCTGATCGAGCGCGCGCGGCGTCGCGCGTTTCCGACCAGCAAACATGTCATTAGTTAGTTGTCGCGCGTCGATGCGCGCATAAGTTGTAGCGTATGGTTAACGCTTGATTAGGTCGAATCGATCCAGGTTCGCGTTCCAGCAACGGAGCGCATCGTGCACATGGCGGGTTTCTCCGGATCGCATTTCGAGCACGGCGTCACCGCAACATCCGTCGCGCTCGGCATGGTCCTGGTGTCGATGACGCCGTCGCTCGCCGTCGAATTTTGGATCGGCTCCGCCTCGACCGACTGGTTCAGCGTCGGCAACTGGACGGCCATCGTTCCAGACAACACGACCAGCACGAGGATCGACACCATCACGCCCAACCCGACGGTGGTCGGGGCGCCCGGCGCGCAGGCGACCGGTCTCAGAGTCGGCGTTTCCGCAACCGGCGCCTTAACGATCCGGAGCGGCGGCACCATCAACAACACCCTGGGCATCATCGGCGACAATGCCGGCTCGATCGGTACCGCGACGGTCAATGGCGCCGGTTCGAGCTGGATCAACAGCTCCGACTTCTATGTCGGTCACAACGGCAACGGCACGCTGACCATCAGCAACGGCGGCACGGTGAGTAGCGTCGTCGGCTTTGTCGGCCGTTATTCCACCTCGACCAGCACCGCGACGGTTGACGGCGCCGGCTCCAGCTGGACCAACAGCTCCGATTTGCTCGTCGGCTACGGCGGCAACGGCACGCTGACCATCCGCAATGGCGGCGCGGTGAGCAATGAGTACGGCTATGTCGGCGCTGATCACGGTGCGACCGGCGTCGTGACGGTGGATGGCGCCCGCTCGACCTGGACCAACAGCTCCGATTTGCTCGTCGGCGACGGCGGCAATGGCACGCTGACCATCCGCAACGGCGGCGCGGTGAGCAATGAGTACGGCTTTGTCGGCAATGCGAGCGGCGCGACCGGCGCCGTGACGGTGGACGGCGCCGGCTCGACCTGGACCACCAGATGGGATTTGTATGTCGGCTCAGCCGGCAACGGCACTCTGAACGTCCTCAACGGCGGCACTGTCAGCAGTAGCGTGGGCCTTGTCGCGGTCAATCCCGGCTCGACTGGCGCCGTGACGGTGAATGGCGCCGGCTCGGGCTGGACGACAGCCAGCGATTTGTATGTCGGCAGCGGCGGCAGCGCGACGCTGGCCATCCTGAACGGCGGCAGCGTGAGCAGCGCCGGTGGCAGCTATCTCGGCGTCGCATCGGGCGCAGTCGGTACCGCAACCGTGGACGGCGCGGGCTCGCGCTGGACCAGCAGCGGCAATCTCGGCATCGGCAGCCAAGGCAGCGGCACGCTGACCATCCGCAACGGCGCAGCGGTGAGCAACGCCTTCGGCTCTCTCGCCATCCAGCCCGGCTCGACCGGGACTGTGACCGTGGATGGGACCGGCTCGACCTGGACCAATAGCGCGGATATCCATGTCGGCTATGGCGGCACCGGCACGCTGACCGTTCGCAACGGCGCCAGCGTCTCGGCCTCGACCATGTTCATCGCCTACCAGGCCGGCTCGGTCGGCACGCTGAATATCGGCGCAGCCGTCGGCCAGGCGGCCACAGCGCCCGGGATGCTCAGCGCGGCCTCGGTCAATCTCGGTAGTGGAAACGGCGAGATCGTGTTCAACCACACCGGCACGAACTACACCTTCGCCCCCGTCATCACCGGCAGCGGCGCGGGCACACGAACGGTACGCGTCGAGGCCGGCAAGACGATCCTGACCGCGGCCAGCACCTACACGGGACCGACCATCATCGATGGCGGCACGCTGTCGGTGAACGGCTCGATCGCCAGTTCGGCGGTGACGGTGAATGCCGGCGGCACGCTCGGCGGCAGCGGCACCGTCGGCAACACCATGATCAACGGCGGCACGCTCGCCCCCGGCAATTCAATCGGCCTGCTGACCGTGAACGGCAGCCTGTCTTTCACCGCGGCCTCGTCCTACATGGTCGAGATATCCCCGACCAGCGCCGACCGCGTCAATGTTTCGGGAACGGCGACGCTGTCGGGCGCCACGGTGAATGCGTCGTTTGCGCCCGGAAGCTATGTCGCCAAGCAGTACACCATCGTCAATGCCGGCGGTGGCATCAGCGGCAGATTCGGGTCGGTGGTGAACAGCAATCTGCCTTCGGGATTCAAGTCGAGCCTGAGCTATGATGCCAACAACGCCTATCTCGATCTGGCGCTGGCCTTTGTCGCTCCGCCCAACACCGGGCTCAACATCAACCAGACCAACGTCGGCAACGCGCTGGTCAACTACTTCAACGTCAATGGCGGCATTCCGCTGGTCTATGGCGGGCTGACCGCGCCGGGGCTGACGCAGGCGTCCGGCGAGATCGCAACCGCGGTGCAGCCGGCCATGGTGCACGCGATGACGCAGTTCACGACCGCGATGACCGATGTTGGCGCCGCCGACCGCAGCCTCGGCCAATCGAGCGCGATGGGCTTGGCCGATGAGGGCGATCTCGCGAACGCCTATGCCAGCGTCCCGCTCCGCGGCACGGTTGGTGACACATTCAGCTTGAATGCGAAGGCTGCGCCGCGTGCACCGCCATTCGAATCGCGCTGGCGCGCGTGGGCCTCGGGCTTCGGCGGCGGACAGACCACCGACGGCAACGCGGTCATTGGATCCAGCGCCGCCACCAGCCGCATGTTCGGCGTGGCGGCCGGGGCCGACTACTGGCTGTCGCGAGCGACGGTCGCCGGCTTTGCCCTGGCAGGCGGCGGCACCAATTTCAACGCGGCTGCTGGCGGCAGCGGCCGAACCGACCTGTTCCAGACCGGCGCATTCATCAAGCACATGGCGGGCCCGGCCTATGTCAGCGCGGCCGCAGCCTATGGCTGGCATGACGTCACCACGGATCGCACGGTCGCCATCTCTGGGGTCGACCAGTTGCGCGCGCGGTTCAGGGCCGACAATTTCGCGGGTCGTCTCGAAGGCGGCAGCCGCTTTGGTACGGCCTGGCTTGGCGGCCTCGGTTTGACGCCCTATGCTGCCGCACAGGTGACAACCACGCGTCTTCCCCGCTATGCCGAAACCGTCACCGCCGGCGCCAACACTTTCGCGCTGTCCTATAGGGCCAAGACCGTGACGGCGCCGCGGACCGAACTCGGAATGCGCAACGACAAGTCCTTCGCATTGAGCGATGCGCTGCTGACATTGCGCGGCCGTGCCGCCTGGGCGCACGACTTCAATCCCCTCAGTGCGGCCTCGGCCAGCTTCGAGGCCTTGCCTGGCGCAAGCTTCGTGGTGAACGGCGCGGCTGCGGCGCGTGATGCGGCACTGACGACGGTCTCGGCCGAAGTGAACTGGCTGAATGGCGTCGCGCTCGCCGCGACGTTCGAAGGCGAGTTTTCCGCCGTCACCCGCGCCTATGCCGGGAGGAGCGTCGCGCGTTACAGGTGGTGAGCGGAACCGTGCCGCCATCGTGGCGCGGTCATTCCTGCATCTGATCGAGCGCGGCCAGAACGTCGGTGGATGCAACCTCGACCTTGCCGATCTCGTTCAGCGCCTCGTCGATGCGCCCCGAGCCGAACAGGCGTGCGGCCTCCTTGCCGTGGCGATGCACCGCTTCATGAGGCTGTTCGAGGGCGCGGAACGCCGGGGTGCCGGCGAAGCGCTGGCCGCCTTCGCCATAGTACCATTTGCCGAGCCGGCAGTTGTGATGGTCGGAGAGCTCGTCCGCCTTGAGTTGCAATCTGCCCACCGACATGTCGACGAGCCGCTTCTTCCAGATCACGTGATCGGCCTTAGCCAGCCGGACGACCTGGTTGTCGAGCGAGAGCTTGGCGATGTCGCCCAGCATCTTGCCGACCTTCGAATCGGTCTTGCTCATCGTATCGGCGAGCGACATCACCTCGTTCGCATTGGCGGTTGCGAGGTCCGCGATGATGGTAATGCCCTGTGCCACCTCGTCGGTCGCCGCGCTCTGCTCGGCGAGAATACCCGAGATCTCGTCCATCTTGGCACTGACGACCGTGGTCCGCGTCCCCGCCTGATCGATGGTCTGCGCCAGATCGTTCATCTCGCTCATGCCGACCTCGACCGCTTTGGCGCCGCCGGCCATGGCCTCGACTATGCCGCTCATCTCGGCCTGCAGCCGCTCGATGCGGCCCTTGATGTCCTCGGTCGCCTTGGTCGTCTGCTGCGACAGGTTCTTCACTTCGGCGGCGACCACCGCGAAGCCCCTGCCGAACTCGCCGGCGCGGGCCGCCTCGATCGTGGCGTTGAGCGCCAGCAGGTTGGTCTGGTTGGCGATCGCGTCGATGGTGCCGACGATCGAGCCGATTTCCGCCGAGGCGGCGCTGAGATCGGCGAGCTTGGCCGATGTGTCCCGTACGGAGCTTGCGATGCCGTTCATGGTCTGCAGCGTCCGGCGTACCGCTGTTACGCTCTCCCCGACGGCCTGCCGGGTCGCGGCCGCCTCGGCGGCCGCTGCGGTCGATGTCGCGCTGATCGTCTGCACGGAGGCCTGCATCTCGACGGAGGCCGAAGCCAGGCCCTGGCAGCGCTCCGACTGATTGTTCGAGGCGCCGATCAGGCGCGCCGCGCTGATCGACGCTTCGTTGCTGTTGATGCAGAGGTCGACGATGGAATCGAGATCATGGGATGCGCGCGCAGCGAGCGCGGTGCCGAGGCGATGGAGCGCCTCGATGAGCTCGGGCTTGACCTTGGCGCGCAGCGCCGCAGCATTGAGCTCGGCGACGTCGCGGTTCAGCTTGCCCTCGGCCCAGTCGTCGACGCATCGCGCCAGCGCGTCCTGGAACGTGTCGAGCGCCGCGGAGTCGAACTGAGGAGAGACATGGGGTCGGTCGTTCTTGCGGCTGCGGAATCCCAGCATGGTCTCTCTCCAGGCGATCGCGGCTGCATGATTGATTTCGCCGGATATCGCCGATTCGGGGCGGCGTCAGCCGCCTCCAACCTGCTTGCGTTTTGGTTACCAAAGGGTTTCCCGCTGCAACCGTTGGTCGCAGAAGCTCCAGGATCTGGCCCGTCGACAGCATCGTGCATCGCCACTTGACCAGTTTGTAAGTATTGGCTTACGGTAAGTAATGGCTTACGAAACGGCATTGGCGGTGCTGGCGGATCCGACGCGGCGCCAGGTGTTCGAGCGCCTTCGCGGCGGCCCGCGTCCTGTCAACGCGATTGCTGCCGGGCTGCCGGTGTCACGGCCAGCGGTGTCGCAGCATCTGAAGGTGCTGAAGGACGCCGGGCTGGTGGAGGAGCGAAGCGAGGGTGTGCGGCGCATCTATTCGTTGCGCCGCGAGGGGCTCGCCGAGCTACGCGACTGGCTCGACAGCTTCTGGGACGACGCGCTGCTCGCCTTCAAGATCGAGGCAGAGCGCACGCACCGACGGACGAAAGGGAGGACGGATGAGTGAGCGTGTCGTGATTGCCCCGGTTCAGAAGCTGGTCCGTGTCAGGGCGCCCATCGGCCATGCGTTCGCAGTGTTCACCAGCGGACTGACGCGCTGGTGGCCGCATACGCATGGGGTTGGCAGGAAGCCGATCGCGAAAGTGCTCATCGAGCCGAAGCTCGGCGGGCGCTGGCTCGAAATCGCCGAGGACGGCACTGAGACCCCCGTCGCGACCATCACGATCTGGGAGCCGCCGCATCGTTTCGTCATGCTCTGGCAGATCGACGCGCAGTGGAAGCCGGACGCGGCGATGCGCTCGGAGGTCGACGTGCGTTTCTTCGCCGAAGGCGCGGAGGCGACCCGCGTCGAGCTGTTGCATCATAAATTCGAAACCATGGGCGACGAAGCCGGCGCGTCCATGCGCAAGGATGTGGATGGCGGTTGGCCGGGCCTGCTGCAGCATTTCCTGGCGGAGGCTGAACGCGCGCCGTCTTCGTCGTGAGCAGTTCATCATCAGCGTGGGAGGTCGTGATGTCCGAGTTCGTCGTCCATTCCGTGCCGGGAAGTCCATTCGGTCGCAGCGTGCTGATCGCGCTCGAAGAGAAGGGCGCGCCATACCGGCTCGCGGCGCTGGCGCCGGGCGAGTCGAAATCTCCTGAACATCTTGCGCGTCATCCGTTCGGCCGGGTGCCGGTGCTCGAGCATGACGGGTTCATGCTCTATGAGACGCAGGCGATCCTGCGCTATCTCGATCGCGTGTTGCCCGAGCCGGGTCTGACGCCGGCCGACGTCAGGCAGGCGGCGCGGATGGACCAGGTGATGAACGTCAGCGACTGGTACCTCTTTCAAGGCGTCTGCAACGTCATCATCTTCCAGCGTGTCATCGGCCCGCAGTTCTTCGGCACGGTCGCCGACGAGGCTGCGATCGAGCGGGCGATGCCGCAGGCGCGAACCGTCATCGCGGAGCTGTCGCGGCTGCTCGGCGAGCGGCCGTTCATGGTGGGCGAGGCGCTGTCGCTCGCGGATCTGCAGGCCGCGCCGCAGGCGAGCTTCCTGTCGCAGACGCCGGAATGGACGCAGTTGACCGCCGAGCATCCCAATCTCGTCGCCTGGATCGACCGGCTGGAAGCGCGGCCGAGCTTCAGGTCCACGTCCTGGGAGCAGCTGATGGCGCGCACGAGGGCGGCGTAAGAGCAGGGGGCTCCAACCTCGTGCGCCTGGTGCGGACGGTGGGACTCGAACCCACACGACGTTGCCATCGAGGGATTTTAAGTCCCTTGCGTCTACCGATTCCGCCACGTCCGCGCTTTGATTTCACTAACCTTTTCGGGCTGAAGGGGCAAGCGGTAGACATAAAGCGGCACTGGGTAGACAAATCTCGTTCCGTTCCCGTTCCCCACACGCCGGGGTCTACCGGAAGGTGTGTGCAGAACATAAGGAGTATATAAAGTCGGGACAGAGACCCAGCGCTAGATGAGACCTTCGTGGATGACTTGAACCTGATTCGCCGCTCTCATATTAAGGGCTCACGGGATGTTCGACGCGAAATGGCTTGAGTTTTTCAAATTGCCACTCCGGGCGATCATTGCCATCGCTCTAGCGAGCGGGGCCCTGCTGGTCCTGGTCCTTACTCATGTCCTCGACTTGGGGCCAATTAGCACCTTTGCACTTCCTGTTCTGATTATCGTGGTTGTCGCTTCCGTCGCAGCGGCAATCGTAGGATGCGGCGAAAGTTTATTTGCCCCGCTCCGTGAGAAGAAAAAGGAGTCTGCCCTAGTACGTCGGCGAGCGATCCGTCGCAAAGAGGAGGATGAGCATCGCGAGCAACGACAAGAGACCACGCTGTCACAACTGGACCATCTATCCAAGGAAGAGATAGCGATAGTCGTTAACGCGCTGCGGGGCGGGTCGCCGTCCTTCTATACTTACGTGTTCAGCCCGCCTGTTAGCATGCTTCAAGGAAAGAGGCTTGTATGGACACCCGGCGGCCAACATCATCAGGACTACTACCCGTACAGCTTTCACGATTTTGTTTGGAAAGTGCTGCTGGAGCGTAAGGACGAGTTCTTCGCCCTACACGCGGAACACAAGAAAGCCGAGGAGGAACGGAAGAAGGCAGAACGCAATCGCCGTGGTTACTAAACGAGCCATACATGCGATTGCCGGGTACAATCGGGACAATGGTCGAACAAACATGTCCCATCTTTGTCCGCTGTCTAATCAATCCTGCTTCAGCCGCTTGAATGCCCGCACCACGTTGTCCTCGCGAGAGACGTGCCGGGTGTAATGGGTGCCCATCCGCTGCGATCGATCTCCGAGAAGCTCGGCGATCTCGGCATTAGTTGCGCCGTTGCGCTTCCACCAAGCCGCATAGGAGACGCGGAGGCCGTGCAGAGTGGTGCCGGCGCCGATCAGGCCCCCGCGTTCCTTCTCGCGCAGCCAATGGCTCACGGTGGCCCGCATGAGCTTCTCGGAGCGCTGCGCCAGCTCGGCGTTGCCGCTCCAATCTTCCCGACCAGATCCACCATCTGCGGCTACCCGCGCGTGGATGACACCATCAGGTCCGCGCAGCAGGCGCTGCTAGACCCGGAATGGGGCATCTATGCTGGCCCGGACACGGATGCGGTGGACTTCAGCACGCGCTACGACGCCTGCCACTTCGATTCCCGCGGAATCCAGCTCGTCGCACAGGCTTGGACCGCGCGTATTGCCGACTATCTTGCGCTGAGAAAGGCGCAGGCGTTTGTCGGAAAGCCGCAAGCGGCTTTGGACTCTCCGCCTCGGTGATTGCGGGCTCCCCTCGGCTTATTTGATCTGCTCGGCCATCGACTCAAACAACGTCCTCACGTCAGTGAGACGCAGTTTGCCGTGCGACTCTGGAATGTATTCTCGCAGCGCCCGCAGCTGGCGCACGGCGATAGCGTCCTTGTCCAGGCCCGTACGGGCGGCGCGGTAGGCCTCGAGGTCGTCCATGAAGGCCCGAGCTACGGCCGCCGGAAGATCAAGCTGACGCCGCGCCATCAGTGCCTACGCTGGTGTCGGAGCATCAGCTCCGTCAGAGCCTCGGCGACATCATCGAGCTCGGCCTGATCGATTTCCCGATGATCAGCCTTGCGCAGTTCACAGAACGGGCAGGGCGCGCCGCAGCCGCGCGGGCCGATCGACGTTATTGGTCATTTCCCTGCACCACGCGTCATACGGCTAACGCCCTTCAATCCCACATTCTGAACGGCGTCTCGAACAACGTCCACTCCGGCTTCGTGCGAAGCATTGGGCGATTGAATTCGCCTCAGCGCTTCCATGGCAGCATGGACGTGATGCGTCGAATCCTCGCTAATGACCACCGTCTCAACATTCTGAAGGGCTGAAAGTACGCCTCGTTCGAAATCGGCAGGGACGATCTCAACGTAACGGGTCTTTCCGGCTGATTTCGCGCGCGTTGAAATCAGTGGCCCGATCTTTTGCGGGCGTGGTGGGACTGGTTTCCCAGGTTCTCCTATTCCCGCTATGATCGCCTCCCAAAATGGGTTGAGTGGGTTGTTTTCATCTTTAGTTCTATCGTCAATGTACTTGTGGACATCGACGTTATTTGCTTTTCTTATCATTTTGTCGCCTCCGTGTTGAATCGATGGTTGATTGTCGCCTTTGGCGTGGGCGGTCCAGAAGAATGCATCAGGTCAGTCGTTGTAGTGCGCGGCCCAAAATGGTCATAAGCCAAGACGCGCTGGCGATCACGAAGCAGATTTTTGCTACGAACGTCAGGAGCGACATGCGGTAGAAGGTGAGCGATACGACGGGCTTGTGGTTCGTGATCCTGCTTCTGCGATAAAAGTAATCGATCCAGCTGAATCCATACTGGAGAAAATCCGCGAAAAGACTCAACAACGACAATACCAGCGGCATGTACAATGAGCTGGGCGCTACAAGGTTGGGGGACTTGTCCGGCGAACCAGCGATTGCGTACCAAGTGAAAGCAACGATCCCACCAGCTATGGTTCGGGCGCGATTGCTGGCAATATCTGTAATTTCACCCAACTGCTTGTCGATCTGCGAAAGGTCGTCACTCTGTGGCGAATCCATCGGCTTTCCCATTATCGACTTTGTTCTCTTTGTTGCGACGCTCCGAACGCCTCCAGAAGACCGGTGTTGGACGGTCTAGCACGGTCGTTATGCGCGGCCGTCAACTGGACGTGCGGTTATGACTACAGCCGATGGTATACGCTAAGGCGGTGATGCACGCTAGGATTGATGTGCTGGGAACTGCAGATTGATATCGTGGGGTACTATCGCCCTATCAGACTGGAGCCCTGTCTTCTTTCGCGGGTCCGCGGGCGACGATTCTCAGGGCGTCGTCTGTCAACGGCCGCTGTAGGGCCTTGGCCTCATCCCACGGCGCCCGCATCCAAACGTCGTGCTCCTCGGCTGTCGTGAGGATGACCGGCATGGCCTTGGGGTGGATAGGCGCCACGACGGCGTTCGGCTCGGTGGTCAGAAAGCCGTAGAGATCGCAGGTAACCTCGCCCTCTTTGACTTTGCGGACCTCGTCCAGCTGGTCCACAGGCCGGCGAAACAGAGCAGGGGGCGGCTGTCGTCGGCGGCGAACCAGACCGGCACCTTCTTGCTATCGACCGTGTCGTATTCGCTGAAGGACGTGAACGGCACCAAGCAGCGGCTCGCTGGCGCCAGCCAGCGTTTCCAGTGCGCGCTGTCCCTTGCGTCTACCGATTCCGCCACGTCCGCCTTTGCGATCAGAGACCTAGCGCATCATCCGGCGAGACGGAATGAGGTTGCGCGAAGCTCCGACGCTCATCCTCTGCTTAAGCCAGCGCAGCCGCCTTGGTAAAGCCTCAATCCGGCCGTCACCAGCTGCTTTGAAATTGCGTCCGACCTGAAGCAGGTCCGCCAAGTCATTCGACATACGGGCGAGGCGGTCCCTGCAAGGCGCGGAGGCATCACGGGAAACGATCCTCACCGGGTCCGGCGCCGCGGTGAGGTGAAAGGTGACGAATCGGACGAGAGCGTTATCACCGTCGCGGGGGCCGCTGACCGGACCGACGCTCGCGGCCGATGCAGCGCCTCGGATCGAGATAATGTTTTAAGACGGCTACCTTATCGAGGTTGCATGACGACCGACTGCCATCGCCCCACTCGTTCGCGCGCCGTGCTCGTCGCGGGATTGCTCGCGCTTGGACCGCTGCTGTCGGGCTGCGCCGGCATGAGCGACAACGTATCGACGGCCTTCGCCGATCCGGCCAAGTACGATCTCTACGACTGCAAGCAGCTCGAAGCCGAGCGCAAGAGTCTCGCCGGGCGCTCCGCCGAGCTGCAGGGGCTGATGGCCAAGGCGGAGACCGGGGCGGGCGGCGCGGTCGTGGCCGAGCTCGCCTACCGCAACGATTATATCGCCATCCGCGGCCAGGCGCAGTTCGCCGAAGAGGCCTGGCGCCGCAACAAGTGTCAGGACACGCCGCCGCCGGCACCTGCGGCGGCCAAGGGCGGCAAGCCTGCCAAGCCGGCGCGCGTGTCACGGCCGATGGCCTCCACGAGCCCGGCGGGCCCCTCGACCTTGCCGCGGGATGGCTCAGTTTACTGAGACCGGCCGGACAGCCGTCGCTACAGCCGCCAGTCGTAGATCCAGCTCTGCCGTGCCGACAGGCGCTGCGGGCCGAGCGCCTTGATGCTGAGATCGCGGGCGAGCGCGAGCGGTCCGGTCATGTGATAGAGCTGGCCCTGACTGCGCGCGGTGCGTTGCACCCGGGCGACGCGGGAGCGGCGCAGCTGGGCGTAGCGCTTCAGGGCGCCCTCGATCGCGGCCGGGCCGTCGGGGCGGGCCTCGCTCAGGGTCTTGGCGAGCACGACCGCGTCCTCGATTGCCATCCCCGCGCCCTGCGCGGCGAACGGCAGCATCGCGTGCGCGGCGTCGCCCAGCAGCGCGATCTTGCCCTCGCTCCATTCGATGCCTTCGGGGACGCCGAACAGCGCCCATTTGCGCCAGCCGTCCACCGCATTGAGCAGCAGGCGCGCCGTCGCCGGCCAGCGCGGCGGGCCGAAGGCAGCCTTCAGCTCGCCCGGATCGCCCTCGGTGCTCCAGCCCGGCCGGTTCCAGGTGCCCGGCACGACCGCGACCACGTTGACCTGACGGCCGGCGGAGATCGGATAGGCGACGAGATGGGCGTCCGGACCCATCCAGAGCTGCACCCGCGCGGCAGTCAACTCGCGCGGCAGCTGCCGCGCATCGAGCGTGCCGCGCCAGGCGATGAGGCCGGAGAATTCCGCCCGCACCTGCGGGAAGAGGTGATGCCGAACCGCCGACCACACGCCGTCGGCCCCGATCAGCGCCAGCGCCACGTCCTGCGCGCGCTCGTTGCCGCGGCGATGGACCACGGTCAGCCCCTTGGCATGGGCGGCGACGTCCTCGAACTGACAGCCGAGCCGCAGCTCGACGTCGGGATGCGCGATCGCCTCGGCCGCCAGCGCCGCCTGCAGGTCGGCGCGATGAATCACCCAATAGGGCGCGCCGGCCGCGCGGCCCGCGGCCTCGCCCAGCGGCAGGCGAGCGATTTCGCCGCCGGCCCGCGCGCTCATGATGGCGATCGCCTCCGGCACCACGGCGCGCGCTGACAACCGCGGGCCCAGCCCGAGATCGATCAGGACGCGGCTGGCGTTGGGAGACAGCTGCAGGCCGGCGCCGACTTCCTCGAGTCGTTCGGCCTTCTCCAGCACGACGACGCGAAAACCCTTGGTGGCGAGCGCAAGCGCGGCTGTCAGGCCGCCGATCCCGGCCCCTGCGACAAAGACGGTACGAGATGCCACGACACGCCGATCAGGCCACGTCCTTCAGCACGCATTCGGGGGGCCGCGCTTCACCCGCGGCGAGGTCCGGCGCGTAGCGATACAGCGTCGAGCAATACGGGCAGATGATTTCCTTGTCGTTGCCGAGATCGAGGAACACGTGCGGATGATCGAACGGCGGATTGGCGCCCACGCACATGAACTCATGCGAGCCGATCTCGATGACGGGGACGCCGGCATCATTGTGGAAATGCGGGACGATGTTATCGGCCATCGGTTTCACCTCGAGTGGCAACGGGAGCGTACACGGTCGGCACGACGGAGCAGGACAAAAGTCGGATGGCTGCGCCGTCGTCGAAAACGGCGCGACCATACTGAGCCTTAAGGCCATTTCCTAGTGTTGGGAACCCGCGTTTGGGTGCGACGCACGCCGTTATGTTGTGGCCTGTGGATTCGACACAAACTTGCCCCCGGCGAGAAGCCCTTCTTTCGTCGGGGCCGTTGTGTCCCTCACCGGACATCTTATGTCTTGCGACATGATCCTGCGCGAAAACGTGAAGGCGGCGTGATCCCGAGACGAATCAACCGGGCCCTTGCCGGCCTTGCGTTCTCAGCAGCCCTCGGCGCTGCGCTGTGGCCGCACGCCCATCGGGCCGGTGCCGTGATCGCGGCCCAGGAGGATCCGGCGCAGCTCTCCGAGCTTCAGATCACCTCCGTCGTACAGAACGACCCGGCGCGCATCGCGCGGGGCATCGCGGATGCACTCGCCGCCGGCGATCCGGATCTCGCCGATAGCTTCGTCACGCTGGCGCGGGATCACCACGTCGCGCTCGACGAGGCGCAGGTCCGGCGCGTGGCCGATGCCGTGGCTGCGGAGAAGGCGCCGACGAGCGTCGCCAAGCGCTTCGCCACGGGGCTGGTCACCGGCCAGGCCGACGATGTGGCGAGCCTGTCCGGCACCGTGGCCGGCGACCTCTTCGTGTTCGGCGATATCCGTGACGCCGTGCGCGAAGGCAAACATCTGGTGATGGGCGAGGAGACCGACCGGCTGGTGCTGGGCCTCGCCACCGCCGGTCTTGCCGTGACGGCTGCGACCTACGTCTCGGCCGGCGGCGCGGCGCCGGTGCGGGCCGGGCTCACTTTGGTCAAGGATGCGCGCAAGGTCGGCCGGCTCGGCGAAGGGCTGGCGGCCTGGGCGGGACGGTCCGCGCGCGAGGTGGTGGATGCGCCGGTGCTGCAGCAGGCGGTCGCCACGGGCTCGGTGTTGCGGCCGGGCGAGACCGCGACCGCGATCAGGGCTGCATTTCGTGCGGAGAAGGCCGGCGCGCTGGTGCGCCTCGCCAAGGATGTCGGCCGTATCACGGAGAAGGTCGGAACGCGCGGCGCGCTCGATTCGCTCAAGCTTGCCGAGGGGCCGAAGGACATCGCCCGCGCCGCCCGCCTCGCCGAGGCCAAGGGCGGGCAGACGCGCGCGATCCTGAAGCTGCTCGGCCGTGGCGCGCTGCTGCTGACGGCCGGCGCGTTCAATCTCGCGCTCTGGCTGTTCGGGGCGCTGATGACGCTGTTCGGCTTCGTCGCCTCGCTCAAATCCATGACCGAGCGGGCCACGCAGGCCTGGCTCGATCGCGGCAAGCGGCGCCGGCTGCGCCAGATGCAGGTCGCCGCCGCCAGCCCCGAACTGGTCGCAGCCGCGCCCTGCGGTTAGAGTGCTTCCGACCAATCGTCACTCCAGACGTTCAGGACCAAGGACCGATGCCGAGCTTCCACAACGGCGCTGTCGAAATCGCCTTCATCGATGAGGGAGAGGGCGATCCGATCGTGCTCGTCCATGGCTTCGCCTCGACCAAGAACGTGAACTGGGTCTATCCGGCCTGGGTCTCCGAGCTGCGCAAGGATGGCCGCCGCGTCATCGCGCTCGACAATCGCGGTCATGGCGATTCCGCCAAGCTCTACGACCCCGCGCTGTATGCGATCGCGGAAATGGCGAGCGATGTCACGGCGCTGATGGATCATCTCGACATCGAAAGCGCCGACATCATGGGCTATTCGCTCGGTGGCCGCATTGCCGGCCACATCGCGCTCGCGACGCCCGCGCGCGTGCGCTCGGCGATCTTCGGCGGAATCGGCATGGCGATGATCGAAGGCGGCGGCCCCGGCGAGAACGTCGCCTCCGCCCTGGAAGCGCCCTCGATCGACGAGGTGACCGATCCGGTCGGGCGGACATTCCGCGCGTTTGCCGACCAGACCCGCTCGGACCGGCTGGCGCTCGCCGCCTGCATGCGCGGCTCACGCGGATTGATGTCGAAGGAGGAGGCGGGGCGCCTCAGCGTGCCGGTGCTGGTCGCCGTCGGCACCACCGACGAGGTCTCGGGCTCGGGCCCCGCGCTCGGCGCGCTCATTCCGGGCGCTCGGGTGCTCGATATCCCCAACCGCGACCACATGCGCGCGGTCGGTGACAAGGTCTACAAGGCCGGTGTGATCGATTTCCTGGCGCAGCGTTGACGGTCCCATTCGCGCGCCAAGCGGTCGCGGCCCGTAGATTCCATGGGGGAGCGGTGAGCGAGCCCTTCCGATAGGTTTGGGTTTCCACACTCGAACCCTCGGAGAGTCAGATGCAAGCTTCGACCCAAGGCACGCTCACCGCCGGAGATACTGGCACGATTTTCGTTGCAATTGAACTCAGCCAGAAGAGCTGGCTGATCACGTTGCACAGTCCCGATCAGGGACGGATGTCGCGGCACAAGCTCGACGGAGTCGATCAGGTCGGGTTGCTGGCGTTGATCGCCAAGACGCGGGCCCGGGCGGCGCAGAAGCTCGGATCGGAGCCGCGCGTGGCGAGCTGCTACGAGGCCGGCTATGACGGCTTCTGGCTGCACCGGTTGCTGGTCGCGAACGGAATCGACAATCTGGTGTTCGATCCGGCAAGCATCGCGGTCGAGCAGCGCGCACGGCGGGCAAAGACGGATCGGATCGACGGCGAGCTGTTGCTGCGCACGCTGATGGCCTATTTGCGCGGCGAGCCCCGGGTGGTCCGGATCGTCCGGGTGCCGACGGTGGAGCAGGAGGACGCCCGGCGGGTCAGCCGCGAGCGCGACCGGCTGGTCACGGAGCAGACGGCCCACACCAACCGGATCAAGGCGCTGCTGCGGCTGTCCGGCCTGGAGGTCGGCGCGCCGCGCCGCCGCAACTGGCTCACCTGGCTGGAGCAGCAACGCGACTGGCAGGGTGAGCCGCTGCCGCCCCACGTTCTGGCCGAGGTCAAGCGCGAGCACGCGCGTCTGATGCTGGTGCGCGAGCAGCTCGCGGCGCTGGAGCAGAGCCAGGAGGCCGCGCAGGCGGCTGTCGTTCCGGAGGCGATGGCCAAGCGGCGGGAGCAGCTGCAGCGGCTCAAGGGGCTCGGGCCGGCCTTCGCCACGACATTGGCGGGCGAGCTGTTCTACAAGGACTTCCGCAACCGGCGCGAGGTCGCCAGCTATTGCGGCCTGACACCGAGCCCATGGAAGAGCGGCGGCATCGATCGTGAGCAGGGCATCAGCAAGGCGGGCAATCCGCACGTCCGCCTGAAGACGATCGAGCTGGCTTGGCTCTGGGTCCGCCATCAGCCGGACAGCGCGCTCAGCCGCTGGTTCCAGACCCGCACGCTCAACACCGGCAAGCGTGTCAGGCGCATTGCGATCGTGGCGCTGGCGCGCAAGCTCGTCGTGGCGCTGTGGCGCTATCTCGAGACCGGCCTCGTGCCCGAGGAGGCCCTGATGAAGGCGTAAACGAACTTCGCGATCAGGCCCGCGGTTCGCCGCGGTCTTGCGAGGATGGATGATGACCGTGCCACCCTAGGGCCGTACCACCAGCCGTCTTGTAGATGGGTCTCATCCTCTTTGGCTTCTCGCCGCAAGCATGCGGAACATGGGCCCGGATGACTTCATCCGACCGGATATGAGGTGATGCAGCGGACAGCTGCAGAATCTTCGCAAGCCAGTCCTCGACCGAGACCGCAGGTTCGTGGCGCCAGACGTCGCCCTGCCCACCCGCAAAGCCGCCGTCCGCTACGGCGCAAAATCGAGAGCGCGCGGACGTCGGCTTTGCTCCGCCGAACACACCACCTCTAAGGAAACGAACGGCATCCTCGAAAAAACAACCTCGACCTATCGAACGAGACTTGACTCACAAGACCCCATATGAGGGTGGGCAAAGGCGTTGCCGTGCTCTGTCCACGCATGCGGATCGCGGTGGCGCCGTGCCCACCGCCGGGCGGCATACTCTGCGGCGAGAAGGTCGGCACAGCGCTACTTGCGAGCTCGAACGTGGCGAGAGCTCGCCCGTGCCTTACGGGGCTGTGCGCTCGCCGCCGAAATGGCGGGCCGCCGCCACCAGTACGGTAAAGGTTGCGATCCAGACCAGGCGCGCGCCGTAGCGGTCGTGCGGGCCGGAGATGATGCCGCAGATCACGGCGTTGCCGAGCAGGGCCAGCGTCACGGTGGCGGCGAGCAGGGCGATGTCGTCGCGCCGCCGGCGCCAGATCGCGTGGCCCGCGATCGCAGCTGCCGCCAGCATCGAGGCCAGCGCGACCGGCACGTGCAGCCAGTTGACCAGCGCGAAGTCGATGTCCCAATGCTGCTGGTGTGCGGCGCGCATCGGCTGGGTCTGCGAGGGGATGTAGCGCTCGATGATGCCATAGGTGTGCGGCACCCAGCCATTGGTGCCTTCCCCGGTCGCCACGTGCATCAGCTGCTCCGCCGTCGCGACCGCAGCTGCCTTGGTCTGCCACAGCGGATAGGCGGCGAGCGACTGCTTCACGATGAAGCCCATCTCGTCGTTCATGCCCTCGAAGCGGCCGAGCTTGTTGAACATGCTGTTGCCCCACAGGAAGTCGTCGGCCGTGGGCGGCAGCTCGTTGCGATAGGGGCAGAGCTTCAGCTTCTCGCGCGAGCAATGGTCCTTCAGGTACTGCGCGACGATGCCGTCCTGGAGCATGCGGCCGAAGGCGACGCCGGTGCCGCCCGGCGTCCAGGCCAGCTGGCCTGAGAGAGCGAAGTTCGCGGCCAGCAGCATCGCCGCGCCGGCCACGATCGTCATGCTGGCCTGCACCAGGCCCGAAAGCGCGATCTGCCGGCGCAGCAACGGGTAGGCGATCCAGCCGGCGCAGCACAGGCCGAACAGCACTCCGAGCGTGGCGCTGTGGGTGGCGGAGGCGAAGGCCACGAAGCCAAACAGCGCACACTTCTCAAGTGGGGAGATCCGGCCCGCCTGCGTGGCCATGACGAACAGCGCAAGCACCGACAGGCCGGCGAAGATGTCGGTCAGCAGCATGCTCGCCAGCCAGGGCAGGGCGGTGGTCAGGATCAGCAGCAGGCCGATCCACAGCAGCCGCAGCGGCTGGCTGAGACCCAGGACGCGCAAGGTGAGCTGCAGGATCCATAGTGTCGCCAATGCCTGCAGGCCGAGATTGAGCCAGAAGCTGGAGCCCTCGCCCCAATGCAGATAGAGCCCGAACACGGTCGAGCGGCTCGGCACCAGGTAGCCTTCGTACCAGCGCGCGAGATAGCCGCCGGTGTCCCACTGGAGGAGCGGGTAGCCGTTCCACAGCGCCGGCGCGACCAGGAAGAGCGGGATGACGATGACGGGGAGCCAGGCCGATCCGGCCTCGGTTGCGCGTTCGTCCAGGATCTGGGTGTTACTGATGCCTGTGTCCCCCTGTGCGGAGCACCATGGCCAAAACATGGTCAGGGCGATATTCACCAATAGACCCAGAGTGATGGATGGTAAAGCAGCCCCCGTGATCGAGCGGGGGACGTTTGGCTTTCTGGCCGCGGGTGGTTCCTTTTTGCCGCAGCCGACTCCCGAACGGCGCGGGCCGGTATCCGGCAGTCTTGATCCGCAGTCTTGATCCGCAGCCTTGCCGCCCCGCATCAGGCCGCGCACAGGAGAACCGGGTTCCGAGCGCATCGGCAGGAGATCGGCTGTGCCTCGGGGAGGCCGCTTGATTTCCGGTTCCGGCTGACCACCTTGAGCCGGTGCGGCACCGGCGGGTCGGCGGCGTAACGGACGCGTAACCGGCGTAACGGAATTGTCTCAATCCCATGTTCTCTGGGAGGCAGGCTGGCCGCAATGGACTGACGACCTGGAGCAGCTCACAGAGGACACCGTTCCACGCGTCGTGCTATAAAACCTGCCCACTAAACGTGCGAGAAGCGCCATGGCTATGCATCAGACTCATCAGCACGAGACCCATCAACAGGGCGGAAAGCTGGCGGCGCTTGATCCGATCTGGGATCGGATTCGCCACGAGGCCGAAGAGATCGTCCGCCGCGAGCCGGAGCTCGCGACCTTCATCTACTCGACCGTGCTGCATCACAGCCGGCTGGAGGACTCGGTCGTGCATCGTGTCGCCGAGCGTCTCGATCATTCCGCGCTCTCGGGTGACCTGATCCGCCAGACCTTCGACGATGCGCTGCGCGACGAGCCGGATCTCGGCCACGCCTTTCGCGCTGACCTCGTTGCCGTCTATGACCGTGATCCGGCCACCTCGCGCTTCATCGATCCGCTGCTGTACTTCAAGGGCTTCCACGCGCTGCAGACGCATCGGCTGGCGCATTGGCTCCACCGCAAGAGCCGCAAGGATTTCGCGTTCTATCTGCAGAGCCGCTCGTCGGCCGTGTTCCAGACCGACATCAACCCGGCCGCGCGGATCGGGCGCGGCATCTTCCTCGATCACGCCACCGGCTTCGTCTGCGGCGAGACCGCCATCATCGAGGACAACGTCTCGATCCTGCACGGCGTGACGCTCGGCGGCACCGGCAAGGAGAATGAGGATCGTCACCCCAAGATCCGCCATGGCGTGCTGATCGGCGCCGGCGCCAAGGTGCTCGGCAACATCGAGGTCGGGCACTGCGCGCGGATCGCCGCCGGCTCGGTCGTGGTGAAGCCGGTCCCGAACAACGTGACCGTTGCCGGCGTACCGGCGAAGATCGTCGGCGAGGCCGGCTGTGCGGAGCCGTCGCGCACGATGGACCAGATGATCAACGCCATCGGGATATGAACCGCAAAGCGCGATCTGCGATCGCGAAGTCAAGAGCTTTTCAATAGCGGGATTTCGTGCCAACACACTGACCGTCTGTGGATTTGACGATCCGCCATTTGTTTCGGCAGAATGAATGTGAGATCCAAGATGTCCCTTTCAGGTCCGTTCGACAACGGCGACGTCGTCTCGCCACGTCGACGGGCTGGAATGTCGAACTCAGGGACGAGGGCTCTGCCCAGCGTCGTCTTTGAGAAACAACAAACCCCGCTGCCGATTGGAGATCACCGTGGACGTTCAGGAAGTCAGGAAGCTTGACGCGTATCTCAAGCGTGTGTTCGCCAATCCCAAGATCCGGGTGGTGCCGCGGCCGAAGAAGGAAGACTCCGCCGAAGTCTATATCGGCGAGGAGTTCATCGGTGTGCTGTTCGTCGACGATGAAGACGACGATCGCTCGTTCCAATTCCAGATGGCAATCCTGGAAGACGACCTCGTCGAGTAAGTAGCAGCAGTAGGGTGGGCAAAGGCGCGGCAGAGCTGTCTCGGCAATCGAGATCGTTTTGGCGCCGTGCCCACCATCTCACCGGGAATGTGCGGATCGATGGTGGGCACGCTGCCGCCCTGCGGGCGACCGCTTTGCCCACCCTGCGGCACTTGCGCGAATTACTTCGCGGCGTGCATTTGCGCCGCAAGCCGCTCCATGGCAGCGGCGACGTCCTGCCAGTGTGACAGCCAGCTGCGCGGAAAGCGGAAGATGAGATCGGCGCCCTCGACGCGGCGCTCGCTGAGGCACATGCCCGGTGTAGCCGCATCACGCGTGCAGCGGGTCACAAGCGCGGGCTGTTCCGCCACGAACAGGTCCTCGAGGTCGTAGGGCGTCCCAGCGCGGAAGCTGCGCATGGTCAATCCGTCCTGCACCGCGACACCAGCCGAATTCAGGTAGCGCGGATAGATCGTCCTCAGCCGCGCCTCGGGTGACAACGCGTCGTGATGCGCTGATATCGATACGAAGATCCGATCGATCGGCTGCGGCGCCAAGTCCAACTGATCGGCACTGACGTGATGCGGCGCCTCGGGCGGTGCCAGCGAGGGATATTCAAAGCCGAGATCGACGCGCTCCTGCGGGCCGGTATGACGCTGGATCTTCACGCGGACGGCCGCCGTCGGCACGTTGAACAGCGTGCCGCCGATGCTGACGGGCAGGCGTTCGGGCCCCTTGAATGCGCTGGCCTGCCACGTCGGCCAGAGCAGATAGGCGACCAGTGCAACCGCAGCCGTGGCCAGCACGCCGCCAATCACGATCGGCATGACGTGGCCATGTCCGTTCGAAGGGCGGGCATTGCGGATCGAAAACATCGTCATGACGGGCTGGGTATCTCGGGGCGAATCACCGCGGACTATGCCACGCCAATACGGCTTTCTGCAGGGTCTTACCGGCAAGGGCCCGGGCGTCAGGCGCGGCCGCCGTTAACCCTTCCTTAAGGATAATGTGGCGGGCGCGGCCGGTTTTTGCCAAACCAGCATCGGGGCAGTTCTGCAAGTCTGTGGGTGCGTTCGATGTCGGCAGAGGCGTTCAATTCACTGTTTTCGATCCTGATCGGCTTTGCCGTGGCCGGCGCCTTGGCCAGCGGCTATCAGGCCTATGCCGAACGTCCACCCGGCTTCGAACTGCTGCAGCAGGGGGTCACGCCGCGGCGCTTCGCTGCGGTGCCGTTCCTGGTGTTCGCTGCACCTTTCATCATCATGCGCAACACGCTGCGTGGCGCCCGGATCGAGCGGCGTCGTTTCGAGTTCGTGATGCTGGCGACCGTGATCGCCGGCTTCTGGAGCATGATGTCCGGCACCTTCCTGGTGATGACGCTGCGTGCCGCGGGTGTGCTGACCTAGTTCCGGCGAGCGCCGCGTCGTGGGCGCTTGCTTGAAAAGCCGGTTGCGGCTGTGCCAAGGTCTTGCGCGAACGGGAGACCTCGATGGCCATCTACGAACTCGACGGGCAGGCGCCTGAGCTGCCGGCGGACGGAAACTACTACATCGCCGATAATGCGACCGTGATCGGCCGTGTCAGGCTCGCCAAGGAGGTCACCGTCTGGTTCGGTGCGGTCATTCGCGGCGACAATGATTGGATCGAGATCGGCGAGAGCTCCAACATCCAGGACAACGTAACCTGCCACGTCGACCCCGGCTTCCCGCTCCGGGTCGGCAGGAACTGCACGGTTGGCCACAACGTGATCCTGCACGGCTGCACCGTCGAGGACGACGCGCTGATCGGCATGGGCTCGATCATCATGAATGGCGCACATATCCGCCGCGGCAGCGTTGTCGGCGCCGGCGCCATCATCACCGAAGGCAAGGATTTTCCGGAGTATTCGCTGATCGTCGGCGCGCCCGCCCGCGTCGTCCGGACGCTCGAACCCGCGCAGGTCGAACGGATGAGCATCGCGGCCCGCGCCTATGTCGACAAGGGGCCGCGCTACACCAGGGGTCTGAAGAAGATCGGCTGAGACGGCCACGCCACCGGTCGAGCCG
Source organism: Bradyrhizobium ontarionense (assembly GCF_021088345.1). NCBI lineage: Bacteria > Pseudomonadati > Pseudomonadota > Alphaproteobacteria > Hyphomicrobiales > Nitrobacteraceae > Bradyrhizobium > Bradyrhizobium ontarionense. Next base: position 2,163,261 of record NZ_CP088156.1, on the reverse strand, counting down.
CTCGGATTGATCCGCACGCCATCAGGTCCCTTCGGACTCTCCGGCCTCGCGTGCGCTGGCAACGCGTTCGTGACCGCTCGCCCACAACGCATGCTGCTCGCTGCCGTCCTGATACGGATTGGCCTCCGCCGGGATGTTCTCGTGTGCGGCGCGCTCGCCCTGTTCGAACGGATCTGGGTCGGTGCTCATGCTGCCGTCTTCCTCGTCTTTTTCGGTTTGCGCGCCGCTTTACCGGCGCTGTCGCCGTGCGCCGCCGCGCTCCTGCGCAATGCGTCCTTCAGATCGGCCGGCACGCCGTGCTTCTCGAGCAGGTCCATGAACGCCTCGTCGGCAAGGTCCTGCAGGCTCAGCATCTGATCTCGTCCCAGTTGCTTGAGCTTGTCGAACGTGTCGTCGTCGAAGGCGATCAGCTTGCGCACGAACCCTTGCTCTCCTCGCCCCATCAATTGTCTCCGATGCCAATTCGTTCCGGAACGTGGCTTGCGCCGTCGGGTTGAAGTGTAAACGGAGAGCGTCCTATGGCCAGACATTCACTGGACACGTTGATCGTGATCGTAGGTCTCACCGCGGCTACGGCCGTGTTCGCGCAAGGCGGCGGCGGCGCGGCGAGCGGTGGTGCAGCCGGCAGCAGTCCGAGCGCGGCCGGCACGCCCAATGCAGGCGCGGCCGGGGCAGGCACGACCGGCGTGAGCGGCGTCCCCTCGGGGCCCGGAAATCCGGCCGGCCTCAATAATTCGCAGAACGATCCGAGTGGCGCGGGCAGCGCCTCGCGGCTTTCGCAGCCGAATTCTCCGGGCACCAACAACCTCGGCACGGCGCAGTCGACCGGTTCTGGGGCGAGTGGATCGCGGGCCGGCTCGAGCAATTCGAGCGTCACCACCGGGAGCGGTCGCGGGGCAGCCGGTGGCACCACAGCGATGGGACCGAACCGGGGCGGCGATTCGACGGAAGAGGCGATCCAGCAGGAAAACAAGACGGTCGATCAGAAGGTGAAGAGCATCTGCAGGGGTTGCTGAATGTTGCTCGCGACGGTGGATTTGACGTGGAGACACCAAAGTCGCGCAGATGTGAGCGGGCCTGCCCGCGAGTTGTTCCAAATCCGGCTTAAAAGATCGACGTTGCAATGACGGCGGTCGTTGCGTCGGTTGGATTTGGAGACGGAATCGATGCGTAAGATGGTGTTGGGATTGCTGGCGGGCGGCGTGATCGCATCGATGATGGTGCCCGGCGTGGCCTCGGCGCACGGGCCGGGCGGCTTCCGCCATGGCGGCTTCGGCGGCTTCCACCATGGCGGATTTTATCGCGGCTTCGGCCCCGGCTTCGGTATCGGTTTGGGGTTCGGCTACCCCTACTATTATGGGGGCTATTCGGACTACTATCCTTACGCCTACGAGGATCTCGGCGGCTGCTACGTGGCCCGCCAGCGCGTGCGGACAGCGCACGGCTGGCGCTACCGCAATGTCGAAGTGTGCCAATGAGGCTTCGCGCGAGGTCTCCGGATGAACCGGTCACTTCGCGTTAACGATCTCTCGGCACCATTTATTGATGCTGCGATCCGGTGGAGAAGGCGCTGGCGCAACGCTTGCATGGGACACAGGCATGATGAACTCACTCACATCCCCTGAACTCACGTTCCTTTTCATGGGCGTCGTCGTCAGCCTCGGCATCGCGCTGGTCTGGATGGTCTGGGAGCTCGAGCGGAGCACCCGGCAACCGGCCCAAGAACACGCCAAGTCGCGCCGCAACGGATCGCGCCTGCGCTGATCGGCGGCTCGCGTTGATCAACAAGCTCTCGCTCGGCGCATCGCGCCGGGCGAGGTCAGTGCTTGGCGTTTGACTATCGCAACGCAACGTCAGCTCAGCACGCCGTACGTCTTGAACCATTTCTGCATCTGCGCCCAGGCATCGTCGGCGGCGTCCTTGCGGTAGCTCGGACGATAGTCGGCATGGAAGCCGTGCGGGGCGCCGGGATAGATCTTGAACTCCGCGGTCTTCTTGTTATCGGCGAGCGCCGCCTTCATCGCTTCCACGCTGGCGACGGGAATGCCGGTATCGGCTTCGCCGTAGAGACCAAGCACGGGGGCCTTGATGTCGGGCGCGAGCTGCGTCGGACTCTTCGGCCAGACCGGATTGGGCGGATCGATCAGCGGACCGTAGAATGCGACACCGGCCTTCAGGCCGGCATTGTGCGCCGCATATTCCCACACCGTGCGGCCGCCGCGGCAGAAGCCGACGATGCCGAGGCGCGAGGTGTCGCCGCCCTGTGACTTGGCCCAGGCGACGGTGGCGTCGAGATCCGACAACAGCTCCGCATCGGGTTTTGCATTCACGATCGGCAGCAGATCCTTGATGTCGCTGATCTTCGTCAGGTCGGTGCCCTTGCGGAAATAGTAGTCCGGCGCGACCGCGAGGACGCCGAGCTTGGCAAGGCGGCGCGTCACGTCCTTGATGTATTGGTGGAGTCCGAAGATCTCCATCGCGACCACGACGACCGGCGGATTGCTGGCGCTCGCAGGTCTTGCGAAATAGGCCGGCATCTCGCCGTCGGCGACCTTGATCTTCGCATCACCTGTATTGAGGCCGTTGGTGTCGGTGGTGACGACCTCGGCCCGCACGGGGCCTGCGGCCAGCGTGTAGCCCGCCGTCACGGCCGCCGATGCGGTCATGAAGCCGCGGCGTGAAAAGGGGGCGACTTTGGTCAGCCCGATGACATCGGACGTCAGTGCTGGTTCAGCGGACATGGGCGCTCCTCTCTGGTGATCCGGCGCCAACATTCGCTCACGCTCTGGGCCGCACTTCAGCGAATGTTGGCGCCAAAGGTGGGGGGCGCATTGAGCAGAGAATTTCCCGTGAAAAGCAAATCACCAGCCGGAGAGCCGTGGCCGCCGTGCCGGTTCCAGGCGGCTTCAGCGATCAATCTCGGTCCCAGAAAGAACAAGGTCGTCGGCGCAGTATGGCGCCAACGACCTTGCCAGCCCCGGATATTGAAATTGGCCTTGGCGCCATCCTGAAATTGGCTCGCCATCCGGTGAAATCAGGATGGCGTGAATCGTCTCTTCGAACTGTGAAGCACTTCACAAGGCTCCGGGAAAATTCGGCCGGGAGTTTACGATCCGCGTCACGAGCGCCGGCGGTGCCGATGCCCGCTGCGGCTCGCATGGGCGCGTGCCCGGATGCTGCGGTTGCCCGGCGGCGATGCCTGCTCCGAGCTCTGCGTGCTGGCGAAGGACTGGCGCAAGCCGTCGATCGCGTCCTTCAGGGTCGAGACCTGGTCCGACAGGCGCTTGGTGTCGGCCTGCTGGGTTGCGAGCAGGCGGCGCATGCTCTGCAGCTGCTCCTGCATCATCTGCAGCTGGTCGATTGATTCCTGCTGCGTGGCTTCGAGGCCCTTGGTCTTCTCGACGAGCTGCTCCGACGCCTGCACCGTGCGCGCCTGCAGCTGCCGCGTGACCGCACCGCGCTCGGCATCGGCAGGCGTACCGCCATAGGCCCGCCAGAGCACGATGCCGCCGATGCCCGCGATCAGCACCACGAAGGTGGCGGCCGCGAGCGCGATCGGCTGAGAACTCCTGACCACAGGGGTATTGGATTTATCGGGATAGCGTCTGGTGTCGCGCGTCACCGGGTTCATCACGAAACCACCCTAAATCGAAAAACATTCGGATACCCTCCCAAAAACCGGGAGAGGCGGAAAACTCGAAGGCAACTGGGAATCCCCGCACGCCATAAGCTATGCGCCCGGCGGGACGTTCCCTCACCAAGGTTTTATTAGCAAATCTGACAAAAGAGTGGCCCGCAAGCCCGAAACAGCGCGGGCGGCCGGCGGTTTCGCGGCGGCGGCACGTCCAGAGGCCCGGGCCGTCCGGCGGGTGACGCAGAAACGCTGAAAAGACAGGTGGTTACTCGGTTGTCCCGCAGTTCCTGCAGATCGTGAGCTTCTGCTTCAGGCGGGCCTCGTCGGCGAGGTCGGCGGCCTGTTCTTCCTCCCAGCTCATGCGGCCGCGAGCGCCGGAGCTCGACTGCGACGACATCGCGTCGACGCGGGCGTTGCCGCGGCGCTTGGCGCCCTTGCGCTGGGTCCCGACGTCGGGCTCCATCGCCATCTCGGCGTCGGCCTCGGAAGACGCAACGCGGCCGTCCCAGTCGGCCGCAGCCGCCGCCGTCTGCGGTCCTGTGCCGGCGGGCGCGGTGACGACCACCGGGTTGGCCGCCACGGGGGTGCCCGCCATTGCATCGGCCGACGCAAGCGGTCCGCTGCAGCCGGTCGCGGTCATGCAGCAATTAGCCAGGGTCAGGGCTGCCGCCAGCAGCGCTGCGCTTCGCAGGATCATCATCATGCCGACAACCTAGACCTGACCATCAGGGGAGACAAGCTGGCCGGCAGCGGCCGCGCCCTTCATGCGACCTATCGTCAAAGCAAGGCCAAAAAAAGTTGCGGCCAGGCCTTGGGGGAGGCCTGGCCGCGCGCGAACCGGTCTGGGACGGGGAGGGGTGGGGATGTGACCGGGTCGCGTAACTCGAATTCCTGTCTCGCCTCTCTTCTTCAGCGCTCTCTGGCGCTGGCGGTGGCCACTGCCGGGCGACCGTCGCCGAGCGAGACCCAGACGTTCGGGTCGCTCTGCGACTGCCGCTTGACGAAGCGGTAGCCGGTCTCGGTCCAGGCGACGACGCTCTCGTTCTGATTGTCGAGCACGTATTCGCCCTTGTCGGTCTTCACGGTGAGGACGGCGTGTCCCTCACCCTTCTTGTCGCGCACCACCGTGATCAGCAGCGCCTCGCGGGGCCAGCCGGCATCGATCAGCAGCTTGCGCTTCAACAGCACGTAGTCCTCGCAGTCGCCGTAGCCGTCTGACGGCAGCGACCATTTCTCGACCACGCCCCAATGGTCCATGTCGGTGATGGGCTTGACGTTCTCGTTGACCCAGCGATTGACCTTTAGCAGGTCGCGCCACGCCGTCTGCGAGAGCACGATGTCGCGGGGCTGCGACGCGCCGCCGCGGCATTCCTCGGGAGTCTCGGTGCAGAACTCGACCCAGCCGATCGGGGCCCGCGTCGTGTCGCCAAGGCTCGCATACAGCACCCGGTCGTCACCCGCATGCGCCGCTGCGCCCATCGCCACCAGGAAGGCGACAGCCGCCAACCCTTTTGCCAGTCCCGTCCGCTTGACCATTTTGGCCCCCCGTTTTCGTTGGGACCATGTGTCTCACAAAGATTTTTCGCTGCCGCTAAATCGCCACAGTGGATTTGACGAAAATCCAAGTAAAACAAAGGGATAATTCGCAATTCTATTGAATCGAATACGCATAAAATTTGAATCGATCGTGATTGATTCAAATGCGCTGCGTTAATGCGGGAACCGCTGTCGTTGCAGCCTCCAGCGCGGATTCCGCATCGCCCTTTAACCGCGTCGGACGGCACGTGCGATGGCCGAACGCCACACGGCGCCTGCGGTGGCAGGCGCCGTGTACTCCGTGAAGTTGCGGGATATGTGAGGCTGGCGGCTTTACCGCGCGGTAACGCTCTCTTCGAGCGTTTCGGCAAGCTGCGCGTGGGTGAACTCGATGGCGAAGCCGCCTTCGAGGTTCCGCACCACACGTGCCTGCACGCGGCCGAGCAAGACCTGCGATTTCAGCGGCGGCCGGGTCTCGGCCGCGATCGCCGCGCCCGACAGCGACATGTCCATGATGCGGCAGGTCATCTTGGTGCCGTCCTCGAGCGTCAGCACCGCGATCGGGTTGCGCGGAATGATACGGTCGTGGCGGCGGTCCTCCGGCAGGTTGAGGATGTCGCGGTTGGCGAGCCAGGTCAGCTGTGCCGCGAGCTTGTCGCGCTTGCGCGCGGTCGCGCCGATCGTCATCGCGAAGCCGTTGTCGATGATGCGGGTGATCTTGCCCTCGACGCGGCCGATATGGTCGAGATAGGCGATCACGCGGTCACCGACATTGCCGATGCCGGGCGCCAGCAGCGCGAGCCCGCCTGGCGACATGTTGATCACCTGGCAGGGAAATTCACGGCGGTCGGGCAGCATGTAGCGGCCGAGCAGGTGGACCTTGACCCGCTGGAAACGGCGGCGCTCCTCGGCGGCCGGAAGAGAGAGTTTTTTGTTCGGCAACGCCATGTTTCGCCACTCAAAGCCGGCTCTTACAGGGCCGGACGATCCAGCGCTGAAACTACGTCCTGCAGGGTTAATTCAGCGTTATCGCAGCGCCGCGGCCGTTCATGTTGTTCGCGTTTTGCGGGACGCGTGTCATGGACGCGTCGGGTGGGCGAAGGCGCTGCTGTGCTCTCTCCCCACGCCGTGCCCACCATCTTGCCGATGTGTTCGCCGCTCGATGGGGGGCGCGCGACCGCCTGCGGCGGCTGCTTTGCCCACCGGCAGCATCGCTGTAATCAGCGCAGCCCCTCATAGACCATCAGGCCGCGGGCGATCGCGAGCTTGCGCAGCGCGCGCGGCACCATGCGTTCGGCGGGCGGATGGATGTAGCGCCAGGAGACCATCTCGAGCGGGCCCAGCGCGCCCCGCGGCGCCTCGAACGGCGCGAGCAGGCCGGTCAGGCTGATCGGCTCATGCGCGCGCATCGCGAAGGGGAGCAGCAGCAGCTCGAAATGGGCCATCACGCCGTCCGGGGCCAGCGCCTTGACGCCGGCGATTGCCGGCAGCGTCTCCTCGCAGACCACGGTCGTGATCTCCTCGATCTCGCGGCGGCTCGCGGCGGCAAAATGTGCCGGAAAACTCTTGTCCTTGACGTCGCCGCCGAGCAGGGCGCACAGCCGCGTGCCGGCCATGCGGAACGGAAAGCCGCTGTCGGCATCGCAGGACAACACGAAGATATCGCCGAGCAGCTCACGCACGGCCGACGGCTCGATGTCGCTGCGCTCCGGCGCCTTGGCATGGCCGCGCCGATCGTTCCAATAGGCGAAGAACTCGCGATTGGACGGATGTTTCATCTCTCGGACCCCTCGCGCCCTCGACGTTCCCGGGACATCGCTGTCCCGCTTTCGTCCAGGCGCCTCCCTGGTTTGTTGTGCAGGAGGGGCTGTGCAGCGTCCATGCCGATGGTGCGATTGTGCCTGCTTTCCCCCGGCCTTCCGCGCGTTAAGGTTAAATTAACGATGAACTTGGCAGCGGCGCTGATGTCGTTAAGTTTGCGTTCATCAGTTCGCGGCCGGACGGTGGAAGGTCCGCCGCGACACGATGAAGGACACGAGGCGGCGTCAAACAAGTCCGGTCGTCGCGACGGGGAGGGGTGGGGGACAAACCCCGGGCTCTCCGACGCGGATAAGACCGGTGGATCTCGCGAGGGAGGGTTTTCTCAGAACCCTCCCTCCTTTCTTCTCAGATCCCGTTTCTTCTCAGATCCCGCGCCATTTCAGTCCACCGGACCGCCCATCAACTCTGCATGTGTGCGCTTGCGCCGGTGCAGCAAAGCCGCCTATCTGACGGGTCTGTTCCTCTCGTCGAAAGCGTTCGGCCCCTTGGATTCTCCGTCAGACCCCACGCCAGATCCGCAGCCGGAGACGCCGCGGGAACCGATCCTGAACCTGCCGGGTGTGCTGTCGGCCTATGTCCTGCTGATCGCGGCGATCCATCTGCGTGTGCTGCTGCCGGACGATTGGGACGGCTGGATCATCGACATGTTCGCCTTCGTCCCGAAACGGTACGACTCCACCCTGATGGACGGCGCCTTTCCCGGCGGCACGCCGGCCAAGATCTGGACCTTCGTCAGCTATTCGCTGCTGCATGCCAATCTGACGCATATCGGCTTCAACGTGCTGTGGCTGCTGCCGTTCGGCAGCGCGCTCGCCCGCCGCTTCGGCTCGCTGCGCTTCCTCCTGTTCCTGGCGGTCACGGCGGCCGCCGGCGCGCTGGCGCATCTCGTCACCCACGAGCACGCCCTGGCGCCGATGATCGGCGCATCGGCCTCGGTGTCCGGCACCATGGCGGCGGCGATGCGATTCGCGTTCGTGAAGGGCAGCTTCCTGTCGTTCAGCCGCGGCGACGCCGATACGGCGGCCAAGGTGCCGGCCCTGTCGCTCGCGCGTGCGCTGCGCAATCCGCGCGTGCTCAGCTTCCTTGCGGTGTGGTTCGGCGTCAACATCGTGTTTGGCGTGGGAGACCTCACGCCCGGCGCCGACGGCGCCAACGTGGCCTGGCAGGCCCATATCGGCGGCTTCATCGCCGGCCTCATCCTGTTCCCGCTGTTCGATCCGATCCCGCATGTGCGGGATGATGCTGCACCTGCGTTGCGTTCCGACGCGACAGACAGTTAGTTGCCGCGATCCTCCGCTTGCGAGCGCGCGTGATTTCATTCATCATTTGCAGCAATGCAACCGGGGTACGCCCCCCGCGCGAAACAACGGCAGGCTCTTTCCGTTGATGCATGCCTGCCGATGGCACCGTAACCAGAACGCAATGTAACCAGAACGCAACCAGTGCGGTGCCCGACTGTTGATTGAAGACTTGCTTGACCGAAACTGCTGGAAGCATCGGCCGCAAGGACGCCCGCTCAAGAAGGCGTAACGGCCTCTCAAGGAGACGAGCCATGACAGTACGTGCGATCCTCGACGTCAAGGGCCATCAGGTCGAGAGCGTCGAGCCCGAGACCACACTCGCCGAAGCCGCCAAGCTGCTCGCCAACCGCAAGATCGGTGCGGTTCTGGTGATGTCGGGAACGCGGATGGAGGGCATCCTTTCCGAGCGCGACATCGTGCGTTCGCTCGGCGAGCGCGGTGCCGGGGTTCTCACCGAGCCGGTGTCGGGCGTCATGACGCGCCGCGTCGTGAACTGCAAGCCGCAGGACACCGTCGCTTCGATCATGGAAATGATGACCAACGGCAAGTTCCGGCACCTGCCCGTGATCGAAGGCGGCGTCGTCGTCGGCCTGATCTCGATCGGCGACGTCGTGAAGTGGCGCGTCCAGGAATACGAGAACGAGCAGGAAGCCCTGCGTCAGTACATCAAGACGGCGTAGGCCCGCCGCCGTTCGGCGCAACCGCGCCGATCGCGTCCTGGATCGAATCCAGCGCACGTTCGGCCGCCTTCGTGCCGAACGCGATCAGATCGGCTGCGCGGTGGAAGTCGAACCAGCCGATCTGTCCGACCCGCGGCGAGATCAAGAGATCGGGAGGATCGCCCGCGAGCCGCGCGCGGGTGATGCGGTCCTGCATGATGTTGAAGGCGTCGACCATGACCGAGGAGATGCCCGGCCGGCCGCCGCCGCCGAAGAACTGCCGCTTCACGGCGCGCTCGGGCGAGAACAGCTTGCCGAAGCGGCGCTTCGGCGGCGTGCTCTCCATCACCGTCTCCGGCACCTCGACCGGCTGGCCATGGGAATAGATCGTCGTCGAATGCGTGAAGACGTCGCTCGACAGGTTGGCGGCGATCACGATCTCGGCGCCAAGCGCGCGCGCCGCCGACACCGGCACCGGATTGACCATGGCGCCATCGACCAGCCAGCGGTCGCCGATCAGCACCGGCGCGAAGATGCCGGGCAGGGCGTAGGAGGCGCGCATCGCGTCGACCAGACTGCCATGGGTCAGCCAGATCTCGTGCCCGGTGCGGATCTCGGTCGCCACGGTGGCGACCTTCATCGGCAGCTCCTCGATGGTGACGCGGCCGAGCGAGGCTTCGAGCTGGGCCGCGAGCTTCTCGCCGCCGATCAGGCCGGAGCCGTTCAGGCGGATGTCGAGATAGCCGAGGATGTTGCGCATCTGCAGGCTGCGCGCCCATTCCTCCAACGTATCGAGCTGGCCGGCCGCATAGGCGCCGCCGACCACGGCGCCGATCGAGGTGCCGACGACCACGTCGGGCACGATGCCGTGCGCCATCAAGGTCCGGATCACGCCGATATGGGCGAAGCCGCGTGCCGCGCCGCCCCCGAGCGCAAGGCCGATGACCGGCTTGCGGATCGTGCCGAGACCGATATCGGCGCTTTCGGCCCCGCTCTGGCGGCGTCCCTTCAACATGTCCAGCACTGTGGTCTCCACGCCTACGCAAACTGTGTGCAACGAGTCGGCAACGGACTCATGACGCACCTCAAACTTACCAGAAGCATCCTTTATGCCGGCTGACCGGGGCATCAGATGCCGCCGATTTGAAGTTCCCGCAACTCGGGCGATCGCGGCGGCTGGCCCCTTGGTGCGAGCCTGCGACCAAGCCGCGCGGCCTGGGCTGCGGTTCCCCGGCTGGTTCAGTAGAGGCTTGAATTCGCCGCGTTTTCGGTCAAAAGCAGGGACGATGACGACAGGTCGCGGGTTCACCAGATTCCGGCGCAGCGGGCGGCTATGGCTTGTGCCCGTTTTGTCGTGCCTGCTCGCCGGGCTCGCTGTCTCTCCGGCCGCCGCCCAGCTGTTCAGCGATCGTCCGCCCCCGGTTCCGCCGGCTGCGGTGCCTGATCCCGGCGCCGCCGTCAGCCTGGCCCCGCCCTCCGGCCCGGGGGCTGGCCCCATCCTGCCACCCGCGCCGCAGGCGTTGCCGGGACCGCCGGTCGCGGCGATTCCGCCAGGGGCGCCCGCCGCCATCCCCCCCATTGCCGCTCCGCCGGCGGCTGCACCCAATCAGGGCGTGCTGTCGCTCTCGGCGCGCTACGGCAAGGATCTGCCGGGCATCAATGGCGGCCTGGTCTGGCGCGTGTTTGCCGATCGGCCCGACGAGACCGGCACCTTCAAGATGCTGCGCGAGGACCGCGGCGCGACGCCGAACATCGTGCTGCCGCCCGGCAACTACGTCGTGCACGTGGCGCTCGGGCTCGTCAGCGCGGTCCGGTCAGTGAACCTGAAGGCGGAAACCGATCGCGAGGCCTTCCTGCTGCCGGCCGGCGGTCTGCGCCTCGAGGGCCGGGTCGGCGCCAGCAAGATCCCGCAGAACCAGATCTCGTTCTCGATCTACAAGGGCAGCCAGTTCGACGGCCGCGAGCGGCCGCCGGTGGTGCCGAACGTCGCCGTCGGCGACGTGCTGATGCTCCCCGAGGGCACCTATTACATCGTCTCGAACTATGGCGACGCCAACGCCGTGGTGCGCTCCGACATCCGCGTCCAGGCCAGCAAGCTGACCGACGTCACCGTCACCCATCGCGCCGCGGTCATCACCCTGAAGCTCGTGACCGACAAGGGTGGCGAGGCGCTCGCCAACACCGCCTGGTCGGTCATCAACCCCGGCGGCGACGTGATCAAGGAATCGATCGGCGCGTTCCCGAAGGTCGTGCTCTCCGAAGGCGACTACCGCGCCATCGCCAAGAACGAGGGCAAGGTGTTCGAGCGCTCCTTCAGCGTCGTCAACGGCGTCGACGGCGAGGTCGAAGTGCTCGCGCGTTGAGCGGCGGCTCGCTCGCGTGATGTCCTCCTAGCCCCGGTGAACGCCAGCGCCACCCGCCGGGGAATCGTCCTGCGAGTAGCGCCGCTGATGCGGGGCGTCAGCGCTCTCCACGCCGTCATTCCGGGGCGTTCGCGCGCAAAATGGCGCAGCCATTTTGGAGCAGCGCGAATGAGCCCGGAATCCATAATCACAGGCGCTAATTGGTTCGATGAAAAGCGCCATGCGCAATCCGCTTCGCCTTGACCGGCAGTGGCTATGGATTCCGGGCTCGCTCTGCGCTCGAGGCCGACTGGCGTCGGCCTCGGCTCCGCGCGCCCCGGAATGACGCAGAGAGGTTCCGCCCGGCAAGCAACCGTCCCCGACTCCAGCAGGAGTCCGACTCTTCTCCCCATCTATGAAGACCATTCATCGGGAGAGCCACATGCGCGTGTCCGACATCATCCGCCGCGCCGTCGAGATCGGCGAACGCAAGGGCTGGATCACGTTCGACGAGCTGAATGAGCTTTGCCATGGCAGCAAGGTCGAGCCTGAGGACATTGAGCTTGTCATCAATGCCCCTCAGCGACGCTGACATTCGCCTCGAGGACGAGTGACGCTTATGGAGAGAGCAGCCCGGGTCAGCGCGGCGATACCCGGGAGACGGTCCGGCATGCCGCTTCGCCCCCGGGGCGACCGCCACCATAACTCAATAGTTCGGAGGAGCCATCCTGTGAGTTGCTCGTCATGGAGCGCTCGGCTCACATTACGACTATGCGCCAGAAGCATCACGCGGGTCTGCATGACGGCATCTTGTTGACGAAGCGCAGCAGCCTCCACTAACATTGATCGTATCACCTTCCCATTCTCGATCAGGATGAGAGCCGTGCGCGCATTGTCTCCGTCATCGATTCTGCCGCCGTTGGCGCGATACAGTCATGGGATGGCCGTGCCGGCCGACCACCGACTGGTGTTCACTGCAGGGCAACTCGGCGTCGGACCTGACGGGCGCATTCCCGAGGATAGTGAGGCGCAGGCCGATCTCTGCTTCGCAAACATTGCTGCCATCCTGGCCGAAGATGGCATGACGCTGGCGAACGTCGTCCGCCTCAGCGTCTATGTCACGGCGCGTGAGCACATGCCGGGCTACAGGCAGTCACGCGACCGGCACTTTTCCGGAACGCCTCCAACGACGACGCTGATCGTGGTGGCCGGCTTGGTCCGTCCGGAATTCGTCATCGAGATTGAAGCCATCGCGGCCGCGTCCTAGCCTCTTGGCCCGCGGGTTGCGGTTGTCGCATTGACGGCTCAGCGAGCGTAGCGCGGGTGAGCGCAGCGAGGCCCAGGATAACGTCCCGCATTCTGCTGCGCTCATGCGGGCGGCTTGCCAACTCGTACGCCTTTGCCCGACGGGTTAATTTGTCGCAGTTATTAGTCCTTGCGCCGTCGGGCAAATCAGGTCGATCTTTCTGCCCATCCCGCCTCGAGATGAGCAACTGTGCTGAGAGGTAGGCCGGCGAACGGCCGGCCTCAAGGCTGGCGCGAGACGCGCCCCCGCCTTCGGCGGCTGAAGGCCTTGACCCCGTCCGCTCGCCGTCCTGAGGACTTGGCATGCGCTCGGTCGTGGACCGAGCGCGGTAGAGCGCTCGATCAGCTCACCGCGGTCCGTAGCGGCTTGGGATTCCACCTCTCACCGCGAGCGATCATCGTGTTGAGGATGATGATCAGCTTGCGCATGCATGCGATGAGCGCCACTTTTGGCTCCTTGCCCTTGGCGATGAGGCGCTCATAGTAGGCGCTGAGCACCGGATTGTGTTGCGTCGCTGCGCCGAGGCAGGGAAGGAACAGGCCGTTTCTCACCCAACGTCGTCCGCCCTTGATGTGACGCTCGCCGCGGCGCTTGCCGCTGTCGTCGTCATAAGGGGCAACGCCGATCAGGGCAGCGGCGATCCTGTCACTCACCTTGCCGAGCTCCGGCGCTCCTGCAATGAGAAGCGCGGAGGTCGTGCCGGCAAGCCCCGGCACACTTTCGATGATCTTGGCGCGCTCGGCAAATTCCGGTGTCGCCTTGACCTTGGCGGAGATCGCAGCCTCGAGCTTTGCAATCTGGGCCGCGAGCATCTTCAACACCTGGGAATGGGCCTTCTGCGCCAATCCCGGTACAACATGCTCGTTCTGGTTCTGCAAACGGGTTTTCAGATCCATCAGGTTCTTGCGCGCTTTCACCAGCCCCGCCAGTTCCTCGCGTGCAGCATCGTAGGTCTGGCTCGGTGCCTCGTCGAACGTCTCGGCGAACCAGGCGATCATCTCTGCGTCGATCGTATCGTTCTTCGCCAGTCGACCCGCCGACAAGGCGAAGCTGCGAACCCGTTTGGGATCAACGATCCGCACCTCTATCCCCGCCTCGCGCAGCGCCTTGGCCCATTCGCGCTCATAGCCGCCGCTGGCCTCCATGACGGCCTTTGTCACCTTGTGCTTGCGAAGCAAGGCCATGAGCTGGCGGTGCCCGTGCGAACTGCTCGGGAACGTCTGCCGTAAGCCGAGCTTGCGAATGCAGCCGTCGACCTTGTCCTTGGCGACATCGATGCCAGCGACACCGTTTACGATTTGTGTCATCATCCACTCCCTTCCTTGCCTTGTATGGGCTCGAAGCCCTTGCAACTGTTCGGGTTGAGGAAGATCACCGGAGCTGTCCCTCGCTCTGATACAGGCTCTGCCGCGTTTGGGGCGTAACGGGCTCAGATCCAGCGACGGGCGGTTTTGCGAGAACCGCCCGTTCGCGCATTCTGGCAGACTTTCTGAACACAAGGGGCGTATCGCGGTCGTCACGACACGCGGGGCGGGGAGCGGTGGGCGTGTTGGATTGCAGCGCGAGGTCTCCTTGCGCCGACGAACAATTCGGCACGCACGGTCAAGTCGCGCGGTCCTGACATCCCGATGCTGATTGTCAACCTCGGATCGACGCTCGCGCGTCGTGCGGGGGATGGTGGCCAGAAAGCCCGGTGCACCAGGGAGAACGCGAAGCAGCCGTTCAGCCATCGCGTAGGGAGGGCCGGGTCGTCCGGCTGAACCTGTGGTACCTGCCGCCTGCATTTTTTTCGCAGGCGGGCCACGGGCCTCAGTCGAGGTCCGGTCCTCCCTGCGCCCTCTATTCGAAGAGGGCGGTTCAGTCAGCAAGACTCGGGCAGATCTTGTCGCGAGATCGCGAGCTCACATCCGCATCAATGCCGTAGCCGCCGCGTGTTGCGACATCGACCATGAACGTGAAGCGATGCTGTCACAGTCGCTAATGCGCGATAACCATGGAACCACTTAAAACTGTCACAATTGGTGCGCGCGAGGCGCGAAGCCTATCAATTTACAGCTCGTTAAAGCCGCGTCTGCTTCAGATACCGCTGGGACCGACAGGGTGGCGATTGAGTAGAAAATGATGAGTGCTGCGAAGAACAAGGCGTCAACGACGATCAGCAGCGATCTCTTTGACGACATTCCGGTGCTCAGGCGCAAATGGCAGGCGGCGTTGAAGCCCGGCCAGCGCCTGCCGCGTTACGAAGACGTGATGCTGGGCAGCCTCGGCCGTCTCGCCGACCATATCGCGGTGCTCAACAACGAGGATGGCCGCCTGGAGATTTCGCGCAGCGGCCGCTACGTCCAGCAATGGCTGCAGGACGAGCGCTGGGACATTGCGCTCGAAGCCGTGTCGCCGGACTGCGCCACCGTGCTGGTGGAGGCTGCCAATTGTGCGCTTGCCAGTGGCGAGCCTTACCTCGCCAGCGGGCATTGCGTGCGCGACGGCATGGTTCGCACCTACGACGTTCTGGCGCTGCCGACCAACTCGCGTTGGGGCAGCACGCTCGTCGGCACGTATGTCAACGAGCGCGCGACGCAGTACAATCTGCTCGATGCGATCTTCTCGACGACGGATGACGGCGTCGTCTCGCTCGCGACCATCCGCGACAGCGCGGGTGCGCCGAGCGACTTTCAGGTCGTTCACCACAACCATGCTGCGGCCGAGTTGCTCAGATTGCCGACTGCGACGCTGCAATGGCATCGGCTCAAGCAGGGCGGCAACATGCTGTGCACGCCCGAGGTGATGGCGCGACTGTTCAAGGTGGTGGTTGACGGCGAACGCGATCAGTTCGAGTTCGACTGTGACGACCGCAGCCTGCGACTCGGCGCCCATGCGTTCGGTGACATCGTCTCGCTGACCATCTCCGACGTCACGGCGCTGAAGCGGCGTGAAGCGTCGTTCCGGCTGCTGTTCGATGCCAATCCGGTGCCGATGTGCATCCTCGACAGGAAGACGGCTCAGTTTCTCAACGTCAACGATGCGCTGGTGAGGCACTATGGCTACGGCCGCGCGGATTTCCTGCGCAAGAGCGTCTGGGACCTGTGGCCGCCGGGCGAATGGGAGACGCTCGATGACGCGCTGTTGCGCCTTGCCGACGGCGATCAGTTCAACCGCGACTGGCGCCATCGCAAGGCCGACGGCAGCGAGATCGAGGTGCTGACCTACGGACGCGAGATCGCGTTCGATGGTCGCGACGGCGTGCTGGTGGCCATCGTCGACATCACCGAGCGCCGCCGCGCCGAGGCGCGCATCGCCTATATGGCACATCATGACGGCCTCACGGGCCTGCCGAACCGCGAGTTCTTTCAGCAGCGCCTCACGCAGGAGCTCGATGGCGCCGCGTCGGATGCCAAGCGCATCGCGGTGATGTGCATCGACCTCGACCTGTTCAAGACCGTCAACGATTCGTTCGGCCACCCGATGGGTGACCGCCTGCTGCAGGCTGTCGCGGGCCGGCTCAGGCAGCAGATGCATGGCGGCCATCTTGCGGCGCGGCTGGGCGGCGACGAGTTCGCCGTGATCCTCGGCCACACCGGCGCGAAGGACGCGAGCGAGTGCGCCGGCCGTCTGATCGCGGCGCTCAGCGCCCCCTATGATATCGACGGCAACGAGCTGGTGATCGGCGCCTCGATCGGCATTGCGCTCTCTCCGGGCGACGGCGCGAGCTGCGAGGAGCTGATGAAGAACGCCGACATGGCGCTCTACCGCGCCAAGCGGGACCGCGGCCGCGTGCATCGCTTCTTCGAGAAGGAGATGGATCTCCAGGCGCAGAAGCGTCGCGATATGGAGCATGACCTGCGTCGTGCCTTCGCGCAGTCTGAGTTCGAGTTGCACTACCAGCCGCTGGTCGACGTCGCCACCAATGCCATCGCCGGCTTCGAATGCCTGCTTCGCTGGCGTCATCCGGACAAGGGTATGATCTCGCCGGCCGACTTCATCCCCGTCGCCGAGGATATCGGGCTGATCGTGCCGCTCGGGGAATGGGTTCTGCGCGAAGCCTGTCATGAAGCTGCGAAATGGCCCGACGGCATCAAGCTCGCCGTGAACCTCTCGGCGGCGCAGTTTCGCAGCCGCAACCTGGTGCAGGTGGTGGTCCAGGCGCTGGCGCAGTCGGCGCTGGCGCCGGAGCGGCTCGAGCTGGAGATCACCGAGTCGATCCTGCTGGCCGAGACCGAGGCCAATCTCGCGACCTTGCATCAGCTGCGGCGGCTTGGCATCCGCATCTCGATGGACGATTTCGGCACCGGCTATTCCAGCCTGAGCTATCTGCGCAGCTTCCCGTTCGACAAGATCAAGATCGACCGCTCTTTCGTGAAGGATGTGACGCAGCGCTCTGACTGCGTCGCCATCGTCCGCGCGATTTCGGGGCTCGGGAGGAGTCTCAACATCACGACCACGGCCGAAGGTGTCGAGACCGCCGAACAGCTCGACTGGCTGCGCGCTGAAGGCTGCAACCAGGTCCAGGGCTTCCTGTTCAGCGCGGCGCGGCCGCCCTCCGAGATCGCCGATCTGCTGGCGCGGTTCGGCACGCGACCGTCGAAGGCGGCGTGAGGATGGGGCGCGTAGGGTGGGCAAAGCAGCCGCCGCAAGGCGGCAGCGTGCCCACCGTCGGGCCGCCTATTCCGCTGCCAGACGGTGGGCACGGCGCCACCGCGATCTCGCACGGGGCAGACAGCAGGGCGCGCGCCTTTGCCCACCCTACACGACCGCTCCTACGAGCGCGCTCAGAACCTCGTCACGATATCCGCCAGCGCCGGGCGCGGGCGGTCCTCGCTCGGCCTGGTCGGCTTGCCGATGTGAATGAGGCCGGCGAGCTTCTCCTCCGGCTTCAGCCCGAGCCCGTCGAGCACGTCGCGATCGAACATGAACCAGCCGGACAGCCAGCAGGCGCCGTAACCCAATGCAGTGGCGGCGGTGAGGATGTTCATCGCGCTCGCCCCGGCCGACAGCTCCTGCTCATAGGCCGGCACCTTGGGGTGCGGCTTGGTGAAGCTGACAAGCCCAATCACGAGCGGTGCCTCGGCGAAGCGCCTCTTCTCGACCTCGATATCAGCCGCGCTCGCCTGTGGGTTCTTCCCAGCGAACACGGCGGCGATGACCTCGCCGGCGCGCAGGCGGGCCTCGCCCTCGAACACGATGAAGCGCCAGGGCGCGAGCTTGCCGTGGTCGGGCACGCGGGCGCCGATGGTCAGGATGGTGTCGAGCTCGGCGGGGGAGGGGCCGGGGCCGCTCATCTCGCGCGGCTTCACGGAACGGCGGGTCTTCAGGAGTTCAAGGGCGTCGGGCACGTGGCGGGGTCTCTTTGGCTGGATGGGCGAGAGATAGCATGCGGGTCCGCCTGCAACGAGGGTGGGCCACGGCGTTTTGATCGGTTCTATGGCCCGGCCGGGGCCGTATGGCAGGCGCGTCGCTGGCACAGCGTTTGCGCGCGTGCCGTGTGCAGCTTCGCGCTTTGCGACGCTGGGATGGGACGCCGGCTGCGGCCATGTGTCCGAACCTCGCTTTCGTGGGAGAATTGTCGAACCTTGGGTGGACCGGTAAAAACATAATGCTGAGATCACCGCGGGGGGCTGCTCCAAGTGCAAGTTCTGCCTTGCAGATGAACGTGCCGATACCGACACCTGACGCCGTTATCCGGCTGCGCCGAATGCCGGGCTTTGTCATGGCGATGCGGGCCTCGACCTCGTCCGCGGTCAGGCTGTACCGCGGTGACCGCATCCTGAATGCGTTGTTGAGTGACCGGGCCAGGGCGCTGCTTCCGCATGTCGCGCTGTATCTGCACTTTGCCGGGGAGCGCGAAGGCGAGCTTGGACTCACCGTCGGCGCCATGAAGGACATGTGTGTGCAGCTCGACCTGTGCAGCCGCGGACGCTGCGAGGCCATGCTCGCCTTGATGCGCGCAGTCGGGCTGGTGGCCTCGGTCTCCAATCCGGACCGGCGACGGCGGCCGCTGGCGCCGACTGACCGACTGATCGCCCTGCATCGCGACCGCTGGGGCGGGCAGTTCGACGCAATGAGCGCGGTGCTTCCGGCTGCCGTGGCCTATCGTGCCGCGCTGAACGATCCCGCCTTCGTCAAGAGCTTCGTGCTCGAGCTCGGCCGCCGCTTCATCGCGGGCTTAAGGGTGCTCGACGGTGCGCCCGAGCTGGAGCCGTTTGCCGAGCGCACGGCCGGCATGGTGATCCTGTTCAGCCTGGCCCAAAGCGCCGGGCCGGATCAGCCGTTCCCGCCCGATGGTCCCGTGCCGCTCTCCATCAACGGTCTCGCGACGCGCTTCTCGGTGTCGCGCAAGCATGTGCTGACGCTGCTGCGCGACGCCGAGCAGCAGGGGCTTCTGGCTCGCGGCGGCACCGGGAACGACGCCATCACCATCCTGCCAAGGGGACGCGAGGCGATCGAGCGGATGCTCGCGACGATGTTTCTTTATTTGGCCGAATGTGCCGAGGTCGCGCTGCAGGCGGCCGACGAAGAGGGGAGAGCGATGGATGCTGTGGCCAGCCTGTCGGCCTAACGGAGGGCAGCGGGCGGCTCGCTTGGGAGCAAGATGTTTCCGCGCGTCATTGCGAGCGCAGCGAAGCAATCCAGAATCTCTCCGGAGAGACAGTCTGGATTGCGTCGCTTCGCTCGCAATGACGAGGAGAGAGGGCGTAGCCCGCATGTCGCTGCGCTCATGCGGGCTACGATTTACCGCCCGATCAGGCCGCCTCGCGTTGACGGCGCCGGACGTCCGGCGGCGTCGCCTCGTCGACCAAAGCGGCGATCGCTTCCGCGGTCGGCATCACGGTCTGGCCGTCGCGGCCGAGCCGGCGCACGGAGACCGAATGCGTCTCGGCCTCCTTCTTGCCGACCACGAGCAGAGCCGGGATCTTCTGCAGCGAATGCTCGCGGACCTTGTAGTTGATCTTCTCGTTGCGCAGGTCGATCTCGCACCTGAGCCCCGCGCGCCGCAGTGCCGCCAGCACCTGCTTGGCGTATTCGTCGCCTTCCGAGGTGATGGTGGTGACGACGACCTGCGTCGGCGACAGCCACAGCGGGAAGCTGCCGGCATAGTGCTCGATCAGGATGCCGATGAAGCGCTCCATCGAGCCGCAAATCGCGCGATGCACCATCACCGGAGCCTTCTTGGCGCCGTCGGCGTCGATGTAGAACGCGCCGAACCGCTCCGGCAGGTTGAAGTCGACCTGCGTGGTGCCGCACTGCCAGTCGCGGCCGATGGCGTCGCGCAGCACATATTCGAACTTCGGCCCGTAGAACGCGCCTTCGCCCGGATTGATCTCGGTGCGGATATGGTTGCTCTGCGCCTTGATCTCGTTCAGCACGGTGGCCATCACGCGCTCGGCGTGATCCCACATCTCGTCGGTGCCGACGCGCTTGTCCGGCCGGGTCGAGAGCTTCACCGTCAACTCGCCCTCGAAGCCGAAATCGGCGTAGGTCGACAGGATCAGGTCGTTGATCTTCAGGCACTCGTCAGCGAGTTGGTCCTCGGTGCAGAACACATGCGCGTCGTCCTGGGTGAAGCCGCGCACGCGCATCAATCCGTGCATCGCGCCGGAGGCCTCGTAGCGGTGCACGACGCCGAACTCGGCGAGCCGCAGCGGCAGGTCGCGGTAGCTCTTCAGGCCATGCTTGAAGATCTGCACATGACCCGGGCAGTTCATCGGCTTCAGCGCGAACCAGCGCTTGTCCTCGGCCTCGTCGCCGGCGGACTGCGCCGCGAACATGTTCTCGCGGTACCAGTTCCAATGGCCCGAGGTCTCCCACAGCGACTTGTCCAGGATCTGCGGCGCATTCACCTCGTCATAGTCGCCGGCGAGACGCCGGCGCATGTAGGCGATCAGCGCCTGGAAGATGCTCCAGCCCTTGGGGTGCCAGAACACGACGCCGGGACCTTCCTCCTGGAAGTGGAAGAGGTCGAGCTCGCGGCCGAGCTTGCGGTGGTCGCGCTTCTCGGCCTCCTCGATCTGCTTGAGGTAAGCGTCGAGCTGCTCCTGCTTGGCGAAGGCGGTACCGTAGATGCGGGTCAGCATCGGGTTGTTCGAATCGCCGCGCCAATAGGCGCCCGCCACCTTCATCAGCTTGAAGGCGCCTCCGATCTTGCCGGTCGAGGTCATGTGCGGACCACGGCACAGGTCGAACCAGTCACCCTGGTAGTAGATCTTGATCGGCTCCTGGCCGGGGATGGCGTCGACCAGCTCTACCTTAAACGCCTCGCCCTTGTCGCGGAACACCTGCTTGGTCTTCTCGCGGTCCCACACCTCCTTTGTGAAGGGTTTGTCGCGGCCGATGATCTCGCGCATCTTCTTCTCGATCGCGGCGAAGTCTTCGGGGGTGAATGGCTCGTTGCGGAAGAAGTCGTAATAGAAGCCGTTTTCGATCACCGGGCCGATCGTGACCTGGGTGCCCGGCCACAGCGCCTGCACGGCCTCGGCGAGCACATGCGCGCAGTCGTGCCGGATCAATTCCAGCGCGCGCGGGTCGTCGCGGTCGACGAGCTCGAGCCTGGCATCCTCGACAATGGGATCGTCGAGGTCGGCGAGCGTGCCATCGAGCGCCATCGCCACGGTGCGCTTGGCGAGCGAGGGCGAGATGCCCTTGGCGATGTCCAGGCCGGTGGTGCCTCTCGGATATTCGCGCTTCGCGCCGTCGGGGAAGCTGATGATGATCTTGTCGACCGGGGCGGCGGGCTTCAGGTTGCTGAGGCTGTAGTGGAAACCGGATTCGGCTTTGGGCTGTTCGGACTTGGAATCGGGGGATTTAGAATCAGGCATAGGTCTCTCCTTCAGCTCACTCCTGCGAACGAGCGCAGGTAAGCGGGAGCAAGGGGTATAGCAGGGGATTCGGAGGCTGCAACCGGGCAAAGGACGGGAAAACCGGCCGTTTGCGCCGGCAGGCGCGTTACGGAGATTGCCGCAGTCGGCCGGTATGATACAACTTGAAGTGTTCGGGGCGTGGGGACGCGTTGGCGATGGTGTCTGCAGGGGAGGCGCCGCTCTCTCTTTATTGTTTCCGGCGTGGCGGCATTCGGGTTGCAGCCGTGCTTCTCGCGCTCGTGCTGCCGAGCGGTCAGTCCATTGCGGGCGTAGCGACGACGACCAAACCGGCGAGTGCCAGGCTTTCGATTTTCAGGCCTGTTCAGCAGGAGAAACCGCCGACGCAAGCCAAGCCGGCGGCACTGGCCAAGCCCGCTATTCGTCCCGCGCAGCCATCGCCACGGATCGGCGACGGCTTTGCACCGATTGCGTTTGCCCTCGTCAAAGGCCCCGCCGACGCCTGCGGCCCGGGTTGCGACAGCTGGATCGCGGCCGAAGGCAAGATCGACGGCAGTGCCGCGGCGCGCTTCCGCAAGTTCATGAAGCAGATCGGCGACCGCAAGCTGCCGATCTACTTCAATTCTCCGGGCGGCAATCTCGAACAGGCGCTCGCCATCGGCACCATGCTGCGCGAACGGAAAGCAGCCGTGCGGGTCGGGCGCACCACGTTGCGCGAATGCGGCTTCGAGCCCCAGGAGGGCGACGTCTGCACCAGGCTCAAGCTCTCGGCGCGCGAGCTACACGGCGAGGTCTGGACGCGGGGCGCGATGTGCAACTCGGCCTGTCCCTACATCATTCTCGGCGGGACGACCCGCGAGGTCGGACCGGACGCGACGCTTGCGGTGCATTCGCCGCGCGTAATCCTGAATTTCACCGGCGGCGTGCCGACCCGGGAGATGCGGGCGCAGGCGCTGCAACAGGCCATGGCGCGATCCGATCGCATGGTGCTCGATCACCTCATCAAGCTCGGTGCGGACCCCGCTCTGCTCACGGCGGCGCGGTCCGTCCCATTCGAGAGCATGCGCGTCCTGACGCGGGAGGAGATCGTGCGTTTTGCGATCGACCGGCGCGACCGGGTCGAAAGCCCATGGATGTTCGAGGCTGCCAATCGCGGTATCGCGTACAAGACAATCCTTGCGCGCAAGGACGGCGAGACGTCATTCGGCACGACGCGCTTTCAGCTCGTCTGCTTCGATCAAAATCGCTTCGAGCTCGACGTCGAGCGCAACGCGCCGTCCGGCTCCGGACGTGCGTCCCTTGCGATAGTGGGCGGAGATCTCAGGCTGAACTTTCTGTCGCCGCCGCGCCGTTCGGGCGGCCGCGAGACGTGGGGCGTTTTTCTCGACGGCGGTCAGGTGAGGGCGCTCGCATCGACCAGGACCGCCGAGCTGACCGACGGCCCATCGAACCTCGCGCGTCCCGATGGCGCGCCATTCCCGGTCGCGAGCGAGGGCCTGCAAAGCGCCTTGAAGATGCTGACGGACACCTGTCCGCCGGCCAAGGCCGCCACTCAGCCTGTGATCGCGCCCGTGCCTTGGCAGCAGGTTCCGTGGCCGCAGGCCTCCGCGCGCTAATGCGGCCGAGAGAATGCCGCCAAGAGAGAATGCCAACACAAGAACAACACAGAAAATGTCATGGGCAGCATGAGACATTTTCATGCAGATGCATGAAAATGTCTGCTATGGAGGCGCCATGACGTCCGATCATGCTCCCCCTCGCTTCGCCCCGACCGCGCTGATGCTCGGCAACATCGTAACCGGTTGCTCGGTGCTCGCCCCCGCCGGGATGCTGCCCGAACTCGCGTCCGGCCTCTCCGTCGGCATCCATACGGCAGGGCTCCTGATCACCTTCGGCGCGATGGTGCTCTGCATCTGCTCGCCCTTGACCGCCTGGCTGACCAGCCGGCTCGACCGCCGCCGCCTGCTCGCGGCGACCTTGCTGGTGCTGGCGCTCGGCAATCTCGCCTCGGCCTTCGCGCCGGACTACGCGAGTCTGCTGGCTCTCCGGCTCGTGATGCTCGCGGTCGGGGCGCTCTATACGCCGCAGGCAGCGGGGACGGCCGCCCTGATCAGTTCGGTGGAGAAGCGCGGCAGCACCATCGCCTACGTGTTTCTCGGCTGGTCCCTGGCAGCAGCGGTCGGGCTGCCACTGATCACCTTCATCGGCAGCCACTCGGGCTGGCAGGCCGCCTATCTCGCGGTTGGTGCGGCCGGGGTCGTCAGTTTCGCGCTGCTGACATGGCGCCTGCCATCCGGCCTGAAGGGCGCACGGGTCGAGCTGAACACCTGGGTCGAGCTCGGGCGCAACCGTATGGTCGTGCTGCTGCTGCTGATCACGACCCTGCAGATGTCGGGACAGTTCGTGATCTTCACCTTCATGGGGCCGCTGCTGAAGAAGCTGACCGGGGCCGATCCCAACCAGATCGGACTGGTGTTTGCGATCTATGGCGCCTGTGGCTTCATCGGCGTCGTCATTGCGACCCGTATCGTCGATGGCTGGGGTCCGTATCGGACGTCGCTGCTGTTCACCTGCCTGATGCTGGCGGGGGTTTCAGCCTGGACGTTGGGGGCGGGTGTCTATCCCCTGATGGCGGTGGCCGTGGCGATCTGGGGATTGGGATTTGCGTCCACCAACTCGATGCAGCAGGTCCGTCTGGTTGCGGCAGCGCCGCCGCTCGCCTCGGCCTCGGTGTCGCTGAACACCTCGGTGCTCTATATCGGCCAGGCAATCGGTTCCGCAGTCGGCGGCAGCCTGTTCGCGCGCGACCTGCTCGGCCCCACCGGCTACGTCGCCATGGGGTTCGTGGTGTTGTCGCTGCTGGCCATCCTGGCGAGCCGGCCGCGCGTGGCGGTCGCCGTCCTGGCCTGAGGCGGACCGCAAGCAGCGGGTTGGCGCTTGGCAAACCCCGCCGGACCGGATTAAAGCCGAATATCGTGGGGAGCTGCGGGGCGGGGAATTCGCCACACCCGGCGCAATGTCTCGACGGGATGCTCGCGCGCCCACGGTTCGGATGAAAGAGATATGACATGAAGAAGATGATGTTGAGCCTTGCCGCGGTGCTGCTTTGCACCTCCGCACTGGCCCAGAGCAGCCAGCCGATGGTCGGTGACCGCCCGTTGGTGCAGGTCAAGCCGAAGGGGACAAAGACCGCGGCTGCCATGCCGGCCAAGCCGCAATCGACCGGCGCGAAACTCCAGGCCTGCCTGGAGATCGATGATGGGACCAAGGAGCGGCTGAACTGCTACGATGCGGTCATCCCGCCCGCGGCCAAGCCTAAGGCCGCGAAGGCCAAGACGGTGGCCGACTGCAAGTTCACCAAGGAAGAGGACGAGCGGCTGGCCTGCTTCAACGGCTTCGTCGAAAACATGCCGAAACTGCCGAAGAGCTGAGGCCTTCCCTCCCGAGGGACTCCGATCGCCTCAGCGGCTCGATGAGCCGGAGGCCCCCGCCGCAATTCGGATCGGCGGCTGGGCCGCCGCCATCTTCGTCAGCACGTCCCTGATCGGGTGGCGGGTCCAGGCCAGTGTGACGTAGTCGCGATGGGTGATGCCCTCGTCGGTCTCGACGAATACGACGCTGCCGGGGCGCAGGGGCCGATCCATGTCCTCCGAAACCTCGATGCCCTGGTTGCGCAGCATCGCCATCAGCTCATGGTCATGGCGCGCGGTGTAGCGGGTATAGGAGCTGATGAAGAAGCCGGAGCGGTTACGCTCGATCCAGTTGGCGAATTTGTCGAGTTGACCGTAGACGGCATCGAGCAGCACGACGCCACGCACGCGGTCGCTGATGCCGCCGACCTCCAGGCTCCATGCGGTTGGCAGGAAACCGCCGCTATAGCCGACGATCACGATCGGCATGTCGGCGAAGGCCTTCGCGTTCGAGGGATCGCCGGTCAGGCGGGCGAGGTTGCCGGCGGCCTCGTCCATGAAGCGTTTGAAGCCGCCCGGTTGCCAGAACTTGCCCGCGCTCGAATCGGCGGCATCGACCGCCATCTGCGGCGCAAGCAGCACCGCGTTGGCCCCGGATGCGCTGATCTGCTGCGGCACCATCTGCCGGTCGCGCACGTCGCGTTCGAGGGTGGCGCCGTTGCCGTGGAAAAACACGACGATCACGCCGGGCTTTCGCACGTCGAACTGTTCGGAAACGTGCACCAGCACGCGGCTGTCATTGTAGGTCTGATCCTGCCAGTAGACGCGGCCCGAGAAGCTGCGATGGCCGCGGCGGTCACCGCTGCTGACATTGAGGAACGGCGCATCGGATGCCGGATTGTTACCGAAATAGGGGAAGGCCGACGACTTCATGCTGACCAGCGTCGTCAGATCCTCACGCGGCCGCCGGGCCGGTGCCTGCGGCTCCAAAGAGGCGACCTGATGGGGCGGCGGATTGGGAACGAAGTCCGAGGGGGTGTGTAGCCGGAAGCTCTCCTGTGCCGACGGGAAACGGTCACCGAACTCAGGCGTGGGGAAGCGCTCGTCGAAGGTCAGCCCCTGCGCCGCCGTCGCGTTCGCCGCCAAGGCGTCGGGGTCGGGCACCTTGCCGCAATGCGCAAGCGAGAGGCAGATTGTGGCGGCCATCGCCACGCCGGACCAGCGTGGCGCATTCGAACGCGCGCGCCAACGCGGCCCCACGGACCGGCGTGTGCAAACAGGCATCGCGCGCTTCTGATCTGCCCCGATCATTCGTCCCCAAGACGAGTTGGAGCCGCAGAGCGGCCCGCGCAACCATCGGACTTCGTTCAACCTGCGCCGCCGACATTGAGGTCGCGTTAAGGGTCGTGTCCGGTCAACTCCGGCGCAACGGGGACACACCACGCGATCATGTCGCGATTGTGGGACGCCCGGCGGGCCGATGCAATACCACAGACATCCCCCAGCGGAATCGGTTCAAAAATACCTTCGAAGGAGGCCATATTTAACGCCCGTTAACTATGATTGAATGGTTTAGCGGGAACCTGAGCTCGAAGCAGGGAAGGGGCGTCGAGCGTCCCTGAACGAGATGGCTGCATCCGAGGCCGACGATGCCACCTGGTCGGGCGCCGGCGCAAGCCCAGGCGCTTCGGCCCCATCGGTATCGCTGCCGGTCGCGACCGCAATCGTGATCGCCGACATGATCGGGGTCGGCGTGTTCACCAGCCTCGGCTTCCAGGTCAAGGACATCCCTTCCGGGTTCTCGATCCTGGTCCTGTGGGCCGTCGGCGGCCTGGTGTCCGTCTGTGGCGCGCTGTCCTATGCCGAGCTCGGTGCGATGTTTCCGCGCTCGAGCGGCGAGTACAACTTCCTGACGCGTGCGTTTCACCCCGCGATCGGCTTTATGGCCGGGTGGGTGTCGTCGACGGTAGGCTTCGCCGCGCCGGTAGCGCTCGCAGCGATGGCGTTCGGCGAATACGGCCGAGCCGTCCTGCCCGGCGTTCCGCCGCTGGTGCTGGCGGTCGGTGCGGTGTGGCTGGTGACGCTCGTCCAGCTCGGCGGCATCAGGCAATCGAGCCGCTTCCAGCTGCTCTCGACCGTGCTGAAGCTCGGCCTGATCATCGCATTCCTGATTGCCGGCTACGCCATTGCGGTCCCGCAGCCCGTCACGTTCCTGCCTGCACCCGGCGATATCGGCTACATCACGAGCGCTCCGTTCGCGACCGGTCTGGTGTTCGTGATGTACGCGTTCTCTGGCTGGAACGCCGCGACCTACATCATCGGCGAGCTGCACGCTCCGGAGCGGACCTTGCCGCGCGCGCTCCTTGTCGGCACCGTGATCGTGCTGGTGCTCTATATCGCTCTGAACGCTGTATTCCTCCGTGCGGCGCCGATGAACGAGCTCGCCGGCCAGCTTCAGGTTGCGAGCATCGCCGGTGGTCACATCTTCGGCGAAGCCGGCGGCCGTTTCGTCGCTGCCATGATCTGCGTCGGATTGGTTCCGTCGATCGCCGCGATGATGTGGATCGGTCCGCGCGTGCTGATGACGATGGGCGAGGACATCCCGGCGCTGTCGGTGTTCGCCCGTCGGACGCGCAGCGGAGCGCCGGGCTACGCAGTCCTGTTCCAGCTCACGGTGGCGACCTTGATGCTGTTCACGGAGAGCTTCGAAGCGGTGCTCGACGTCGTGCAGTTCTCGCTGCTGTCCTGCTCGTTCCTGGCGGTGCTCGGTCTGTTCAAGCTGCGCATCGCGCGGCCCGATCTCGCACGGCCTTACCGGGCCTGGGGCTATCCGTTGACGCCCTTGATCTTCCTCACCGTGACCGGCTTCATGATGTCCTATCTGATCACCGCGCGGCCGGTGCAGGCCGGCCTCGGTGCCGTGGCGATGATGTCGGGACTGTTCATCTACTGGTTCGCTCACAGGCGGTCGGGGCGGAGCGTCGCAGCAGGCTTATCGGGGTCGGATTGAAGATGCGCGTCGGGCTGAGATTATGGTTGGCAGCCGCATGCTGCATCCTGTCGATGAGCTGCGAGGTCAAGGCTCAGACCGTCACGCCCGACGACACGGCACGGGTGCTCGCGGGCATGACGCCTTCTGCGGGGTCGCCATTGGCTGCGCTGGCGCAGAATCCTGCGTGGCAGCGGCACGCGGCGTTCTTCGACAACGCGTTCAATCAGCTCGAGCAGCGGCAGCTGTCGAAGATCCGGACCTGGGCGGATGCCAACCTCGCGGCGCCGCGGCCCGCGATGTTCTATTTCTTCTCGGGGCCCGACTTTCTCTACGCCGACGCCTTCTATCCGAAGGCCACGACCTATGTGATGGCCGCGCTCGAGCCGCCCGGTCCGATCCCAGATATGACGCGATTGCCTCGCGGCAGCATCGGTCCCGCGCTGTCCTACGTGGAGCGTTCGCTGCAGTCGATTTTGAGCTTCTCCTTCTTCATCACCAAGCACATGAAGGCGGACCTGCGCGAAGGCGAGATCGAAGGGACCCTGCCCATCCTCTATGTGTTCCTGGCCCGCACCGGCAAGACGATCCGCAATGCGAGCCTGATCTGGCTGGATGACAAAGGCGGGCTGCACGCTGCCGGCGAAGCGCCGGCGCGCAATGCGACCAAGGGCGCGCGCATCGTGTTTGCCGGCGCCGATGGTGTCGAGAAGACGCTCTACTACTTTTCCACGGACCTTTCCGACTCCGGCGTGAAGGCCAGCGGTTTCCTCAAGTTCTGCGAGCCCCTCGCTCCCGGCGACAGCCTGCTGAAGAGCGCCTCTTATCTGTTGCATGAGAGCAGCTTTTCCCAGGTTCGCAGCTGGCTGCTGAAGAACAGCGCCACGATCATCCAGGATGATTCCGGCGTCCCGCTTGCGAGCTTTGAATCCAGGGCTTGGCGCTTCTTCCCGTTCGGGCGCTATGCTGGTCCGATCGACAAGTTCCCGGATATGTATCAGGTCAGTTATGCGAAGCTGTTCGAGCGTGCCCAGCCGCTGGATTTCGGGATCGGCTACCGCTGGCGCACGCGCGAGTCGAACGTGCTGCTGTCGGTCAGATCGCCTTCGGCCGATGCAACGACGTCCGCCGAAGCGACGGTTCCGGCGGAAACCAGCTATCAGCCGCCGCGCGCACGCCGCATGCCGCGTCCGCCGGAGCCCATTCCTGTGTATCCGCCGCCGCGGCGCGATGACTTCATCTTCTGGCCGCGCTGGTGACTGGGCGCGAGAGCTGCGTGGCGCTTCACCAGTGCATGCTCTGGCTCGGAACGACGTAGGACGCCGTCGTCGGGGGCAGGGCGGTGCTGTCGGCAAGATAGCGCCAGCCGGCGACGATGACGATCAGGAGCGCGATGATGCAAAGCAGGTCCACCTGCCGTGCGTCGTGATCAATCCCGTTGTGGCCTGAGCCCTTGCGGGATCGGTCGGATCTCGGGCTGATTGTCCAGCGCATCGTTGTTTCCTTCCGGAAGGAAGCTTCAACATCAATGCAAGACCGCGCGGCGATGTTCCTTCGGGACCAGCGCCGCCTGATCCGGTAACACTAATCCTGGCCCGGGACTTTTCCAGTCCGATTTGCTTCAAATCATATGATGCGCGCGCGCTTTTGCGTTGCACACATCAGCCCGGCGGCCCGTTGACGCCGCGCCAGCGCGCATAGCGCCAAGGCAGGTACCAGCGCCCGCGTGCAGGTCGTTCGACAGGTACGTTGTCGATGCCCGAGGTGCCGAACGGCTGGCAGCGCAGCAGGCGGGCCAGCGTCATCCAGCCGCCGGCCCAGAGGCCGTAACGCTCGATCGCCTCATCGGCATAGACCGAGCAGGTCGGCAGATGCCGGCAATTGTAGCCGACCAGAGGCGACAGCGTGTGACGGTACAGCCAGATCAGAGCTCGGGCTGCGCGCCGCGGGATTCGCGACAGGAGCGCTGCGTGCATGTGCGCGGAATGGCAGTCGGAATCAGGACATGAGTGCTTCATAGGCGGCTTGCCTGACCGATGGGCGAACCTTTGACCGGTTCCCGGGCGAGGAACCTCCGCTCGCGCGCATGTGTGGTGATGTGATGCAACAATGACAGGTTTTCAGCGGCGCCGCAGCGCGCCTGCGCTAGACGCTCGGGGATTGCCCGGATACGTTTCTCGGCAAGGATGTGACAGACTCATAACCGATTTGAGGCCGGCTCGTCAGGTCTTGTTGTGAGGTCGTGCCGCGACGGAACTGCTTACCGAGCTTTACGAGGGGGGGCGGATTGGGCGTGAGATTGCTGCGGTCGCGTGAATTGCGCTGGATGCTTCTGGGCGTTGCAGCGGTTGGTGCGGTGCTCGGTAGCGCGATCACCATGATGACGAACGCGGCGCGGGCTGGCGCCGCGCTCGAAGAACGCAAGCTCCCGATGCGGTTCGACTGGGTGGCGTGCGAGCCCAATTGCGGCTGGGTCAGTGCGGTTGGCATTGTCACCGGCGATACTCCGAAGGATTTCGAGGATTTCGCCAGGGATCGCGACCTCACCGGGCTGACCCTCGTGCTCGACTCCAGTGGCGGCTCGGTCAATGACGCCATCACGCTCGGGCGGCGGTTCCGTGGTCTCAAGATGCGCACCACCGTGGGGACGACGTTGCGTCCCAGCCGGACGAGCGACCGGCCGCGCATTGCGCCCGAGGCCTATTGCGAGTCGATGTGCGTATTCCTGCTGTTGAGCGGAACCACGCGCTACGTCCCCGACGCGGCGCATGTCCGGGTGCATCAGATCTGGATGGGAGATCGTGCTGACGACGCCAAGGCGGCGAGCTATACGGCGCAGGACCTGATGATCGTCGAGCGCGACATCGGCCGTCTCGCCAAATACACCTTCGACATGGGTGGGGCAGGCGACCTGCTGTCCCTGGCGCTCAACGTGCCGCCGTGGGAAGACCTGCACGAATTGTCCCGCGCCGAGTTGCGACTCACCAACATCGTCACCACCGAGATGGTGGCCGAGGTGTTGCCGCTCGCCAAGGGCGCGATCCCGGTCGCCCTCGCGCCGAAAGGGCAGGATAAGAACCAGGAGCGCTTCCCAGCCGTTGTGGCCGAATCCGACAAGGGGCAATCCGCGCGGTCGACCCGAACAGCGGAAGCGCTGCCGCCGAACACGGTCGCTGCGACGCCGCAACAGTAGCTGATCCTTATCGAAGGCCAAACCCCGGCTGGACGGATCGCTGGTGCGATCCATGGCTCCCGTGGCTCCGATGGACTAGACTAGCCCCGGGCCGCAGCCGGCTGCTCGTCCGCCGTCGTGTCTCCGGTCCTGGCCTCGATCTGGTTGATCGCGTCCACCACGGCGTCGAAGGTCAGCAGGGTCGAGGCGTGACGGGCCTTGTAATCCCGCACCGGCTCGAGCAGCGCGACGTCGGCCCATTTGCCCTGCGGCGGCGCACCGTTCTCCTTGAGCATCCGGCGGACCAGCTCACGCAACTCGCGCAGCTCCGTTGCGTTCGAGCCAACGACATGGCGGGCCATGATCGAGGAGGAGGCCTGGCCCAGCGCGCAGGCCTTCACGTCATGGGCGAAGTCGGTCACGACGGGGCCATCCATCTTGAGATCGACTTTCACGGTCGAGCCGCACAGCTTGGAATGGGCGGTCGCGGTGGCGTCGGGGTTGTCGAGCCGTCCGAGCCGCGGAATGTTTCCGGCGAGCTCGATGATGCGCTTGTTGTAGATGTCGTTCAGCATTTGCCTGACGTCCCGGATTTACCGGCGCGGTCGGCCTTGGCGGCCGGGTTTCATCGCCCTATATTGCGACTATATGGAAATGATTGGCCGGAATTCCAGCCACATCCACAGCCGTCTGGCGTATAGGCGCCCAGTCTGCAGGTGCAATCTGCCGGTGACACTCCGGTCGGACCGCCGACCGGTCGAACGGAGTTGAGATGGACGCTTTGATCAAGACGCTGCGCGCGAATAAGCCGGACGGCAAGCCGTCCGACGCCAAATTGCCGGAAGCCCGCCCCGCGGAGCTCGATCCGGCCGAGTTTCTTGCCGCTGCCGTCCGCGCCGACCGGCCGCGTCCGTCGCGGGCGGAGGCTGAGGCCGCCGTTTATACGCTGCTCAATTACATCGGCGAGGATCCGACCCGTGAGGGCCTGGTCGATACGCCGCGGCGCGTGGTCGAGGCTTTCGACGAGCTCTATCAGGGCTATCATCAGTGCCCGGCCACCGTGCTCGACCGCACCTTCGGTGAGACCGCCGGCTATGACGATTTCGTGCTGATCCGCGACATCGAGTTTACGTCGCAATGCGAGCATCACATGATGCCGTTCTACGGCAAGGCGCATATCGCCTACACCCCGGTCGAGCGGGTGGTGGGGCTGTCGAAGCTTGCGCGGCTGACCGACATCTTCGCGCGCCGCCTGCAGACCCAGGAGCACCTGACGGCCCAGATCGCGGCCGCCATCGACGAGGTGCTGAAGCCGCGCGGCGTGGCGGTGATGATCGAGGCCGAGCACACCTGCATGTCGGTGCGCGGGGTTGCCAAGCACGGTGCCATGACCTTCACCAGCCGCTTCACCGGCATGTTCAGGGACAATCCGGCGGAGCAGGGGCGTTTCCTGTCCATGGTGCGGTCGCCGCAGCGTTAGGCCGTCCAGGGTCGTGAGCAGAGATTTTCGTGTCTTCATCCTCAGTTGAACGCGAGGAGGGCTCCGCCTTCCTGCCCAAATTCGACGCGGCCGGTCTCGTCACCTGCGTGACGACCGATGCCGTAACTGGCGACGTGCTCATGGTCGCCCACATGAACGACGAGGCGCTGCGCAGGACCGTCGCGACGGGCGAGGCGTGGTATTTCAGCCGCTCGCGCAACGCCTTGTGGCGGAAGGGTGAGAGCTCGGGGCAGACCCAGCGAGTGGTCGAGATGCGCACCGATTGCGACCAGGACGCAGTCTGGCTGCGCGTCGAGCAGACGGGAGCGGCCTGCCATACCGGCCGCCATTCCTGCTTCTATCGCAAGATCGAGCGGGCCGATGAAGGCGGCGCCCGTCTCGTCTTCGTCGATGCCGACAGACTGTTCGATCCGGACGCGGTCTATCGCAAGTAGGTCAGAGGCCTCCTCCGGCAATTTGCGGGTCGTTCATTGGCCTGCTCCGGGCAATCAATTAACCGGCCATTAACCATACCGATCGCATTTTGCCTGATGTTTCCGGCGCGTTCGTCTGCCAGCGAATCTGCAAACAGCGGGTCATCTCATGTCGGTCGACGCATCCAACTCCTCGTCCACTGGGCTCCTTGACGGCGTCCGGGCGCGGGTCGCCGGCGCGATCAAGCAGGCCGCCGACACGGTCGGCACCAGTTTCGAATATCTCCTGTCGACCGCGAAGATGGAGTCGGACTTCAACCCGACTGCTGGTGCTTCAACGTCTTCGGCGCGCGGGCTCTATCAGTTCATCGACCAGACCTGGCTCGGCACGGTGAAGGAAGCCGGCACCGAACTCGGCTACGGCCAATATGCCGATGCGATCACCAAGACGTCGTCCGGCGAATACACGGTCAGCGATCCCGGCATGCGGCAGGCGATCATGAAGCTGCGCGACGACCCCAAGGCGTCGTCGGCAATGGCGGCCGCCCTGACGCAATCGAACAGCTTCCAGCTCACCGGCGCGATCGGCCGGCGGCCGACCGATTCCGAGCTCTACATGGCGCACTTCATGGGCGTCGGCGGCGCGGCGAAGCTGATCACGAGCGCCCAGGACACGCCGAGTGCGTCGGCGGCGCGGATGTTTCCCAGCGCGGCGGCGGCCAACCGGTCGATCTTCTACGATCGCGATGGACAAGCGCGCAGTGTCTCCCAGGTCTATTCGGTCCTGAACACCCGCTACGCTGGCGCCGCCAATTCCTCGACCACCCGCGGGGCGCTCGCCCTCTACGGCGGGGCGTCGTCGAACGTGGCTCTCGCCAATGCCGCCGGCGGCGGCGCGCTGCCAACGACCGACACGGCGACCTTTCTGTCGATGTTCCCGGATGTCCGCGGGTCCTCTCAGGCTGCGTCCTCCGTGACGGCGGATGCCTCCACCGCGAGCCGGCCGGCGGATCCGATGTTCCGCTCACTATTCCAGGTCGACGGCCAGTCGAATCAGACGGTTTCGCCTGATGTCCGCGAATTGTGGGGCCGTTCCTCCGTTGCCAGCACCGCGCCGGTCGAAAGCGCCGCCAATAATGGCAACGGCGGTGGTCAGCGTCGGCTCGACCTGTTTAGCGATCCCCACGGGACCTTCTCCGGCTGAGATGGCGGCTGCGGCTCGCCTGAGCCATTGATCCAACGAGAATAATTTTCACGTCCTGCTGCGGAAGCCGGCAATGCCGACGGCCGCAATTTGCCCGTTCGACTACGGCCAATTCGAGCCTTTAGAGGTATCATAATACTTAATTGAGCCGGTGGCTTAACAAAACATCAACGAAACCAGCCACTTATGGTGAACGCTTTGTTAAGCGTCGTGGTTTATTTTCGGTGTTGTCGAGGCCCTCGTGGCCTTGTTTTGCAAGTTGCGTAAGCCGGAAAGACCATGATCGTTCGGCAGTTTCTCAGTTGGGTCAGAACCGCGCCCGCCGGTGAGCGGGCAGAGGCCACCAGGGCTTTGGCCCGGGCGTGGATGCTCTCGAATCTCACCGATGAGGATCGCGGCGCCGCAGAAGGCGCGCTTCTCATGCTTCTGGACGATCCGTCACCACTGGTGCGGCAGGCCATGGCGGAGGTGTTCGCGCGATCGGCGGAGGCGCCCGCGGCCATCGTCCAGGCGCTCGCCACCGACCAGCCTTCGGTCGCCGCCATCATCCTCGAATACTCGCCGCTGCTCATCGACGCCGACCTCGTCGACATCGTCGCCACCGGCAATTCGGAAACACAATGCGCTGTGGCGCGCCGCGTCGGCCTGCCGGCGCCGGTCTGCGCCGCCATCGCCGAGGTCGGCAGCCCGGCGGCCGCGCTCGAACTGATCGAGAATGCCTATGCCGACCTCGCGCCGTTCTCCTGGGATCGCATCGTCGAGCGTCACGGACATCTCGCCGCGATTCGCGAAGCCATGCTGGTGCTGGACGATCTGCCGGCGGCGACGCGCGCGGCGCTGGTCGACAAGCTCTCCGAGACGCTGGCGCAGTTCGTGGTCGCCAGGAACTGGCTCAGCGTCGACCGGGCCGGGCGCATCACCGGCGAAGCGCGCGACCGTTCGACCATCACGATCGCGGCGCGCTCACGCGGCGAGGAGTTGCGCGGACTGGTCCAGCATTTGCGCGCGACATCGCAGCTGACTGCCGGCCTGATCCTGCGCGCGCTGTTGTCGGGCAACATCGAATTGTTCGAAATCGCGCTGTCGGAGCTCGCCGACATGCCCCGGGCGCGGGTGTCGGGGCTGCTCAACGATCGCGGCCGCGCCAGCCTGCAGGGGCTGCTGCGCAAGGCGGGCATTCCCGAAACCACCTTCGATGCCTTCAGGATCGCACTCGACGTTTGCCGCGAGACCGGCTTTGCCGATACCTTGAGCGGTGCGGCCATCTTGCGCCGCAAAATGGTCGAGCGGGTGCTGACGCATTGCACGACCGATCGCGATTCCGCCGAGCCGCTCTTGATCCTTCTGCGCCGCTTCGCCACCGAATCCGCGCGCGACGAGGCCCGCGAGTTCTGCGACGAGGTGATGGCGGAGGATTTCGTCGCCGGGCTGGAGTTCGGGTTGATTGCGGCCTAGCCCCGTGGCCACCGCTGATCGGCGCAGGCTGCGCGCGTGTGCCGCGGCAATGACGGCCCCGTAGCCCGCATGTGCGTCAGCCGAGGCCCAGCGGGCTTCGGCGAAACGCCATGCGGGGATGGTCTGTCCCCGGGGGAGCCGCGCTCGCCTGGGCTACGGCCCGACGCTTAGGGCTGGTCGCCCGGCACCAGGCTCGGGGCCAGGATTGCTTCGAGATGCTCCGGCCGGTCGCGGTTGACCTGGACGAGATAGTCGTCGGCCACGCGGCGCAGCCGACGACTCAATTCGCCCGCCACGGTGGCGCTGTCGTATTTCGTGTGGTCGTGCACGATCGCCTGGATGGCGTTGACGTGATGCTCGAACAGTTCGGCGGGCACCTTGTCGAGATCGGGTGCATGCTCGATGATGCGGCACAGGCTGTCGGCGACTTCTGCGGCGGCGGGATAACCGAAGGTCGCGGCATCGCCCTTGATGTCGTGGGCGGCGCGGAACATCTCCTCGCAGGCCGAGTCGTCGAAGTCGTTCTTCAGGACGGCCGCGTAGGCCTTCGACAGACGACCGGCTTCGGTGTCCATCCAGGACTTGAACTCGCCCGAGAGGTCCGCAAGAGCGGCTTCCGCCCGCGCAATCGGATCATCGAGATTCTTCTCGTCGACCCGGTGCAGCACTTTCTTCAGCGGATTGGGCTGGGTGATGACGTGATGCGAGGCGTAGGTCTTGACCTGGATCGCCGGGGCTTTCTGTTTCGCCATCTCGATGTCCTGACTGATGCCGACCAACGCACTTCGACTCATTGCCCGATTCATAGCCGAGGACATGCGCGCGCTGGGCGCCGATCCCCGGATTGCGTTAACGGGGGCTCACTGCTCCGCCCCTAAACCGCGGAGCGCGCTTTATCCAGAAGTGACGGCTGCTGGTAGATTTCGGCCTCGCCGCCAACCCGGCGCTCGGGACCGATATAGGCGGTGTTGGTGTTGCGGCGTCGATCCGGTCCGAAATAGGTCTTGGTCTTGATGAAGGGGCGCGGATTGGCGACCACGTTGAGGATGCGCTGATACAGGCCCTTCGCCGAGATCGGCTTGGCCAGGAATTCGGTCACGCCGGCATCGCGCGCGACGGTGACGCGGCGCTTCTCCGAATGACCGGTCAGCATGATGATCGGCGCGTAGGGATTGCCCTTGGCTTCCGGCTGGCGGATCATCTGCGCGAGTTCCAGTCCGTCGAAGATCGGCATCGCCCAATCGGTGATGACGATGTCCGGCGAAAAATGGGTGTACATCTCGAGCGCGGTCGCGCCGTCCTCGGCCTCATTGACCTCGCGCGCACCGAACGAATGCAGCAGCGTGCGCAGGATGCGGCGCATGTGCGGGTTGTCGTCGCAGACGAGGAAACGCAGCTTGTTGAAGTCGATGCGGTACATTGGGCCGGCCTGAAAGGATCACCGGAGATGTCGGTATACCTGCATTAACCATACGGAGCCGCGGGTTAACAAAGCGTTGCGGGTGGCTGCAGAGGGCCGAAAAAGCGGCTGATATCAGTAGCCGAACTGCTCGCTCAGGATGCGCTCTTCCAGGCTGTGGCCGGCATCGAACAGCATCCGCATCGAGATCGTCTTGTCCGAGAGCACCTCGACGCGCTGGACGTTGCGGACCTCGTCATGGTCGGCCACCGCCGCGACCGGCCGCTTGTCGCCTTCGAGCACCTCGATGATGACGTAAGCCGTGTTCGGGAGCAGGGCGCCGCGCCAGCGCCGCGGCCGGAACGCGCTGATCGGCGTCAGAGCCAGAAGCGCTGCGTTGATTGGCAGGATCGGACCCTGCACCGAGAGATTATAGGCGGTGGAGCCCGCAGGAGTCGCCACCAGAACGCCGTCGGCGATCAGCTCCGGCATGCGCTCGCGCTCATCGATCAGGATGCGCAGGCGCGCGGTCTGCGCGGTCTGGCGAAACAGGTAGACCTCGTTGATGGCGTGATGAATGTGAACGACGCCGCCGGCGTCGGTCGCCCGCATCAATAGCGGATGGATCACCGATTCCTGCGCCGCGCCGAGCCGCCCATGCAGATCGATCGTGCTGAACTCGTTCATCAGAAAGCCGACCGTGCCGCGATGCATGCCGTAGATCGGCTTTCCCGAGCGCATGTGATCATGCAGCGTCTGCAGCATGAGGCCATCGCCGCCGAGCGCCACCACGACGTCGGCGAGGTCCGGATCAGCATTGCCGTAGAGCGCGCTCAGCTGCGTCAGCGCGGCCTGGGCCTCGGCACTTGGACTCGCGACGAAGGCGATCCGCTCATATCGCTTGGGCGTGGTCATGCGTCGCAGGGCTCGCTGGTCGGTTGGCCGATTGAAGGCGCCGTGTCGTCTAGCCGACCTTGGCCGTGCTTGTCCATCGCGGCCGATATGGCGGAGCAATGGGGCCGGGATGAGGACCGATGTCGCCCGGAAATGGGCGCATGACGCCGCCGTCATGACGGCGTCATTTTTCCTGCAGGCTGCGCACCGGATCCCAGGCGGCGGCGCCGCCCTCAAGGGCCGCTTTTGCTCTCTGTGCGAACAGATCGCAGGGCGCATCGTCCAGCGCGCCCTGCGAAAAACGATCGGCCGCCTGCGGCAACTCGCCGGCCCGCCAGTGCGCGAGACCAGCCGCGTAGCCGGTGAGCAGGGCCTGTTCGCGCGACGAAAGCTCGGCGGCACGGCCGTGCAGCTCGTAGATCTTGAGCGACTGCTCGCGGCCCTTGACCCGGATCGTGTCGAGCTCGCGCCAGGCAAACTCGTTGCCGGCGAGCGCGACCGTGCCGTCGGACGCGATGATGGTGGTGCCGTAGAACTTGTTGGCGCCTTCGAGTCGCGAGGCCACGTTCACGGCGTCGCTCATCACGGAATAATTGAAGCGGCGCTGCGAGCCGAAATTGCCGACCAGCGCCGCGCCGCTGTTGATGCCGATGCGCTGCGCCACCTTGATGCCCTGGAAGGCCGTGGACGTGCGGTTGAGCTCGGCGAGCTTTGCCTTGCAGCCGAGCGCCGCGCGTGCGGCGCTTCGCGCATGATCGGGATCGTCGAGCGGGGCGCCGAACACCGCGACCACGGAGTCGCCGATATATTTGTCGACGTAGCCGTCATGGCTTTCGATCACGTCGGTCATCGCCGACAGATATTCGTTGGTCAGCGCCATCAGTTGTTCCGGCGACATCTGCTCGGCGATGCGCGAGAAGCCCTCGATGTCGGAGAAGAACACGGTGACTTCGCGGGTCTCGCCACCGAGCTGCGGTAGCCGGCGCGAGGCGAGCATGCGGTCGATCTCGCGCGGCGCGAGGTAGTAGGCAAAGCTCTTCTGCAGCAGCCGGCGATCCTTGTCCGAGACCATGAAGCGATAGCCGGTCGTCGCGGCCAGCGCGAGCACGCCTGCCGCCAGCGGCTCGGTCAATGGGAGCACGTGGGCATGGTTGAAGAGGGCGGTTGCAAGGCCTGTGTAGAGCAGGCCGAGCCCGGCGAGGATCGCAGCTGCGGCGGCCGGCCGCAGCAGCCGGGCCAGCAGCGCAGCCAGGAGCGCCATCGTCGCGGCGATAGCGAAGATGGCGAAGCGTCCGAGCTCGATCGCGGCATCCTGCCTGACGAGATTGTTCACCGCGTTGGCATGGATGTAGACGCCGGCGATCGTGCTGCGTGCGAACGTCTCGGTCAGCTTGCGTTCCGCCAGCACGCAACGCGGCCGCCGTGCGCCCTCGGCGCGGGTCGCGAAGCGCTTCGACGTCAGTCTGCGGTCCTCGATGCCGACGGTGCCGATTAGGACGACCTTGCCGGCGAACTCGCGTCGGAAATAGTCCTTGTCGCCCTTGATGGCACAGGCCCGCAGATCGGCGAAGGAATAGGTCGGCACGTCGTCGGCGCCGCCGGTGAAATTCAAGCTCATCGTGCCGGGTACGCTGCCGGGCACGTTATAGTCGCCGAGCGTCACGCCCTCTGGAGCGATCACGGGCGTGGTGCCGCGCGCGCGCGCCGCCAGCTCGAGCGCCATGCTCGGAACCGCCTTGCCGTCGACGCTGAGCGTCAGCGGATGGCGGCGGACGACATCGTCACTGTCGGTGTAGGTGTTGAGCGGGCGCAGGTTCTGCTGCTGGCGCACGGCAACGCGCTGTCCCGGCGCCGGCAGGATCGGCTGCTCGCCGAAGATCTCGCCGAGCACCACCTTGCCGCCGGCGGCTGCGGAGGCCAGCGCGCGCAGAAAGTCGCGGTCGAAGCCGCGCGTCTTCTCGCCGAGCGTGCTGTCACCGAGCGGAATCTCGGACTGCTCGATCGAGGTCTGGAACACCATGTCGAATCCGACGACCTTGGCGCCGCCGTCGAGAACGGCTGTGAGCACGCGGCCGATCTCGCCGGTCCAGGTCAATAGCGGCGAGCCCCTGAACGGCGGCGTTTGG
Source organism: Bradyrhizobium ontarionense (assembly GCF_021088345.1). Lineage (NCBI taxonomy): Bacteria > Pseudomonadati > Pseudomonadota > Alphaproteobacteria > Hyphomicrobiales > Nitrobacteraceae > Bradyrhizobium > Bradyrhizobium ontarionense. The sequence goes on along the minus strand of NZ_CP088156.1, from coordinate 2,123,289 downwards.
TAGCTTTCCTCGTCGATGGCAACCACGACCGCCGGACTGTCCGCAGCATCGTGCAGGTTGCCGAACGTCTCGAAGCGCAGCCATGTGAGCGCATCGAGCGACAGGCCGCGGCCGCGCTCGAAGGCCGGCGAGACCAACAACCCCGCGCTCGCCAGCGCAATGGCGACGACGGCAAGCGCGTCGCGCGTCCGGCGTCCGATCGCCACCGACAACTGCCTTCAGCTTCAGTTCAGTCGGATCAATCGCCCGACCGCGGGGCCCGGGCCGGCCTTGGCCTGGGCGTCGACCTTGAAGACGAGACGGGAGGGCCCGAAGCTCGCGACATAGGTGCCGCCCGGGGTCAACGGATGGTTGGTGCCGGCGAAATCATAGAAGCGTCCCTTGAATTGCCGGCCCGACAGCTCGACCTGCTGGCGCTCGCCGGGCTGGTCGAGCCGCTCGACGATCAGCGTGCCGCGCCCCTTGGCTTCGACGATCGGCGAGGCGCCGTAGATGACGGCTTGCGCCACCGGCGCGCTGTCCGGCCCGAGGCTGCGCACGATCGTCGCCGCCACCTCGCTGGTCTCGCGTGTCGTCGCCTGGGCGTGGCTGGCGTCGCAATTGACGATGTCGCTCTTGAGCGTGGCGCCGTCGACCTTGCTCTCGCCAGGACCGACCGTGACGCTGCCGGAGCCGCTCACGGTCTCGCGCCGGCACGATTTGAGGTAGCTCATGACCACGGCACCGTCAGGGCCGAGCTTGATCACCTGGCCGGGCGCGACATAATCCATCAGCTCTGCGCCGGCCACGTCGCCCTGAACGTCCTCGACGAGGGCGGCCGGCGGCCCGGCCAGGGCCGGAGAGGCAAGCCCCGTCAGCGCGACGACGATGAGCGTCGGTATTTTCATGAATGAACTCCGTGGTCGAACCGGCAGGCGCCCATGTCTCTGGCCGCGTCCCTGGCCGCTCGGCCATGTCCCTCCTGTGGGACGTCGGACGGCGCCGCGAGGTTCGAGCCCATACCACAAGTGGCAGGAAGAGGCACTCGCTCGGACGTGACCTGGATCACGGAAGAGTTGGTTGAGCCTGGTCCCTGGCCGCGGTTCATGCGTTGCAGAATGGCACGTTTTCGGCCAATGGCTTCGCCAGCCCGCTTGGCGGCAGGGAGTGAGTTGATGCCAGCTCTGAGATCATCGGACCGGCGTGCCGGCCTCGCCGCGTTGGCGCTGGCGGCGCTGATCGCCGGCCAGGCCGTGCGCGCGCAGGATGCCCCGCCTGCGGCGCAGGAGAGCGTGGCTCCTGCAGGTCAGCGCACCGGCTCGGCCGGCAATCGGTCGGCCAGCCCGCCCGGATCGTCCTCGACGGCCGAGCAGCGCAAGCTGCCTGCCGATTCCACTACCACGCATACGCTCGAATTGCCAGGCCGCAGGCTGTCGTTTACGGCGGCCGCGGGCGCAATCCGCCTGTTCGACGACAAGAGCGAGCCGCAGGCCGACATCGCCTACACATCCTATCAGCTCGATGGCGCCGATCGCGCCGTCCGTCCCGTGACCTTCTTCTTCAATGGTGGTCCCGGCGCCTCGTCCGCCTATCTGCAGCTCGGCAATGCCGGGCCATGGCGAATCTCGATCGATGCGGCCAGCGTGACGCCGTCGTCGAAGCCGGATCTGCTGCCCAATGCCGACACCTGGCTCGACTTCACCGATCTCGTTTTCATCGACCCTGTCGGCACCGGCTACAGCCGCTTCGTCGCCACCGGCGACGAGGCGCGCAAGCGCTTCTTCTCGGTCGATGGCGACGTGCGCTCGCTGTCGCTCGTCGTGCGTCGCTGGCTGGAGAAGCATGACCGCCTCGCGTCGCCGAAATTCGTCACGGCCGAAAGCTATGGCGGCATTCGCGGTCCGAAGATCGTGAACAATCTCCAGCACGACCAGGGCATCGGCGTGAACGGCCTGATCCTGGTGTCGCCGCTGATGGATTTCCGCGACTATTCGGGTTCGAGCCTGATGCAATATGTCGCGAGCCTGCCGAGCTTCGCAGCCGTCGCCCGGCAGATGAAGGGGCCGGTGACCCGCGCCGACCTCGGTGATGTCGAGCGTTATGCAAGCGGCGATTTCCTGCTCGACCTCGTGAAAGGCGAGGCCGACACCGATGCCACCAACCGGCTCGCCGACAAGGTCGCTGGTCTGACCGGGATCGACCAGGCGGTCAGCCGCCGGCTGGCCGGCCGCTTCAACGTCTCCGAGTTTCGCCGCGAATTCGACCGCAAGAACGGCCGGATCACTGGCCGCTATGACGGCTCGGTGCTGGGGATCGATCCGTATCCGGATTCGAGCCATTCGCGCAGCTCCGACCCTTCCGGCGACGTGCTCACCGCGCCGCTGACCAGTGCCGCGGTCGAGCTGACGACGCGCAAGCTGAACTGGCGTCCGGACGGCTCCTATGAGCTGTTGAGCGGTGCCGTGAACATGAACTGGGACTTCGGCCGCGGCCTCAGTCCGCCGGAGTCGGTCGGCGAGCTCAGGCAGATTCTCGCGCTCGATCCCAAGCTCAAGCTTCTGGTCGGGCATGGCCTGTTCGATCTCGCTACGCCCTACTACGGCTCCAAGATCCTGCTCGATCAGCTGCCGCCCTTCGCACGGCCGCCGCGGGTCAAGCTCGTGGTCTATCCGGGCGGGCACATGTTCTATTCGCGCGACGATGCGCGCAAAGCCTTCCGTGGTGAGGCCGAGGCGCTGATGAAGTAGGGGAAGGGCGTCAATGGGGCAACGCACCGGACTGCGAACCTTCGGCAAGGTCCCGACCGACCCGTCGGGCAGATTCAGACACGCTGTGTTATCAGGATCACATGTCCCGCTGGGCGACTCGCCGTATCATAGCAAGCGCGGTCTGATATCCGCGACGATCCTGGGTTGTAGAGAGCTTGTGACCGTGATCTTATCCGGCTCCTGGGGGCGGGGATTTGGTGGCGATTTCACATCCAATTGATGGCGATTTGCGCCGGGAGGGTGTCTTTGTCCAATTCTTGGGCAACTGGCATACCTATATCGATTGCTGCTCCCGCGCCCGCCTTGTCGATGGCATCGATCCCGCGGGTCTGAGCGCCGGCGATCGGCTTGCAATCTGGATCTACACGACCGAACATTCCCGATGGTACCAGCAGATCAACAGCGAGCTGTGGAGCGGCCATCCGTCCACCGCGGTTCGGGAGTTTGCACGAATCTTGAATGGTGCACTGCAGAAATTGCCGGTCCACATTGGCGCCGTTCATCGCGGCTACATGTCGGATGACCTCTCGAAAGACCTGGCGAAATATACCGCGGGTGCGATCGTGGATTGGCCGGGGTTTACCAGCACGAGCCGGGACGAGGACAAGGCCTTGGACGGCAACATGACTTTTACGATCCTGTCGCGAAGCGGCCGCGTTTTAGGAGGATATTCCGATATGCCCAGCGAAGACGAAATTCTATTCCACGCGGCGACGAAATATCGCGTTCTGTTGGTGCAACGTCAAAACGATGACGCCGTTGTGGAGCTGGAGGAGGTCATCGCGCCGGAGCACGCCGCTTAAACCTGCCGTACATCCATGCCGCGCTAAGCATTCCTGACACACACTTCGAGGCTGCCATGCCCAAGATAACATACGCCGGTCCCGACCAACCTGAAAAGAAGCAGGAGGAACTCCTCAAGAAGGAGTTCGAGGAGAAGGCAAGGGCAGCACGCAAGAAGTTCTTCGAAAAGAAAAAGGCTGGCGCAAAGCCGGCCAAGGGACATCCCACCCCCCTACAACGCCGAATGTATTCTGGCGGCGTTTAAATCAACCGAACCGTTGTCCCGTTTGCAGAACTTCTCCTGGGTCTTGCTCGGGACAGGGTCTGTTTGTCTGTGATTTGATCGATCCGATCCTCCAGCGCTCTACGTAACGTCGCGGGGGTCACCGACCTTCGTGTGACGTGTCGCCACCCGCTTGGCGCCCACCATGAGCTCGCCTTCGCTGCCTGCTCCGGATCTTCATCAATCACCGCTGCTACGATCGCGTCCTGCGGCGGCCCTTCGGATACTTCCGCTCCATCTCCGCCCGTACAACCCGCTCGGGCCGCACCCGGGCGCCGGCGAGCCAGATCTCGCTGACGCCGGATTTGGTGCGCACGCGTCGGACGGATTCGCCGTGGCTGGCATAGCCGGTGGCCTGCACGATGCGGCCGGTGTCGCGTCCCGTCACCTCGATGCGGGAGGCGTCCAGGAAAGGGTTGATGAAGGTCGGATTGGCGACCAGCACCTGCGCGCCGAACGGCACGAGATCGACAGCGCCCCACAGCGTCCACCAGCGTCCGGTCCAGTCGCGCGTCTTGCGGGTCGGGGCGCCATGGGTGGCAAACGCCTGCAGGATGAACTTGACGCCGTTGGCCCATCCCGGGGCCCAGCCATCGACGGCGTTGGTGAGCACGGTGATGGCGATCTCCCGTGCCGGAATCACCGACGTCCGCGAGATGTAGCCCTGGAAGCCGCCGCCATGGCCGAACCAGTCGAACCCGGCGGTGGTGCCGCTCATCAGCGCCAGACCATAGTGGACCTCTTCGACATCCTGCGGGACACGCCATTGCCTGCGGATCATTTCGCGGCGGCTCGCGACCGACAGCAGGCTCTTCCTGGCGTTTGGCGCGAGTTGGGCGAAGAAGCGCGCGGTGTCCGCCGCGGTCGCGACCGCGCCGGCCGCGGCCATGATGGCGTGGGTTGGATTGTCGCCGGGAATCACCACGCGGCGTCCGACCGGCACGGTGCGCGAATGGCCGCGCGCGAACGGGACGCCCTTGCCGAGCAGCGTCATGTCCGCGGCAGTCTCGCGCAGGCCGAGGGCTGCGATGATCTCGCGCTGCAGCCAGACGGGGTAGGGCTCTCCGGTGATCGCCTCGATGACAAGGCCGAGCAGGCCATAGCCATGGTTGGAATATTTGAAGCGGCTGTTCGGATCGATCACAGGCGGCAGCCTGAGCTCGGCCAGCAGCTCGTCCTTGTCGAGATAAGATCGGCTATCGGCGAACTGGCCGGAATCCTTGCCGTCGCGGGTCAGGCCCGCCGTGTGCGACAGCAACTGGCCGAGAGTGGCCGTGGCGACGTCGGGATGCAGATCCTTGACGTATTGCCCGACGGCGTCGTCGAGCTTCAATCGCTTCTGCTCGCGCAGGCGCATGATGCCGGCGGCGGTGAAGGCCTTGGTGTGGGAGGCGATGCGGAAGCGATGCCGCGGCGTCAGCTTCTCGCCGGTGTCGAGGTTGGCATGCCCAAAGGCCGCCTCCAGGACGATCTCGCCGCGATGGGCGATCGCCAGGATGCCGCCGGGCTGTCCGGAGACCTCGACCTGAAACGCCAGCCAATCGCTGATATAACCGAGTGCGGCGCCAAGCCAGGGCTCCACGAGGCAATCTCCCGCTCAAACCGCGCAATGAAAATGAAAGAGGGGGCGGCCGAGGTGTCATCCTGACCCGACGAACGGCGGCGGACAATAGTCAGTAACCCCGGCATGAAGCGAAGCGACATGCGGGACCGGCCTCCCGCGGGTCGCTGCGCTCACTTGGGCTAAGCTCTGAAACAAGCAGAAGACAAACAGAAATGGCGCAACCCTTTCGGGTTGCGCCATGTATCTGAGACAGCCTCTTCAGATCGGACTTGTCCGATCGGGTCGTCAGTAGACGAGGCCGGTGCCAGGCTGCTTCTCGAGCGCGTCGGCGAGCGACCGATATTCGGTGCTGTTGGTGCCGGCGAGCTGTGCCACCTTGTCGAGGTGATACTTGGCCTGTTCGCGGTTGCCCTGTTCGAGCTGCCACAGGCCGTAATACTGCCAGGTGCGCACGTGGTTCGGATCGTCCGCCAGGGCCTGCTCGTAATACTGCTTCGAGGCCTGGTAGTTGCCGAGCTTGCGGTAGGAGTAGCCGATCAGATTGGCGACGTCGGCGACGTCCTCACGGTTCAGCGCCTTGAGCTGCTCGATCGCGGTGGCATAGTCGCCGCGGTCATAGATCGAGGTGTAGGCCGTGCGGTAGGCAGCGAGGAACTTCGGATCTTCGATGCTCGAGCTCTTGTCCTTCTTCTTCTTGGACGAATCCGACGCCGGCGGCGACGAGGGGGTGTCGCTGCCTGCGGCATAGGCCTTCGACAGAAGCAGCGGCCCGGAGGCCACGGCCATCGAGAACAGCGCCAGCGTGGCAATCCTGATCGCAGACTTTTTCATTCGTATCTCCCGAGTTGTCGATCCAACAGGTGACTGCATGCGGAGAGAAGAACTTCCGCAGCTGCGAAATATTCCCGGTCATTTGCGCGGATTTTGCGCCGCGATCGGCGCATTATACGGGCCACATGGTGACAGGCCAGTCACTTCGATGACTATCCCTTCATGTCGATGAACTGAAAACCCAGCTTTACTTCAGGGTGGGTTCAGTGCCGGTTCCCTATCGTCGTTTCCATGATCACGAGCCCATCCGGACTGGATGGTACCTCCAGATCTTCACATCACGGAGACGACCATGCTGAAGACAATGTCCGTTACGCTGCTCGCCGCTTCGATCCTGGCTGCGCCTGCGTTCGCCGCTGGTCCTGCAAAAACCGACCCTTCGGCGAAGTCCACCCAGACCACGGGGACCGCGAAGACAGATACCGTCAAGACCGGTGCGAGCAAGTCCGACGCAGCCAAGACCGAAGGTGGGACGCAGGCCGGCGACAAGACCAACGAGATGAAGCCGACCGTCGGCAAGTCGAAGAGCAAGCCGCACGCTTCGCTGCTCCGCCACACGCATCGGCACGTGGCGCATCTCCGCCATCACCACAACGTGAAGGTATCGCACGCCGCAGTGAAGAAGCCGGCGCTGACCAAGGTCAGCTTCAACGCGACCGGACACAAGAAGGTGAGCGTCAAGCGTGTCACCCCGGCGACCCGCCGCGGCTGACCGGCCGAGCAGCCATAGAGCCGATCGTCGATTCGTCTTGCCACCGGCAGCACCAGTGCCACCGGTGGCAGCCGCTTGACGGGAGTGTGAGGGGAACTGATTTCCCTGGCCGTCGGCTTTAGGTTAGAAGCGGCCGAAGGGAAGGTCTTTCAGAGTTGGACGGCGTGGGGATGGGGAAAACGAGCTGGTGGCCGGCGGCCGGGCTGGCGCTGCTGCTGACGAGTTGTGCCAGCGGTGGCCCCGCCGCGTTCATGAGCGAGGACAGTCGCGGCATTTCCTATACGGACGATCGCGGTGTCGCGAACCAGCCCTTCCCGCCAAACTATCGCGCCGAGCTCCTGGCTTATCTCAGGACCTACCTGAACAATCCCGTGGGCGTGCGCGATGGCGTCGTGGCCGAGCCCGTGCAGCGGACGGTCGGCGGCCGCCTGCGTTACGTCAGCTGTCTGCGCTATGCGGCGCGCGAGTCCGACGGCAGCTACCGCCCGGCGAAGGAGCGGGCGGCAGTCTACGTCGACGGCCGGTTCGACCGCCTGATGGAGGATGCCGGCGAGCTCTGCGCTGGAGCGACCTATGGCGCTTTCCCCGAGATCGCTGCCCTGACGCGCTAGCTCTGGCCGCGAGCACCTCCAAGTTCGAAGGCCTGCCACGCCGTCGCGGCGGGTTGCCAACCGGCTCGCCCGATCACAATTCAGGGATGGGTCAAACGCGTTGCCGCCTCACCGCGACCAAATCTCGGGCGAGGCGCGTAGCTTCACGAAATATTCGGGAAGCCTATGGAACAAAAGGTCTTTGTTGCTCCCTGGTAACACGCGCTGAACAATCACAGCTGCGTCACCGCCATCGGGCAACCCAAATGCGGCCATGATGTTCACTAGATGTCGCAAACGAATAACGGGGACGTCCCATGAAACGCTTTTTTTTAAGTGCAGTGGCTTTGACCGCTTTGGCTGCCCCGGCGTTCGCCGCCGACATGCCCGCGCGCACCTACACCAAGGCGCCCATCTACACCCCGCCGCAGGCCATCTATAACTGGACCGGCTTCTATGTCGGCGGTCACCTCGGCGGCGCCTTCGCCGGCAACAACAGTCTCGAAGGCAACAGCGGTCGCTTCCTTGGTGGTGTCCAGGGCGGCTTCGACTACCAGTTCGCGCCGAACTGGGTGCTGGGCATCGAGGCCCAGTACAGCTGGATGGACCGCAACACGACCAATTTCGGCTTCCCCGGCGCAACCGTCGTGAGCTCCACCGGCGCCAACCAGCTCGGCTCCGTGACCGGCCGCCTCGGCTACACCTGGGGACCTGCTCTGGTCTACGCGAAGGGCGGTTATGCCTGGCGTGACGGCAATGGTCTCGGCGTGAGCGTCGCCGGCGTGCCTGCCGGCTTCACCACCAACGGCAACACCAAGGACGGCTACACGGTCGGCGCCGGCCTGGAATACATGTTCGCGCCGAGCTGGTCGGCCAAGGCCGAGTACCAGTACTACAATTTCGGCAATACCACCTTCACGGGTGGTCCGGCACCGGTCGTGGGCAGCCGCTTCAACAGCGACGAGCATACGGTCAAGGTCGGCGTGAACTATCGCTTTGGCTGGGGTGGTCCGGTCGCCAGCAAGTACTGACCCGGCAGGCGCCGATCTGACGCGCCGACCTGACGGTGGGCGCCCAATGCCGGCGAAGATCTGTTCAGACCAGAATTGGAAACCGCCCGCGCCCTCCGGCGCGGGCGTCTTGCTATCGGCTGGTCCTGGTCAATGTGGTTTCAGGTTGGCTCACGCAGTGCAAAAATATTTTCAAACCTTCGTGAAACTTTCGCCATCACTTGGTATTATGAGTTCGCCGGTTTGATGGATCATCCCACATGCGTATCTTGGTATCCGTGCTGTTGTTGTCCGCGGCTGTTTTGCCGTGCTCCGCCCAGACCATTCTGAAGTCCGAACCGTTGATGCTGGCCCCCTACGAGGTCGCGCTGGTGCAAACCGCGTTCTGCCCGTCGGGAAGGGTACTGAAGGTGACCGGTGCAATCCGCGGTGTCAGCCGCAAGCGCGCCTGTGTCGCACTTCCGTCCGAAACCGCATCGCTGGCGACGGCGACGCCGTAGAGAGCGGACTTCATGGCGACCATCCATGCGGACGGCTGCGGCTGCCCGCTGAGAGTGGTTCTGTCGCTCCGGGCGACCGTCTTAAAAGTTTCAGTTCGTGAACGTATCGATGCGGGCGGGCTCTCGCATCGATCGCCCGACTGTCCGGCGGTCTTAGCTCACGGCGGCCACGCCGATGCCAATCGCGAGGGAAGGGCGCAGCCTCGCCCGAACCATCAGGACGAGAACGGGATGTTGAAGTCCTGCTCGGCGTCGGCTCGATTGCGCCAGGGATCCTCCTCCGGCTCGGCGGAACAGGCCCTGATCTCATAATCATTGTCGAGCTGCAGATGGACCGACGACCGGCGTGCGCTGATCGTCACGTCCACCACCAACCCGCTCTGCCGCGCCAGCCTCCAGACGTCGGCCTCGGTCGGGTAGGCCTTGCTCAATTTGGCATCGTTGCAGAACAGGGCGTAGGGCATTCCAAACAGCTCCAGAGAAGCGAAGGATGAACCGAGGATGAACAGGGGTTGTAGCCGGACACAGGCGTGTTCTGGGCCGGAAAGCGACCTTTTTTGGCGCGGCCGAGTCGTAAACGAGTCCTAAATTTTTGGAAAAAGAATCCGTGGGACTCCGGTGCCAGAATCGCCGGATGGTTAAGCCATGGGAACCGATCTCAACATCTTCTGCGGTGGGATCCAGCTCACGCTCAGCGTGGGGTTGCTGCTCGCCTGCGTTGCAAATGTGGCGCTGCTGTGCGCCTGGATGTGAGGCTGCCGGCGAGTGGATTTTCGAATGTCCTGGTTCGTCTTGAAGCCAGATCGGCAAAGGCGCGCGGGCTGCGAGTGACTCACTCCTCTGGAGCGGCGAGCCCAGTTCCGGAAGCCTTCAGCCGGGCAAGTTCCGCACTGAAATATTCCTGGCGTTCACGGTTGAAGCGCTCCTGATGAGCGCGGAAGCGGGCGACGCGCGAGCGGATTTCCGCCTGCATGTCCCGCTGTAGATCGAGCTGTGAGGCGATGCTGGTGAAGCGTTCCGGCGCGACGGGGGCTGCCCGGGCTGGACCAGGCATCGAGAGCCCCGGCTGATGCGATCCTGCCCTGGCGGAGTCCGGCCGGACCGCGGTGCCCTGGAGTTCGCTAGCCTGCGGCTGCACGCGCTGACCCGCCGGGTCTGCGTGGGCCGCGGATGCACGCTCTGCTGCGTCGGACACTCCGCGCCCGGTCACGGCCTGCTGGGGCGCTACTGGGGTTGCGACCGGAACGACAGGCAAAGCGAACTGGGCGAAGTCGGCCGGCTTGCCGGTGACCGACTGCACGAAGGCCATGGTCTGCGCGATCAGCGCATCACGCTCTTCCTTCCACGTCATGGCGGTCGTCCCCCGGAATGCCTCAATTGCAACAAAAGCTCGTCCGGAAATCAAGTTGGAACACCAATAACTTCTGGGGATAGGCGCGAGTCGTGCATGAGATGTGACAATGTTGTTGCCACAGTTGAGGCGGCCGTGCTTCCCCACGCGCGCAAGGCGATACCTTCAATCGGATCGCGCGCAGATTGTTCCAGCGCATGGCAACATCACGACGTCTGCACGCGGCTTGACAGAGGAGGGTGCCTCTCGCCTATGAGGAGGGCATGGGCAGCCCCGGTGGCGGGGCCTCTCCTGCTCGCAACCCGATGCGCCGCCCGGCACCTCAAGTCTCCGATGGACAATCCTTCACGCTCCGAGCGGTCGCGCAAGGCGGCCGTCACCGCCGCCCTCACCATCATCGCCCGGGATGGTCCGGGGCGGTTGACGCTGGACGCCATCGCGCGCGAAAGCGGGCTCAGCAAAGGCGGGCTGATGCACCAGTTTCCCAACAAGGAAGCGGTGCTTAAGGCTCTGCTTGAACAGCAGTTTGCGCATTTCGAGGAATTCGCCAACAAATTCAGGGCTGAAGCTGGCGAAGCGGCGAGCCAGCCCGAACTCGCCACCCAGATCTCGATCTCGCGCGAGCTGATCGCTCAGCAATATTCCGTGGCGCAGGCGATGCTGGGGGCGCTCGCTCAGGAGCCTGGCCTGCTGGCGGATGCCCGCGGCAAGGACGCCGAGCGGGTGGCCGAGATCCGGGCCGAGGCCCGCGACGCCGATCTCGCGGTGCTGCGCTGGGCAGCGGCCCGTGGTCTTGCGCTGATGACCATGCTGCGCGTTTCGCCACTGCCGCAGCCGGACCTGGATAGGCTGTTCGCGCGGTTGCTCGACGACGATCAGTGGATGGCATTCGAGCAGCCCGGAGCGCCCCGCGACCGGTGACCTCCTCCCAGGCCCCCCTCGGGGCAGGGCGACCTTCGCCCTCCCTGAAGTGTGCTGTTGCGCCGCACCGCCGCCGTTAACCTCGTCTTGACCGAGCTTCTTTACAAGCCGTCTGGTCGGTTTTAATGCTAGGTCCGGTGGTTGTGCTTCGCAACAGCCCTGCGATGGAATGGAGGAGAAGGAGATGACGGTTCGATCCCGGGCGTCCGGACTTGCGGCAATTGCCGTGGCGGGCCTTTGCGGCGGCTGCAACACGATGACGCCGGTGGCCTATTCCGAGGTCGCATCGGCGCGCTACCTGGCGCCGAATGCGTCCGATTCATCGGGGCGCGTGCCCTACCGCTACGCCGCATCCGCGGACTGGCGCAGCTATGACAGGGCCATGCTCGACCCGGTCGTGATCTATCGCGGCCGCGATCACCAGTTCGGCGACATGTCCGAGCAGGACAAGGTGAAGCTCGCCGCCTACATGCGGTCGCGCTTTCTGGAAAGCCTTTCGGCGCGCTTCCAGCTCGTCAATCAGCGCGGCCCGAACACCCTGCGGGTGCGGCTTACCTTGACCGGCGCCGTCACCAACACGCCGGTGCTCGGCACGGCCTCGCGCTTCGATTTCGCGGGCGCCGTCTATAACGGCGTGCAGAGCGCGCGCGACGGCGAGGGGCTGCTGACCGGCTCGGTGTTCTACGCCGCGGAGATCTTCGATGCCGCGAACGGGCGGCTGCTGAACGCCTTCGTCAGCAAGCAGTATCCGACGCCCTACGACATCAAGGCCAGCGTCGGCGCGCTCGCGGCGGCTGAAGCCGGGATCGACAAGGGCGCCGACGCCCTGGTCGCACAGCTCCAGTGAGCGGCCGATGCGGACGGATGCTCCGATCCCGCCGGCCGCATCGTGTCGCGGCACCTTCGTTTGCGAACGTTGGGATCGAGGGCACGGGCAGGTGCCGGGAAGCCGCCGGCAACTTCAAGCGCGCCGCGCCAGTGCGTGGCTCGAGGCCCTGGAGACAACGAGGTTCCTGGACATGACATTGAGATTCGTGCTGCGCGTCAGCCTGCGCATCGTCGTCAGCCTGCTGCTGTCGATGGCGGAAAGCCGTGGCCACGCCGCCCCGGCCAGCGATCCGACCGGCACCTGGCTCACCGAAGACGGGCGCGCCCGTGTTCGCATCGAGCGCTGCGGCGCAATGCCCGATCGCCTCTGCGGCTACATCGTCTGGGCGAAGGAGGCGGCGGACGCTAGGGGACAGCCGTTTCGCGATCGGCTGAACCCGGATCCGGCCAAGCGCAGCCGGCTGCTGCTCGGCCACCAGATGCTGCTCGGCCTGAAGCCGAACCCGGACGGCCGCTATGCGGGCGAGGTCTACAATGCCGAGGACGGCAAGACCTACAGCGTCTCGATCTGGCGCGAGGGACCGAAGATGCTGGCCGTCAAAGGCTGCCTGCTCGGACTGTTCTGCGCCACCCAGGGCTGGGCGCAGGTGACGGATCTGGTGCCGGGCCAGCTGGTGGCCGCGACCGGCGAGGGCGGCGGGCCGGTGCCGGATCGGGAATGGGCCGCGCCGAAGCCGCCGGTGACGGCCGGGGCCGCCAAGCCGCCCCCGCCGGGGGCGATCAAGACGAAGGCGAATTGAGAAACGTCGCGCGTTGAAGCGATGGGTTGAAACGCAGCGGATCGAAACGCGACGGTCGGTGGTGCCGGCTGAGGGGATTGAACCCCCGACCTTCGGTTTACAAAACCGCTGCTCTACCGCTGAGCTAAGCCGGCGAATGCACCGTGGGTGGTGGAGCTCTCGTCCAGCCGTTGCGGCGAGGTTCTCCGAAGCGCGGTGTTCCTACCAGAGTTGATGCACTGAGGCTACTGGTGTCGTACACGCCCAGGACTTTCAGTCCAGAGCGCAAAAAGGGCGGCCTTGAGGCCGCCCCTGTCGAAACCAACCGCAGCGTCGGCTTACTGGCAGATGTGCATCAGGCCGTCGCTGCCCTTGAAGACGGAGCCGGGGCGGCAGACCAGACCGTTGCGCGTCGCGTAGCTGTTCCAGTCGCCATAGTAGCCGTTCGGGCCGCGATCATAGCCGGGCTGTTCGTAGCGGTAGGGACCGGGATCATAGGCATAGGCGTCCGCGGTGCGGAACGGTGCCGTGGCAATGGCGCCGGCCGTGCCGATGGCCGCGCCGGCGATGCCGGCAGCGGCGCCGACTGCGCCCGCTGCGACGTTCGCCGGCCAGAAGCCGCTGTTGCGTCGATCCCAGCCATTATTGTTCCAACCGGTGTTCCAGCCGGCGTCGGAGCGCTGCTGCATCATCGGCCCGCCCTGGCGGTCCATGTGCCCGTGCTGCATCATTCCTTCATGCTGGTGACCCATGTGGTGCCGGTGGTGCATGTCGCGCGCCATGGCAGGGCCGGCGAGCGCCGTTGCGAGAACTGCAGCCCCGAGAATTGCAAATCGTGTCATGGAATACTCCGTCGTTGCGCCCCACCTGCTAAGTGCAGGCTGGCCCTGTCGTTCCCCGCTCGCCGGAATGTTTTGGAACGAGTGATGCGGGCCGGCGAGGCGGATGCTGCGCCGGCTGGCCCGCGGCTTGCTCTGTCCCGGAAGACTGCTAGGCTGAAGACAGGGTAGGCGGGGTTGATGCTGGCAATATTGTCTCTGGGGTTTCTGTTGGGCTTGCAGCATGCGCTCGAGGCCGACCACATCGCGGCCGTGTCGAGCATTGCGGCCCGCCGCAGCGACGTCTCCGACATCGTCAAGCACGGCCTCACCTGGGGGCTCGGTCATACGCTGACGCTGTTCGCCTTTGCCGGCGCCGCGCTCCTGCTCGGCCATGTCATCCCGGAGGTGCTGTCGCGCCGGCTGGAGACCGCCGTCGGCATCATGCTGGTCGGGCTCGGCGTGCACGTGCTGTGGCGGCTGTGGCGCGACCGAATCCATTTCCACCGCCATAGCCACCGCGACGGCAGCGCCCATTTTCATGCCCACAGCCATGCCGGCGAACGGATGCCGCATGGTCGCGCGCCACACGATCATTCCCATCGGTTTCGCTGGCGAACCCTGCTCATCGGCCTGATGCACGGGATGGCCGGCTCGGCGGCGCTGCTGGTGCTGGCGGTCGCCGAGGCTCCGACGCCGGCCGCGGGCCTTGCCTACATCCTGCTGTTCGGCGTCGGCTCCATGATCGGCATGGGCGCGCTCTCGACCCTGATCGCGGTGCCGATCGCGATCTCCGCGCGCGGGCTCACCATGGCCAACCAGGTCCTGCAGGGCGGCGTCGGGCTGATCACGATGGCGATCGGCCTGCGCGCCATCCTTGTCACAACGCTCGGATGATGATCCGGCATTAACCCTCCCGCGCGAACCCGGCTTGCGGCATTAACCCCGGCGAATGGCCTGTGCGTTAGCCTTACCCGCAGATTGATGCGCGCGCTTAACCCATGGCGGCGCGCGTTGCGGTATTTGTAGCGTGGCAACCAGGGCGTGAATTCATGCGTTTTGCAACAGCTCTCGCGATTCTGATCGGGACGGGGTCCGCTTCGCTCGCCAGCGAAGGTTTCGAGATCGTCATCCCGCAACGGCCCGGCGTGCCCGTCGTCATCAACGGCATCGATGCCTCCTATGCCGTCGTCGAGGGCCAGGCCGGGCTCGGCAAGGGCAACTATATGCAGCCCTCGCTCTATGGCGGCCGGCCGGTCGAGCCGGAGCCGCCGGTCGGCCACTACTATCCGACCCTCGGAGCGAAGCCCGGCTACGGCCGGGTCGAGATCGAGCCGCCGGCCAATCGCAAGCTGCCGCAGCCGCCGGAAAGCTATTCCCGATCCTGGGGCGCTCAATCCAATATGCAGCCGGCGCAGCCGCCGGTGCCGATGGAGCCGCCGGCCGTGATCCTCGCGCCGCGCGAAGGCGGAGGCCCGCGCGACTACGCAGATCCGCCGGGCTATCGCCGCTAGTTCAGCGTGGGACTTGGACGAAATTCGAAAACAAGAAACAGATCAGACAGGAGAGAGTAATGCGTGGAACGATTTCAGGACTTGTCGCCATTGTCGGCCTCGCTTTCGCAGGCAGCGCGCCCGCAATGGCCTGCGGCTCGTCCGCCTGTGCGCCGTGCGGCTACGCGAGCCCGTGCGCACCGACCGTCACGGCCTACCCCTATCAGCCGGCTTATACCTATCATCCCGGCTACACCTACGGCTATGCGAGCGGCTATTCGGGCTGCGGCGCCTGCGGCGCCCGTTACGAGCGGCTGCCCGAGCCGACGCGGCAGTACTACTATGTGAACCAGGGCCCGACCTACAGCGGTCCCGGCGCGTTCGCGCCGTATCCCGCCTATCAGGAGAGCGCGATCCCGGTCTATCGCTATCACCATCGTCACCACGCCTATGAGGAGACGCTCGTCGCTCCGCCGGTGGTGTACGGCCATCCCCAGGGTGCCTATCGCTGGGGCGCCTCGTCCTACTATCATGGCCGGCGCGTGCTGCGCCGCTATTACTGACCGCCACAACCCGGTTCGTCGCCAACGCCCGCCCGCGGCCTGCGCGCGGGCGTTTCGTCATTTGGGCATCAACCCGAGCCGGCTCGCGCCGATATAGAGCGCGAGCACGGCGGCGTTGGAGACGTTGAGGCTCTTGATGGCGCCGGGCATGTCGAGCCGCGCCACCACGCTGCAGGTCTCCCGCGTCAATTGCCGCAGTCCCTTGCCCTCGGCGCCGAGCACGAGCGCCAAGGGCTCGCGCAGCGCGACCGCCGCGATGTCCTCGCCGCCGGCGCTGTCGAGGCCTACGGTCAGGAAGCCGCGCTCGTTGAGCCGGGTCAGCGCGCGGGCGAGATTCTGCACCGTGATGATCGGCACCAGCTCCAGCGCACCCGAGGCGGACTTGGCCAGCACGCCGGTCGCTTCCGGGCTGTGGCGCGCAGTGGTCACGATGGCCTTGACGTCGAACGCTGCCGCCGAGCGCAGGATGGCGCCGACATTGTGCGGATCAGTGATCTGGTCGAGCACCAGGATCATGCCCTCGGCCGCCAGCGTATCGATGTCCGGCGAGGGCAGGGGATCGGTTTCCGCGAGCAGGCCCTGGTGCACGGCGTCCGGACCGAGCCGCTGGTCGATCTGGCCGGGACGCACGATCTCCGGCGTCACGCGGGTCTCGATCCCTTCCTCGGCGAGCCGGCGCGCCGCATTCTCGGTCAGGTAAAGCTTGCGGATGGCGCGCCGGGGATTGCCGAGCGCCAGGGTCACGGTATGCCAGCCGTAGAGGATGACGGGGCCGTCACTGCCGGCCTCGCGCTCCCGCCATGGCTGCGGCCGGTCGAAACCGCGCGGTTTGCCGGGAAATTTACCGCCCGGGCGGCGGAAAGGGGGCTTTCGATCGCGTTCGCTCATGGGATGAGTTTCTGTCACGGCCTGCGGATTCTGGCAATTTGGCACCGCGGGCCGGGAAAATTCGTCGTCCCTTGGTTGACTTTACGGCCCCGCTGCGATCATAAGGGCCCCGGCCGCGCGCGCCCGTCATCCGGGCTCCGCGGTCTTACCGTCTCCATGGCGCTGATGGTCGCTCAACCGCTGTTCCGCGGCCGGCCTCAACTGCCATCGACACGGGGGAGTGTCCCGAGTGGCAAAGGGAGCTGACTGTAAATCAGCCGCCTCATGGCTTCGCAGGTTCGAGTCCTGCCTCCCCCACCATCCCTGCAGATAAGCTGTTGATTTGTGATGCCGAAAAACTCCCGCACCTTATCGGTGGGTGAGGGAATAGGGCGTCGGCCAGTCTGGCAATTATCTGTACAGTGTACAAATATCGGTACAATGTATGCTCGGGCACTGCAGGAGGAGGGTGCAAATGACTCACGTTTCTTACAGCGAGCTTCGGAATAACCTTGCAACCTACATGGACGCCGTTTGTGACGGTCGCGCTCCGCTCGTTGTCACGCGCCAGAATGCAAGAAGCGTCGTGCTGATGTCGGAGGAGGAGTATGAGGGTCTCATGGAGACCGTCCATCTCTTGAAGAGCCCGGCAAACGCCGCCCGTCTGCTGCGCTCGATCAAGGAGGCCGACGAAGCCAAGTTGACTGGGCACGAGCTGGTCGAGCCGACGAAGGCGGGTTGAGCGGTGGCATGATCACCGCGTGGACCGAAGACGCCTGGCAAGAATATCTCGGATGGCAGAAGGAGGACGAGAGAGTTCTCGAAGCGATCAACGCCCTGATCAAGGACATCAAGCGCGATCCGTTCAAGGGGCTCGGGAAGCCGGAGCCCCTTAAGCATGCCCTGCAAGGCTGGTGGTCTCGCCGGATCACCGGCGAACATAGGCTGGTCTATCGCGTCACTGGCAAGGGCGAGACGCAACAGCTCGAAATTGCTCAATGCAAATATCACTATTGAGCCTCCAAGAAGGTGTGGGGCGTCGCCGCATTTCCTCTTTCAACTCAATGTCCGCCATTTCCCCTCACTTTGACGTAAGATACTGAGACGACGATCGCATCGGCGTCGTGCGTTCCATCGGGCCAATTCCGCCGCGCCGTCGCCGGCCTGCCGTCATCGGATGGATCCGGTGACGTCATGACTGTTTCCCGTTGCTGCCATTCGTGTCTGAACATATCGTGCGCCGCAAAACGGGCGCGAGGTGGACGGAGTTGGATCGCAGTTATCGGGCGGACATCGATGGCCTCAGGGCGATCGCGGTCTGCATCGTCGTTCTGTTTCATCTGAGAGTTGGCGGCTTCGGTGGCGGCTTTGCCGGGGTCGATGTCTTCTTCGTCATCTCCGGCTATCTGATCACCGGTCATATCCTCCGCGACATCGAACTCGGCAGCTTTTCGTTCGCCGCATTCTATGCGCGCCGCGCGCGGCGTATTCTGCCTGCGCTGATCGTGACCATCATGCTGACCTTCGCCGTCGGCTGGCTGTGGCTGCCGCCGGACGCGTTGCGCCAGCTCGCCAAGGAGGCGACGCACGGTCTGCTGTCGATCGCCAACATTCAATATTGGCGGGAGGCCAACCAGTATTTCGCGCCGAGCGCGGATCAGCTCGGGCTGTTGCACCTGTGGTCGCTGTCGGCCGAAGAGCAGTTCTATCTCTTCAGCCCACTGTTCCTGGTGCTGCTCAGCCGGACGCGCCATGTGTTCGCGGGCATCGCGCTGGCCGGGCTGTTGTCGCTCGCGGCGGCGATCATCTGGCTCCCCAGAGATCCAGAGGCCGTGTTCTTCCTGACGCCGTTTCGCGTCTTCGAATTCGTGCTCGGCGCGTTGGCGATCGCGCTGGAGCGGCGCATCACGACCAGGCCGACGGCCCGAACCATGGCGGCGTGGGCCGGCTACATCGTGCTCGGCGGCAGCCTCCTGGTCATCGAGCGCTTCCAGCGGGACGCCGGGCTCGGTGCCTTGCCGCCGAGCATCGCGACGGCCGTCATCATTGCGGCCAACCGGCCGACGCGCCTGCTCGCAAATCGGGGCGTTCTGGCCATCGGCCGTTCATCCTACTCGCTCTATCTCGTGCACTGGCCGGTGATCTACTTCGCAAACTTCATTTTCGGAGAGCTGGCCGGCAGCACAACGGGCCTGATCGTGGAGTTGCTGATCATGGCGGCGCTGACCGCGGCCATGTTCTTTCTCGTCGAGCAGCCCATCCGTCGTCTCAGCACCGCGCAGTGGACGCAGGCGACCGCCTTTGCGGCGGTGATCGGCCTCTGTGCCGCCGCCGCTCACGCGACGTTCAAGGCCGACGGCGTGACATGGCGACTGCCGGCGGAGCAGCGCGCGCGGCTCGAGCTCCAGCGCTTCGGCATGAGCCCCTGCACGCGTTCGGGCGATCACTGCGAATTCGGCGCTTCCGTGGGCTCGCGCACGCTGGCGCTGCTCGGCGATTCCTACGTTCAGCAATACGTTGCCGCGTTGGACGAGCATCTCAAGGCGCGCGATATCCGCGGCGTGACCTCGACGGTCGGCGGCTGTCCGATGCTGATCGGCCTTGCTCCGCTCCCCCCGCGTGCAGCCGAATGCATGGCGCTGCGCGATCGCGAGCTGGCGCGCGTCAAGGCTTCGTCGGCCGATCTGGTTGTGATCGGGCAGGCCTGGCACCTCTATCTGACCGGCGATGGCGATCGCAATGAGCGAAGAGCGGCCGAGATCCGCGACGGCCTGCAGGCTCTGCTGCGCCTGCTCGATCGGCCGGGGCGTCGCTTCCTGATCATCGGCGGTCAGGTGAGGCCCGTGACGTGCAGCTTCGACCAGGTGCGGATGCAGCCTGGCCCGCTGTGGCATGCGCCGCCGGCGGACTGCGCGCCGTTCGCTGCAGCCAAGGCACGCGCCGCCACCAGCGAGATCGATGGCCTGTTGGAGTCCGTGGTGATGGAGCACCACAACGCCGTGCTGCTGCGGCCAGCCGAACTGTATTGCGACGAGGATTGTCCGGTCGTGCGCGGCGATGGCGTCTGGTTGTTTCTCGATCCGGGCCATTTCACCGTGGCCGGTGCGCGGCTGATGGGCCAGCGCGCGGCTGCCATGATCTCCCAGTTCTTGTCCGAACAGGCCAAGCCGTAGCGGGACGAAAGGTCCGCCGGCAAACTTGGCCACTCTGCGGCCCCGCCACAGCGCGGCCCGTTCTCCGACATCAGATGGGTCCGATGGCGTCATGCCTGTTTCCCGTTGCTGCCATTCGTGTCTGCGCATGTCTGTCGCCTCACGACAGGCGCGGAGTGGACCGAGTTGGAACGCAGTCACCGGGCGGACATCGACGGTCTCAGGGCGATCGCCGTCGTCATCGTCATCCTGTACCATCTGAAGATCGCCGGCTTCGAGGCGGGCTATGCCGGCGTCGACATCTTCTTCGTCATCTCCGGCTATCTCATCACGGGCCAGATCCTGCGCGATGTTGTTGCGCGACGCTTCTCGCTGTCCGACTTCTATCTGCGGCGGGCGCGGCGCATCCTGCCCGCGCTGATCATGACGATCGCAGCGAGCTTTGCCGTCGGCTGGCTGTTTCTGTCACCCGAATCCCTGCGCCAGCTGGCAAAGGAGGCGACCCACGGGCTGCTGTCGATCGCCAACATCCAGTACTGGCGCGAGGCAAGCGCCTATTTCGCTCCCACTGCGGATGAGCTGCCGCTGCTGCATCTGTGGTCGCTGTCGCTGGAGGTGCAGTTCTATACGCTGGCGCCGCTGCTGCTGATGTGGTTGGGCTGCAGCCGGCATCTGTTCCGCGCGATCGCCGCGGTCGCATTGTTGTCGCTCGCTGCCGCCGCAATCTGGCTGCCGCATGATGCGGACGCCGTGTTCTTCCTGACGCCGTTCCGGGTGTTCGAATTCGCGCTCGGCGCGCTCGCCATTCCGCTCGAAGCGCGTCTGTCGTCGTCGCCGCGCGTACGCGCCGTCGTGGCCGCATGCGGCGACGTCGTCCTGCTCGGCAGCCTTCTGCTCATCGGTCGCTACCAGGCCTATGCGGGCGTCGCCGCACTTCTGCCCTGCATTGCCACCGCCATCATCATCGCGGCCAACGCACCGACATCGCTGATGACGGCCGATCCGGTACTGGCCGTCGGCCGGGCGTCCTATTCGCTCTATCTGGTCCACTGGCCGGTGATCTTCTTTGCCCGTTTCGTCTTCGGCGAGGCCGCGCAGACGGCGGCCGGAGTGGCGATGCAGCTCGCGCTGATGGCCACGCTGACCACGCTCATGCTGATGCTGGTCGAGCAGCCGCTGCGCCGGCTGCCGTGGCCGCGCTGGACGCAGGCGGCAGGCTTCGCCACCGCGCTCATCGTCTGTGCCGGGCTCGCGCACGCGACGTTCCGCGCCAACGGCGTCGCCTCCCGGCTGCCGCGTGATCAGCTCGCGCTGTTCCAGCTGCAGGGCTTCGGCCTGAACAAATGCGAGCGCACCATCGGCCGGCTGTGCGCATTCGGCGATCTCGACGGCACGCGCGGGGTCGAGCTGCTCGGCGACTCCTATGTCCAGCAATATGTCGCGGCGCTCGATACGACCCTGAAGCGGCGCGGCATGATCGGGCACGTCTCGACCATGAGCGGCTGCCCGACGCTCGCCGGTCTGACCGCGCAAGAGCCTCGCACGCAGGTCTGTGCCGCGTTGCGCGACAGCGAGCTGCCGCGGATCAGGCAGTCGCAGGCCGATTTCGTCGTGATCGGGCAGGCCTGGCAGAACTATCTCGACCTCGGCGGCGGACCGCAGGCAGAGGCGCGCAACGCCGAGGTGGCCGCTCATCTCGCTGACACGATTCGCCTGCTCGACCGGCCGGGGCGGCACTTCCTCGTCATCGGCGGCCAGGTCAGGCCGGTGAACTGCGCCTTCGACCAGCTGCGCATGCTGCCCGGGCCGCGCTGGCATGCGCCGGCCAAGCCGTGCGACGCCGTGCCGAAGAGCGAGGCGGTCGCGACCAACCACGTCATCGATGCCGTGCTGGCGCAGGCGATCCGGCCATTCGCCAAGGTAGCGCTGCTGAAGCCCTCGGAGGTCTATTGCGACCAGGATTGTCCCGTGGTGCAGGATGGCGTGTGGCTGTTCCAGGATGCCGGCCATTTCACCGTCGCCGGCGCGCAGCGCATGGGCGAACGCGCCGCGCCGATGTTCGCGACATTCCTTTCGGACGACTGATAATTCGTCTCAGCGGGCGCTCAGCGGGTCCGGCGTGCCTGACAGCCGCTGGATCGACCGAATCAGCGGGATGATGTCGGCGTCCCATCGTGCGTCGCTGATAGCGATCGCGTTTCGATAGCTCAGCTCGCGAATGTCGGCGGGGAGCTCGGATTCCGCCGGCATCGTTGCGCCGCCGACCAGAACCGGAATCACGGTCTTGTTCTTCTGCAGCGCAGTCATGATCTCGAGCCGAACGATGTCGCTGGTGTCGGTCAGCCGACCCGACTGCGACCAGCCCGGCCCGATGACGACCAGCACCACATCCGACTGCGCAATCAGGTTGTCGGCGATCCGGCGCAAGTTGGCGCCGAGGGGAAGGGAGTCCCAGTCGAAGGTCAGGTTCTCTCGGCCGATGACACTTCTGAGCGCTTCGGCAAGACGGCCAGCCCTGGCGGCTTCGTCCCGGCGGAAGCTGACATAGACTGAGACGTTGCGCATTGGGCGCTTGTCGCCTGGATGCGCCAGAACCGGTTCCACGGTGTCGCGCAACCGCTCCAGCGCGTCCTCTTTGTCATAGGGCGCGAGCTTGAGTCTGAAAGCCTGGATGGCCCCGAAGACTTTGGACACATCGGCCATGAGCGTCGGTGCTCTTCCAAGGACCGCCGACTCGACGCTGAACAGCACGGTTGCTATCACCGATAGCGCCGCCACGACGGTGGACTTGCCTTCGAAGAGGGATGGCGCGAGCGCAAAGAAGGCCACGGCTGCACTTGCGATCGTGCCTGCAATTCTCGCTGCAAAGGAGCCGATCGTGAAGCGTCGTGCCCTTGTCCTCAGCTGATCCAGGGCCTGTTCCGCTTGACGGAGGTAGGCTGCGCTGGTCTGTTCTCTGATCCGCTCATACACGTTGGTGAGATCATCGACGTCCTCGGCCAAGGCCTCGCTCTCCGCTGGCGCAGTCGCCCAGGGGAGCTGACCGGCGGCGAGCATCGCGCTGAAGCGCTGAAAGCTGCGCGTCAGCGACAGCCGGTCGGCGGTGCCTTCGGCCAGAACCGCGATCTCCTCGCCATAGGCATATTTCGGCACGTGCTGGATCTGCACGTCGTCGAAATAGGTGCGAAGACTGCAGGAGGGGAGGTCGTAGATCTGCTTGAAGACGTCTTCGAACTCGCGCTGGAATCCCACGATCTCGGCGCTGGCATCGCCCATGCGCCACTGCTGCCGCAGCGTCGGCTCGGAGGCCTCGATGCGGGATGGCAAGGGATAGATGACGAGGGGCCTCAGGTCGTCGGAGCGGGCGCGATATCGCCCGGCTTCGCGAACCAGATTGATGACGCCTGCGAGGCTCTGGCGGTTGGGCGTGAAGACGGTAACCAGGATTTCCGGCAGCAGCATCGTGCAGATGCCGCTGGTGTCGGTGAGCCCGGTCCGGGAATCGATCAGCACATAGCGGTAGTCGGCGGCCAGGCGCGCCGCCAGATGTCGCAGCAGGGAGGGCGAACGGGCGTAGAGGCTGGTCCAGTTGAAGCTGCCGACCTTTTGGGGGTAGTCGCCGTCGAACTGGCCGGCCTTGATGAGGTCAAGGCCGGGAATGTCGGTGGTGATGATGTAGTCCTTGAGCGGAAGGCTCGCGATCAGTTCCGCCGCGCCTTGGTCGTCTTGCGGGAGCATCTCGTCGAGGCGCTGCTGGATCGCGATGAAGAGATCGATCAGGCCGGGCGTCTTGTCCTGGCGCTCTTCGCTGCCGTGAAAGGCGGCGAAGAAGTGCTTGCGGAAATAGCGATGCAGGCCGGGCGCCTCGAGGTCCCAGTCGATCATGAGCACCGGGCGTCCAGCGGTCTCCCGCGCGAGCAGACAGGCGATGTTGGCCATCGCCATGCTGCGGCCCGTGCCGCCCTTGAACGAGTAGAATGCAACGACCTTGCCGGGCTCGGCGACGTTTGCCATGGTCAGCCCGCCCGGAACGGAAACGGGCTGGTCGGCTGGATCATCTGATCCAGCCAGGGCTGGATTTCCGCCTCCGACGGCAGGTCGAAGGCATCGCAGTCGCAGGTGATGGCATCGGCGATCGGCACGAACAGCTGCCAGCGCGAATGAACCGCTGCCGCGATGTTCCTGATCTCGCGCTCGAAGGTCGCGTTGCGGGCGAGGCTGCGGGACGTCAGGGAGAAGCGCTCGAACGTATAGTAATGCCGGTTGTTCTTGATCGCACCGGGCATCAGATCTTCCCCACGCAGCACGATCGGGATGATGAGGCCGTGCTCGCGGTCGAGCCGTCGTTGAAGGCGCCCCAGCCGCAACTGCTCGAGCGCTTCCATCGCGCGATATTCGCGGGCGCAATAGGTATGCCGCTTGCTGAAATAGGTCGGCGTATAGACGACGATCATGCAGGCGCTTTGGCACAGCGCGCGCGCCAGCGCCGGATTGTACAGTGCGCCGGCACGCAGACCCTCGCGATCGACGAACAGATCCTCCTCGATCCTCAGCGCCAATTCGTTGCGCAACGCCTCGCACAGATCGGTAATGAACCGCTCCGCAATCTCGCTCTGGTCGTGATTGCGGTAGCTGATGAAACAGGGGTGCTGAAATGGCATAGATGGCCGCATGCTGCGACGGGACTATTCGCGCTAGAATTGCACTTGCGTTCGGCGCATGCAACCATTTCCATGCGCATGGCGCCGCCGCTACTCGCTCTTGCGCGGGGGCGTCGCGGGTGTGCTCAGCGTCGGTGACGCCGCGACGATACGCGAGACCGCGAGCTCCGAGCCCTGCGCGGTGAAATGGCCATCGTCCCAGGCGAGCGGCGCGCCGTCGGATGTCTGCAGCACGCAGTCGCTGCCGGTGCAGAGCAGGGTGAGCAGCGACACGTAGTCCGTCCGCGGCACGTCCTTCACTAGAGCGCGCAGGAACGCATCGACTTCGGCGAAGAAGGTCAGCATGTGGCCCTCGCTGGTGACGCCGAAGCGTGATGTTGCGATCAGCAGGTCCGGCAGCGGACGATCGAATTGCGGGCTGGGGCCGATCACCACCACTCTGCTGCCGGCCTCCGTGATCGCCTCGATCGTGGCAAGCAGGCTCGCCTGCGCCACCGGAGCCATCGCGGTGCGGGTCCAATTGCCCGAGAGGACGACGATGTCGGGCGCGAGATCGCGCGCCAGGCCAGGCAGCCGGCCATTGAACTCCGTGCAGGCCGCCGACTGGCCCGGTTCATCATAGGGCGTGCATTGCGCCATCGTGGCCCGCATCAGCGTCGCCTGCGGCAGCGCGCGCCTGAAGCCGTGGATGAGATGCGCGGCATGGCTGTCGCCCCACAGCAGGATGTTGGGGCCGGGGCCCTTCGCGAGGCAGGCCGGCTGCAATGCGTCGAATGTCTGATCCGGATTCAGGAAGCAACTGCCGTTCTCGTAGACGTTCTTGTGGTCGTAGCCGATGAAGTCGGCCATGGCCCGCTCCTGCGGCGAGAAGCGGTCGGGAAAACCGGACGACCAGATCATGATCGCCGCAGCCGACAGCGCAACTGCGCCCGTCGCCGCGAGCGTGCGTGCCGTGACCGGCCATGCGGCGCGGCGCGCCGGCTGCTCGACCAGGTAGAAGCTCGCCAGCGCCAGCGTCGTGCAGGCACCGAGCAGCGCGAGCTTGTCCATGACCGAGATCGGCGGCCCCCACACGGCGGTCGCAAACGAGACGACGGGCCAGTGCCAGAGGTAGAGCGAGTAGGACCACAGCCCGATCGCGATCATCGGCCGCGTTATCGTCAGCACGGTCCTGCTCAGCGCCGGCCGGCCCCAGATCACCGCGGCGGTGCCGAGGCACGGCATGAGCGCTGCGACGCCGGGATAGGGCGTGCGCGGCGAGAACAGATTGGTGGAGACGCCGAGCGCGATCCAACCCAATGTCGCCGCTGCGATCCTGAGCCACTGGTTGCGCAGCGGGGGGAATGCGTCGACCGCCAGCAGCGCGCCGAACGCAAGCTGCCAGGCGCGCGCCGGCAGCAGATAGAACGCGGCGGCCGGCTGGATCCGGGTCTGGATCACGCAGAGCAGGAACGAGGCTGCGCAGACCGCGACCAGGCTCGCGAGCATCAGCGAACGCCGCAGCGCGAACACGGCCAGCGTCAGCACCGGAAACAGCACGTAGTACTGCTCCTCGACGCCGAGTGACCAGGTGTGCAGCAGCGGCTTGGTGATGGCGGCCGCGTCGAAATAGCCCTGCTGCGACCAGAACAGGATGTTGGAGGAGAAGGTCAGCACCGCGAGCGCCTGCTGCGCCGCCGACACCGTTTCCTGCGGCAGCAGGATCACGCTCGCGCCGAGCAGGGTCGCGCACAGCATCGCGAAGGCGGCGGGCAGGATGCGCCGGGCGCGGCGCCGGTAGAAGGCCGCGAACGAGAACGTTCCGGCGAGCATCTCGGCATGAATGATCCGCGTGATCAGGAAGCCGGAGATGACGAAGAACACGTCGACGCCGATATAGCCGCTGCGAAACGGCGAGACGTCGTAGTGGAACGCGATCACCGACATGACCGCGAAGGCACGCAGACAATCGATGTCGGGACGATAATCGGTCGAACTCAAGATGACTGTCCGGGGGCTCGCATGCGGCTGCCGTGATGTCGCGGCCGGTTACCGCGCGGGGGCGCGACCCTGGCACGCTCCGATTGCAACCGCAATGCGGGATACCGTTCGGACCCGCACGATCGTGCAGGCAAGACACAATGCCACTGAATTGACATCGCCGTGAGGTCGGGCGGCTTGCCTTCACAGACTTGCCTCAATGCCGTGATGGCCTTGCAGAAGTTGGTAGGTCAAGCGAGCGTGTCATGCGTATGTTGGGGCTGAAGGCCGGCCGGGCTGGTTTGTTGTGTGGCGTATTTCTATTTCAGGTTGCAGCCGGCGTCACCGTTGCGCAAAGCGCTGAGCCGGGGGGCTCGCCGCCGTCCGCGGGCGAGGTGGCCGGGGATGCGGCCAAGGGCGGCGGGCCGTTCGGCGGGTGCGAGCCGATCGGGCTGACCGCGTCGGGCGAGCTGGTGTTTCCGCTCGAATGCAAGAAGGTCATCAAGAAGCCGGCCGAGGCTCCGGTCGCGGCCGACGACAAGACCGCAGCCGAGGACAAGACCGCGTCGACCGAGGCGAGGCCCGCCGTGCCGAACCAGTCTGCTGCCGCCGCCGACAAGCCGGCCGCCACCGACGCAAAGCCGGCGGCCAACGAGGCGGCTGCTGCAGCTGCAGCGTCCCCTGTGTCCGCCGAGCCGAAGCTCCCGGTGGGGGCCGACAAGCCCGCGTCGGTTCACAAGGCTGCCTCTCTCGATCCGGCGGCCGTCTCCAAGCCATCCATGGGCAAGCCGTCCATGAGCAAGGCTCCGGCGAGCAGGCCCGTCGCGGGCAATCCGGCCTCGACCAGGGCCGCCTCCGGCAAGCCGATGTCATTGAGCTCGGCGTCGAGCAAGACCGCATCGGGCAAGCCATCGTCGAGCAAGACGATGGTCGTCGCCGTCAAGGACCCGGCGCCCAAGAGCGGGCAGATCGAGCCCAGGACCGATCCGAAGGCTGCGAGCAAGGACGCGGGCAAGGACATCGGCAAGCCCACGGCGTTGTCGGCGATCAAATCGATGATCGTGATGGCGAGGCCCTCTGCGGCCGCAACGCCGGTCGCGGCCCGATCGGCGTCCGAGGACAGGCCGCGGCTGCGCACCGCCGGCATGTCCGCCTGCGTCCAGTTCCGCAGCTACAATCCGGCCACGCGCAGCTATCGGGGCTTCGACGGTCATATCTACGCCTGCCGATGAGCGGCAGGCGTAGACTGCGACGGAGGCGCGCAGTCGCGGCGGTGACGTGACGGCGCGCGCAGCGCCGTCTGTGGGCAGGCGCGGGTCACCGCGCCCAAGACCTGCTATAGATCTAAGATCTGCCATAGAGCGCGCGAGCCTTCACCCGCCTGCGTGCCCGCTTCCGAATTGACATGACCGAGCCTCAATCCGACCTGTTCGAGATGCGCCGGCTGGAATCGCTCTCCAACACCATCTTTGGTGTGGCGATGACGCTGCTGGCCTACGACCTGCCGAAGCCGAATTTCGCCGAGCTGCCCGGCTGGATCGACCTGGTCCACACCTATTCGGGTCGGCTGGCCGGGCTCGTGCTCAGCTTCATCATCGCCGGCGTGTTCTGGATCAGCCATCAACGGCGGCTGGCGCGGCAGCCGCTCGGCAGCCGAACCGTCGTGATGTTGAACCTGTTCTTCCTGCTGTCGATCGTGCTCCTGCCGGTGACCAACAGCCTCTACGGCAACTACCGGCTGAGCAGCGCGGTGGCCGTGCTCTATGGCCTGCATCTGACCATCATCGCGTCCTTGAACGCCGTGCTGTGGTGGCTCGCGACCGGCGGCGGCCGCCATGCCGAGATCGTCGGCGCGATCTTTCCCGTCGTCGTGTTCGTGCCGGGCGTCGTGATCGCGGCGCTGGCGCCGGAGTATGTCCAGTATTTCTGGATGCTCGGTTTCGGCGGGCTGGTGGCGCGCCGCTTCGTGCGCCCCAAGCCAATGCAGCCGCCGGTCGATCCGGCCCCCCGCGCATAAAAAAACGCGGCGGGCACGTGAGGCCCGCCGCGCTTCCGATCTTGAACTCGCTGGTCCAGGGCCGAGACCGCCCCGTATGCCGAGCTGCGATGCGTGATTCGAGACGCGAATCACAAGCTCAAACGTCGCTCAGCGGGCGATCCCAGCGAGGTGACAGCGCTTGGTGAAAGACACTGGATCACCTCCTTTCGTGGTTGTTGGGACCGTCAATATAGGTCCGCCCGGGGCGCGAGGATAGGGGGGACGATTACGGAACCCTAAGGGCCGCTCCGGGTCCTGCGGCGGGATGTCGTGGTCGTCCGGGCCGTTGGTTCGGGGGCCGTCGCCCCGCTGGGCCGATCCGCGCGCGCCCCTCATCCGCTGACGGACCTCCCCCGAAGAGGTTGAGACCCGCCACAGACCATGTTAGGGAACGGCGCGACGCGGGTGTAGCTCAATGGTAGAGCAGCAGCCTTCCAAGCTGAATACGAGGGTTCGATTCCCTTCACCCGCTCCAATGCTATTTCAAACACTTGTTGCATAGTCAGCTTTCCATTCGGACAAGAATGCTGGCGCTCATTCGGACAATTGGCCGTCTTTTCGCGACGCGCGACGTTTCTTGGCCCCGTTCATCACCTGTCGCGTCGTTCGGCAGCACCTTGGCCGTCGTATGCCGCCCTTGTGCCGGCATCTCGCGGTCGGTCAATTCGGCGTCGCCGCCCTCGGTGAATCCGCCGTGACGGAATGACGTGAAGGACAATTCATCCCGCAACTTGGCGCCGCGAATCACTTCTTCGACCTTGCGGCTTAGACGCGTGAAATCCGGTTGATCGGGCTTAGGCCAAGTCGGCCACGGACCACGGTCGCCCCAATCGCGGCACAGCATCAAGCCGCCGATGCGCTTGCGCTTGATGGCGTCGAGTTCGGCCATCAGTTCGGGATAGAGCGGCACGCCAACATCATCGATCAGCGGAATCCAGCTTTCCTGTTTGGTTTTTTCGTCCATCACGCGGACCATGTTCGGACGCTCTGTCGGTCGATAGTGCGACACGTCGAACGTGGCGAAGCTATCGGTTTCGCGTTGCAGCCATTCCCAAAGGTCCGAAACGAAAGCCGCGATGTTGGCGCGGGCGATCATGATCGTATCGTTGCCGAGCGCGTCTTGCTGCCGCAGGATGACGTTGCCCCGGTGAATCTCAATTGTGATTTCAGATTGCGCCGCAAAATTTTCGCCGAATGTCTGCGCAGATTGCGCAGCGCTTTGCCCGCGACAATCTTCAAACCGCCGCCGAGGACAAGACCAGGATCGGCGACGGCTCGCGGACCACGAAATGCGCCAGGGCGCCGATCAGAGTCGCGGTGTGGCCAATCCTCGCCGATTTCAGGACAGAGACGCGCTCTATCGCCGGGTCGCCGATCGCATCGCAAATTCCGCGCTGATAGCTGAAAAGCCGCATCAGCCTCGGCTTCGCCGTCGTCCCCCCGGGCAAGATGACGCTCGCCTCGATCCACTCGGGCAGCGATTGCGGGCGCTTGGCAATGACGCGGACTATTTTGCATTCCGCTGTTGGGCGCGCCCTGCCTAGAGTATTGGCGCACCGCAAGCTCTGCCAGTTCGTAATCTACTTCGTCTGCTCCGTGCACTCTGCGTCGTCTCGGTCGCACTTCGGGCAATTCGGAAATTCTGTATCGCTAGTCCAAGTGTGTCCGCAGTAAGGGCATCCGCAATCGTATTTTTTTGAATTGTCGCCGTCGCCATTGTCGTTGTCATCCTTGACGCATAATACTACGTCCTCTTTGCCGCAGGATGGGCATTTCGTTTCTTCGCCAGTATCACTGGTCCAAGTGGCCTTGCATTCAGCATTAGCGCACCCGCAAGTCCATTGTTCCTTCTTCGCCGACTTCTGTTTAGGCATCTGACGCTCTTCCTTGCGTACGCGTTGCACGAATATAATACTGCACGCTGCGCGGGTGTTGATTTGCGTCAAGGGCGGCCGAAGCCTTCATCGAAAGTCAAAATGCCTGCTGCTTTTGTGGCACATATCTCGGACCTCACACGATGTCCGACTTGAGTCCGCTGTGCGTGCCAAAGCGGACAACTTAGCAATGATCTTGCGTGGTCATTGAAATTCTGCGGCTTCTGCCCCCCCCCGCTTATAGCGTGGGCAGGAAGGACCCGCAGGCTCGCAGGCAGGTTAGTGTGGGTCCCATCGAAAATCGGCCAAGATCTTCTCTTCAGGATCAAGCAAATAGCGATGGAAACCGCAATTTATCAGGATTTCGTCCATGCGGCTCTTGTTGTCTGGCTTTACCTCGGCGAAGAGTGGCAATCCGTGATTCTTCTCGGCCTCGACTAATTGCCGGAAAACACCGTTCCCTTTTGCTTCGGCGGTCACGCCTGCGTAGGCCAAATAGATATACCGTAGTTCGTTAGCGGCGATCTTTTCCTGAGCCAACTGAAAGCCTACGATCACGCCATCAATGTCTACAGCGGCAACAGAGAAGCGATTGAGATAACAGTTGTTGATCTTCTCCCTCATCGCTTGAACATGCTCGCTCGTGCTCAGATCGATCGGAATCTGACAGGCGACCTTCCTGAATATTTGCAGGATTGTCTCAACGTCCGACGGGCGCAATGAGCGGATTTGCATTGGTTGCCTCGCCGGCCCTTTTGGTCCCGCCGCCCATAGATCGTCGATCCGGTCATTCAGCATCGGGTCGGTGGTCGGAGCAAAAGTGGGGGCGTCCCTACTTTTTGCCGCTGCCCTCGCTGCCCTTGCCTTGCGTCCATTGGGACGGCGCGTCGAACGTACGATGACCTCGGGGACGAACGCCTGCCGATGCCCGCATGATCTGCAGCGCAGTTGCCTTGCCGCCAGATCGGCGGTCGCGGCAATGATGGTGCCCCTGTGATGGCAGCGGGCACAGCGGACGCGCCAAGTATGGCCAAGCGGCAGAAGCATAGGCGTTACGTTACGCCGAGAGCGTTACGGTGTCATGTGTTACGGTCGATTCATTACGGTCTGTCACGGCGCGCGCCAAGTTTTAGACAGGCTCCGCCCTTTCTCCCGTGGATATGGCAGAGACCAGAGCACCAAACCCTCCTGATGTTCGCCAACCACGCTCCGGCATGAGGGGAGCGGCATTTGCGCCGCCGGATACTCAGTTGCCCTTCGCCTTCGGCGCACCGCCTTTTGGGCGGCGTCTTCGTCGCGCTTTTTTCGGCGCGCGACCAGCGCTTTTGTGCTCAAGGAGCCATGCCGTACTCCCGCGCTGCGTATCACCGAGCCGGGCTACTCACCCGGCGACCGTCGCACTTCTGCTTGGTCTCCACGGTCCGGGTCGCAAGTGGCACAGCGTTGCCCGGAATTGTTTGGTTCCGGGGATTGAGCGCCCCGGCGGCGCTGCGGTCATTCATCACGGCGCTTTCGCTACCGGCGGCGGGGTCATGGCCGATCTCGACCCGCCGCTATTCTCGCGGGCGCGGGCGGGATGTTGGGGAGCGAAGCGGGAGCCTCTGAGCGGACCTTCGCGCCAACAAACCAACCGCGCGGGCGCGGCTCGTTTTCAGTTGGCGCAGCCTCCCTGGCGATGGCGGCGGATACGTCGCGCGATCAGTGAGATTTCAGAATCGGTATAATCGAAACGCTGCACTGCGATGCTGCGAAACTCGGCTTCAATGATCGCGCCGCTCACGATGGCGTCGTAGAACGCGTTGAATTCGCCGATGGCGTTGGTCTTGTCATCGCCCCGATTGGGCGCATATGGCGTGCGTCGGCCATTTTCAATCTCCATTGGTGGTGGTTGACGGCATAGCAAATTGCCCGCGCACGGATGCCGCCGTTGCGCGGGTTTTCTTTTTGCGGGGATGGGTGAATGGGGGCCCGGTCGCCGTTCGGACAAGGCGGAAAAGCCGTTATGGCTCAGTGGCGGAATTTGGGCTGATTTGTCCGGATGGGCGTTGAAAGTATTCAGCCCGCGAAACCCTTCCAAGCTGAATACGAGGGTTCGATTCCCTTCACCCGCTCCAACCTCTTCCTGCCACGAGCAGCCCGTTTCGTCGGTCGGGCCGGGTGGGCCAGCTAGTCGCAAGAGACACGATTGCCAATTCGCCGGCAGGACCTGCCATCACTGAAGTAGGTCGTGTTCCCAATCGTCTGGGATGACGTGCCGTCGCTGAAATAGGTGTGATTGCCGATCTGCTGCGAGCTGGTGCCGTCGCTGCTGTAGGTGAAGCGCCCGACCTGCTGTGACGAGGAGCCGTCGCTCCAATAGGTGGTGTTGCCGATCCGCTGTCCGGACGTGCCATCATCGCACTGGATCTGATTGCCGATGCGCTGACAATTCTCAGCCTGCGCCGCGGTCGTTGCCCACAGGCTGAATGCGATCGCGAGAACCTTGCGCATGCCGGCCTCTCCTCATGCCGCAACATCCAATCGCAACCAGGGCGCGCGCGCAACCCAAAACGATCGGCGCGGACGCGGGCGCCGTCAGCGGTCGCCGGCACGCGCCCTTGTCTTGCTTGCCGCTTCCCACACCCTGAAAGCCCGCATCTGGCCGCTCAGGAAGCGCAGCAGGTGACCGGCGGCATGCGGCAGCTCGCGGCCGCGCCGGGTGATGACGCAGGCCTCACTCGACGCCAGCAGGCGGTTGTCGATGGGGACGGCGGCGAGCGAGCCGTCGGCAAGATCCGCGGCGATCGCGAACGCCGGTAGCAGCGTCAGCCCGAGGCCGCTCTTGACGAAATGCCGGAGCACATTGATCGAGCTGGTCGTGAGCTTCGGCGCCAGCGCGATGCGCTCGGCGGCTTCCGCCATCGCCACGATCTGTCGCGTGCCGTAGCTCGGGTGCATCAGGCCGAGCGGATGGTCGGCCAGTTCGCGCAGGCGTAAGGGGCGGCCGAGGCGCGCGAGCGCATGATCGAGCGGCACGATGGCGCACAGCGGCTGCCGGCTCGCGGTGGCGACGCGGATGCGCGGGTCGGCGCCGGGATTGAACACCAGCCCGATGTGGTAGCGGTCCTCGGCCACGGCGTTGACGACCTCATTGGTGCCGGCGAGATCGAACGACATCGTCAGATCTGGGTGGCGCTGCCAGAACCGGCCGAGCGGGCCCGACATCAGATCGCTGACAAAACCTTCGCCGAGCACGATGTCGACGTGGCCGCGCTTGAGGCCCACAAGCTCGCGCAGCTTGGCGACGGTGTCGGCCTGGTCGGCCTGCCATTGCCGGAAGCGCTCGACCAGCAGCGCGCCGGCGTCGGTGGCGCGGATGCCGCGGCTGAGCCGCTCGACCAGCGTCAGCCCGAGCTCCTTTTCCAGCAGCGCGATCTGCCGGCTGATCACCGAGGCGTTGATGTCGAGCGCTTCGGCGGCGGCGCGGACCGAGCCGAGCCGGATGGCCTCGTGCAGGTAATGCAGGCGGTGATGATCGAGCAGGGCGGCGGACACGGCGCAATCCAAGTGTTGACTTGAAGTCAACAGTAGCGACACAGCCCGCTGATGTCTGCCGCAAACTGAGGCGGTTACGTTTGCCGGGCAATCTTGGCAGGAGGCCTCGTGACCGCGGTCGGCATCATCGGACTTGGCAATATGGGGCGGGGCATGGCGCTGACGCTCAGGAGCGCGGGCTTTGCCGTCACCGGCTACGACGCGCTGCAAGCCACGCGCGACGCGCTGGCGGCCGAGGGCATCGCGGTCGCCGCCTCGATCGGCGCAGTCGTGGCCGCCGCCGACATCGTGATCCTGTCGCTGCCGACCGCCGAGATCGTGGCCCGCGTGGTGGAAGGCGCTGATGGCATTTTCGCGCATGCGCGGCCCGGCGTCGTCATCGTCGACACCTCGACGTCGCATCCCGAGACCTCGCGCCGGCTAGCTGCTCTCCTGAAGGCGCGCGGCATGGCGTTCATCGATGCGCCGGTCAGCGGCGGGCCAAAGGGCGCGGCGACGGGCACCATGACCATGGTGATCGGTGCCGAAGACGCAGACCTCGTGCGCGTCATGCCGGTGCTGGAGCGCATGAGCGCCAAGCGCGTGCATGTCGGCGGCGTCGGCGCCGGCAACGTCGCCAAGATCGTCAACAACCTGCTGTGCGCCGCGCATCTGCTCACCGCCGCGGAAGCGCTGCGTATCGCCGATGCCGCCGGCGTCGACGCCGAGCGGCTGCTCGAGGGACTGAACGCGGGCTCGGGGCGCTCCGGCGTGACGCTGGTCAACGTGCCGAACTGGATCCTGAACGGCGCGTTCGATTCCGGCTTCACGATGCAGCTGATGCGCAAGGACATCAGGCTCGCTTCGCAGCTCATCGGCGAGCTCGGCCTGGCGCTGCCGATCGCGGCCGACACCGCGCGCATCTGGGCCGAGAGCGCCGCGACCATAGGTGACAAAGAGGATTTCAATCGCATCGTCGAGCTGCAGCTCGGCCCGCTGTCGAAGCCATGAGAGGGACGCCATGACGCATTTCATCGATCCTCGGCTGCGCGCGGCGACCTTGCCGTTCTGGCCTGATTTCGAGATCATCGGCTCGCATGTCGGCGGTGAGCTCGTCATCGGCAACGGCGCGACCGTCACCGTGAACGATCCCGCGACCGGCAAGGTGCTGTTCAGCTATGCCGATGCCGGTGCCGATGTCGCCGCGAAGGCGGCGCAGGCCGCTGTCATCGGGCAGGCGGAGTGGGCGCGTTTCACGGCTGCTGGCCGCGGCCGCATCATGCAGGCGGTGGCGCGTGCGGTCCTCGCCAACGCCGAGCCGCTGGCGCAACTGGAGTCGCTTTCCGCCGGCAAGCCGATCCGCGACACACGTGGCGAGGTCGCCAAGGTCGCGGAGATGTTCGAGTACTACGCGGGCTGGGCCGACAAATTCCACGGCGACGTCATTCCGGTGCCTTCAAGCCATCTCAACTACACGCGCCGCGAGCCGATGGGCGTGGTGCTGCAGATCACGCCGTGGAATGCCCCGGTCTTCACGGCGGGATGGCAGATAGCGCCCGCGATCAGCATGGGCAATGCGGTGCTGCTGAAGCCGTCGGAGCTGACGCCTTTGACCTCGCTGGCGCTGGCGGTGATTGCGGAAGCCGCGGGCCTGCCGAAGGGCGTCGTCAACGTGCTCGCCGGCTACGGCCACACCACGGGGCAGGCGGCGCTGGCCCAGCCCGCGGTGAAGAAGGTGGTGTTCGTCGGCTCGGTGCCGACCGGGCGGCTGATCGGCGAGGCTGCGGCGCGGCGGCTGTTGCCCTCGGTGCTGGAGCTCGGCGGCAAGTCGGCCAACATTGTGTTCGCCGATGCCGATCTCGAACGCGCCGCTGTCGGCGCGCAGGCCGCGATCTTCGGCGGCGCCGGCCAGAGTTGTGTGGCGGGCTCGCGGCTGCTGGTGCAGAGCGCGGTGTATGACCGCTTCGTCGATCTGGTCGCGCAGGGCGCGGCGAAGATCAGATGCGGCGATCCGCTGTCGGCGGAGACCGAGATCGGTCCGATCAACAACGCCAGGCAATATGAGCACGTGCTGTCGCTGATCCGAGAGGGCGCGGCGGAGGGCGCCGAGATTATCACCGGCGCACATGGGGCGGCAAAGGACGGCGGCTATTTCGTCAGCCCCACGGTGTTGAAGAACGTCACCAACGCGATGGGCATCGCGCGCAAGGAAGTGTTCGGCCCTGTCGTCGCCGCGATCCGCTTCGAGACCGAGGAGGAGGCGATCCAAATCGCCAATGACAGCGAGTTCGGGCTGGCCGGTGCGGTGTGGACCAGGGACGTCGCGCGCGCGCATCGCGTTGCCGCACACGTCAAGGCCGGCACGTTCTGGATCAACGCCTACAAGACCATCAACGTGGCCTCGCCGTTCGGCGGCTACAACAACAGCGGCCATGGCCGCTCCTCCGGCGTCGAGGCGCTGTACGAATATACGCAGGTGAAGAGCGTCTGGGTCGAGACCGCGGCCGAGCCGGCCGTCGCCTTTGGTTACGCACCGGGCCTTCGTGAATGAAGGCTTCGCGAATGAGGCGCTTGCGCTGACAGGGCTGCATGGCATGATCAGTGCAGGAGCTGCGCGCCCACAGAACATCCACTCAGTTCCGAAATGAGGAACATGTCATGCCGCGCTTCGTCAACGTCGCCATCGGCCAGCTCGGGCCGATCGCCAAGAGCGAGGCGCGACCTTCCGTCGTCGCGCGCCTGATGGCGCTCATGCGCCAGGCCCACGCCAACGGCTGCGACCTGATCGTCTATCCCGAGCTCGCGCTGACGACCTTCTTCCCGCGCTGGTACATGGCCGATCAGGCCGAGATCGACACTTATTTCGAGCGCGAGATGCCGGGGCCGGAGACCCAAGCCTTGTTCGCATTGGCGAAGGATCTGCGCATCGGCTTCTGCCTCGGCTATGCCGAGCTCACGGTCGAAGACGGCATCGTGCACCGCTACAACACCGCCATTCTCGTCGACAAGACCGGCACGATCGTCTCGAAATACCGCAAGGTGCATCTGCCGGGGCATGCCGAGCACGAGCCGTGGCGCAAGTTCCAGCATCTGGAAAAGCGCTATTTCGAGCCGGGCAAGAAATTCGGCGTCGCAGCCGCGTTCGGTGGCGTCATCGGCATGGCGATCTGCAACGATCGCCGCTGGCCGGAGACCTATCGCGTCATGGGCCTGCAGGGCGTCGAGATGGTGCTGATCGGCTACAACACGCCGGTGCACAATCCGCCCGCGCCGGAGCATGACGACCTCTCGCTGTTCCACAACCGCCTCGTGATGCAGTCCGGTGCCTATCAGAATGGCACCTGGGTCATCGGCGTCGCCAAGGGCGGCATCGAGGAGGGCATCGACCACATCGCCGGCAGCTGCATCATCGCACCCTCGGGCGAGATCGTGGCGGCCTGCGCCACCAAGGGCGACGAGATCGCGCTGGCGCGCTGCGACCTCGATTTGTGCAAATCCTATAAGCAGACGATCTTCAATTTCGACGTCCACCGCCAGCCGCAGGCTTACGGCATGATCGTCGAACGCAAGGGCGAGACGCTGATGGCCGACGGTTCGCGCGTGCGAAAGCCGTGATATGGCCAAATGGCACGCTGCGTAGGGTGGGCAAAGGCGCAGCCGTGCTGCTTCCAAACGCGAGATCGCAATGGCGCCGTGCCCACCATCTTGCAGCGGAGTGTGCGGCGCGATGGTGGGCACGGCGCCACGGTGACCTCGGACGTGGAGAGATCAT
Organism: Bradyrhizobium ontarionense; assembly: GCF_021088345.1. Lineage (NCBI taxonomy): Bacteria > Pseudomonadati > Pseudomonadota > Alphaproteobacteria > Hyphomicrobiales > Nitrobacteraceae > Bradyrhizobium > Bradyrhizobium ontarionense. The sequence goes on along the minus strand of NZ_CP088156.1, from coordinate 2,085,680 downwards.
CGCATCGCCTTTGCCCACCCTACCGCACCTCGGCCCTTGCGCAGGGTGCCTCATTTGCGTTCAAATGAATCGCCTTCGCGCGCATGGCATGGGCCTTGCTTACAATTTCGGCAATTGAACTCAGGCAAGTTGCATCAGGAGCAGACATGGATCGCAGGACGGTATTGAAGGGGTTGGCGGGCGCGGGCGGCCTGGCGCTGACGGGTTTCGCGGCGCCGGCGATCGCGCAGGGCGCAGCGGCGCGCACCTTGCGCTTCGTGCCGCAGGCCAATCTCGCCAATTTCGATCCGATCTGGGGCACGCAATATGTCGTGCGCAACGCCGCCGCGATGGTGTGGGATACGCTGTACGGCATCGACGACCAGTTCGTGCCGCAGCGCCAGATGGTGGAATCCGAGGAGGTCTCGTCTGACGGCCTGACCTGGACCTTCAAGCTGCGTCCCGGCCTCAAATTCCATGACGGCGAGCCGGTGCTCGCCAAGGACGTCGTCGCCAGCCTGACGCGCTGGTCGGCGCGCGACCCGATGGGCCTGATGCTCAAGGCGATCCAGAGCGAGCTCGTGGCGGTCGACGACAAGACCTTCAAATGGGTGCTGAAGCAGCCTTATCCGAAGATGCTGTTCGCGCTCGGCAAGGGCAATGCGCCGTGCGCCTTCATCATGCCCGAGCGCCTCGCGCAGACCGATCCGTTCAAGCAGATCGCCGAATATGTCGGCTCCGGCCCGTTCAAGTTCGCCAAGAGCGAATGGGTGCCGGGCGCCAAGGCCGTGTTCGAGAAGTTCACCGACTACGTGCCGCGCCAGGAGAAGCCGGTCTGGCTCGCCGGCGGCAAGCAGGTGCTGATGGATCGCGTCGAATGGGTCATCATGCCCGATCCCGCGACTGCGGCAGCCGCGCTGCAGAACGGCGAGGTCGACTGGTGGGAGAACCCGATCACCGATCTCGTGCCGGTGCTGAAGGGCAACAAGAACATTGGCGTCGACATCGGCGATCCCCTCGGCAATGTCGGCTCGTTCCGCATGAATCACCTGCATGCCCCCTTCAACAACGTGAAGGCGCGCCAGGCGATCCTGATGGCGCTGAGCCAGGAAGACTACATGCGCGCGCTGGTCGGCGACGACAACTCGCTGTGGAAGCCGCTGCCCGGCTTCTTCACGCCGGACACGCCGCTCTACACCGAAGCGGGCGGCGACATCCTGAAAGGCAAGCGCGATTTCGCTGCCGCCAAGAAGCTGCTCGAGGAAGCCGGCTACAAGGGTGAGCCGATCACCTGCGTCGTCGCGCAGGACCAGCCGATCACCAAGGCGTTCGGCGACGTCACCGCGGATCTTCTCAAGAAGCTCGGCATGAATGTCGACTTCGTCGCCACCGACTGGGGCACCGTCGGCGCCCGCCGCGCCCAGAAGACGCCGCCGTCCCAGGGCGGCTGGCACGTGTTCCACACCTGGCACGCCGGTGCCGACTGCATCAACCCGGCCGCCTACACCGCGCTGCGCGCCAATGGCGACAAGGCCTGGTTCGGCTGGCCGACCAGCGAGCCGGTGGAAAAGGAGATCACCAACTGGTTCGCCGCCAAGTCGCTCGACGAGGAGAAGGCGGTCGCCGCGCGCATCAACAAGGCCGCGATCGACGACGTCGTGTTCGCGCCGACCGGCTTCTTCCTCGGCTACACCGCGTGGCGCAAGAACGTCGCCGGCGTGACCAAGGGGCCGATCCCGTTGTTCTGGGGCGTGTCGAAGACCGCATAGGGCACTGATATCTCATGCTCGCTTATGCGCTCCGACGAGTCCTGTCGACCTTGCCGGTGATGGCGTTCGTCGCGCTGTTCGTCTTCAGCCTGCTCTACATCGCGCCGGGCGATCCGGCCGTTGTGATCGCCGGCGATCAGGCGAGCCCTGCGGATGTCGAGCGCATCCGCGCCAATCTCGGGCTGGACCAGCCATTCCTGGTCCAGTTCGGCAGCTGGGTGTGGCGTCTGCTGCACTTTGATCTGGGCACTTCGATCTTCACCAATCTTCCGGTTGCGTCGATGATCGCCCAGCGCCTGGAGCCGACGCTGTCGCTGATGATGGTGACCTTGCTCCTCACCATCATCGTCGCGGTGCCGCTCGGCGTCATCGCGGCGTGGAAGGCGGGCACCTGGATCGACCGCATCATCATGGCGTTCGCCGTGTTCGGCTTCTCGGTGCCGGTGTTCGTGGTCGGCTACATCCTGGCCTATGTGTTCGCCCTGAAGTTCGATTGGCTGCCGGTGCAGGGCTACACGCCGCTGTCGCAAGGCGTCTGGCCGTGGCTGCAGAACCTGATCCTGCCCGCGGTCGCGCTCGGCTGCGTCTATATCGCGCTGATCGCGCGCATCACCCGTGCCGCCATGCTCGAGGTGCTGCAGCAGGACTATATCCGCACCGCGCGCGCCAAGGGGCTCGGGCAGGGCGGCATCCTGTTCATCCACGCGCTGAAGAATGCCGCGGTGCCGATCGTCACCGTGGTCGGCATCGGCATTGCGCTTCTGATCGGCGGCGCGGTCGTCACCGAGAGCGTGTTCGCGATCCCAGGTCTCGGCCGGCTGACCATCGATGCCATCCTGCGCCGTGACTATCCGGTGATCCAGGGCATCGTGCTGCTGTTCAGCTTCGTCTACGTGCTCGTCAATCTCCTGATCGACATCACCTACACCCTGGTCGACCCGAGGATCCGCTATTGACCGCAACGACCACAACATCGCCGCCGCCGGGCCTCGTCATCGCGCCTCGCCTGCCGGACTTGATGGCGGCGCCGAAGATCAGGCGCGGCGCCATCGGCTTCCTGCGCAATCATCCGACGGTCGCGATCGGCGGCGCGCTGCTGCTGCTGCTCGTCATCCTCGGCGTGTTCGCGCCGTTCTTCGGCACCGTCGATCCGACCGCGATCGCGCCGGCCAAGCGCACCCGGCTGCCGTCGGCCGATTTCTGGTTCGGCACCGACGCGCTCGGACGCGACATCTATTCGCGCGTGCTCTACGGCACCCGCGTCTCACTGACGGTCGGGCTCTCGGTGGCGCTCGCGGCCTCGGTGATCGGGCTCACGATCGGCCTCGTCGCCGGCTTCGTGCGCTGGGCCGACGGCGTCTTGATGCGCTGCATGGACGGGCTGATGTCGATCCCGCCGATTTTGCTGGCGGTGGCGCTGATGGCGCTGACGCGCGGCAGCGTCGGCAACGTCATCCTCGCCATCACCATCGCGGAGATTCCGCGTGTCGCACGGTTGGTGCGCGGCGTCGTGCTGAGCCTGCGCGAGCAGCCCTATGTCGATGGCGCCATAGCCTCCGGCACGCGCACGCCGATGGTGATCCTGCGCCACATCCTGCCGAACACGACCGCACCGATGCTGGTGCAAGCGACCTATATCTGCGCCAGCGCCATGATCACCGAGGCGATCCTCTCCTTCATCGGCGCCGGCACGCCGCCGACCATTCCGTCCTGGGGCAACATCATGGCCGAGGGCCGCGCGCTGTGGCAGGTCAAGCCCTATATCGTGTTCTTCCCGGCGGCGTTCCTGTCGGTGACGGTGCTCGCGGTGAATCTCGTCGGCGACGGCCTGCGCGACGCGCTCGATCCGCGCATGGCGAAGATGCCATGAGGGATGGCGTGATGAGGAGGATGTCCAGCGCACTCGCACCGTCCGCGTCAACACGCGCGCTGCGTCAGACGCGCTCAACTCTCTCCGCCCGTCATTCCGGGGCAGCCCGCAGGGCTGAGCCCGGAATCCATAACCACAGGCAGATGATGCAGGGTGAGATGCAACGACGTGTGTGCTTCACACGTCATTCCGGGATTATGGGTTCCGGGCTCGCGCTGACGCGCGCCCCGGAACGACGCATGGGGGGAGCGGAGCACGCGCCTGATTTAGTGACAACGAGCGAGCTCATCTGCGACAACGCATCCGCCGGCCAGGAGCTGAACTGATGCCGCTGCTCGAGGTCGAGAATCTTCAGGTCCATTTCCGCACTCCCACCGGCATTAACCGCGCCGTTGACGGCGTGTCGTTCGATGTCAATCCCGGCGAGACGCTCGCCATCGTCGGCGAATCCGGCTGCGGCAAGTCGGTGACCTCGATGTCGATGATGCGGCTGATCCCGGAGCCGCCCGGCAAGATCGCGGGCTCGATCCGGCTCGAGGGCAGGGAGCTCCTGAAGCTCTCCGACCGCGAGATGCGCCAGCTTCGCGGCAACGACATCTCGATGATCTTCCAGGAGCCGATGACGAGCCTCAATCCGGTGCTGACGGTCGGCCGCCAGATCGGCGAGACGCTGCGGCTGCATCAGGGGCTCGACCAGAAGCAGGCGGAGGCGCGCGCGGTGGAGATGCTGACGCTGGTCGGCATTCCCGAGCCGGCACGCCGCGTGCGCGAATATCCGCACCAGCTGTCGGGGGGCATGCGCCAGCGCGTGATGATCGCGATGGCGCTGGCCTGCAATCCGAAACTGCTGATCGCCGACGAGCCGACCACCGCGCTCGATGTCACGATCCAGGCGCAGATCCTCAAGCTGATGCTGGAGCTGAAGCAGCGCGTGGGTGCTGCGATCATCCTGATTACGCATGATCTCGGCGTCGTCGCCGAGGTCGCCGAGCGCGTGATGGTGATGTATGCGGGGCGTAAGGTCGAGGAGGCCCCGGTCAAGGAGCTGTTTCGTTCGCCAAGGCATCCCTACACGCAGGGCCTGCTCGGCGCGCTGCCCAAGCTCGGCTCCTCGTTGTCAGGCGCGGCGCGGCGGCTCGCCGAGATTCCGGGCCAGGTCCCGGACCTCAAGCAGCGCATCGAGGGCTGCGTGTTCGCCGGGCGCTGCGCGCTCGCCACCGACCTGTGCCGGCAATATGCGCCGGGGCTGGAGGAGAAGGCACCGCGCCACAGCGCCGCCTGCCATTTCGCTGCCAAGGAGCAGGCCGCCGCATGAGCGCTCCGCTGCTCCAGGTCAACGACCTCAAGAAGCATTTTCCGCTGAAGGGCGGCCTGTTCGGGCGCTCGACGGGCAAGGTGCACGCCGTCGACGGCGTGTCGTTCGAGATCGCGCACGGCGAGACCTTGTCGCTGGTCGGTGAATCCGGCTGCGGCAAGTCCACGGTCGGCCGCGCCATCCTGCGGCTGTTCGACATCACCGCCGGCCAGATCGTGCTCGACGGCAAGCGCATCGACGATCTCGGCCCGGGCAGCCTGCGCGAGATGCGCCGCCGCGTGCAGGTGGTGTTCCAGGATCCGTTCTCCAGTCTCAATCCGCGCATGCGGATCCGCGACATCCTGGCCGAGCCCATCAACAATTTCGGCCTCGCCAAGACTGCGGCCGAGCGCGATGCGCGCATCGCTGAGCTGATGGACATCGTGCGGCTGCCGCGCGACGCGGTGAGCCGACGGCCGCATGAATTCTCCGGCGGCCAGCGCCAGCGCATCGGCATCGCCCGCGCGCTCGCCGCCAAGCCCGACCTGATCGTCTGCGACGAGGCGGTGTCGGCGCTCGACGTCTCCGTCAAGGCGCAGATCGTCAATCTCCTGCAGGACCTGCAGCGCGAGTTCGGCCTCGCGCTGCTGTTCATCAGCCACGACCTCGCCATCGTCGAGCACATGACGCACCGCGTCGCGGTGATGTATCTCGGCAAGATCGTCGAGATGGCGCCAAGGCAGCAGATCTTCGCCTCGCCGGGTCATCCCTACACCAAGGCACTGCTGTCGGCCGTGCCGGTGCCCGAGCCCGGCGCGGCGCGCCATCCCATCATCCTCAAGGGCGACGTCCCGAGTCCGGTCAATCCGCCGAAAGGCTGCCGCTTCAACACCCGCTGTCCTCTGGTCTTCGACCGCTGCCGCAGCGAGGCGCCGGAGCTGAGGCTGAAGGGTGAGGACCAGTGGGTGGCGTGCCATCTGGAGAATGTGTAGTTGTCGTGGTGTAGGGTGGGCAAAGACGCTGCGCGGCGAAGCCGCGAAGCGACGTGCCCACCGTGCCAGGCCGATGACGGCTTGACCGAATTCAGTTCGACAACGACAACATGCTCCCATGACCGACCAATCGAAGGTTGAGCAATTCATCCAAGGAATCCTGGCTGGCGCCTCACAAGCGCAGCTCGAAATCGAGTCCAAGGAACTCGATTTGAACGACGTCGGTCTACACGGTCGAACTCCCCTTATGGTCTCCGCCGCTGAAGGTCTGCTTGCGACGGTGGAGACATTGGTGCGGAGCGGCGCCTCGGTGCATGCGACTGGTCGCTATGGAATGACGGCTTTGCATGAGGCCGCCGCAAATGGCCAGACGGCCGTCGCCAACTATCTTCTATCCGCAGGCGCAGACGCCAACGCCGACACGGCCGATGGCGTCACCCCGCTGATGTGCGCGGCGGCCTGGGGATACACCGATTGTGCAAGGCTATTGTTGGAGTACCATGCGGACCCGGCAAAGACTGATCGCAGTGGTGCAACGCCCGCCGATACGGCGCGCGAGAAAGGCGAGGACGATACCGCGGATATGATCCACGCATACGCGTCGCGGAGTGGCGCAGGTTAGCGTTTCTCCGAGCATGTGCTTCTCGCTCGTAGGCATGTGGGACGTGGGCTCGTAGGAAGCTGGAAAACAACTTGCTCACCAGCGCAGACGATGGACCGCGGTGGGCACGCCATCGCGCGGCATGCGCCGCGCGCTGTCTTTGCCCACCCTACGATATCGTGGCCGACACATGATCGGTATTCAGATTGAAAGAAATTGCTTTACGAATATCAGAAAATGTGCTCTATTGCCGCCATCCCGCCTCGACACGGAGGGGCGTAGCGCGCGATCGTCACGACACGCGGGGCGGGGAGCGATGGCCGCGAGGCTGCCGGCAGCGTAGCTTGCTACGCCGACGAACCGCAGGGCGCGGACGCGAAGTCGCAGCGTGCTGACACCCCGATGCTGGTGTTACGTTCGCGATGGCGCTTGAGGCGCCGTGCGGATCATGGTGGCCAACAAGCCCGGCGCACCAGGCAGACTGCGTATAAGCGTGAAGACCGTCGCGCAGGGAATGCCGGTTTGATCGGCTAAACCTGTGGTACCTGCCGCCTGCACTTTCTTCCGCAGGCGGGCCATGGGCGAGGCCATCGTCCGGCATTCCCTGCGCCCTCCGGCTTTTCGAGGGCGAGAGCGATCGGCAAAACCCGGGCATGCGTGCCGCGGGGATGCGATCGTTTGTCTGCAGCGTATGAGGGAGGTGTCATTGGAGCACGAGACGGCCGCCACATCCGTCATTGCGAGCGCAGCGAAGCAATCCAGAATCCTTCCGCGGCCCGAGTCTGGATTGCTTCGCTGCTGTTCAGCCCGGGGACATGGCTGACAGGTGTTCGGAGACATGGTTGACACGTCAAAATCGGCTCGATTCGTCAAGCAAAGGGGCGAGCGATGCCGTGGCGAGAGGTGTCTGTCATGGACCAACGACGAGAGTTTGTGATGCTTGCCAAGCAGGAGGGAGTGAACCGGCGGAAGCTGTGCCGGCAGTTCGGCATCAGCGCTCAGACCGGCTACAAGTGGATCCAGCGGCATGATGCCGGCGATACAACGCTGGCGGATCGGTCGCGGCGGCCTCATCGCAGTCCGGAGCGCACCGCAGCTGCGACTGAGCAGCAGATTGTCGCATTGCGCGATGCTCACCCAGCCTGGGGAGCGCGCAAGCTCGCGCGTCGTCTCGATCGCGACGGGCAAGCCGTTCCCGCGATATCGACGGTGCACAATATCCTGTGCCGTTACGATCGGGTGACGGAGCCTGCGGGCACGCCTGGGCAGCCCTACAAACGGTTCGAGAAGGATGCGCCCAATCAGCTTTGGCAAATGGACTTCAAGGGGCACAGCGCGCTGGAGAACGGCGTGTCCTGTCATCCGCTGACGGCGTTGGACGACCACTCGCGCTTTTCCTTGTGCCTGGCAGCTTGTGACAACGAACGAGGCTCGACGGTACGAGGACATCTGGAGACGACGTTCCACCGCTACGGACTGCCGGATGCGATGTTCGTCGACAACGGCGGCCCCTGGGGCTTCACCCTTGAAGATCCCTGGACCACGCTGACAGTATGGCTTCTGAAGCTCGGTATCCGAACGATCCACAGCCGCCCCTACCATCCCCAGAGCCGGGGCAAGAACGAACGCTTCCATCGCACCCTGAAGGCCGAGGTCTTTGCCTTCAGGCGCTACCGCGACCTTGACGATGTCCAGCGGGCACTCGACGAATGGCGAGCCGTCTACAATCTCGACCGGCCGCACGAGGCGTTGGACTTCGATGTGCCGGCAAGCCGCTATCGACCCAGCCAGCGCACGATGCCGGATCGCCTTCCAACGGTGGAGTACGACGAGGGCGAGGTCGTCCGTTCCGTTTCTACGACGAAGGCCTACGTCAGCTTCAAGGGACGTCTCTGGAAAGTGCCGCAAGCCTTTCGTGGCGAGCGGCTCGCCATTCGCCCGCTCAGTAGCGACGGGAAGTTCGGAATATTCTTTGCCGCAAATCAGATCGCAGCCATCGATTTGCGCGACCCGAAAAGTGTCAACTATGTCTCCGAACAGGTGTAAGCTATGTGCCCGGTCTGAACACTGCGCTCGCAATGACGGAGGAGAGGGTGCGATGCTCTCTACCACTTTTTCGCAGGATGCATTTCATTGTGCCGCGAGACTGCCGCAACAAGGCTCGGCGCGCCGTCGACCTCCACTGTCGTCCCGGGCAAGCCGCGACGGCGCGAAGCGGCCGCGGGACGCCGACCCGGGATCCATATCCCAGGCAGCAGTTGGCTTGCGCAAGTCCGGCCATCTCGCGCGACGATTCCGGCCGCTGGTTATGGGGGTCCTGCGTGCGCAGGGATGACAGCGGAGTGTGCGGGGAGTGCGCGGCTCTGCTGGGACGACGCCGAGACGATGGCCGAGCGTGTGGCACGTCCTGCGTCCCATCGGCCACACCGGCCTCGCCAATCGCCGGCATGGCGGGCCGTCCCCAAGGCGGTGCATTGTCACCGTCCGAGCCGGCGACTAGAAATTGATCCGGTTGAGGAATCTCAAGTCCAGGCCGTGCCGGGAACCACCACTCCCGCGCGGCGCGTCACGCGTTCGATGAGGCCGCCATGCATTTGTCCCACGATCCCACGGCACCGGCGGCAGCCCAGATCAGCTTCGACCAGTTCCTGAGCGTCGACATCCGCGTCGGCACCATCGTCGCCGCCGATCCCTATCCGGAGGCGCGCAAGCCCTCGCTCAAGCTCACCATCGATTTCGGCCCCGGCATCGGCACCAAGCGCTCCAGCGCCCAGATTGCGACGCTGTACGATCCCGCGACCCTGGTCGGCCGCCAGGTCGCAGGCGTCGTCAACTTCCCGCCGCGCCAGATCGGCAAGTTCATGTCCGAGGTGCTGACGCTCGGCTTCCCCGATGAGCAGGGGAACGTCGTGCTGTTCCAGCCCGACAAGGCCGTGCCGAACGGCGCGCGGCTGTTCTGAGTGAGACGGGGACGCTGACTGTCATGGATATGCTGCTCGAACCTGTTACGCTGCCGCCGTTCCCTGAAGGCATCAGGATTTCGCTGAGGCAGATGCATCTTCTCCAGGCACCCATGGGCGGCACCCTGGTGACCGGCGGCGCCACCTTCCGCGTGTTCGCGCCGCACGCCAAGGCCATCTACGTCTCCGGTCCGTTCAACGGCTGGGCGCAGGATGCGAGCTGCCGGCTCGCGCCGATCGGCAACGGCCATTGGGCGATCTTCGTGCCCGGCCTCAAGGACGGCGACGCCTACATGTATTTCGTCGAGGGCGAGGGCTCATCCGGCTACAAGCGCGATCCGCATGCGCGGCTCTTGACCGTCGATCCGCCGTTCCCGCAATCGCATTCCGTGCTGCGCAATCCCGGCGCGTTTCCCTGGCACGATACGGCGTTCACGCCGCTGCCCTTCAATGAGCTCGTGATCTATCAGCTCCATGTCGGCACCTTCGACATGAAGGCGGGCAATCCCGACGGCTGCTTCTTCGACGTCATCGAGCGCGTGCCGCACCTTGCCAAGCTCGGCATCAATGCCATCGAGCTGCTGCCGGTGCAGGAATTCCCGACAATGTTCAGCATGGGCTACAACGGCACCGACCTGTTCAGCCCGGAAACCGAATATGGCGAGGCCGAGGAGGCGCATCTCGCCGCCTATGTCGCGCGCACCAACGAAATCCTGATCGCTGCGGGCGCCGCGCCCTACACAGGCGTCGAGGTGCTGCGTCATTGCGACGACCAGTTGCGGGCGCTGATCGACGTCTGTCATATCCACGGCATCGCCGTGCTGTTCGACGTCGTCTACAACCATGGCGGCGGCGGCTTCGACGAGAACAGCATCTGGTTCTTCGACCGCCAGCCGTATGGCGATCCCAACAGGAGCGTGTATTTCACCGACCAGGGCTGGGCCGGCGGGCAGGTGTTCGCCTATTGGAACGCGGACGTGCGGCAATACCTGGTCGACAACGCGATCATGTTTTATCGCGAGTATCACGCCGACGGCCTGCGCTTCGACGAGGTCAGCGTGATGGACCGCTTCGGCGGCTGGGCGACCTGTCAGCAGCTCACCGAGGCGCTGCGCGCGGAGAAGCCGGATGCGATCCAGATCGCCGAATACTGGCCGGTCAATCCGTGGGTGGTGAGGGATATCGCGAAAGGCGGCGCCGGCTTCGATGCGACCTGGAGCGATGGCTTGCGGCTGTCGGTGCGCGGCGCGATCGCAACCGCGGCCGGCGGCGCAGGCGCTGTCGTTGCGATGCAGCCGATCGCGGCGGCGATCACCGATCTCAGCCTCGACAAGCGCTGGCGCGCGGTCAATTCGATCGAGAACCACGACATCGTCTATGCCGGTCGCGAGCCGCGCATTCCGCGCCTCGCCGATCCGGTCGACAGCCGCGGCTGGTATGCGCGCAGCCGCAGCCGCGTCGCCACCGGCTTGCTCCTGACCGCGCCGGGCATCCCGATGCTGTTCATGGGCCAGGAGCTGCTCGAGGACAAACCGTGGAGCGACACGCCGAACCCGGACACGACGATCTCCTGGGCGCTGCTCGACGGCGAGGACAAGGTCACGGCCGACGCCATGCGCTTCACGGCCGAGCTGATCGCGATCCGCCGCACCCATCCGGCGCTGACGGGCGAAGGCTGCGCCATCGTCCACGTTCATGACGGCAACCGCGTGCTCGCCTTCCATCGCTGGGACGGCGTCGGCGACGACGTCATCGTGATCGTGAGCCTGAGCGAAACGCCGTGGCGCGACTACGCGATCGGCTTCCCTGCCGCGGGGCAGTGGAAAGAGGTGTTCAACAGCGACGTCTACGACAATTGGGTCAATCCGGGTGTCGTCGGCAACAACGGGGCCGTGACTGCAGGCGGCCCGGCGCTGCACGGCCAGCCGTGCTCGGCCATGGTGACCATCCCGGCGAACGGCGTGCTGGTGTTTGCGCGGGCGTGATGGCCGTAGGGTGGGCAAAGGCGCAGCCGTGCTCGCTCCACGAACGAGATCGTTGTGGCGCTGTGCCCACCATCTTTGCTGATGAGCTCGCGGATCGGCGGTGGGCACGCTGCCGCCTTCGGCGGCTGCTTTGCCCACCCTACGGCAGCGTGCCCGCAGCCGGCGACACGTGGGACACGGACGCTCGGTCTCTCCACCGTCATTGCGAGCGCAGCGACGCAATCCAGGCTGTCTCTGCGGAAAGATTCTGGATTGCATCGCTGCGCTCGCAATGACGTGGTGAGAGCATGTCGTCACAGGAGCGCCATATACGGCGCCTGTCTAGACGATCAGCCGTCCCTGGCGCTCCGCGATGCCGATGACCGCCTCGGTCCCAGCATTGAAATCCAGGTGGTCGGCCTCGATGCCGTCGGAGAAGATCACGCCGTTCTCGGGCATCAGCGAGCGCAGGCGCAGGGTCTCGGTGCCGGTGAGACCGCCGCAGACCAGCGAGGTCTGCGAGGTCTTGCTCGGGAACGGCTCGCGCACGGCGAAACGCAAGCTCCGGGCGTCCCAGGGCAGGGCGGTGTAGTCGCCGCCGGTCGCGTGGCTGCCAAAGCTGCCGGCGATGGCGAGCGCGCCGGTGACGATGCTCTTGAACCAGGCGGTAGAGCCGAGCCCGGTCGCCACGATGAGGCCGCTGGAGGACTGCTGCTCATGGCCATCGCGCGTCGCGATCTCGTAACGTGCCGAGACATGCGTGCGCGCGCCGATGAAGAGGTCGTTGACCGCATGCAGCACCTGGCCATCGGGCAGGCTCGCGCGTACCATGGTCACCGCCTTGGCCGCGCGCTTGTCGGCAGCGACCTCCGGCAGGAGGCTCGCGAGGTCGGCCGGCTCGAACGGCAGCAGCACGCCGTCATGGCGCTGAGCGTCCGGGTTGAGTCCGAGCAGCGGCTGCCCGTCGAGATATTTCATGGTGTTGGCGACCAGCCCGTCCTGGCCGAGCGCGGCGACGATGTCGGCGGGGCCGAAGATGAAGTTCGGCAGGAAGCTGCGGTCGACGATCTGGTAGCGGCCCCAGCGCTCCAGGGTCTGCATGGTGGTGGCGCGCGCGGCCTGGTAGGCCGCGTGCTCGCGCTCATAGTCGGAGAAGTCGGCGCCGAGATGCTCGACGTAGAAGCGGGCCTGGTCAGCGGTGAGGAACTTTGCGATCAGCTCCTCGAGCCGCGTTCTCCTGACGACCAGGACCACCTTGCGGTCATTGCCGGACACGGGCGGCCTCCGCGGGCTTCTGCATCAGGCTGTTCAGCAGCTCCGGCGAGACGTTCAGCTGCCCGATTTTCTCGGCCTTCTCGGCGAGACCAGAGAACGCCTGCGCGATCAGCTGTCCCGGCTGCATGCCGGTCGCGGCCAACGCCTGGATCACGCGGGTGTCGACGCCCTCGAAGATCTTCATCAGTGCGCCGACGCGATAGGCTTCGGCATCCGCCAAGGTGCGGGTGTTCGATGCGTTCAGCGCGACGAAGTCCTTGCGCCTGGCCTCGAGCCCGATGTCGGCGACCATGCCGGCCTCGCGCAGCTCGTTCTTTTTGGCAGCGACGCTGGCCTCCGCATCCATCTGGGTCTCGCGGATCGAGCGCTTCTTCTGCTCGACCGCAATCTCCGTGTCGAGCTCGCTCTCGCGGATGGCCCGTTCGCGCTCGACCGCGAAATTGCGCCGGGCGAAGATCGCTTCATCCGCGGTCTTCAGGATCGCCTCGCGTGCTTCGGCCTCCAGCGCCTTGGCCGTCTCCGGCGTCGGCTTCACCGCGCGGACGGCGACGCCGAGAATCTCCAGCCCGAGCGCATCGATGTCGGCGCGGCGCTTCAATCCGATCGCAATCGCCTCGGCGATGCGGTCGGAGGCGCGCAGCGCTTCTTTCAGGGTCATGTCCTTGACCGCCTGCTGCGCCAGCACCTCGACCGCGCCGAGCACGCGCTGTGGCAGCTGTTCCGGGTCGTCGGACTCGTATGTCTTGCCGTCGCGCTTGAGGGTGAAGTTCAGCATGGCCGCCGCCTTCTTCGGCTCGCCGACGCGGTAGGTGACCTGGCCCTGGATCGTCAGCGTCTGAAAGTCGCGGGCGATCTGCTGGAAGATGAAGGCGGCATCGCGGCTGCCGATGGGGATCGCGACCAGCGAGGTCGCGGGCCCGTAATAGAAGGTGGAGAGCCCGGCGCCCTCGGCGACGACGCTGCCGGCGCGGTATTGGAGGAGATAAATGGTGGGTTGGGCCTTGATGAAGCGAATGCCGAACATGGCGGCCTCCTATAAGTGTGTTACGCCAACTAAGTAAGTTGGACAGTACAACTAAGTATGCTAGTGTCAAGCGGCAAAGTGGACGGGCAGGCGGCAAGGTGGGCGGTATGGCAGGACGGCAGGGGCAGGCCGGCGGGGCGCCGGTGAAGGGACAGAGCCGGGATGCGTCCGGCCTCGATTTCCCGCGGCCGCTGACGACGGTCGACATCGTCATCTTCACGATCCGTCTGGAGGCGCTGCACGTGCTGCTGGTGCGCCGCGGGCACGGCGAGGGGGAGCCGTTCCCGGACGCTCTCGCCTTGCCGGGCGGCTTCGTCGATGTCGACAAGGATGTCGATCTCGAAGCCTGCGCGCGGCGCAAGCTCGCCGAGAAGACCGGCGTCGTCAGTCCGTATCTGGAGCAGCTCGGCAGCTGGGGCAGCGCGAGCCGTGATCCGCGCGGCTGGTCGGCGACGCATGCCTATTTCGCGCTGATCCCGGCATCAGCGGCCGAGACCGCGCTCGCGGCGGACGCGCAGTGGTTTCCGCTCGCAGGCGTCGGCGTGAAGCCGAAGCTCGCGTTCGACCACGGCGAGATCCTCCAGGCGGCGGTGCAGCGGCTGCGCAACAAGGTCGAATACACCTCGCTGCCGGCCTATCTGATGGCGGAGGAGTTCACCTTGCCGGAGCTGCAGCGGACCTACGAGATCGTGCTGGACCGTCCGCTGGAAAAGAGCGCATTCCGCACCCGCATGCTGTCGGCCGACCTGATCGAGCCGGTCGCCAGAATGCGCAAGGGACCGAACCGGCCGGCGCAGCTCTATCGGCTGAAGAAGGCCGCGGCGCCGGTGTATTTCGCGCGGACCTTCAACGCGCCGGAATGAGTGGAGGAGAAAGCGAGCGTCCGGCCAGGGGCTGGGACAGCGTGCTGGCCGGACGCTGGTCGATGGCGGTGCAGGGGGCCACGCCGCCATCGATCATGGGGTGGCCGGTCTCAGGCCGAGAAGTCCACCACCAACGATTTGCTGGACGAACCCGACGAGCTCGTCCCGCTGGCGCTGTAGGAGGAATTCTTGCTGCTGTTCGAGCTCTGCAGCGCGTCGAGCAGCTTCTTCAGGAGCTCCTCGACGGTAGACGAACTGCTCGACGAGGACGATGACGTGCTCGACGTGGTGTCGGTGTCGGAATCGTTGCTCGACGAAGACGGCGGCGGACCGCCCGCGCCACCCGCGCCGCCCGGCCCGCCGGAAAACGCGCTGGCGAACACGGTCTTCAATTCGCTGGCCTGGTCGGAGGTGAGCTTGCCGCTGTCGACCTCGCTCTGGATGAGATCGTCGATCTTCGACTGCATCTCCTTGGGCGAGGGCGGCGTGCTGGAGCTCGACGAGGACGACGAGCTGCTGCCGCCGGCCTTCAGTGCGGAATCGATGTCGTCGAGCGCTGACGACAGCGCGGTCTGGTCGGTCGAGCTGACCTTGCCGGCCGAGACTTCCTTGGTCAGTTCCTGCTTGAGCAGGTCGAGCGGCGAATAACCGCTCATGGAGGATGCAGAGATCGATGTCATGGCGTGCTCCAGGGTTGAAACATCAAACCTGGGTCCAGGTGCGATTGTAACGCTTAACAGCTCCTTGTTCCGTGTTTCCGGACGTGTCTGGACTCGAGTCGCACACAAAACGAAGCAAGAAACTTGGCGAATCTCCGTGGATTTGCTGGGTTTTCCTCGCCGACGAACTCAAGAAACGACGCTCCCGCAGCCCGGATGAGCGCAGCCGCATCCGGCTTCTCCGGCACCGCTGGTGAAGACCCCCGGATGTCGCTGCGTTCTTCCGGCGACGTCTCTGGCGACCGCGTCGGGCCGGCAGGGCGGCATGCCTGCAGCGCAATGCTTCGGCGCGCGAAATGGTGTATCCGCAGGTGACGGCGGCGCCCTCGCCAGGGGATGTCCGCGACAAGAAATAAGCTCCCGGAGGAACATCCATGTCGGCCCTGCCGCTTTCTGGCATCAAGATTCTCGATCTGACGCGCGTGCTGGCCGGACCCTTGTCCGCCCAGATGCTGGCCGATCTCGGCGCCGAGGTGATCAAGATCGAGCGGCCCGGCACCGGCGACGACGCGCGCGCCTTCGGCCCGCCCTACCTCGAGGATCCCGACGGCAAGGCCAACAACAACAACTCGTTCTACATCTGCGCCAACCGCAACAAGAAGTCGGTCACGGTCAACATCGCAAGCCCAGAGGGCCAGGAGATCATCCGCGCGCTGGCGAAAGACTGCGACGTCTTCATGGAGAATTACAAGGTCGGCGATCTCAAGCGCTATGGCCTCGACTATGAGGCGATCCGCGCCGTCAATCCGGACGTGATCTACTGCTCCGTCACCGGCTTCGGCCAGACCGGGCCGTATGCGCCGCGCGCCGGCTATGACGCGATCTTCCAGGCGATGGGCGGGCTGATGAGCGTCACCGGTCACATGGACGGCGAGCCGGGGGCGGGGCCGATGAAGGTCGGCCCCTCGATCGTCGACTACATGACCGGCATGAACACCTCGACCGGGATTCTCGCCGCGCTGTATCACCGCGACGTCAATGGCGGCGGCGGCCAGCACATCGACGTCTGCCTGTTCGACACGGTGATTGCCTCACTGTCGCACTATGCCCAGATCTTCCTGGTCAACGGCAAATCGCCGCCGCGCCGCGGCACCTGGGGCAATGGCGGCATGCCCGCTGGCGTGTTCCGCTGCACCGACGGCGAATTGATGCTGGTGGTTGGCAACGATGCGCAGTTCGCGCGCACCTGCGCCGTGCTCGGCGCGCCGGAACTCGCCACCGACCCGAAATTCGTCAGGAACAACGACCGCGTCGTCAACGGCAAGGAGATCATGGTTGTCTATGCCGGGCTGTTCCTGAAGAACTCGGTCGCATATTGGCTGGAGGAGCTGGAGAAGGCGGGCGTGCCTTGCGGGCCCGTCAACGATTTCGCCCACGTCTTCGCCGATCCGCATGTCCGCTCGCGCGGCATGGAGGTGAAGGTCGAGCATCCGTTCGAGCCGCAGCTGTCGCTGATCCGCAATGCGCTGACCTTTTCGGGCACGCCGATCACGGACTATCGCGCGCCGCCGCTGCTCGGGGCCGACACGCAGGATGTGCTGTCGCAGCTCGGCTATGATGAAGCGAAGATCGTGGCGCTGAAGCAGCAGGGCGTGGTGTAGCGCATAGTTCGTCGTTCGTAGGGTGGGCAAAGGCGCAGCCGTGCTATCTCTCCATGCGAGATCGCAATGGCGCCGTGCCCACCATCTCGCCGCGGAACGCGCTGATCGACGGTGGGCACGCTGCCGCCTTCGGCGGCTGCTTTGCCCACCCTACGGCACCGTGCGCTCAATGCGCGTGGTGGTGCCGGTGCCGCTTCATCCTGGCCCTTGCCGGAGCAGGCGCCGGTTGCAGCTCGGGCGCTCCGAGCTGCTGCCGCGATTCCTGCAGGCGGCGCTGGTAGCCCGGCGAGTTCATCAGGTTGGCGGCGGCGCCGCGCGCCAGAACCGGCTCGCTCGCCATGATTGTCGTGAGCGCCGCGGCTGTGGCCGCCAGGATCCATCGCGAAACGATCGTCATGCTGCGTGTTCCCTCGCTGCCAGCGGCCTGTCGGGACCAGCGCTGATCAGCGCGTCTCCCTGGCCGACAATCTAGCCGGGGACTTGGCCGCCGTCTCGCTCGCCGTCAGGCCGAGAGCTGCGCTACGCACCACGCGCGCGATCACATCCTCGACATCGTCGAGATCGCAGCGGCCGTCGGACAGCTTGGTCAGGCGCTCGCTCTCGCGGATGGTGTGGTGCGCCATGGCGAGCGCGAAATGCAGCCCCCAGAACAGCTCGACCTCGGAGCGGTCGGGAAGTGCGCGCTTCATCGCCGCGGCGAATTTCCGTAAGTGATCGATCTCCTTGTTCTTGATGCGGCGGATCGGTGGCACCGATTCGATCGAGGCGCGGATCATGAAGCGCGCCACGGCGGAGCGCTGGTTCTCCGGCCCGAGGCAGCCGCGCAGGATCGGGCCGACCAGCGCGCGCAGAATGGCGTGGATGTCGGCGCGGCCGCCGCCCGAATCCTCGGCTGCGCGCAGATCGCGCAGGCGTTCGCGATTGAGCGCGATCGAGCGCGTCACGAACAGCTCGGCGATCAGCTCGTCCTTGGAGCCGAAATGATAGTTCACCGCGGCGAGGTTGACGTTCGCCTCCGCCACGATGTCGCGCAAGGTCACCTCGGAAAAGCCGCGATCGGCATAGAGCCGCTCGGCAGCGACGAGGATCGCAGTCCGGGTCTGGTCGCTCGCCATGGGGCAGGCTCGCCTGATGCGTCGGGGCCCGACGGAGTTGCGTTTCAAACAATTGTATGAAACTATTGTTTGAGACGGCCGGAATGTCAATCGCGGAGCTTCCGCGGGACGACATTTCGGCGCTGCAGCGAAAGCGCCGCGTGATCGTGCCGCGCAAGATCACTCTTGCGCTGACGCGGCGGGCGGACCGACACTGCGGTCAAACAATTTCGAGGAAACACCCAAGGAGAGTCCCATGGACTTCACGATGTCGGCGAAGCAGCAGGAATGGCTGGAGCGCGTGCGCAGCTTCATGACCAAGCATGTCCGCCCGGCGGTGCCGATCTACAAGCAGCAGGACGCCGAGGGCAATCGCTGGAAGGTGATCCCGATCCTGGAGGACCTCAAGGCCAAGGCGAAAGCCGAGGGCCTCTGGAACATGTTCATGCCGCCGTCGCCGCACGAGGATGACGAGTTCCGCGGCGCCGGCCTCACCAATCTCGAATACGCGCTGCTGTCGGAGGAGATGGGCCACATCTCCTGGGCCTCCGAGGTGTTCAACTGCTCGGCGCCCGACACCGGCAACATGGAGGTGTTCATCCGCTACGGCACCAAGGAGCAGAAGCGCAAATGGCTGCGCCCCCTGATGGACGGCGAGATCCGCTCCGCCTTCCTGATGACCGAGCCGGCGGTGGCGTCGTCCGACGCCACCAACATCGAGACCCGCATCGCGCGCGACGGCGATCACTACGTCATCAACGGCCGCAAATGGTGGTCGTCGGGCGTCGGCGATCCCCGCTGCAAGATCGCGATCCTGATGGGTAAGACCGATCCGTCGGCGGCCAAGCATCAGCAGCAGTCGCAGATCCTGGTGCCGCTCGACACCCCCGGCATCAAGGTCGAGAAGATGCTGCCGGTGTTCGGCTTCGACGACGCGCCGCATGGCCACGCCCAGGTGCTGCTCGAGAACGTCAAGGTGCCCAAAGAGAACATCCTGCTCGGCGAGGGCCGCGGCTTCGAGATCGCGCAGGGCCGTCTTGGTCCGGGCCGCATCCATCATTGCATGCGCACCATCGGCAAGGCCGAGGAGTCGCTGGAGAAGATGGTGCGCCGGCTGATGACGCGCAGCGCCTTCGGCAAGAAGATCATCGAGCATTCGGTGTGGGAGCAGCGCATCGGCGAGGCCCGCACCAACATCGAGATGACGCGGCTGCTCTGCCTCAAGGCCGCCGATATGATGGACAAGGTCGGCAACAAGACCGCGCAGGGCGAGATCGCGATGATCAAGGTCGCCGCCCCCAACATGGCGCTGAAGATCATCGACGACGCGATCCAGGCCTTCGGCGGCGCCGGCGTCTCCGACGAGGCGGGGCTGGCGAAGGATTACGCCGGCATCCGCACGCTGCGGCTCGCCGACGGTCCGGACGAGGTGCACAACCGCGCCATCGCCCGGCTCGAAATGAAGAAATACGCCAACGAGCCGCGCCATTGAGGTAGGTCTGGTAGGGACTTGTAGGGTGGGCAAAGCGTCCGGCTGGGCTCGAAGAGCGCAGCCGGACGCGTGCCCACCGTTCCAACCGCAGCGCGACACGGTGGGCACGGCGCATCGCGCCTTTGCCCACCCTACGTAGCAATCAAAGGAGCTTCGTCGTGGCCGACGGCGTGAGAAAAGACGAAGATTTCTCCGGCACCAAGCCGGTCGAGGAGCGGCATCGCTTCGACGAGGCCAAGCTCGCGGCCTGGATGGCGGAGCATGTCGAGGGCTATCAAGGCCCACTCACGGTCGCACAGTTCAAGGGCGGCCAGTCGAACCCGACCTATCGGCTGAACACGCCCGGCCGCTCCTACGTGCTGCGTCGAAAACCGTTCGGCAAGCTGCTGCCGTCGGCGCATGCGGTCGATCGCGAATTCCGCGTCATCGCGGCGCTCGGCAAGCAGGGCTTTCCGGTCGCCAAGGCTTACGCGCTGTGCACTGACGACAGCGTCATCGGCGCCGCCTTCTACATCATGTCGATGGAGGAGGGCCGGGTGTTCTGGGATCCGACCCTGCCGCATGTCGACGCGCCGCAGCGGCGCGCGATCTTCACCAGCAAGATCGAGACGCTGGCGAAGCTGCACACCTATGATCCCGCTACGATCGGCCTCGCCGACTTCGGCAAGCCCGGCAACTATTTCGCCCGCCAGGTCGACCGCTGGACCAAGCAGTACCGGGCGTCCGAGACCGAGCATCTGCCGGAGATGGAGAAGCTGATCGAATGGCTGCCGCGCACTTTGCCGGTGCAGGAGCGCGTCTCGATCGTTCATGGCGACTACCGGCTCGACAACATGATCTTCCATGCGACCGAGCCGCGCGTCACCGCCGTGCTCGACTGGGAGCTGTCGACGCTGGGCGATCCCATGGCCGACTTCACCTATCTCTTGATGCAGTGGATCATGCCCGGGCTCGACGGCGTCGACCTCAAGGCCTTGAACATTCCGACCATGGAGGAGGCGGCCGCGATCTATTGCGGTGTCACGGGTGTCAAGCTGCCCGACCTCAACTGGTACTTCGCCTACAATCTGTTCCGTCTCGCCGGCATTCTGCAGGGCATCGTCGGCCGCATCCGCGACGGCACCGCCGCCAACGACAAGGCGATCGAATCCGTCAAGCGCATGGTGCCGATGACCAAGCAGGCCTGGGCCTACGCGCAGAAGGCGGGGGCGGCGTAAGGCGCGGGCGATCCCCTCGTTCCGTAGCCCGCATGAGCGCAGCGACATGCGGGTTCACACGAGGCGCAAGTGAGACCCCGGATATCGCCGCGCTGATCCGGCCACCGGGGTTGAGATCGGAGAATTCTGCTCGCAATGACGGGGAGAGATCGTGCGTTCGTCGCGTGGATCGTGGTGCAGCGGGGAGCCCGCATGAGCGCAGCGACATGCGGGGTCATACGGGGCGCAGGTGAGACCCCGGATATTGCTGCGCTCATCCGGCCACCGCCGCGGCATGCGCTAGCGGCCGCCGCCACCGCCACCACCGCCGCCGCCGCCGCCACCGCCCCCACCGGCCGTGGTCATCGCGCTGCTGTAGCGCGGGTCGGTCTGCTTCATGTAGGTGGGCGAGGTGTCGCGGTTGCGCGACCGGGAGGCCTCTTGAAACGGCGTTTCGGGTGTGCCGCACGGGCCCCACGAGACCAGCTCACAGCGCGGCAACTGGACCTCGCGCGCGCTGGCGCTCGTTGCGGCCGCGCCGGCTGCCATGGCGCCGATCAAGGCGAGCAGGGGTAGTTTCGGTATCCTCGACATGTGATCCATCCTTCGGTTCGGCGAGGCCGGAATGGTCCGCTTGCGAGGTTCGACGGAGCCTCGGAGCAGCCGGTTCGAGAGGCGACTGGAAAAAATCGCCGCCAGTGCTGCCATCGGCGCTTGAACCAGACCGTCGCAAGTTGCGACATGACGCGGCCCCGTAGCCCGCATGAGCGCAGCGACATGCGGGTTCACACGAGGAGCACGTGAGACCCCGGATATCGCTGCGCTCATCCGGGCTACGCGTTCGGCCGCTGCCGCACACAAAGAGGAGGGCGGAAGCGACACGCAGGGACGAAACCTTGGTCGCGAAACATCAGCGGCGTACATTCGTTTGCAGGCTGCTGCGTCGCCCGTTGCTGGCGCGCGGCGGACTGTCTATCTGGCGCGAGGGAGAGCCGCCATGATCCATCAACTTCGCATCTACGAAATATTCGAGCACAACAAGGCGGCGTTTCATGCCCGCTTCCGCGACCACGCCGCGCGCATCATGCGGACGCGCTACGGTTTTCAGATCGTTGCGATGTGGGAGAGCCGGTTTGGCGACCGCACCGAGTTCATCTATGTGCTGGAATGGCCGGACGAGGCGGCGAAGACGGCAGGGTGGGCGGCTTTCATGGCCGACGCCGAATGGGCCGAGATCAAGCGCGTGACCCATGCCGAGCACGGTTTCATGGTCGGTCAGATCGAGGACCGGCTGCTCACGCCGGTCGATTATTCGCCGGCATGGGGGCGGAGCCTTGCGGCCGGCTGATGTCCTTGGCCCCGGGGGGATCACCGTGGCCGTTGCCCGACGGGCGACGCAGACCGGGTGACACGCGGTTCAGGTGCGGCGGCAAGCGCCGTCGAAGCTCGCGAACCGGATGCGCCGACCGCCGAAGTTTGTGCAGTCCTTCAACGGGATGAGCGCTGCCGGCCTCTCGTGCTTGAAGATTTTACTTTCGTTTTTTCGGAAACCGTGCTTTGATGCGCGCATCCCGCCTCACTCGAAGGGGCGTTGCGCGCGATCGTCACGACACGCGAGGCGGGGAGCGATGGCCGCGATGGAGCCGCAGCGTGTCCCTGGGATGCGCGGACGAACGGCTTTGCTGCGGACGTGAAGTCGCAGCGTGCTGACACCCCGATGCTGGTGTCCCGCGCAATGTGCTCAAAGCGCATTGTGCGCATGGTGGCCAACAAGCCCGGTGCACCAGGCAGACTGCGTATAAGCGTGAAGACCATCGCGCAGGGAAGGCCGGGCGTTCTCGGCTGCACCTGTGGTACCTGCCGCCTGCATTTTTTTCGCAGGCGGGCCGCAGGCGTCAGCCGACGCCTGGCCTTCCCTGCGCCCTTCGATTGAGAGGGCGGTGAATTCGGCAGCACTCGGGCGCAAGGGCGTCGCGGGAAGAATTGTGCATGATTACATTCCGTCATTGCGAGCGCAGCGAAGCAATCCAGAGTCCTGGTTGTTGCTCCTGGATTGCTCCGCTGCGCTCGCAATGACGGTTGCAACAAAGACTGTCGTCCCGGCCAAGCACTGATAGCGCGAATGCGCTGTCGGTGCGCCGAGCCGGGATCCATAACCACAGGCTGTCGTGTGATGGGCAACTGCCAGTTATGTCCTCGCGAGATTTCGCGGTATGGGTCCCCGCGTTCGCGGGGACGACACCGGTGTTTGTGGCGGCAGCTCGCCTAGATCGGCTTGCCCGCATACGGCATCGACGCGGTGAGGCCGCCGTCGACCGGGAAGGCCTGGCCGTTGACGTAGGACGCCTCGTCGCTGGCGAGGAACAGGGCCATGGCGGCGATCTCGTGCGGCTGGCCGGCGCGCTTCAGGGGATTGAGCTGGCCGATCTTGCCCTCGGTGCCGCGCTCCTTGGCGCCGTCGAAGATCGGCTTGGTCATGCCGGTCTCGATCAGGCCGGGACAGACCGCGTTGATACGCACGCCGGTGCCGGACAGCGAATAGGCCGTGGTCTGCACCAGGCTGATCACGCCGGCCTTGCTGGCGGCGTACGGATGGCCCGACGCGCCGGATTTCAATCCTGCGACCGAGGCGGTGCAGACGATGGCACCACGCTGCTGCCGCACCATGTGCGGCATCGCGTATTTGATCGCCAGGAACGGGCCGATCAAGTTGATGCGCAGGATCTCCTGCCAGTGCTCGACGGTCTGCTCGGCGATCGGTATCAAGCCGCCGGAGATGCCGGCATTGGCCCAGATCACGTCGAGCCGGCCGTAGGTCGCGACCGCGCGATCGATGAAGCCGCTCACGTCGGCCTCGGAGCCGGCGTCGGCCATCACAGCCTCCGCGATGCCGCCCTGCTGCTTGACGAGCTCGACCGTCTCCTTGACGCCCTCGCTGCGATCGACTGCGATCAGCCGCGCGCCTTCTTTCGTGAACAACAGCGACGCCGCGCGGCCGATACCGCTGCCGGCGCCGGTGATGATGACGGATTTTCCTTCGAGGCGGCCCATGTTTCCTCCTGCATGATTTGTGATCAGTTGCGTGCCGCGCAACGGAATTCAAACGCCGTTTCAAACATGCCGGCGTCACGACGCCGACGAACTGACTTGAGACGGGTTGGCTCATCACGTACAGCGAGAGGACAGCGGAGGGAAGGGTGAGCGATGTCCGATAACGGGAATAGTCCTTCTGTCGTCACCACGCGCTGGTGGTGGGTGCGTCACGCACCGGTGCGCAATGATGGCGGCAACATTTACGGTCAGTCCGACATTGCCTGCGACACCAGCGACCGCGACGTCTTCGAGGCCGTCGCCAAGATCCTGCCGCGCGGCGCGGTCTGGTATGCGAGCAATTTGATGCGCACGCATCAGACCGCCGAGGCGGTCTGGGCCGCCGGCTTTCCGCGGCCCGAGACGATGACCAAGGAAGCCGCCTTTGCCGAGCAGAATCTCGGCCAATGGCAGGGCATGAACCGCGCCGCCTTCCTGGCGAGCCAGCCTGCCGGGAGCAACTGGTTCGCCGGCATCGACCAGCCGGCGCCCGGCGGCGAGAGCTACATGGATCTCTACATCCGCGTGACCGCCGCCGTCGCGCGCATCACGGAGGCGGAAGCGGGCCGCGACGTCGTCGCGGTCGGCCATGGCGGGACGATCAAGGCCGCGGTCGGCTTTGCGCTGGGCGGCCTGGTCGAGAAGGGGCTCGCCTTCGACATCGACAACTGCTCGGTGACGCGGCTCGACCACATCGTGGGCGGCGAGACCAGCACATGGCGGCTGCCGATGGTCAATCAGCAGCCCTGGATCGCCGATGCCGCGCACAAGGCGATGCATCAGCCGGCCGGGCCGGAGGTAACGACGAGCAAGCTGGCGTGAGGGGATCACGAGTTGGATTTGCTCAATGTCCTGTTCACAGACACGATTTGAACCATGCGGCGTTCTCAACTCATCTCGCCACGCGGGCAGTGCACCCTCTCCCCTTGTGGGAGAGGGTGGCATGATCGCGCATAGCGCGATCATGCCGGGTGAGGGGTTTGCCTCCACAGAGACGATGCTTGTGGAGACAAACCCCTCACCCGAGTGAGTATGACGCTGGTGCCGGTGCTGCCCTCTCCCACAAGGGGAGAGGGCGCAGTCACTGGCACCGTAAAGAGGGTGCACCGAGTTCGCGGCCATCATTTTCGACCCACAACAACTAATAGGAGGACTCCCCATGACCCTGTTCGACATGACCGGCAAGGTCGCCGTCGTCACCGGCTCGACCCGCGGCATCGGGCTCGCCATCGCCGAGCGCATGGCCGAGCATGGCGCCAAGGTGGTGATCTCATCGCGCAAGGCCGATGTCTGCGAGGCCGTCGCGAAGGAGCTCAACGATCGGTTCGGCGCGGGCACCGCGGCTGCGGTCGCCGCCAACATCTCCAGCAAGGAGAATCTGCAGAATCTCGTCGACGAGGCCAACCGCATCTATGGCCAGATCGACGTGCTGGTCTGCAACGCCGCGTCGAACCCGTATTACGGGCCGCTCGCCGGCATTTCCGATGATCAGTTCCGCAAGATCCTCGACAACAACATCGTCGCCAACAACTGGCTGATCAGCATGGTCGTGCCGCAGATGATCGCGCGCAAGGACGGCTCGGTCATCATCGTGTCATCGATTGGCGGCCTCAAGGGCTCGACCATCCTCGGCGCCTACGCAATCTCCAAGGCCGCGGACATGCAGCTCGCGCGCAACCTCGCCTGCGAATACGGTCCGCACAACATCCGCGTGAACTGCATCGCGCCGGGCCTGATCAAGACCGACTTCGCGAAAGCGCTGTGGGACAATCCGGAGAATTTGAAGGCCTCGACCGCGCGCACGCCGCTGCTCCGCATCGGCATCCCCGACGAGATCGCGGGCGCGGCGGTGTTCCTGGGCTCTGCGGCCGGCAACTTCATGACCGGCCAGACCATGGTGATCGACGGCGGCGCCACGATCAGTTGAGGTCAATGCGAGCGTGGCGCGCGGTGCGGCCACGCTCTCCACTGTCGTCCCGGCGAACGCCGGGACCCATACCGCGTGATCTGTCGAGGGACGTCACTGCCAGTTGCCTGTCACATTCCCGGCGGTGGTTATGGGTCCCGGCGTTCGCCGGGACGACAGCTGCGGTTGTCGCGACACCACGGCAGACGATGGTCCTGCGTGGGCCGGGACGGCGAGGGGGCGCCGCCCTTACTCCACCGCCGCATACACCACGTCGCGCAC
This sequence comes from Bradyrhizobium ontarionense, assembly GCF_021088345.1. NCBI lineage: Bacteria > Pseudomonadati > Pseudomonadota > Alphaproteobacteria > Hyphomicrobiales > Nitrobacteraceae > Bradyrhizobium > Bradyrhizobium ontarionense. The sequence goes on along the minus strand of NZ_CP088156.1, from coordinate 2,059,709 downwards.
CAGCGTGCGCAGGTAGTCGCGCTGGCCGGGACCTTGCGCCATGAACACCGCGAACAGCTCCTCCTTCGGGTCGATCCAGAAGAAGGTGCCGGCGATGCCGCTCCAGAAGAAGGTGCCGGCCGAGCCGGGGAAGGGGGCGATCCCGGCCTGTCTCCGCACCGCGAAGCCGAGGCCGAAGCCGTGGCCCGGCGACAGGATCGTGCCCTGGACCTCGACGTGCGGCCCGAGATGATCGGAGGCCATCAGCTCGAGCGTCTTGCGGCCGACCAGCCGCGTGCCATCGAGGCTGCCGCCATTGAGCAGCATCTGGCAGAAGCGGGCATAGTCCATCGTGGTGGACACCAGCCCGCCGCCGCCGGATTCCATCACCGGCTGCTCGGTCATGTTGAACAGGCTGACCGGCTCGCCGGTCCAGGGATCGCTGGCAAACGGCTCGGCCAGGCGGTTGGCGTTGGCCTCGGCCGTGAAGAAGCCGGTCTCGTTCATGCCGAGCGGCTTGAGGATGCGCTCGCCAAGGAAGGCGCCGAGCGGCTTGCCGGAAACGACCTCGATGACCCGACCGAGGATGTCGGTGGAGCGGCTATAGTTGAACGCCGCGCCGGGCTGGCAGATCAGCGGCAGGCCGGCCACGATCGCGGCATGCTCGGCATTGGTGATCTTGCGGCTGCGCACCCGCGACTGCTGGTAGAGCTGGTGCACCGGCGAGGTGCCGGTGTGCTCGTAGGCGATCCCGGAGGTGTGGCGCAGCAGGTCCTGGATCGTCATCGGCTGCGCGACCGGCACCAGCGTCAGCTGGCCGCCATTGTCGATGCCGAGCTTCTGGTCGGCGAATTCCGGGATGAACTTGGCCACGGGATCGCTGAGCAGCAGCTCACCGTCCTCGACCAGCATCATGATCCCGATCGAGACGATCGGCTTGGTCATCGAGAAGATGCGGAAGATCGAGTCGGGCCGCATCGGCGTGTCGGCGCCAGGGCCCTGGCGGCCGATCGCGTCGAACCAGCCGATCCGGCCGCGCCGGGCGACGAGCAAGGTCGCGCCGGGGATGGTTCCCTTGTCGACCTCGCGCTTGAAGGCGTCGGAGGCCCGCTGCAGCCGGACCGGCGACAGGCCGAGCGAGCCGGGCTTGGCGTCCGGCAGAGGCGGGGTCAGGGAACGGAGCGCGGCAAGAGGCACGCTGGGTGCGGCGGGTGGCGGGGTCATGGGCTCTCCCTGGAGGCGCGTTGTCGGTTTGCATCAAGTCTGGCGCGGAAGTTGTGGTCTGACCAGTCGATTTGCCCCATTGCACCCTTGCATTCGGGGGGAGGTCTATGCTTGAAACGGCGCGAACCGGCGACGCAGTCCCGGCTCGCTAGGAGTGTAGCTCAATTGGTAGAGCACCGGTCTCCAAAACCGGGGGTTGGGAGTTCGAGCCTCTCCACTCCTGCCAGCGAGATCAAGCACTTAAGCCGAAAATCGACAGAGATGGTTGGACCGGGGCCCGCGACACGCGAGCCCCGAATGCATTTTGGCAACCGCTTATTGCTTCACATAAGGACAGTTGCCGTCCTTGAGCGGCCGGAACGCCTGGTCGCCCGGCACCTCCGCCAGCACCTTGTAATAATCCCACGGCGCCTTCGATTCCTCGGGCTTCTTCACCTCGAACAGGAACATCGAGTGCACCATGCGGCCGTCCTCGCGGAGGACGCCGTTGTCGGTGAAGGCGTCGCGCACCGGGGTCTCGCGCATCTTGGCCAGCACCGGCTTGGTGTCGCGGGTGCCGGCGGCCTTGACCGCGTTGAGATAGTGCAGGGTGGCGCTGTAGGTCGCCGCCTGATTCATGGTCGGCATCCGCTTCATGCGCTCGAAGAACTTCTTGCCGAACGCCCGCGTGCGGTCGTTGAGATCCCAGTAATAGGCCTCGGTGATGATCAGGCCTTGCGCGAGCTTCAGGCCGAGGCTGTGGATGTCCGAGATGAACATCACGATGCCGGCGAGGTTCTGGCCGCCCGCGACAATGCCGAACTCGGCCGCCTGCTTGATGGTGTTGATGGTATCGCCACCGCCGTTGGCCATGCCGATGATCTTGGCCTTGGAGGCCTGGGCCTGCAGCAGGAAGGACGAGAAGTCCTGGTTGTTCAGGGGATGCCGGGCGCTGCCGACCACCGTGCCCCCGGCGGCGCGCACGACGTCGCCGGTGTCGCGCTCGATCGAGTGGCCGAACAGATAGTCGGCGGTGATGAAGAACCAGCTGGTGCCGCCGTTCTTGACGATGGCGCTGCCGACGGTGTGCGCGTTGCCGTAGGTGTCGTAGGTCCAGTGCACGGTGTAGGGCGAGCACGCCTTGCCGGTGATGTCGGAGCTCGCCGCGTCCGTCACGATCATCAGCTTCTCGAATTGCTTCGACATCTCCATGCCGGCGAGCGCGGTGGCCGAGGTCGGCATGTCGATGATCATGTCGACGCCTTCGTTCTCGTACCATTTGCGGGCGATCGAGGCGGCGATGTCGGCCTTGTTCTGCGGATCGGCGCTGATGACCTCGATCGGCTTGCCGAACATCGAGCCGCCGAACTCCTCGATCGCGAGCTTGGTCGCCTCGAGATTGCCCTGGCCGCCGATGTCCGAATAGACCGACGAGAAGTCGCTGAGCACGCCGATCTTGAGCGGGGCCTGGGCTCGAGCGGGAATGGCTGTGAGGCCGAGGCTGGCAAGGCCGATGGCCGCAAGGCTCATCAGTCCCTTGCGCGTGGCAAGAGTCATGGGCTTCCTCCGGATCATTGTGTTTATGAGCAGCAGCATGAGGGCACCGATTACGCCGGGCAAGCGTGGGCTTTGAATGAACCACGGCATTTCGTCGCGGCGAACGGTCGTTGTCCCATCGTGCGGAAAGACGCTCGTGGCGGCGGTACTCGGTGGCCAGCAATGCGGCGAGTCGCACCGGTTGACCCAGCCCGCGGGTTCTTGGCCCGGCGGGCGGTTTTTCCGCTGCCGCGAATCCCGCAAGACGCTAGACTCACGTTCAACCCAGCATCGATCTTGCGAAAGGGTTTGCGGGCATGAGGATTTTTTCTGCGGCGCTCGTGCGGGGCGGCATCGCCCTCGCTCTTGCTCACCTTCCTGCGTTGGTCCCACATGCGTCTGCGGAAAATAAGCCCGCGCAAGAGATCAAGCTCTCCTATTCGCCGTGGTCGAAAGCCTGTACGCGCGATGCCGACGTGGACGGCAAGCAGATCTGCTTCACGACCAAGACCGCGCGGGCCGTCGAGGGCGAAATGTCGGTTGTGGCTGTGCTCGTCGAGAAAGACGGAGACACCCGGAAGGTCTTGAGGGTCGTTCTCCCGCTCGGCATGCAAACCGTTCACGGGACACGGATCCTCGTCGACGCCGAAAAACCGATGCAGAGCCCTTATTTGTTCTGCGCAGCGGAGGGGTGTGTATCGGACTATAGCGCGACCCCTGAACTGATCGACATGCTCAAAAAGGGGAAAAGCCTGGTCGTTCAGGCCATCAATTCGAATGGCGCTCCACTGTCGTTTCCGCTTCCGCTCGCCGATCTCGAACAGGTTCTCGCTGCCAAGACTCTGAGCTGGAAAGCCGTCGACGAGCAGCAAAGGAAAATGCTCGTCGCCTTGTTCAAGATCAGGAACGACAAGAACCTCGCGATTTTGAAGCCCGATCTCGTCGCCATGCCGCCCTGGACCAAGTTCTGTCTGAAAGGCAAGGACGCCGATGCCAAGCAGGTCTGCTTTACGGGCAAGGATGCCAGGATAGACTCTGGACAACCGGTGGTCGCGGCCGTGGTCATCGAGCCGGAAGCCGATCCGAAGAAATTGCTGCGGCTGACACTGCCGCTGGGAATGGACATCGCCACGGGCACCCGCTTGCTGATCGGCGACGACGTGACGATGCAGAAGCCGTTCGTCATCTGCTTCAAGAACGGCTGCATGTCGGATTACGAATTCACGCCGGAGCTGCTCGGGAGCCTCCGGCGTGGGCAGGCCATGACCATTCAGGCGACCCTCAATACCGGTCGGGTGGTTTCCATGAGCCTCCCCTTGCGCGACTTCAACAAGGCATATGACGGGGCTCCGGTCGATCCGAAGGCGTATGAAGCCTATCAGAAGAAGCTGCAGCAGGAGATGGCGCAACGCGCGGGAGCGAAGCAGCAGGCCAACCGCAATGATGGGACAGGTTCTGAGGCTTCGCCCCCGGCCACGGAAAGCAAGCCGGCGCCGGTTGCGGCGTTGCTCGTGCCCCGTTCACCTGGCCGGCGGGTCGCACTGGTGATCGGCAATTCTGCCTATCAGAATGTTCCGGCGCTTCCCAATCCGGGGCGGGACGCGATCCTGGTGGCGGACGCGCTGCGCCGGGCCAATTTTCAGATGGTGACGCTCCAGAATGACCTGAACAGGGAGCAGCTCGTCGGCGCGCTACGGGAGTTCGCAAGACAGGCTGAGTCTGCAGATTGGGCCGTCGTCTACTACGCCGGGCACGGCATGGAGGTGGCCGGCGTCAACTATCTCGTTCCCGTCGATGCCAGGATCGGCAGCGATCGCGACGTCAGCCTCGAAGCGGTCTCGATCGATCAGGTGCTCAACTCTGCGGAACGCGCAAAACGCCTCCGCCTGGTGCTGCTGGATGCCTGTCGCGACAACCCGTTCGCAAGCCAGATGAAGCGAACGATGACCGTGGCCTCGCGGTCCGTCAGCCGCGGGTTGGCGCAGATGGAGCCAGATCCCGGGACCCTGGTCGTTTTTGCCGCGAAACACGGCGAAACCGCACTCGACGGTGATGCGGCAAATTCTCCCTTTGCGACTGCGTTCGTCAAGAACATGCAGGTGCCGGGTGTCGAGGTTCGCCGCCTGTTCGACAACGTACGGGACGATGTGATGGACATGACCGAGCGTCGGCAACAGCCATATACCTATGGCTCGGTGCCGGGGCGGGTCGATTTCTATTTTGCCACGTCCAAGTGATAACGGGGGGGCCGACGCATCCCGGGCGGATCGGGAGAGGGCCGAGCTGGGGTTTCACGGGTCCCGTAATCCCTTGCGGTATCTTGACCTTTGACCGGCCCGACAGTAAATATCCGAGCAACCTGCAGCCGGCCCGCGACAAAAGCGGATATCCGGCGCGGCTTTTCACTCCCCGAACAAGCGAGCCCGTGGATCGGCTCATCTCTCCGACAAGAGGGTGGGCCAAGGACGGCTGTTCGGTTTTCCCTGTAAACTCTTCAATCGTCTGATGACGGACGCGGACCCCTGACGATGGCTACCAGCCCGTTCAAATTCCTGCAGGAAGTGCGCTCGGAGACCGCCAAGGTCACCTGGCCGACCCGTCGCGAGGTCACGATCACCACGATCATGGTGTTCGTGATGGTGGCGCTGGCCTCGGTGTTCTTCTTCGCCGCCGATCAGATCATCCGTTATCTCATCACCCTCGTGCTGGGCATTCACTGATGGCAACCGCAACGCAATCGTCCGACAAGCGCTGGTACATCGTTCACGCCTATTCGAACTTCGAGAAGAAGGTCGCCGAGTCGATCCGCGAGCAGGCCAAGCAGCGCAATCTCGAGGACCTGTTCGAGCAGGTCCTGGTGCCGATCGAGAAGTTCACCGAGGTGCGTCGCGGCCGCAAGATCGATGCCGAGCGGAAGTTCTTCCCCGGCTACGTGCTGGTGAAGATGAAGCTGACCGACGAGGCGTTTCATCTGATCAAGAACACGCCCAAGGTGACCGGCTTCCTCGGCGCCGAGAACAAGCCGATGCCGATCTCCGAAGGCGAGGCGATGCGCATCCTGAACCAGATGCAGGAAGGCGTGGAGCGGCCGAAATCCTCGGTGTCGTTCGAGATCGGCGAGAACGTCCGCGTGGCCGATGGTCCGTTCGCCTCGTTCTCCGGCGTGGTCGAGGAGATCGACGAGGCGCGCTCGCGCGTCAAGGTCGCGGTGTCGATCTTCGGCCGTGCGACCCCGGTCGAGCTCGAGTTCAACCAGGTCGAGAAGGTCGTCGGCTGAGCCGGCCAGGCGCCGGAATGGCGTGGCGTTAACCCGTTAACACCCGCGCCGCCGGCGCGGGCGCTAGCTTCCTCCGACAAGTCCGCGCAGCGGACGCAAGCGGAGGAGGCCAAGCATGAGCGGCAAGCGCATTCTGATGATCGTCGGCGATTTCGGCGAGGACTATGAGATCATGGTCCCGTTCCAGGCGCTGCTCGCGGTCGGCCACACCGTCCACGCGGTGTGTCCGGACAAGACGGCGGGCGACAGCATCGCTACCTCGATCCACGACTTCGAGGGGCAGCAGACCTACTCCGAGAAGCGCGGCCACAATTTCGCGCTCAACGCGACCTTCGCCGAGGTCGATCCCGCCAGATATGATGCGCTGGTGATCCCCGGCGGGCGCGCCCCGGAGTATCTCCGGCTCAACGCCAAGGTCGTCGAGATCGTGCAGCACTTCTTCGCGCAGGCGAAGCCGGTGGCCGCGATCTGCCACGGCCCGCAGATCCTGGCCGGCGCCGGCGTGCTCAAGGGGCGAACCTGCGCAGCCTATCCGGCCTGCAAGCCCGAGGTCGAACTCGCCGGCGGCGTCTATGCCGACATTCCGATCGACGGTGCCGTGACCGACGGCAACCTGGTCAGCGCCCCGGCCTGGCCGGCGCATCCGGCCTGGATCGCGCAGTTCCTGAAGGTGCTGGGCACGTCGATCAGCCATTCCGAGCTGTCGAAGGCGGCCTGATTTCGGTCTGGCGGGGAAGGCCGATGCTGCCTAAGTTCGAGGGCATCGGCCGGCAGATCGGGGAGGGTGCCGTCATGTGCAGGCTCTTTATCAATGCGGATCCGCAGCTGTGGGAGACCCGGCTGCGCTCGGTGCGGATGGAGGGGTTCTCCACCAGCATCCGGCTCGAGAATCTCTATTGGGGCGTGCTGCAAGAGATCGCGGCGCGCGACCATATGACCCTGACGCAGCTGCTCGTGAAGCTGCATGGCGAGCTGCTGGAGGCCCATGGCCGGGTCGACAATTTCGCCTCTTTCCTGCGGGTGTGCTGCGGCCGCTATCTAATGCTTCAGCTCGCCGGAGACATCCCGCAGGATGGGGCCACGCCGATCCGTGGGCTCGATGCCGACGCGATCCTGGCGCGGGAAAGCCGGCGGCTCGGCAGGGCTGCACCCCTATCGTCGGTGGCCTGACGTCCGGCTCAGGCCGATTTCGCCGGCCGATAGACTTTCCTTTTCGCCCGATCTCGTGTATCGGGCGCGCTTCGCCTCCCTTGCGGGGGCGATTTCGTTCGTGGGAGGCACGGCCGGCCCTGCCAGCCGGATCCAGCGTGCCGTACCACGGTCCCAAACCACCGCCGCGGGTTTTGTCGCCCCTGGCGTGCGTTCGCAGATGGCAAGCTTGCGAACGCGTTGGAGAGTCATATGGCAAAGAAAGTAACCGGTTACCTGAAGCTTCAGGTCCCGGCCGGCGCGGCCAACCCGTCGCCGCCGATCGGCCCCGCGCTCGGTCAGCGCGGTCTCAACATCATGGAGTTCTGCAAGGCGTTCAACGCCCAGACCCAGAAGGAAGAGAAGAACACTCCGATCCCGGTCGTGATCACGATCTATGCGGACCGGTCCTTCACCTTCGAGATGAAGACCCCGCCGATGTCCTTCTTCCTCAAGCAGGCCGCCAAGATCCAGTCCGGCTCCAAGGCTCCGGGCCGCGACAAGGCGGGCGCGGTGACCAAGGCGCAGGTGCGCGAGATCGCCGAGAAGAAGATGAAGGACCTGAATTGCGACTCCATCGAAGCGGCCATGAAGATGGTCGAGGGCTCCGCCCGTTCGATGGGTCTGGAAGTTGCGGGGTAAGGCGCCATGGCTATCGGAAAGCGTTTGAAGAAGGCCCGCGAGGGTATCGACCGCACCAAGCTCTACCCGCTTGCTGACGCGATCAAGATGATCAAGGAACGGGCCGTCTCGAAGTTCGACGAGACCATCGAGGTCTCGATCAACCTCGGCGTCGATCCGCGTCACGCCGACCAGATGGTCCGTGGCGTCGTCATGCTGCCGAACGGCACCGGCCGGACGCTCCGTGTCGGCGTGTTCGCTCGTGGTGCCAAGGCCGACGAAGCCAGGGCCGCCGGTGCCGACGTGGTCGGCGCGGAGGACCTGGTCGAGAAGGTCCAGAACGGCAACATCGACTTCGATCGCTGTATCGCCACCCCCGACATGATGCCGCTGGTCGGCCGTCTCGGTAAGGTGCTCGGTCCGCGCGGCATGATGCCGAACCCGAAGATCGGCACGGTGACCATGGACGTCACCGGCGCCGTCAAGGGCGCCAAGGGCGGCTCGGTCGAGTTCCGCGTCGAGAAGGCCGGCATCATCCAGGCCGGCGTCGGCAAGGCCTCGTTCGCCGAGGACAAGCTGGTCGAGAACATCAAGGCGCTGGCGGATGCGGTCGTGAAGGCCAAGCCGGCAGGCGCCAAAGGCACCTATGTCCAGCGCGTCGCGGTGTCGTCGACGATGGGCCCGGGCGTCAAGGTCGAGCCGGGCACCTTGCTCGCGTAAAGCGGGTCAGGCGAAGTGAGATGAAGCAAAGCGGGATCGGGCAACCGGTCCCGCTTTTGCGTTGGTGACAGCCCGGCATTCGCGGCCCCGGTGGTGCGTCGCCCGGGAGAGCGAAGCGAGCCCGGGCCGGACATCGTCCCGCATATCGCTCCGCTCATGCTGGCTATGCGCCGTCATTCCGGGGCGCGCTCCGGAACGACGAAGAGGATAACGACGAAGGGGATAGAGTGGCATCATCACGCTATCCGATGAGAGAGTGCCCGCCGCGATGTCCGACAAGGTCCTGATCTATTCCCGCCTGCCGAAGTCACTGACGCAGCGTTTCGCCGATCGCTTCGAGCTGCTCGACAGCGGCGGCAAGCCGGCGCACGAGGTGTTGCCGGCGGACGAGGTTGCGCAGATCAGGGCGCTGATCACGGCCGGCGGCACGCCGCTGGGCGCTGACGACATGGACCGGCTGCCGGCGCTGGGCGCGATCGTCTGCTACGGCACCGGCTATGACGGCGTCGACCTGAAGGCGGCGGCTGTGCGCAACATCGCGGTCGGCCATAGCCCGGGTGCCAACGCTGCGGCTGTGGCGGACGTTGCGCTCATGCTGATGCTGGCGAGCGTGCGGCGGCTGATGGTCGCCGATCCCTATGTCCGCAACGGCGGCTGGGCCGAGGCCAAGCCGTCGCCGTTGATGAAGCCGCCGCCGAGCCTGTCGGGCTGCAAGATCGGCGTCTACGGCATGGGCGAGATCGGCCGCAAGATCGCCGCGCGCGTTGCCGCGTTCGAGACCGAAATCGGCTATTTCAACCGCACCCGCTACGACGATCTGCCGTATCAGTATTTCCCGAGCCTCGATGCGCTTGCCGAATGGTGCACCGTGCTGATGATCGCGGTCCGCGCCGGCGCCGACACCACGCACGTCGTCAATGCCGACATCCTCAAGAAGCTGGGTGCCGACGGCCACGTCATCAACATCTCGCGCGGCTCCGTCATCGACGAGGGGGCGCTGGTGGCGGCGCTGAAGGGTGGCACGATCGCCGGCGCCGGCCTCGACGTGTTCGAGACCGAGCCTCATGTGCCGGGTGAACTGACGTCGCTGCCCAACCTGGTGGTGACGCCGCATATCGGTGGCAACACCAGGGAGTCGCACGTCGCGATGCAGGCCTGCGTGGTGGCCAATCTCACGGCATTCTTCGCCGGGCAAAGGTTGCCCTATCAGGTGAAGTAGCTCGGGTCCCGCATGAGCGAAGCGACATGCGGGACCGGTGTTCCCCGGGGTCGCTTCGCTCGCCCGGGCTACGGGGCGTCATTCCGGGGAACGCATGCGCAAGCCGCCAAATTGTTCCTCCCCTGCGCAGAAATATTTAGATGCACTGCACATCTCTGTGAATTGCGAACCATTCTCGAACCCATCTAACTCGTCGTCTTCGGACGAAGGACAGAGAGAGCGGCAATGGCGACGTTCACCCTCAAAATCAATGGGCGCGAGCATCAGATCGATGTCGATCCCGGCACGCCCTTGCTGTGGGCCATCCGCGACAATGTCGGGCTGACCGGAACGAAATATGGCTGCGGCGTCGCCCAATGCGGGGCCTGCACCGTCTATCTCGATGGCCAGACCGTGCGCTCATGTTCGCTGCCCGTGTCGGCAGTCGGCAAGAGTGAGGTCACGACCATCGAGGGGCTGAACAGTAAGGAAGCCGCCGCGATTCAGAAGGCCTGGGCCGCGCACGACGTGCCCCAATGCGGCTATTGCCAGTCGGGACAGGTCATGAGCGCTGCCGCGCTGCTCGGTCTCAATCCCAAACCCACTGACCAGGACATCGACCTCGCGATGACCGGCAACATCTGCCGCTGCGCCACCTACGTCCGCATCCGCGCCGCGATCCATTCCGCGGCCAAGACGTTGGAGGGGTGATCATGAACGCGCATGTGAAGCCTGCCGCCCGCGCTGCGTCATTGTCCCGCCGCTCGCTATTGAAGGCGGGCGCCGGTCTGGTTCTCGCCACCTACGTCGCCCGCAACGGCATCGCTTACGCGCAGGACGCCGCGGCAGCGAAATCCGTGAACATTGCGCCGAACACGTTCCTGGTGATCGGCCCGGACGACACCGTCACGGTGCTGTGCAAGCACATCGAGTTCGGGCAGGGGCCGTTCACGGGCATGGCCACCCTGGTGGCCGAGGAACTCGATGCCGACTGGGCGCAGATGCGCGCCGATCACGCCCCATCCAACCCGGTCCTCTATAAGAATCTGCTGTTCGGTGTGCAAGGCACGGGCGGATCGAGCGCGATCGCCAATTCCTACGAGCAGATGCGCAAGGTGGGCGCCGCCGCGCGCGCGATGCTGGTGGCAGCCGCCGCTGACGAATGGAAGGTGCCGGCCGGGGAGATCACGGTCGAGAAAGGCATCATCCGGCATTCGTCCGGCAAGCAGAGTGGCTTCGGGGCGCTGGCCGCGAAGGCGATGCAGCAGCCGATGCCGGCGAACCCGCCGCTGAAGGATCCCGCTGCCTTCAAGCTGATCGGCAAGGAAGGCGTCGTGTCCCGTCTCGACAGCGTGGCGAAGTCGAATGGGTCGGCCGAGTATACGCTCGACATCAAGGATCCGGGCACGCTGACCGTGCTGGTGGCGCGCTCGCCGCGCTTTGGCGGCAAGGTCGCCTCGTTCGATGACTCAGCCGCGAAGGCGGTGCCGGGAATAGTCGACATCAAGGAGGTGCCGAACGGCGTTGCCGTCTATGCCGAAGGCTTCTGGCCGGCCAAGACCGCCCGCGACCTGCTCAAGATCAGCTGGGACGACAGCAAGGCGGAGACGCGCGGCACCGCGCAGCTGCTGGAGGAGTTCCGCGCGCGTGCGAAGAAGCAGGGCGCGTTGGTGAAGCAGGAGGGCGATGTCGATGCCGAGATCGCCAAGGGCGGCCGGCTGATCGAGACCGAGTTCGTCTTTCCCTATCTCGCCCATGCGCCGATGGAGCCGATCAACGCTTTCATCCATTGGAAGGGCGAGACCGCCTCGGCGCGCTACGGCAGTCAGTTTCCGACGCCTGACCATGCGGTGATCGCGCAGGTGCTGGGGCTCGACATCGCCAAGGTCGATCTCAAGACGATCCTGGCCGGCGGCAGCTTCGGCCGGCGCGCGCAGCAATCGACCCACGTCGCCCTGGAGTTGGCCCAGGTCGCCAAGGCGATCGGGCCGGGCCGTCCGGTCAAGCTGGTGTGGACCCGCGAGGACGACATGCGCGGCGGCTACTACCGGCCGTTCAGCCTGCATCGCATGCGCGGCGTGGTCCGCGACGGCAAGATCGTGGCGTGGTCGGATACGATCGTCGGCCAGTCGATCATGAAGGGCTCGCCGTTCGAGGCGATGACCCTGAAGAACGGCCTCGATTCGACCGCCTATGAGGGATCGAACGAGATCCCGTACCAGGTGCCGAACTTCCGTTGTGACCTGCATCAGGTCGATGTCGGCGTGCCCGTGCTGTGGTGGCGCTCGGTCGGCCACACCCATACCGGCTATGCGGTCGAGGCGTTCGTCGATCAGCTGCTCGAAGCTGCCGGCCAGGACCCGGTCGAGGGGCGGCTCGCAATGATGGCCGACAAGCCGCGCCATGCCGGCGTGCTCAAGGCGGTCGCCGAGCTTGCCAACTGGAAGGGCGCGAAGGTCGAAGCCGGCCGCGCCCGCGGCGTGGCGGTGGTCGAGAGCTTCAATACCTTCGTGGCCCAGGTGGTCGAGCTGTCGATGGGCGCCGATGGGCCGGTCGTGCACAAGGTGTGGTGTGCCGTCGACTGCGGCGTTGCGGTCAACCCGGACATCATCCGGGCGCAGATGGAGGGCGGCATCGGCTTTGCCCTCGGACACATCCTCTATGCCCAGCAGCCGCTCGACGAAGGCCGTCCGGTCTCCGGCAATTTCGATACCTACCGGTCGCTGCGCATCAACGAGATGCCGGAGATCGAGGTCGCCATCGTGTCGTCGACCGAAAAGCCATCGGGGGTCGGCGAGCCCGGCGTGCCGCCGCTCGGACCCGCCGTCGCCAATGCGATGGCCAAGCTCGGCCTGCCGCGACCGACACAATTGCCGATCCGGCCGGGAGACACGGCATGACGCTGGCAAAGCTTGGCGCTGCCGCGCTGCTCGCCGGCAGCCTTTCCGCGGCCGCCCTCGTCGTGTTCACTGCGCCCGAGCGCGCCGATGCCGCTCCCGAGCCGACTAGGCTCGCTGCGGACCTGAAGCCGGCGTCGGCTTTCACGGACATAAAAAGCCGCGACCTGCGCGCTGTGGCGCTGTTCGAGGAGGCCAGCAAGGTGTTGCAGTCGCCGCGCTGCATGAACTGCCATCCGGCCGGCGATCGGCCGACGCAGACCGATCGGATGATTCCGCATCAGCCGCTGGTGGTCCGTGGTGAGGCCGGCATGGGCGCTCCCAGCGGACTCGCCTGTACGACCTGTCACCACGAGGCCAACTTCGACGCGGCCCGTGTACCCGGCAATCCGAAGTGGCAGCTGGCGCCGATCGAGATGGCTTGGCAGGGCCGGTCGCTCGGCCAGATCTGCGCGCAGATCAAGGATCCCAAGCTCAACGGCGGCAAGACCATGGCCGAGCTGGTTCACCATATGGCTGAGGATGAGCTGGTCGGCTGGGGATGGAATCCGGGGGCGGGGCGAACGCCGGCGCCGGGCACTCAGAAGCAGTTCGGCGAGCTGATCAAGGCCTGGGTCGACGCTGGCGCCGCTTGCCCGAAGGGTTGACCGGATCGCGTTGCGGCGTCAGTCTGCTGAACGTCGGTCGGCTGCGCAACGCCGAGCGGTCCGGGCGCGCGGAATGAGCTGGCGATTTGCCAGCTCATGCGAACTGGTGCGATTTTTGCTCTTGGCAAGTCGCGATCGAGGGGTTAAAGAACCGTCCTCCGAGCGGGCTGGCTTTTGCTGGCACGCTCGTGCGTGCATTCCGAAAGTTGAGGGGAGCCACATTCCTTTTGAGGATATCCGCTTTGGATGACTCGGAAGGAAGGAGGACCTTTCTGCTCTCGAAAATGCCGCAGGGGAGATCGGTTCGCCGATCACTCCGATCCTGTCCGAGACTGCAGGCGCCGGCGCGGAAATCCAATTTCCTCAACGGCTTAATCATGCGGCCTGCATAGACGGGTGAAGACCGGATTTCGGCATCTCCGCAGCGCTCGTCGCGGTGGAATGCGTGTTTGGTTCGAACCTCGACACTCCCTGGGCCGAGAGGCCTTCGGAAGGGCAGGCTATTCATCGTCGCGCTGCCTGACGTGTCCTTGGGGTCATTGTGTCCAGAGGTCGGGTTTGGCGGGGCGGCGGGTTTAACCCGGCGGTCCCGCTTTCGGGCGAAGGCCGCCAACCGGAGAGAGCTTGCTGTGGAACGAGCGGCAAAGAAAGAGGCGGTCGAGGAGCTGCACGAGGTCTTCAAGACCACGGGCGTCGCGGTCGTCGCTCACTATTCCGGCCTCACCGTGGCCCAGATGCAGAAGCTGCGCACGCAGATGAGGCAGGCTGGTGCGACCGTGAAGGTCTCGAAGAACCGTCTCGCCAAAATTGCTCTTGAAGGCACGGACGTCGTCGGCATCGGTCCCCTGTTGAAGGGGCCGACCGTGATCGCAACTTCGAACGATCCTGTCGCGGCGCCCAAGGTTGCCATGGAATTCGCCAAGGCGAACGAAAAGTTCGTCATCCTCGGCGGTTCGATGGGTAAAACCGTCCTGAATGTCGACAGCGTCAAGGCGCTTGCCTCGCTGCCGTCGCTGGACGAACTGCGCGCCAAGCTCGTCGGCCTGATCCAGGCTCCGGCGACCAAGCTCGCTCAGCTCGCCAACGCACCCGCGGCCAAGGTCGCGCGCGTCATTCAGGCTCATGCCTCAAAGGGCGAAGCGGCCTGACGCCCTTCGCAAACACTCAAAACCTGGTTTCGAACCGAACCATCTTAAGGAAGTAGATCAATGGCTGACTTGCAGAAAATCGTCGACGACCTGTCCTCGCTCACCGTTCTCGAGGCCGCCGAGCTCGCGAAGCTCCTGGAAGAGAAGTGGGGCGTGTCCGCCGCTGCCGCCGTTGCGGTTGCTGGCCCGGCCGCTGCCGCCGCCGCTCCGGTGGAAGAGAAGACCGAGTTCACCGTTGTCCTGGCCGGCGCCGGCGACAAGAAGATCGAGGTCATCAAGGAAGTCCGCGCCATCACCGGCCTGGGCCTGAAGGAAGCCAAGGACCTGGTCGAGGGCGCGCCGAAGCCGGTCAAGGAAGGCGTCAACAAGGACGAGGCCGAGAAGATCAAGGGTCAGCTCGAGAAGGCTGGCGCCAAGGTCGAGCTCAAGTAATCGAAAGATTGCCTGAGAGGAACCCGCGGCAGCCGTGCGGCGAGCGTGTGGTTCCCAGAGAATATGGTGATCGGGCGGTAACATCGCCCGGTCATCGTCGAGGAGAGGAGTTTTGCAGGGGTGTCGGGCTCGGCCCGGAATTGCTGCAAAAGGCGTGCAACGGGACCGCCTGTTGTGGGTCGAACACGAAAAAGTGTGGAGATCGTGGGGCTTCCCCCTCGAATCTCGGTTGCGGTCGGCCCATATTGGGTCGGCAGCACGAAAAGCCGGTTGATCGGGGGAGTCGCGTCTCCGTCCGTGGCCGTTGGGAGATAGGCAATTTCGGGCTTTTGCAGTCCGTGACGAGATGGTTATGACGAGCGGGTGCGTCCTCGCGCCTCGCGCGTCGTTTTGCGTTTTGGCGGTTTGAAGAACAGATCTGGGACGTTTCCGTTCCGCGATTCGGGCTTCTGACCTTTGAGATGGATCGAAATTCAACCCGAAGGGGCGGTGGCAGCCGCTGTTTCGGAAGGTTCGCCCCTCCGGGCGACGAAATGAGAGGCCACGATGGCGCAGCAGACATTCACCGGTCGCAAACGCGTTCGCAAGTTCTTTGGACACATCAAGGAAGTCGCGGAGATGCCGAACCTCATCGAGGTTCAGAAGGCGTCATACGATCAGTTCTTGATGGTCGACGAACCTACGGGCGGGCGGGCCGATGAGGGCTTGCAGGCGGTGTTCCGCTCGGTGTTCCCGATTTCCGATTTTTCGGGCACCTCGATGCTGGAATTCGTCCGCTACGAGTTCGAGCCGCCGAAATACGACGTCGACGAGTGCCGCCAGCGCGGCATGACTTTCGCTGCGCCGCTCAAGGTGACGCTGCGCCTCATCGTGTTCGATATCGACGAGGAAACCGGCGCGAAGTCGGTCAAGGACATCAAGGAGCAGGACGTGTACATGGGCGACATTCCGCTCATGACCATGAACGGCACCTTCATCGTCAACGGCACCGAGCGCGTCATCGTTTCGCAGATGCACCGCTCGCCGGGCGTGTTCTTCGACCATGACAAGGGCAAGACCCACTCCTCGGGCAAGCTGCTGTTCGCCGCCCGCGTCATCCCGTATCGCGGCTCCTGGCTCGACATCGAGTTCGACGCCAAGGACATCGTGTTCGCGCGCATCGACCGTCGCCGCAAGCTGCCGGTGACGTCGCTGATGTTCGCGCTCGGCCTCGACGGCGAGCAGATCCTGTCGACCTTCTACAAGAAGCTGATCTACAAGCGCATCAAGGAAGGCTGGCGCGTTCCGTTCGACGCCAACCGTTTCCGCGGCTATTCGACCGTCAACGATCTGATCGATGCCGACACCGGCAAGGTCGTGCTCGAGGCCGGCAAGAAGCTCACCGTCCGCGTCGCCCGCCAGCTCCAGGAGAAGGGGCTGAAGGCGCTGCGCATGTCGGATGAGGAGTTGCTCGGCAACTACATCGCCGAGGATCTCGTCAATCCGAAGACCGGCGAGATCCACGCCGAGGCCGGCGAGGAGATCACCGACAAGCTGTTCAAGGTGCTGAACGAGCAGGGCTACAAGGACCTGCCGCTGCTCGACATCGACCACGTCAATGTCGGCCCCTACATCCGCAACACGCTGTCCGCCGACAAGAACATGACGCGTGAGGACGCGCTGTTTGACATCTACCGCGTGATGCGTCCGGGCGAGCCGCCGACGCTCGATTCCGCGCAGGCGATGTTCCAGTCGCTGTTCTTCGATGCCGAGCGCTACGACCTCTCCGCGGTCGGCCGCGTCAAGATGAACATGCGCCTCGAGCTCGATGCGCCCGACACCCAGCGCACGCTGCGCAAGGAAGACATCCTCTCCGTCATCAAGACACTGGTCGACCTGCGTGACGGCAAGGGCGAGATCGACGACATCGATCATCTCGGCAACCGCCGCGTCCGGTCGGTCGGCGAGCTGATGGAGAATCAGTATCGCATCGGCCTGCTGCGCATGGAGCGCGCCATCAAGGAGCGCATGTCGAGCGTCGACATCGACACCGTGATGCCGCAGGACCTGATCAACGCCAAGCCGGCGGCGGCCGCCGTGCGCGAGTTCTTCGGCTCGTCGCAGCTGTCGCAGTTCATGGACCAGACCAACCCGCTGTCGGAGATCACCCACAAGCGCCGTCTGTCGGCGCTCGGACCGGGCGGTCTGACCCGCGAGCGCGCCGGCTTCGAGGTGCGCGACGTGCATCCGACGCATTACGGCCGCATCTGCCCGATCGAGACGCCGGAAGGTCCGAACATCGGCCTGATCAACTCGCTCGCGACCTTCGCGCGCGTCAACAAGTATGGCTTCGTCGAGACGCCGTACCGCAAGGTCAAGGACGGCCGGGTCACCGACGAGGTGATCTACCTCTCGGCCATGGAGGAGGGGCGTTACCGCGTCGCTCAGGCCAACGTGCCGCTCGATGCCAAGGGCCGCTTCACCGAGGACCTGGTGGTCTGCCGTCATGCCGGCGAAGTGTTGCCGGTGACGCCGGACAAGGTCGACTACATGGACGTGTCGCCGAAGCAGCTGGTTTCGGTCGCCGCGGCGCTGATCCCGTTCCTCGAGAACGACGACGCCAACCGCGCGCTGATGGGCTCGAACATGCAGCGCCAGGCGGTGCCGCTGGTTCGCGCCGAGGCGCCGTTCGTCGGCACCGGCATGGAAGGCGTGGTCGCCCGTGACTCGGGTGCTGCGATCGCGGCGCGACGCTCCGGCGTGATCGACCAGATCGACGCCACCCGCGTCGTCATCCGCGCCACCGAGGATCTCGATCCGACCAAGTCGGGCGTCGATATCTACCGGCTGATGAAGTACCAGCGCTCGAACCAGTCGACCTGTATCAACCAGCGTCCGCTGGTGAAGGTCGGCGACATCGTCAAGAAGGGCGACATCATCGCTGACGGTCCGTCGACCGATCTCGGCGAGCTCGCGCTCGGCCGCAACGTGCTGGTCGCGTTCATGCCGTGGAACGGCTACAACTTCGAGGACTCCATCCTGCTGTCCGAGCGCATCGTGAAGGAGGACGTCTTCACCTCGATCCACATCGAGGAATTCGAGGTGATGGCCCGCGACACCAAGCTGGGGCCGGAGGAAATCACGCGCGACATTCCGAACGTGTCGGAAGAGGCGCTGAAGAACCTCGACGAAGCCGGCATCGTCTACATCGGCGCGGAAGTGCGTGCCGGCGACATCCTGGTCGGCAAGATCACGCCGAAGGGCGAAAGCCCGATGACGCCGGAAGAGAAGCTGCTGCGCGCCATCTTCGGCGAAAAGGCCTCCGACGTGCGCGACACCTCGTTGCGGGTGCCGCCGGGCGTGCAGGGCACGATCGTCGAGGTCCGCGTGTTCAACCGTCACGGCGTCGACAAGGACGAGCGTGCGCTGGCGATCGAGCGGGAAGAGATCGAGCGTCTGGCCAAGGACCGTGACGACGAGCAGGCGATCCTGGACCGCAACGTCTACAGCCGTCTCGCCGACATGCTGGACGGCCGCCAGGGCATCTCCGGCCCGAAGGGCTTCAAGAAGGACACCAAGATCACCCGTGCGGTGCTCGACGAGTATCCGAAGTCGCAGTGGTGGCTGTTCGCCTCGGCCAACGACAAGCTGATGGCCGAGATCGAGGCCATGCGGAAGCAGTACGACGAGTCGAAGAAGGGGCTGGAACAGCGCTTCCTCGACAAGGTCGAGAAGCTGCAGCGCGGCGACGAGCTGCCGCCCGGCGTGATGAAGATGGTCAAGGTCTTCGTCGCGGTGAAGCGCAAGATCCAGCCGGGCGACAAGATGGCCGGCCGTCACGGCAACAAGGGCGTCGTGTCCAAGATCGTGCCGATCGAGGACATGCCATTCCTGGAGGACGGCACCCACGCGGACATCGTGCTGAACCCGCTGGGCGTGCCCTCGCGCATGAACGTCGGCCAGATCCTCGAGACGCATCTCGGCTGGGCTTGCGCGGGTCTCGGCAAGCGCATCGCCCAGACGGTCGATGCCTATCTGTCGAAGCAGGACGTCAAGCCGCTGAAGGAGACCTTGAAGCGGATCTACGGCGAGGACGAGACGATCAAGTCGCTCAACGACAACGAGCTGATCGAGCTCGGTCACAATCTGAGCCGCGGCGTGCCGATCGCCACGCCGGTGTTCGACGGTGCCAAGGAAGCCGACATCGAAGAGATGCTGAAGCTCGCCGGTCTCGACGCCTCTGGTCAGTCGACCGTCTATGACGGCCGCACCGGCGACGCGTTCGATCGCAAGGTGACGGTGGGCTACATCTATATGCTGAAGCTGCACCATCTGGTCGACGACAAGATCCATGCGCGTTCGATCGGTCCGTACTCGCTGGTCACCCAGCAGCCGCTGGGCGGCAAGGCCCAGTTCGGCGGCCAGCGCTTCGGCGAAATGGAGGTGTGGGCGCTCGAAGCTTACGGCGCGGCCTACACGCTGCAGGAGATGCTGACGGTGAAGTCGGACGACGTCGCCGGCCGCACCAAGGTCTACGAGGCGATCGTGCGCGGCGACGACACGTTCGAGGCCGGTATTCCGGAATCGTTCAACGTGCTGGTCAAGGAAATGCGCTCGCTCGGCCTCAACGTCGACCTGCACAACTCCAAGCTCGGACCGGCGCCGACGTCGGAAGCCGCTGAGTAAGCCAAGACATCAGGCCCGGCCGTCACGGACGGCCGGGTGCCGGCGCCTTCTCCGCGGGTCAGGACAGGGCGTCGCCTGCAAGAGATCTTCGAATTTGCGGCCGACCCCCGATCGGCCTGCGAGGAGAATACGATGAACCAAGAAATTATGAATCTCTTCAATCCGACGACGCCGGCTCAGGTCTTCGACCAGATCCGGATCTCGATTGCGTCGCCAGAGAAGATTCTGTCATGGTCCTACGGCGAGATCAAGAAGCCGGAAACCATCAACTACCGCACCTTCAAGCCCGAGCGCGACGGCCTGTTCTGCGCCCGCATCTTCGGGCCGATCAAGGACTACGAGTGCTTGTGCGGCAAGTACAAGCGGATGAAGTACAAGGGCATCATCTGCGAGAAGTGCTCGGTCGAGGTCACGCTGTCGCGCGTCCGGCGCGAGCGCATGGGCCACATCGAGCTCGCAGCCCCCGTCGCGCACATCTGGTTCCTGAAGTCGCTGCCGTCGCGCATCGGCCTGCTGCTCGACATGACGCTGAAGGATCTCGAGCGGATCCTCTACTTCGAATACTACGTCGTCCTCGAGCCGGGCCTCACCGCGCTGAAGGACCGCCAGCTGCTGTCTGAAGACGAGTATCTGAAGGCGCAGGACGAGTACGGCCAGGACAGCTTCACCGCCATGATCGGCGCCGAGGCGATCCGCGAGCTGCTGCGCGGCCTCGAGTTGGAGAAGCTCGAGCAGACGCTGCGTGCCGACATGCAGGAGACCGACTCCGACATCAAGCACAAGAAGCTCGCCAAGCGCCTGAAGATCGTCGAGGCGTTCCGTCACTCCGGCAACAAGCCGGAATGGATGATCATGACCGTGGTCCCGGTGATCCCGCCGGATCTGCGGCCGCTGGTGCCGCTCGACGGTGGCCGCTTTGCGACCTCCGACCTCAACGATCTCTACCGCCGCGTCATCAACCGCAACAACCGCCTGAAGCGGCTGATGGAGCTGCGCGCGCCGGACATCATCATCCGCAACGAGAAGCGCATGCTGCAGGAGGCCGTCGACGCGCTGTTCGACAACGGCCGCCGTGGTCGCGTCATCACCGGCGCCAACAAGCGTCCGCTGAAGTCGCTCGCCGACATGCTGAAGGGCAAGCAGGGCCGCTTCCGCCAGAACCTGCTCGGCAAGCGCGTCGACTATTCCGGCCGCTCGGTGATCGTGGTCGGTCCGGAGCTGCGCCTGCATCAGTGCGGCCTGCCGAAGAAGATGGCGCTCGAGCTGTTCAAGCCGTTCATCTATTCGCGGCTCGACGCCAAGGGTCTGTCGACGACGGTCAAGCAGGCCAAGAAGCTGGTCGAGAAGGAGCGTCCCGAGGTCTGGGACATCCTGGACGAGGTCATCCGCGAGCATCCGGTGCTCCTGAACCGCGCGCCGACCCTGCACCGCCTCGGCATCCAGGCCTTCGAGCCGGTGCTGATCGAGGGCAAGGCGATCCAGCTGCACCCGCTGGTCTGCGCCGCCTTCAACGCCGACTTCGACGGCGACCAGATGGCCGTGCACGTCCCGCTGTCGCTCGAAGCGCAGCTGGAAGCGCGCGTGCTGATGATGTCGACCAACAACATCCTGCACCCGGCCAACGGTCAGCCGATCATCGTGCCGTCGCAGGACATCGTGCTCGGTCTGTACTATCTCTCGATCCTGCGCGAAGGCATGAACGGTGAGGGCATGAAGTTCGGCAACATGGCCGAGCTCGAGCATGCGCTGCACGCCAAGGTCATCCACCTCCACAGCAAGATCAAGTATCGCTGGGATGGCATGGATGAGACCGGCAAGGTCTCCAGGCGCTGGATCGAGACCACGGCGGGCCGCGTGATGCTCGGCAACGTGCTGCCGAAGCACACCCGCATTTCGTACGAGATCATCAACAAGCTGATGACCAAGCGCGAAATCTCCGGCGTGATCGATCAGGTCTACCGTCACTGCGGCCAGAAGGAGACGGTGATCTTCTGCGATCGCATCATGGCGCTCGGCTTCTACAACGCCTTCAAGGCAGGCATCTCGTTCGGCAAGGACGACATGGTCGTGCCGGCGGGCAAGTGGAAGATCGTCGACACGACCCGTACGCTGGCGAAGGATTTCGAGCAGCAGTACAATGACGGTCTGATCACCCATGGCGAGAAGTACAACAAGGTCGTCGACGCCTGGTCGAAGGCGACCGAGGAAATCGCCAAGGAGATGATGAAGGAGATCTCCTCGACCAAGAAGAACGCCAATGGCGCCGATGCGGACATCAACTCGATCTACATGATGGCCCATTCCGGTGCGCGTGGTTCGCCGGCCCAGATGCGTCAGCTCGCGGGCATGCGCGGCCTCATGGCCAAGCCGTCGGGCGAGATCATCGAGACGCCGATCATCTCGAACTTCAAGGAAGGCCTCTCGGTGCTCGAGTACTTCAACTCGACCCACGGCGCCCGCAAGGGCCTCGCGGACACGGCGTTGAAGACCGCGAACTCGGGTTATCTGACTCGCCGTCTGGTCGACGTCGCGCAGGACTGCATCATCACGCAGGACGATTGCGGCACCCATCTCGGCATCAAGATGCGCGCCATCATCGATGCCGGCACGGTCGTGGCCTCGCTCGGCTCGCGCATCCTGGGCCGCGTGCCCTGCGATGACGTGCGCGATCCCGCGACCAACAACGTGCTGGTCAAGGCCGGCACGCTGATGGAGGAGAGCCATGTCGACGCCATCCAGCAGGCCGGCGTCCAGGAGGTCAAGATCCGCTCGGCGCTGACCTGCGAGCTGGTCAACGGCATCTGCAAGATGTGCTACGGCCGCGACCTCGCGCGCGGCACGCCGGTCAACCACGGTGAGGCTGTCGGCGTCATCGCCGCGCAGTCGATCGGTGAGCCCGGCACCCAGCTGACGATGCGCACCTTCCACATCGGCGGTGCGGCGCAGCTGAACGAGCAGTCCTTCGTGGAATCGAACTTCGAAGGCAGGGTGGCCATCAAGAACAAGGCGATCTCCCGCAACAGCGAGGGGCACCTGGTCGCGATGGTCCGCAACATGGTCGTGTCGGTCGTCGACCCCGACGGCACCGAGCGTGCGACGCACCGTATCCAGTACGGTTCGCGCATGCATGTCGACGATGGCGACATGATCAAGCGCGGCCAGCGCATTGCCGAATGGGATCCGTACACCCGTCCGGTGCTGTCGGAGGCCGAGGGCACGATCGGGTTCGAGGATCTGGTCGAGGGCCAGTCGATCTCGGAAACGCTCGACGAGTCCACCGGTATTGCGAAACGCGTCGTCATCGACTGGCGCAGTTCGCGCGGTGGTGCCGATCTGCGCCCGGCGATCGTGGTCAAGGGCAAGGACGGCAAGGTGCTCAAGCTCGCCCGTGGCGGCGATGCCCGGTACATGTTGTCGGTCGATGCCATTCTGTCGGTCGATCTCGGGTCGACGATCAAGTCGGGCGACATTCTTGCTCGTATCTCGACCGAAAGCGCCAAGACACGCGACATCACCGGCGGTCTGCCGCGGGTGGCGGAGCTGTTCGAAGCGCGCAAGCCGAAGGATGCTGCGATCATCGCCGAGATCGCCGGCACCATCCGGTTCGGCCGCGACTACAAGAACAAGCGTCGCATCTCGATCGAGCCGGTCGACAAGACGGAGGAGGCGCGCGAGTACCTGATCCCGAAGGGCAAGCACATCCATCTGCAGGATGGCGATATCGTCGAGAAGGGTGACTTCATCGTCGAAGGTAACCCGGCGCCGCACGACATCCTGGCGATCAAGGGCATCGAGGAGCTCGCGGCCTATCTGGTCAACGAGATCCAGGAGGTCTACCGGCTGCAGGGCGTGCTCATCAACGACAAGCACATCGAGGTGATTGTCCGTCAGATGCTGCAGAAGATGGAGGTCACCGACCAGGGCGACACCGACATGATCTCGGGCGAACAGGTCGACAAGATCGAGTTCGACTTGCTCAACGCGAAGGCGAAGGAGGAGGGCAAGAAGCCCGCCACCGGCACCCCGGTTCTGCTCGGCATCACCAAGGCGAGCCTGCAGACCCGGTCGTTCTTCTCGGCGGCGTCGTTCCAGGAGACCACCCGCGTCCTCACCGAGGCGGCGGTCAACGGCAAGATCGACCCGCTCGAAGGCCTGAAGGAGAACGTCATCGTCGGTCGTCTGATCCCGGCCGGCACCGGCGCCTCGATGGCCCGTATCCGCGAAGTCGCGTTGAAGCGCGACAAGCTGATTCTGGACGAGCGCGAGAAGCAGACGCCGATCGTGCCGTCGCAGCCCGAGCCTCAGCCTCTGGCGCTGCCGCCGGCGGAGTAAACGGACGTCGACGGCGGACCCGGAACGGTGCCGGGGTCTGCCGTACGTTCATCGACCATAGAAAAGGCCGGCGCTTGCCGGCCTTTTTTTGACATTTTCTTCTCCTGTTGCCGCGCTGCAGCCCCGTTGTTCATCTTCCCTTCAGGGACAGAGGCGCTTTTGGGATGATCTGATACGCCGAAGTGATTTCCGTCGACGGCAATGATGATGCGCCGATTTGCTCGAGCGCAAACGCTGTGCGAACCGGTTACGCTATGGCCGATCGAGCCCCAGGGTGGCGGGACCCGTGACATGGAAGACCGGCGACGTCGTGGACGACCGGAGATAGCGGAACTTCGATGCTTGACCTTGCGATTGTTGGTGGCGGTCCCGGCGGCCTGATGAGCGCCTGGTATTTGAGGCGCAAACTCGGCGATCTCTGCAAGGTGACGATCTTCGAAGCGTCCGATCGGCTTGGCGGCAAGATCGTCACGCGCAAGTTCGACAGTGCACCGGCCATGTACGAGGCTGGCGTCGCCGAAATCTACGACTACTCGATGACCGGTCCCGATCCGCTGCGTGAGCTGATCCAGCATTTCGGCCTGCAGACCATTCCAATGGACGCGCTGCAGGTTCAGCTCGATGGCGAGCTACTCGACGACGTGCCCGGGCTGCGCCGCAAATACGGGCCGAAAACGGCGGCGGCGGTCGAGGCGTTTCGCAAGCGCTGCACCGAGGTGATGTCACCGGTCCAATACTATGAGGGTGTCGGCGCCCACGACAACGAGCACCCGTGGGCGTTCGTCACCTGCGAGGAACTGCTCGACAAGGAGGTCGAGGATCCCACGGCGAAGCGCTTCTTCAAGGTGATGTCACGCTCGGACCTCGCAACCGAGGCGCACAACACCAACGGGCTCAATGCGCTCAAGAACTTCGTGATGGATATCGACAACTATATCGGCCTGTACTCGATCCAGAACGGCAACGAGCAGCTGATCGAGTGCCTCCGCTCCGAGGTTGACGCCGACATCCAGCTCAATCATCGCGTGCTCCGCGTCGGCAAGACGGACTCCGGCCGCTACCGGCTCAACATGATGAACGGCAAGGGACCGGAGACGCGCGAGTTCGATCTCGTGCTGATCTGTCTGCCGCATTCCTGGTTGTCGACCGTCGGCTGGGAGGGCGAGGGCCTGCGCAAGTCGATGGTCAAGCACGTCGCCTATTTCGACCGTCCCGCGCACTACCTGCGCGTCTCGATCCTGTTCGACGCGCCGTTCTGGGGCGATAAGATTCCCGGCTCCTGGTTCATGTCCGAGGCCTTCGGCGGCTGCTGCATCTACAATGAGGGCTCGCGCCACGACGTCGGCAAGCATGGTGTGTTGAACTGGCTCATCGCCGGCTCCGACGCGCTGGCCTTTGCCAACCTCTCGGACGAGGAGCTGATCGAGGCCGCGCTGAAGTCGCTCCCCGCGGCGCTGGGCGATGCGCGGGCGCATTTCATGGAAGGCAGGATCCATCGCTGGCTGTCGTCGGTGAATGCGCTCCCTGGCGGATTGCCCGCGCGCGACGTGATGACGAATCACCGGCCCGAGCCCAAGGAGCATCCTGGGATCGTGGTGGTCGGCGACTATCTGTTCGATTCGACGCTGAACGGGCTACTCGATTCGTCCGATGCCGCGACCGACATCATCCTGACCGAGATGATGCGGCTGCGCCGTGCCCGTTCGCAGGCCGAGACGCCGCTGTCGGACAAGATCGATCGTGGCTATTTCGACAATTATCGCGGGCAGGGCCCCTACAGCGAGGCTTGGGCGCACTTCACGGACCCGGATTACCTGACAAATCTGATCAAGATCGTTTGGAACAAGGGCAAAGGCTACAAGTTGCTGGTGGCCGGCTCCGCCAGCGGCGAGCTGGTGGGCGCCTTGCGCGAGCGTGGAATCGACGCCTGGGGCATCGAGAACAACCGCTACATCCACGGCAAGACGCCCAAGGCGCTCAGGAAGTACAACAAGCTCGGCTCGATCATCGACATGCCGTTCAAGGCCGGCGAGTTCGACTTCGTTTTCGAGACCAGCCTCTGCCACCTCGGCGACAAACAGGTTGCGCGAGCGATTCGTGAGCTCAATCGCGTGGTCAAGACCGGCCTGGTGTTCGGCTCGATCACCTCTGACATGGCGCCGGCGCTCGTCGACCGCTACGACCTGCTGCGCGGTGTCAAGAAGCTCGGCACCTGGTGGGAGTGGTCGGAGCTGTTCTTCGGCAACGGCTTCGATCTCGCAATGCATCGCCGCGACTGTACCGACGAGGTATGGGCCGCGACGCTCGCGGCCAACAAGGGGCCGGGCCAGTGGTATGCGGACGCGGACAGCCTGCGCTACTCCTTCTTCGACAAGATCGAGGACGACGAGGACTAGGCGGGGACGGTGCGTCGTCGCTCCCAGTCGCGCTCCGAAACTCACCGACTGTGCTGATTGCGCGACAGCGGCGCGCCGTGGTCGGAGCCGGTGCGGCGCCGTGTCGCGAGAATGCTGGCGGCAGGCAGACACAGATGTTAAAGCCGGGCCGCTTTAATCCGTGACGGTCATGCTGGCCGTGCAGGATCGGTTCGTTGCATGGCGCCCAAATCTTCAGTGCCGGAAAATCGGAAGTCCGCTTCGGCAGTTGATCCTGCTGATGATCTGGACATGCGGCGGACGGGCCAGCCGGCGGCGGCCAAGCCCGCGGTTCCAAAACCCGGGACGACGAAGGCGCCAACCGCCGACAAGGCGCCAGCCGTCGATGATGAGGATGACGACGAGGAGGAGGACGGCGAAGAGGCCGACCTCGATCTCGACGATGATGACGACGACGAGGAACTCGTCGTCTATACGGCCCGCGAGGCCGCCGGCGCGCTTGCCACCATCTACGGCTTCGTCTCGCCGCTGCTTGCCAAATACAAGAAGATGATGGCTTTGGTGGCGATCGGCGTCCTGATCGAGACGCTGTTCAACGTCATCATGCCGCTCAGCCTGAAGTTCCTGATCGACGACGCGCTCGGCGAGGAGGATTTCGAGGCGCTCTATCGGATCCTCGGGGTGCTGGCCGCGGCCGGCATCTTCACCTCGATCGTTGCCGTCGTTTACGAGCGGTGGGACGCGCGCCTTGCGGCCTGCGTCATCTCCGACGTCCGCACGCGTCTGTTCGATCACGTGCAGAACCTGCCTGCGGCCTATTTCCAGCGCACCAAGCGCGGTGAGATCCTGTCGCGCTTCTCGGTCGACATGTCGGCCTTCGAGGGTGTGGTCAAGACCTTCGCCAACAGTGCCGCGCTGCCGCTCCTCGAGCTTATTGCCGGCATCATCCTGATGCTGTTCCTGAACTGGCAGCTCGCCGTGATCGCGCTCCTGGTGTTTCCGATCACCCTGATCGGCCCGCGCATCCTGACGCCGAAGGCGGTGCAGGCCAATTACGAGCAGAAGCTCAACGAGGCGTCGCTGCTCGGCGTCATCCAGGAGAACGTCGCGGCGCAGGCGGTCATCAAGGCCTTCAGCCTGCATCGCAAGGTGTTCGGCTGGTTCACCTTCCGCAACGACGAGGCGCGGCGGAAGATTGCGGACGCGATGTTCCTCTCGACCATGGTCGAACGCACCGTCACTATCGCCGTGCTGCTGCTGCACCTGGTCGTGCTCGCCCTCGGCGCCTATCTGGCCACCAAGGGCCAGATCACGATCGGCACCTTCGTGACCTTCGAGAGCGCGTTCTGGGAGGTGTCCTACAACATCGCCCACGTCATGCATTTCCTCCCGGTCTCGATCTCCTCGGCGGCCGCGATCCGCCACATGCAGGAGCTCCTGGACGAGCCGACCCGGGGCGCCGACAGGCCGGGCGCGCCGGATCTGCCACGCATCAGTCACGACATCACCTTCGAGCGCGTCAGCTTTCAGTATGAGGGCAGCGAGACGCCGGTGCTCGACAATCTCAGCCTCAGGCTGGACGTTGGCAAGCGGATCGCGATCGTCGGTCCCTCGGGCTCCGGCAAGAGCACGCTGCTCAACCTGATTCTGCGGCTGTATGTGCCCGACGATGGGCGGGTCACGATCGATGGCGTCGACATCCGGAAAGTGACGCGCGATTCGCTGCGCGGCAGCATGGCCGTGGTGTTCCAGGACAACATGCTGTTCAACATGTCGCTGCGCGAAAACATCCGGCTCGGCAAGGAGGGCGCGACCGACGCGGAGGTCGAGGAGGCCGCGAGGAAGGCCGAGATCCACCGCTACATCATGAGCCTGCCGCAGAAATACGACACGCTCGTCGGCGAGCGCGGTGACACGCTGTCCGGCGGCCAGCGCCAGCGCATCGCGATCGCGCGCGCCATCATCCGCAATCCGTCCGTGCTCCTGCTCGACGAGGCGACATCGGCGCTCGACCAGACCACGGAAGCCGCGATCAACCGCACGCTGCTCAAGGTTGCCAAGGGGCGCACCATGATCTGGTCGACCCACCGGCTGACGTCAGTGGTCGAGATGGACGAGATCATCGTCATCTCCGGGGGACGGGCGATCGAGCGCGGCAGCCACGCCGAGCTGCTGGCCAAGAATGGCGTCTATCGCAAGCTGTGGGACGACCAGGGCCGTCAGCCGAGCCGGCTCGATCAGGCGGACGACGACAGCGACGACGATGATGATGATGATGATGACGATGATGACGAGGAATAGGCGCTGAGCGGTCCGCTCGGCGCGGTCAGCCGGTGCCGCACGCCGCGCCCCAGCGAGACTGCAAACCGCGCCCAGCGCTGGCCCAGCCAATAGGGCCCGGTCTCGATCGAGACGGAGCGGAAATGCTGGGCGTTGTCGAGCGACCATGCATCGCAGGCGGTCTTGGCGGGATCGGCATAGAAGGCTCCGATCTTGGCCTCCGTCATACCTTCAGTCGCCAGCCAGCGCGGGATATGGACGTTGCAGAGGCGCTCGACGTCGGTGAACACCTTGTCGGAGCCGGTGCCGGTCACGGGGCAGGTGGTGCAGAACGCGTCACCGACGAGCACGACGCCCGGCATGCGGGTGCCGCTATTGATGATGAGGTCGGCCGGCCGCACCTTGACCTCGCCGCCGACCGTGTAGTCGCCGGTGATCCGCCTCAAGCCGGGTAGGGCCGCATCCAGCATCGCGACCGGGCTGCGGCGGATGGCGCGCAGCCATGGATCATCGACCTCGCGATAGGCGAACAGGTTGGCCCGCATTCGGTCCCCGATCGGGAACAGGGTGATGTAGGGAACGCGCGCGCTGGCCCGTTCCTGGAAGTAGGTCATGGCCGGGAACGGGAAGGCTGGACGGCCGATCGGCATCACATCGAAGCCGACCGAGATGGAATGGGCCGGGCTGATGATCTTGCGCGTGATTCCCAGCAGGTGGCGGAGCCCGACGTTCAGCCCGTTGGCGAGCACGACCAGACGGGCCGAGATCGTCTGCCCGCTGGAGAGCACGACCAGCTGGCGTTCCTCGCTCGGGCTGATGGCCACGGCCTTGGCTACGATTCGCGCGACGGAGCCGGGGATCTCTCCGCGTACGGCCGCCACCAGCGCGTCATAAGTGATGCCGTATTGCTGGACCGGTGCCCTGTCCAGGACATGACCGAATCGGGCGATCCAGTTCTCGCTGGCCAGCGTCGCCTGGCGCAGCGCCTGATCGGCAACGCCGGTGCGCCGGAATCGGGCGATCTGCTCGGCGCCCGAGATCTTTTCGATTCGAAAGTCGGGCGGGTAGACGGCGCGGGGATCGACGAGAATCGCAGAGATGCCGGCCTTTCCGAGCATGGCAGCCGTGATCGAGCCGGCCAGGCCGCCGCCAATGATCGCGATGTCGGTATATTGGGTCACTCGGGCGCCTCGTCAGCGCGCCATCCTTGGCCCCGAAACCCGAAAAAAGCCTTATCTTCAATGTTTCGGAACATTGTGCCGGGGCATAGAGGGGCGGTTTGCCGGGGTCCCACGCAAGGGCACGGTCTGCCGATACCTCGGGCGCGAGTCGTGGTCGGAGCGGAAACCGTAGCGGTCAGAAGCGCTTCTTTGCGCACCTGCGGCGTCGTTTTGCTTGACTTGGATATTTACCGCTTATAAAAGGCGGCCACTCAACGACAGGCGGTGAGCTTCGCTAGCGTCGGTACGGATCACCCAGACCACCCCGAAACGGGCGGGACGGGCACCAACCTCGACGAATGCCGCTCAAACGCTGTCGATTATAGCTAGGCACTGCCAGAACGATTTTAGATCTCTCGAGCTCGTTCTCTTGAGACCAAATTCGGATGCATGACCTCGGTGAGCCGACCTCCAGCGCAAGCTGACAGGTCGTGATCGCGGTCCTCTGTGGCGTCAAGCGCTTTCCGTTCAGTGATGAGCGGTTGGCGCGCTTTCGCTTTGCGCGACGTTTTTTCGCGCAGGGCGGACCGGTGAGGCGGGGAACCTCGAGCAGAATTTGCGGAAACCGGTCGCGGTTTCCGTTCGAACGTTGAGAAGGGTGAAGGCCAAGATGCCGACGATCAACCAGCTGATCGCAAATCCGCGCGAAGTGCAGAAGTCGCGCAAGAAGGTGCCGGCGCTGCAGCAGTCGCCGCAGAAGCGGGGCGTTTGCACGCGCGTCTACACCACGACCCCGAAGAAGCCGAACTCGGCGCTTCGTAAGGTCGCCAAGGTGCGCCTGACCAACGGCTTCGAGGTGATCGGCTACATCCCGGGTGAGGGCCATAACCTGCAGGAGCACTCGGTGGTGATGATCCGCGGCGGCCGCGTCAAGGACTTGCCGGGCGTGCGCTACCACATCCTCCGCGGCGTGCTGGATACCCAGGGCGTCAAGAACCGTAAGCAGCGCCGTTCGAAGTACGGCGCGAAGCGTCCGAAGTAAGACGTTCGAGATAAAGCGGGAACAGATCACATGTCGCGTCGCCATTCAGCCGAAAAGCGTGAAGTGCTTCCGGATCCGAAGTTCGGGAACATCATCGTCACCAAGTTCATGAATTCGGTGATGTACGCCGGCAAGAAGTCGGTCGCCGAAGGTATCGTCTACGGTGCGTTCGGTCTCATCGAGTCCAAGACCAAGCAGAGCCCGCTGACGGTGTTCGAGCAGGCGCTCGATAACGTCATGCCGACGATCGAAGTGCGCTCGCGCCGCGTCGGTGGTGCGACCTATCAGGTTCCGGTCGAAGTGCGCTCGACCCGCCGGCAGGCGCTCGGCATTCGCTGGCTGATCTCGGCTGCGCGCGACCGCAACGAGAAGACCATGACCGAGCGGCTTTCGGCGGAGCTGCTCGATGCCTCCAACAACCGGGGCAACGCCGTGAAGAAGCGTGAAGACGTGCATCGGATGGCGGAAGCCAACCGCGCCTTCTCGCACTATCGCTGGTAACGGCGAAACCGACGGAAATCAGGGAACAAGCCCATGCCCCGCCAACATGCCATCGAGGATTACCGTAATTTCGGTATCATGGCGCATATCGACGCCGGTAAGACCACGACCACCGAGCGCATCCTCTATTATACCGGCAAGAGCCACAAGATCGGCGAAGTGCACGAGGGTGCCGCGACGATGGACTGGATGGAGCAGGAGCAGGAGCGTGGCATCACGATCACCTCGGCTGCCACCACCGCGTTCTGGAACGGCAAGCGCCTGAACATCATCGACACGCCCGGCCACGTCGACTTCACCATCGAAGTCGAGCGTTCGCTTCGCGTGCTCGACGGCGCCGTCTGCGTGCTCGACTCCAACCAGGGTGTGGAGCCCCAGACCGAGACCGTCTGGCGCCAGGGCGACAAGTACAAAGTGCCGCGCATCGTCTTCGCCAACAAGATGGACAAGACCGGCGCCGACTTCTTCAAGTGCCTGGCCGACATCGTCGACCGCCTGGGCGCGAAGCCGATTGCGATCCAGCTGCCGATCGGTGCCGAGAACAACTTCAAGGGCTGCATCGATCTGGTGAAGATGGAAGCCATCGTCTGGAACGACGAGGCGCTCGGTGCGAAGTTCGACCATGTCGAGATTCCGGCTGATCTGGTCGATCAGGCCAAGGAGTATCGCGAGAAGCTGGTGGAAGCCGCCGTCGAGCTCGACGACGACGCTCTGGCTGCTTTCCTGGACGGCAACGAGCCGGACGAGGCGACCCTGAAGCGGCTGATCCGCAAGGCGGTGCTGACCGGCGCGTTCTACCCGGTGCTGTGCGGCTCGGCCTTCAAGAACAAGGGCGTGCAGCCTCTGCTCGACGCCGTCGTCGACTATCTGCCGTCGCCGCTCGACGTGCCCGCGATCAAGGGCACCGACGACCGCGGCAACGAGGTCGTGCGCAAGGCGGACGACAAGGAGCCGCTGGCTCTGCTCGCGTTCAAGATCATGGACGACCCGTTCGTCGGCACGATCACCTTCTGCCGCATCTATTCGGGCATCCTGAGCTCGGGCACGGGCGTCGTGAACTCGACGCGCGAGAAGAAGGAGCGTATCGGCCGCATGCTCCTGATGCATGCGAACAACCGCGAGGACATCAAGGAGGCCTATGCCGGCGACATCGTCGCTCTCGCTGGTCTCAAGGAAGCCCGCACCGGTGACACGCTGTGCGATCCGTCCCACCAGGTGATCCTGGAGAAGATGGAATTCCCGGAGCCGGTCATCGAGATCGCGATCGAGCCGAAGTCGAAGGCCGACCAGGAGAAGCTGGGCGTCGCGCTGGCGAAGCTCGCGGCGGAGGATCCGTCGTTCCGCGTGTCGACCGATCAGGAGTCCGGCCAGACCATTCTGAAGGGCATGGGCGAACTCCATCTCGACATCAAGGTCGACATTCTCCGGCGGACCTACAAGGTCGATGCCAATATCGGCGCGCCGCAGGTGGCGTTCCGCGAGCGGATCACCAAGAACGCCGAGGTCAAGTACACCCACAAGAAGCAGACCGGTGGTACCGGTCAGTTCGCTGAAGTGTCGATCATCGTCGAGCCGAACGAGCCGGGCGGTGGTTACGTGTTCGAATCCAAGATCGTCGGTGGTGCGGTTCCGAAGGAATACATCCCCGGCGTCGAAAAGGGCATCGAGAGCGTGCTGGGCGCGGGCGTCGTTGCCGGCTTCCCGGTGGTCGACGTCAAGGTGTCGCTGGTCGACGGCAAGTATCACGACGTCGACTCGTCGGCACTGGCCTTCGAAATCGCCTCTCGCGCGGCTTTCCGCGAGGCGCTGCAGAAGGGCAAGTCGGTTCTGCTCGAGCCGATCATGAAGGTCGAGGTGGTGACCCCGGAAGACTACACCGGTTCGGTCATCGGCGACCTGAACTCGCGTCGTGGCCAGATCCAGGGCCAGGACATGCGCGGCAATGCCAACGTGATCAACGCGATGGTGCCGCTCATGAACATGTTCGGTTACGTGAACAACCTGCGCTCCATGAGCCAGGGGCGCGCGACCTTCACGATGCAGTTCTCGCACTACGCGGAAGCGCCGGCCAACGTGTCGGCAGAAGTCCAGAAGAAGTTTGCCTGATTGTCGTTAGCTCAGCTTAGCGACTGAACGGAGAGTCAAATGGCCAAAGCAAAGTTTGAACGTAACAAACCGCACTGCAACATCGGCACGATCGGTCACGTCGACCACGGCAAGACCTCGCTGACCGCTGCAATCACCAAGATCCTGGCCGAGACGGGCGGTGCGACGTTCACTGCCTACGACCAGATCGACAAGGCGCCGGAAGAGAAGGCCCGCGGCATCACCATCTCGACCGCACACGTCGAGTACGAGACCAAGAACCGCCACTACGCGCACGTCGACTGCCCCGGCCACGCCGACTACGTGAAGAACATGATCACCGGCGCTGCCCAGATGGACGGCGCGATCCTGGTCGTGTCGGCCGCTGACGGCCCGATGCCGCAGACCCGTGAGCACATCCTGCTCGCCCGCCAGGTCGGCGTGCCGGCGCTGGTCGTGTTCCTCAACAAGTGCGACATGGTCGACGATCCGGAACTGCTCGAGCTCGTCGAGCTCGAGGTTCGCGAGCTGCTCTCGAAGTACGAATTCCCGGGCGACAAGATCCCGATCATCAAGGGCTCGGCGCTGGCCGCTCTGGAAGACTCGGACAAGAAGCTCGGTCACGACGCGATCCTCGAGCTGATGAAGAATGTCGACGAGTACATTCCGCAGCCGGAGCGTCCGATCGATCAGCCCTTCCTGATGCCGGTCGAAGACGTGTTCTCGATCTCGGGCCGCGGCACCGTGGTGACCGGCCGTGTCGAGCGCGGCATCGTGCGGGTCGGTGACGAAATCGAGATCGTCGGCATCCGTCCGACCCAGAAGACCACCGTCACCGGCGTCGAGATGTTCCGCAAGCTGCTCGATCAGGGCCAGGCGGGCGACAACATCGGCGCGCTGCTGCGCGGTACCAAGCGCGAGGACGTCGAGCGCGGCCAGGTGCTGTGCAAGCCGGGTTCGGTCAAGCCGCACACCAAGTTCAAGGCCGAGGCTTACATCCTCACCAAGGAAGAGGGCGGCCGTCACACCCCGTTCTTCACCAACTATCGTCCGCAGTTCTACTTCCGCACCACCGACGTGACCGGCGTCGTTCACCTGCCGGAAGGCACCGAGATGGTGATGCCGGGCGACAACATCGCCATGGAAGTGCATCTGATCGTGCCGATCGCGATGGAAGAGAAGCTGCGCTTCGCCATCCGTGAAGGCGGCCGCACCGTCGGCGCCGGCGTCGTCGCCTCGATCATCGAGTAACAACAGCGAATAGGGAATGGCGGGTGGCGAATGGAGAGATCCACTCGCCGTTCGCTACTCGCCACTCACTACTCAAAGAAAGATACGGCAATGAACGGCCAAAATATCCGCATCCGTCTCAAGGCGTTCGACCATCGGATCCTCGATACGTCGACGCGCGAGATCGTCAATACGGCGAAGCGGACCGGCGCGCAGGTTCGCGGACCCATTCCGCTGCCGACCCGCATCGAGAAGTTCACCGTGAACCGTTCGCCGCACGTCGACAAGAAGAGCCGCGAGCAGTTCGAGATGCGCACCCACAAGCGCCTGCTCGACATCGTCGATCCGACCCCCCAGACCGTCGATGCTCTCATGAAGCTCGATCTGGCCGCGGGCGTCGACGTCGAGATCAAGCTCTAAGTTTTTGGATTCACGTTCGCTCTTTCGCGGACATAGAGAAGAACAGGAAGCACGCCGATGCGCTCCGGAGTGATCGCACAAAAGGTCGGGATGACGCGGGTCTTCACGGAGGCCGGCGAACATATCCCTGTGACCGTGCTGAAGCTCGGCAATTGCCAGGTGGTTGGTCACCGTACCACTGAGAAGAACGGCTACGTCGCGCTGCAGCTCGGCGCCGGCAGCCGCAAGACGGTCTACTTGCCGAAGGCTGAGCGCGGTCAGTTCGCCGTCGCCAAGGTCGAGCCCAAGCGCAAGGTCGCCGAGTTCCGGGTCAGCGAAGACTCGCTGATTCCGGTCGGTGCCGAGATCCTGGCCGACCACTTCGTCGTCGGCCAGTTCGTCGATGTCACCGGCACCTCGATCGGTAAGGGGTTCGCCGGCGGTATGAAGCGCTGGAACTTCGGCGGTCTGCGCGCCACCCACGGTGTGTCAGTCTCGCATCGTTCGATCGGCTCGACCGGTGGTCGTCAGGACCCCGGCAAGACCTGGAAGAACAAGAAGATGCCTGGTCACATGGGCGTCGATCGCATCACCACGCTGAACCTGCGTGTGGTGCAGACGGACGTCGAGCGCGGCCTGATCCTGGTGGAAGGCGCGGTGCCCGGCTCCAAGGGTGGCTGGATCTCGGTGCGCGACGCCGTGAAGAAGCCGCTGCCGAAGGAAGCGCCGAAGCCCGGCAAGTTCAAGGTCGCGGGTGAGCAGGCTGCCGAAGCGCCGGCCGTGCAGGAGGGCGCATAAATGGAACTGAAAGTCACAACCCTCGAGGGCAAGGACGCCGGTTCGGTCCAGCTGTCCGACGCCATCTTCGGTCTGGAGCCGCGCGCCGATATCATCCAGCGCTGCGTCCAGTGGCAGCTGAACAAGCGTCAGGCCGGCACCCACAAGGCCAAGGGCCGCGCCGAGATCTGGCGCACCGGCAAGAAGATGTACAAGCAGAAGGGCACCGGCGGCGCCCGTCACGGGTCGGCCCGCGTGCCGCAGTTCCGCGGCGGTGGTCGTGCCTTCGGTCCGGTCGTGCGCTCGCACGCCACCGACCTGCCGAAGAAGGTTCGGGCGATGGCGCTGAAGCATGCGCTGTCCGCCAAGGCCAAGGACGGCGACCTCGTTGTGCTGGAGAACGCCGCGCTCGAGGCCGCGAAGACCAAGGCGCTGATCGGTCATTTCTCGGGTCTCGGCCTGACCAATGCGCTGATCATCGACGGCGCCGAGCTGCACACCGGCTTCGCCAATGCGGCCCGCAACATTCCGAACATGGACGTGCTGCCGATCCAGGGCATCAACGTCTACGACATCCTGCGCCGCCAGAAGCTCGTGCTGACCAAGGCGGCGATCGATGCGCTGGAGGCGCGCTTCAAATGAAGACCATCGATCCGCGCCACTACGACATCATCATCGCGCCGGTGGTGACCGAGAAGGCGACGTTCGCGTCGGAGCACAACAAGGTTCTGTTCAAGGTGGCCGCCAAGGCGACCAAGCCGCAGATCAAAGAGGCGATCGAGAAGCTGTTCGACGTCAAGGTCAAGAGCGTCAATACGCTCGTCCGCAAGGGCAAGACCAAGGTGTTCCGCGGCCATTTCGGTTCGCAATCGGACAGCAAGCGGGCGATCGTGACCCTCGAAGAGGGCCACCGGATCGACGTCACCACCGGACTGTAAGGCTGAGCTGCCATGGCATTGAAGACATTCAACCCCACGACGCCGGGCCAGCGCCAGCTGGTGATGGTCGATCGTTCGGCCCTCTACAAGGGCAAGCCGGTCAAGGCGCTGACCGAGGGCAAGCAGTCGAGCGGCGGCCGCAACAACACCGGCCGCATCACGGTTCGCTTCCTCGGCGGCGGCCACAAGCAGTCGTACCGCACGGTCGATTTCAAGCGCGACAAGGTCGACGTTCCGGCCACCGTCGAGCGGCTGGAATATGATCCGAACCGCACGGCCTTCATCGCCCTGGTCAAGTATCAGGACGGCGAGCTTGCCTACATTCTGGCGCCGCAGCGGCTCGCGGTCGGCGATACGATCATCGCCGGCAACTATGTCGACGTGAAGCCGGGCAATGTCATGCCGCTCGGCAACATGCCGGTCGGCACGATCGTGCACAACATCGAGGTCAAGATCGGCAAGGGCGGCCAGCTCGCGCGTTCGGCCGGCACCTATGCCCAGCTCGTCGGTCGCGACCACGACTACGTCATCGTGCGCCTGAACTCGGGCGAGCAGCGCCTGGTGCACGGCCGTTGCCGCGGCACCATCGGTGCGGTGTCGAACCCGGACCACATGAACACCTCGATTGGCAAGGCCGGTCGCACGCGTTGGCTGGGTCGTCGCCCGCACAACCGCGGCGTCTCGATGAACCCGATCGACCATCCGCACGGCGGCGGCGAAGGCCGTACTTCGGGCGGTCGTCACCCGGTCACTCCGTGGGGCAAGCCTACCAAGGGCAAGAAGACCCGCACGAACAAGTCGACCGACAAATTCATTCTCTTGAGCCGCCACAAGCGGAAGAAGTAAGGAACGACGGACATGGTTCGTTCAGTCTGGAAAGGCCCGTTCGTCGAGGCGTCGCTGCTCAAGAAGGCAGATGCGTCGCGCGCGTCCGGCCGTCACGACGTCATCAAGATCTGGAGCCGCCGCTCGACCATCCTGCCGCAGTTCGTCGGCCTGACGTTCGGCGTCTACAATGGCCAGAAGCATGTGCCGGTGGCGATCAACGAGGAGATGGTCGGCCACAAGTTCGGCGAGTTCTCGCCGACCCGGACCTTCCACGGCCATTCGGGCGATAAGAAAGCCAAGAAGGGTTGAGGATTAAGCGATGAGCAAACCAAAGCGCGAACGGAGCCTCCCGGACAACGAGGCCAAGGCCGTCGCCCGGATGCTTCGGGTGAGCCCGCAGAAGCTGAACCTGGTGGCCCAGATGATCCGCGGCCGCAAGGCGTCTTCGGCCCTCGCCGACCTGCAGTTCTCGCGCAAGCGGATTGCAGTCGACGTCAAGAAGTGCCTGGAATCGGCGATCGCCAATGCCGAGAACAACCACGACCTCGAGGTCGACGATCTCGTCGTCACGCAGGCCTTTGTCGGCAAGGGCATCGTGATGAAGCGTTTCTCGCCGCGCGGCCGTGGCCGTTCGGGCCGCATTTTCAAACCGTTTTCGCAGCTGACGATCATTGTTCGTCAGGTCGAGGCGAGCGCTTAAAGCAGGCGCTGGGAGAATACGATGGGTCAAAAGATCAATCCGATCGGTCTGCGTCTCGGCATCAACCGGACCTGGGATTCGCGCTGGTTCGCCGGCAAGGCCGAGTACGGCAAGCTGCTGCATGAAGACGTCAAGATCCGTGAGATCCTGCACAAGGAGCTCAAGCAGGCCGCCGTCGCCCGCATCGTGATCGAGCGTCCGCACAAGAAGTGCCGCGTCACGATCCACTCGGCGCGTCCGGGTGTCGTGATCGGCAAGAAGGGCGCCGACATCGACAAGCTGCGCAAGCGCGTCGCCGACATCACCTCGTCGGACGTCGTCATCAACATCGTCGAGATCCGCAAGCCGGAGCTCGATGCGACCCTGGTGGCCGAATCGATCGCGCAGCAGCTCGAGCGCCGCGTCGCGTTCCGCCGCGCCATGAAGCGCGCCGTGCAGTCGGCGATGCGCCTCGGCGCCGAGGGCATCCGCATCAACTGCTCGGGTCGTCTGGGCGGCGCGGAAATCGCCCGCATGGAGTGGTATCGCGAGGGCCGGGTGCCGCTGCACACGCTGCGCGCCGACATCGACTACGGTGTGGCCACCGCATTCACGACTTTCGGTACCTGCGGCGTGAAGGTCTGGATCTTCAAGGGCGAGATCCTCGAGCACGATCCGATGGCGCAGGACAAGCGGATGGCCGAGGGCGACACCGGTGGTGGCGGCGGCGACCGTGGTGGCCGTTCGCGCCGCGACGCGGCCTGATCGTTGGCCGCAAGACACAGGTTTGAGGGCTTACAGCCATGATGCAACCAAAGAAGACCAAGTTCCGAAAGGCGCATAAGGGCCGTATCCACGGCGTTGCGTCCTCGGGCGCGACGCTGGCCTTCGGCCAGTTCGGGCTGAAGGCGATGGAGCCGGATCGCGTCACCGCGAGGCAGATCGAGGCCGCCCGCCGCGCCTTGACCCGTCACATGAAGCGCGCCGGCCGCGTCTGGATCCGCGTGTTCCCGGACCTGCCGGTGTCGAAGAAGCCGGCCGAAGTCCGCATGGGCTCCGGCAAGGGCTCGCCGGAATTGTGGGTGGCCCGCGTCAAGCCGGGCCGGGTGATGTTCGAGATCGACGGCGTGAGCAACCAGATCGCGCGCGAGGCGCTGCTGCTGGCGGCCGCCAAGCTGCCGATCAAGACGCGCTTCGTCGAACGCATTGCGGAGTAATGGTCATGGCCGAGATGAAGATTGCCGACGTTCGCGCGATGAGCCCCGATCAGATGGACGACGCCATCGTCAATCTGAAGAAGGAGCGCTTCAACCTGCGCTTCCAGCGCGCCACCGGGCAGCTTGAGAACACTTCGCGCCTGCGTGAGGCGCGCCGCGACATCGCCCGTATCAAGACCATCGCCGCGCAGCAGCGCGCCAAGACGAAGTAAGAGGCTCGACATGCCGAAACGGACCCTCCAGGGCGTTGTCGTCAGCGACAAGCAGGCCAAGACTGTGGTCGTGCGCGTCGACCGGCGCTTCACCCACCCGATCTACAAGAAGACCATCCGCCGCTCGAAGAACTACCACGCCCACGACGAGAGCAACGAGTTCAAGCCGGGCGACATGGTGTGGATCGAGGAGAGCAAGCCGATCTCGAAGCTGAAGCGCTGGACCGTCGTCCGGGGCGAGCACAAGAAAACCGCCTGAGGCGCGCAACGCGGCCCTTCTCGAAGGGGCCGGTTTCGCTTTCGGGATCAAACAAGGCGCAGCTTTCCTGCGCAGCAGATGAAGAGGACGAGGTGCATCAATGATTCAGATGCAGACCAACCTCGACGTGGCCGATAATTCCGGCGCACGCCGTGTCATGTGTATCAAGGTGCTCGGCGGTTCGAAGCGCCGCTATGCCACCGTCGGCGACATCATCGTGGTGTCGATCAAGGAAGCCATTCCGCGCGGCAAGGTGAAGAAGGGCGACGTCATGAAAGCCGTCGTGGTGCGCGTCCGTAAGGACATCCGCCGCGCCGACGGCTCGGTGATCCGCTTCGACCGCAACGCCGCGGTGCTCATCAACAACCAGTCGGAGCCGGTCGGCACCCGTATCTTCGGGCCGGTGCCGCGCGAGCTGCGCGCCAAGAACCACATGAAGATCATCTCGCTTGCGCCGGAGGTGCTGTGATGGCTGCCAAGATCCGCAAGGGCGACAAGGTGATCGTCCTGACCGGACGCGACAAGGGTCGCACCGGCGAGGTGTTCGAGGTGCGTCCGACCGAGGGGACGGCGCTGGTGCGCGGCGTCAACCTGGTGAAGCGTCACCAGAAGCAGACCCAGAATCAGGAGGGCGGCATCATCTCGAAAGAGGCGCCGATCCAACTGTCGAACGTTGCGTATGTCGGCAAGGACGGCAAGCCGACGCGCGTTGGATTCAAAGTTCAGGCGGACGGCAAGAAGGTCCGCGTTGCCAAGAGCTCGGGAGCAGAGATCGATGGCTGAGACCGCTTACACGCCGCGCCTGCGCGCGGAATATGATCGCGACATCAAGAGCCAGCTGACCGAAAAGTTCGGCTACGCCAACGTCATGCAGGTGCCGCGGCTGGACAAGGTCGTGCTCAACATGGGCATCGGCGAGGCCGTCAACGACCGCAAGAAGGCGGAGACGGCGGCTGCCGACCTGTCGCTGATCGCCGGCCAGAAGGCGGTCGTGACCTATTCGCGCGTTGCGATCGCGACCTTCAAGCTGCGTGAGAACCAGCCGATCGGCTGCAAGGTCACGCTGCGCAAGACCAAGATGTACGAGTTCATCGATCGCCTGATCAACGTCGCGCTGCCGCGCGTCCGCGACTTCCGTGGCCTGAACCCGAAGAGCTTCGACGGTCGCGGCAACTATTCGCTCGGCATCAAGGAGCACATCATTTTCCCCGAGATCGACTTCGACAAGGCCGGGGAGAGCTGGGGCATGGACATCACGGTGTGCACCACTGCAGCCTCGGACGACGAGGCGCGTGCCCTTCTGACCGCATTCAATTTCCCGTTCCGGCAGTGAGCAGCTGATCTTTCAGCCTCTCAAACGCGGATACCCAGGAGCCAAGCATGGCAAAGAAGAGTTCAGTCGAGAAGAACAACCGGCGCAAGCGGATGAGCAAGAATGCCGCTCCGAAGCGCGCGCGGTTGAAGGCGATCATCGCCGACAAGACCAAGCCGATGGAGGAGCGCTTCGCCGCGACCCTGAAGCTTGCAGAGATGCCGCGCAATTCATCGGCGACCCGCATCCGCAACCGCTGCGAGCTGACGGGACGTCCCCGCTCGGTCTATCGCAAGAACAAGCTCAGCCGTATCGCGCTGCGCGAGCTTGGGTCCAAGGGCCTGATCCCGGGCCTCGTGAAGTCGAGCTGGTAAGGAGGGTCGCATCATGTCAACACACGATCCCATCAGCGATCTGATCACCCGCATCCGCAACGCGCAGATGCGCTCGAAGTCGAAGGTTTCGACCCCCGGCTCGAAGATGCGCGCCAGCGTGCTCGAGGTGCTGAAGTCCGAAGGCTACATCCGCGGCTACGCCACGGTGGAGCATCCGTCGGGCCGCAGCGAGCTCGAGATCGAACTGAAATATTTCGATGGCGAGCCCGTGATCCGGGAGATCGAGCGCGTCTCCAAGCCTGGCCGGCGTGTCTACACCTCGGTGAAGAACCTGCCGCGCGTGAACAACGGGCTCGGAATTTCAGTTTTGTCGACACCGAAGGGAATCATGGCCGATCATGACGCGCGAGACGCGAATGTCGGCGGTGAAGTCCTCTTCACGGTGTTCTAAGAAGGATTGAGCCATGTCACGTATTGGCAAGAAGCCTGTGACGGTGCCGTCCGGTGTGACCGCAACCGTCGACGGACAAACCGTCAAGATGAAGGGGCCGAAGGGCCAGCTTCAGTTCATCGTCCATGACGATGTGGACGTGAAGTTCGAGAGCGGCCAGGTCAAGGTCGCTCCGCGCGCCGAGACCAAGCGCGCCCGCGCGCTGTACGGCACCGCTCGCGCCCAGATCGCGAATCTGGTCGAAGGCGTCACCAAGGGCTTCGAGAGGAAGCTCGAGATCACCGGCGTCGGCTACCGCGCCGCGATGCAGGGCAAGAACCTGCAGCTCGCGCTCGGCTATAGCCACGACGTAGTCTATCAGATCCCGGAAGGCATCACGATCACCGTGGGCAAGCCGACCGAGATCACGGTCGCGGGAACGGATGCGCAGCGCGTCGGCCAGGTGGCCGCCGAGATCCGCGCCTACCGTCCGCCGGAGCCCTATAAGGGCAAGGGCGTGAAGTACGCGGGTGAATTCATCTTCCGCAAAGAAGGCAAGAAGAAGTAACGGAGCCGGACATGTCGAGAGCCAAGGTTACGAATGCCCGGCGCAAGCAGCGTGTGAGGCTGTCGCTGCGCCGCTCCGCCGGCGGCCGGCCGCGCCTGTCGGTGTTCCGCTCGTCGAAGCACATCTACGCGCAGGTCATCGACGATCAGAAGGGCGAGACGCTCGCCTCTGCCTCGTCGATGGAGAAAGAGATGCGCACGGCCGGCAACACCGGTGCCGACATCGATGCCGCGAAGGCGGTGGGCAAGCTGCTCGCCGAACGCGCGGTGAAGGCCGGCATCAAGGAAGTCGTGTTCGATCGCGGCGGCTATCTCTATCACGGTCGCGTCAAGGCCCTGGCCGATGCGGCGCGCGAGAGCGGGCTGAGCTTCTAACATCAATGGATTTGGGCGTCAGAGCCCCTCAGAAGATTGGATAGCACCATGGCAGGTGAACGCGAACGCGGCGGCCGCGAACGGAGCAGGGAGCGCGAGGAGCGCGACAGCGAGTTCGTCGACAAGCTCGTCCACATCAATCGTGTCGCGAAGGTCGTGAAGGGCGGTAAGCGCTTCGGTTTCGCGGCACTGGTCGTCATCGGCGACCAGAAGGGCCGGGTCGGTTTCGGTCACGGCAAGGCGCGCGAGGTGCCGGAGGCGATCCGCAAGGCCA
The DNA here is from genome assembly GCF_021088345.1 of Bradyrhizobium ontarionense. NCBI lineage: Bacteria > Pseudomonadati > Pseudomonadota > Alphaproteobacteria > Hyphomicrobiales > Nitrobacteraceae > Bradyrhizobium > Bradyrhizobium ontarionense. The sequence continues at coordinate 2,016,591 of NZ_CP088156.1, read as the reverse complement.
CCGACTCCGCCAAGCGCAACCTGACCCGTGTGGCGCTGCGCGAGGGCCGGACCCTGCATCACGACATCTTCGGCCGTCATGGTGCTGGCCGCGTCTATCTGCGTGCCGCCCCGGCCGGTACCGGTATCATTGCCGGCGGTCCGATGCGCGCCGTGTTCGAGACGCTCGGCATCCAGGACGTGGTGGCGAAGTCGATCGGCTCGTCGAACCCGTACAACATGGTCCGTGCGACCTTCGACGCGCTGAAGCACCAAGATTCGCCGCGCTCGGTTGCCGCGCGTCGCAACATCAAGGTGTCGACCCTGCAGGCCCGTCGGGTCGGCGGCGATGCCGAGGCCGCTGCCGACTGAGGTTGGGCCGACTAACGAACGCGCGCCGTCAACGCACGGCGCATCTCGGAGTGAAGACCAATGGCTAGCGCCAAGACGATCAAGATCGAGCAGATCGGCAGCCCGATCCGCCGGCATCACTCGCAGCGCGAAACGCTGATCGGGTTGAAGCTCAACAAGATCGGCCGGGTGACCGAGCTGCCGGATACCCCGTCGGTCCGCGGCATGATCACCAAGGTTCATCATCTCGTCCGCATCGTCGACGAGAAGTAAGGAGAAGGGCGATGAAGCTCAGCGATATCGCCGACAACGCCGGCGCGCGCAAGAAGCGAATGCGCGTCGGCCGCGGCATCGGCTCCGGCAAGGGCAAGACCTCGGGCCGCGGCGGCAAGGGCCAGACTGCGCGCTCGGGCGTGCGGATCAAGGGCTTCGAGGGCGGTCAGATGCCGATGCATCGCCGTCTGCCGAAGCGTGGTTTCACCAACGTGTTCCGCCTGGACTTCGTCGAGATCAATCTCGACCGGATCCAGCAGGCGATCGATGCCAAGAAGCTCGACGCCGGCAGCGTGATCAACGCCGAGTCCCTGGTGAAGTCCGGGGCGCTGCGCCGCGCCAAGGACGGCGTCCGGTTGCTCGGTCGTGGCGAGATCACCTCCAAGGTGACCATCGAGGTGCATGGCGCCTCGAAGGCGGCGATCGCAGCGGTCGAGAAGGCCGGCGGCTCCGTCAAGCTCCTGGCGCCTGCCAAGGACGAAGGCGAAGCGGCGTAACATCTGCGTCATCGCCCTGCCGTCGGCATGTGCCAGACCGGGCAGGGCGATGGACAGGACGCGCCTGCGCACCAAATAATATCCGACGTCTGCCCGGCCCCGCGAGCCCTCGCGGGGCGCATGCGGTGAAGGAAGGGCGGCGGGAGAAAGCCAAACATGGTCTCAGCAGCGGAACAACTGGCGGCAAACCTCAATTTCGGCGCGCTCGCGAAGGCCGATGAGCTGAAGAAGCGCATCTGGTTCACCCTCGGCGCGCTGCTGGTCTACCGCCTCGGGACCTATATTCCGCTGCCGGGTATCGATCCCAACATCTGGGAGCAGGTGTTCCGGACCCAGGCCGGCGGCATTCTCGGCATGTTCAACATGTTCGCCGGCGGCGGCATCCACCGCATGGCGATCTTCGCGCTGAACATCATGCCGTACATCTCGGCATCGATCATCATTCAGCTGCTGACCACCGTCTCGCCCCAGCTCGAAGCCCTCAAGAAGGAGGGCGAGTCGGGTCGCAAGATGCTGAACCAGTACACCCGCTATCTCACCGTGATTCTCGCCGCGGTGCAGTCCTACGGCATCGCCGTCGGTCTCGAGGGCGCGGGCAACGTGGTCGCCGATCCCGGCCTGTTCTTCCGCCTCTCGACCGCGATCACGCTGACCGGCGGGACCATGTTCCTGATGTGGCTGGGCGAACAGATCACCTCGCGCGGCATCGGCAACGGCATTTCGCTGATCATCCTGTCCGGCATCGTGGCGGAGCTGCCGTCGGCGCTCGCCAACATGCTCGAGCTCGGACGCCAGGGCGCGCTGTCGACCGGCCTGATCCTGGTCGTCATCGTGATGGCGGTCGCCGTGATCGCCTTCATCGTGTTCATGGAGCGCGCCCAGCGCCGGCTCCTGATCCAGTATCCGAAGCGCCAGGTCGGCAACAAGATGTTCGAGGGCCAGTCCTCGCATCTGCCGCTGAAGCTGAACACCTCGGGCGTGATCCCGCCGATCTTCGCCTCGTCGCTGCTGCTGCTGCCGACCACGGTCGCAAACTTCAACGCAGGCAAGGGACCGGAGTGGTTCCAGTGGATCACGACCCAGCTCGGGCACGGCCGTCCGCTGTTCCTGGTGCTCTATCTGGCCCTGATCCTGTTCTTCGCCTTCTTCTACACCGCGATCGTGTTCAACCCGACCGAGACCGCCGATAACCTGAAGAAGCATGGCGGCTTCATTCCGGGCATCAGGCCGGGCGAGCGCACTGCGGAATATATCGATTATGTGCTGTCGCGGATCACGGTGCTGGGCGCCGTCTACCTGGCGATCGTCTGTCTGATCCCCGAAATTCTCATTTCCTATGCTTCCGTCCCGTTCTACTTTGGTGGCACTTCGCTTCTGATCGTGGTCAGCGTTACGATGGACACCGTTGCGCAGGTTCAGGGTTATCTGCTCGCCCATCAGTATGAAGGGCTGATCAGGAAGTCGAAGTTGAGGGGGCGCCGTCGCGGTTAGCGGCGGGTCGCGGCCCGGGAACCAAGACGCAAAGAACAAGGTGCGCGGGAGGGTCGCCCACCGTGTGCCGGGGGGCGGAATTCGATGAGACTTATTCTTCTGGGACCGCCGGGGTCGGGCAAGGGAACGCAGGCGCAGCGCCTGGTCCAGCAGCACGGTATCGTCCAGCTGTCGACCGGTGACATGCTCCGCGCCGCCGTGGCCGCGCAGACGCCGATCGGGCTGAAGGCCAAGGACATCATGGCGGCAGGCGGTCTCGTTCCGGACGAGGTCGTGGTCGGCATCATTGCCGACCGAATCGAGCAGCCGGACGCCGTCAATGGCTTCATCCTGGATGGTTTCCCGCGCACCGTGCCCCAGGCCGAGGCGTTGGACGAGCTTCTGAAGAAGAAGCGGATGACGCTCGACGCAGTCATCGAGCTCAGGGTCAACGAAGGGGTGCTGCTGGAGCGCGTCGAGCGCCGGGCGGCAGAGACGCGGGCGCGCGGCGAGGCGGTCCGGCAGGATGATACTCCCGAGGTGCTGACCAAGCGCCTGGCGAGCTATCGCGACCAGACCGAACCCCTGATCCATTATTATTCCGATCATCGGATGCTCGCGACCGTCGACGGCATGATGCCGATCGAGCAGGTCACCGCGGAGATCAGCCGGATCCTGGCCGCCGTCGGCAAGGGCGGCACCAGCCGGGCGGCCAAGAAGCCGAGCCCCGCCAAGCGCAGCGCCAAAGCGCCGGCGAAATCCGCCAAGAAGGCCACCAAAAAGGCCGCCAAAGCGGTTGCGCCGGCCAAGAAGGCCGGAAAGACGGCCAAGAAGGCAGCAAAGTCCGTAAAGAAGGCGCCGAAGAAGGCTTCCAAGGCCGCCGCCAAGGCTTCCAAGGCGACCAAAGGAACCCGGAAAACCTCTGCAAAATCTGCAAAAAAGCATGCAAAGAGGTGACCGAATCCACCCGGGGCGGTTGACGGCCGCCCCATGAATCCATTAATAAGCCCGCATCCAAGTCGGATAGTTTTCAAAAAGATGCCGGGCCTCACGAATCGAGGGGTGGGCGTCTTGTTCGCGTTTGCGGACGTCTGCCCGAGATAGCGAGAACGAAGGCCGGTCTGCCCCGCAACCGGTGACAGGAGAGAAGTCCGTGGCCCGTATTGCCGGTGTCAATATCCCGACCAACAAGCGCGTCCTGATCGCGCTCCAGTACATCCATGGCATCGGCCCGAAGATCGCGGCCGACATCATAGAGAAGGTCAAGATTGCCGAGGAGCGCCGCGTCAATCAGCTGAGCGACCAGGAAGTCCTGCAGATCCGCGAAGTCATCGACCGCGACTACGTCGTCGAGGGCGACCTGCGGCGCGAGACCGGCATCAACATCAAGCGGCTGATGGACCTCGGCTGCTATCGCGGCCTGCGTCATCGCCGTGGTCTGCCGGTGCGCGGCCAGCGCACCCACACCAATGCGCGCACGCGCAAGGGGCCGGCCAAGGCGATTGCCGGCAAGAAGAAGTAATCTGGCGAACAGGAACTGGCGGGTAGCGAATAGGGGTGACCCCATTCGCTATTCGCCATTTACCATTCGCCCGTTTGGTGTAGCCGCTGGCATTACGGCGGCGTTGAGATCTCAAGAAAGGTACTTATATGGCCAAAGAAGCCACACGTGTCCGCCGTCGTGAGCGCAAGAACATCGCCTCCGGCGTCGCGCATGTGAACTCGTCGTTCAACAACACCACCATCACCATCACGGACGCGCAGGGCAACACCATTGCCTGGTCGTCCGCCGGTACGATGGGCTTCAAAGGGTCGCGCAAGTCGACTCCTTATGCTGCGCAGGTTGCGGCGGAGGACGTGTCCAAGAAGGCCCAGGAGCACGGCATGCGCACCCTCGAGGTCGAGGTTGCGGGTCCGGGCTCCGGCCGCGAATCGGCCCTGCGTGCGCTGCAGGCTGCGGGCTTCACCGTCACCTCGATCCGCGACGTGACGACGATCCCGCACAATGGCTGCCGACCGCGCAAGCGCCGGCGCGTCTGATGTGAAGATGTGAAAGAGGCGGACAGCATGTCCGCCTCGTCGTGCTTTTGAGACATTTCGATTGCCGCGGTCTGATGCGCGGTTCTCCAACGCCAGTCAGTCAGACCCGGCTAGACTGGCCCATGGGTGAAACAGTGACGATCCAGAAGAATTGGCAAGAATTGATTCGGCCGAACAAGCTCCAGGTCACGCCGGGCTCCGACGCGACCCGTTTCGCCACCGTGGTTGCCGAGCCGCTGGAGCGCGGCTTCGGCCAGACGTTGGGCAACGCGCTGCGCCGCATCCTGCTGTCGTCGCTGCAGGGCGCCGCCGTGCAGTCGGTGCACATCGACGGCGTGCTGCACGAGTTCTCCTCGATTGCCGGTGTCCGCGAGGACGTCACCGACATCGTGCTGAACATCAAAGACATCGCGATCAAGATGCAGGGCGAAGGCCCCAAGCGGATGGTCGTGAAGAAGCAGGGCCCCGGCGCCGTGGTGGCCGGCGACATCCAGACTGTCGGCGACGTCGTGGTGCTCAATCCCGACCTGCAGCTGTGCACGCTGGACGAGGGCGCCGAGATCCGCATGGAGTTCACGGTCGCGACCGGCAAGGGCTACGTCGCCGCCGATCGCAACCGGCCCGAGGACGCGCCGATCGGCCTGATCCCGGTCGACAGCCTGTTCTCGCCTGTCCGCAAGGTCTCCTACAAGGTCGAGAACACCCGCGAGGGCCAGATCCTCGACTACGACAAGCTGACCATGACGATCGAGACCAACGGCGCGATCTCGCCGGAGGACTCGGTGGCCTATGCCGCCCGCATCCTGCAGGATCAGCTCAACGTCTTCGTCAACTTCGAAGAGCCGCGCAAGGAAGTCACCCAGGAGATCATTCCGGATCTCGCCTTCAACCCGGCCTTCCTCAAGAAGGTGGACGAGCTCGAGCTTTCGGTGCGTTCGGCGAACTGCCTGAAGAACGACAACATCGTCTACATCGGCGACCTCGTGCAGAAGTCGGAAGCAGAGATGCTGCGCACCCCGAACTTCGGCCGCAAGTCGTTGAACGAGATCAAGGAAGTGCTGGCCCAGATGGGTCTGCATCTCGGCATGGAAGTGCCGGGCTGGCCGCCGGAGAACATCGACGAGCTCGCCAAGCGCTTCGAGGATCATTACTGAGATTTCGTCATTCCGGGGCGATGCGAAGCATCGAGCCCGGAATCTCGAGTTTCCGGGTTCGCGACGTCGTCGCGCCCCGGAATGACTGCCCGGGCGAACGCAGGCAGCCCACCTGAGCAACATGTCCGACGAACCGTCGCGGCAGATTGAATGAGAAAGATACGACAATGCGTCACGGCAAGGTTCATCGGAAGCTCAACCGCACGGCCGAGCATCGCAAGGCGATGTTCGCGAATATGTGCGCCGCGCTGATCAAGCACGAGCAGATCGTCACCACGCTGCCGAAGGCCAAGGAGCTGCGGCCGATCGTCGAGAAGCTGGTCACCCTCGGCAAGAAGGGCGGGCTGGCGCTGCGCCGCCAGGCCATCTCCGAGATGCGCGACATCGACCAGGTCAAGAAGCTGTTCGACGTGCTGGCGCCCCGCTACAAGGACCGCCAGGGCGGCTACACCCGCATCATCAAGGCCGGCTTCCGTTATGGCGACAACGCCGCGATGGCCGTGATCGAGTTCGTCGATCGCGACGTCGATGCCAAGGGCCTGGACTCGGGTCCGGTCCAGGAGACCTCGGAAGCCGCGTAAGCGGATCCGGTCAAGATTTTCAAAGCGGCGCCTTCGGGCGCCGTTTTCATTTGAGGAGCCGTAGCCCGGATGAGCGAAGCGACATCCGGGTTCAGCCGTACAGCTCGTGCGAACCCGGATATCGCTTCGCTCATCCGGGCTACGAGCCCTCACCGCGCCGCTCTGCCTGGAGCCTAACGAGAAAAAGGGATCAGCTCTGCGCGTAGCGCGTTGGGTGGCGGCGTGACGAGGCCCCACATCCGTTGCTTCAGCACAACGGAGAGCTGCTCATGCACATCGACCTTTCGGGAAAAACTGCGCTCGTCACCGGTTCCACCGCCGGCATCGGCTTCGCCATTGCCAAGGGATTGGCCGCCTCGGGCGCCGAGGTCGTCCTGAACGGTCGGAGCACGGACCGCGTCGACGCGGCTGTCGCGAAGCTGAAGCAGGCGGTTCCAGAGGCGAAGCTGCGCGGCGTCGCCGGCGATGTCGCCGATATCGAAGGCTGCAACGCCATCGTCGCCGCGCTCCCCGAGGTCGACATCCTCATCAACAATGCCGGCATCTTCGAGCCGAAGGACTTCTTCGAGATTCCCGACGAGGACTGGAGCCGCTTTTTCGAGGTCAACGTGATGTCCGGCGTGCGCATGGCGCGCGCCTACATGCAGGGGATGCTGAAGCGCAACTGGGGCCGCATCGTCTTCATCTCCTCGGAGTCGGCGATCAACATTCCGACCGAGATGATCCACTACGGCATGACCAAGACCGCGCAGCTTTCAGTCTCGCGTGGGCTCGCCAAGCTGACGCGCGGCACCGGCGTCACCGTCAATGCCGTGTTGCCGGGACCGACGATGTCGGAAGGCGTCGCGACCTTCGTCAAGGATCTCGCGCGGCAGAACGGCCAGTCGGAAGAGGAGGCGGCGTCCTCCTTCGTCAGGCAGCACCGGCCGGCCTCGCTGCTGCAGCGCTTCGCCAGCGTCGACGAGATTGCCAACCTCGTGGTCTATGCCGCCTCGAAGCAGGCCTCCGCGACCAACGGCGCGGCGCTGCGGGTCGAGGGCGGTATCCTCGACACCATCGCCTGAGGCCGCCATCGTCGCTTGCATCATCTCCGAGGTCGAGATTCGCGACGCCGAGGCGGCGGAGCGCTACCGCACTTGTGCGGCGCGCTCGATCGCGCAGTATGGCGGCCGCTATCTGGTCCGCGGCGGACTGTCGGCCAAGTCCCTCATCATCGTGGAGTTCGCGTCGATGGCGCGGCTCCGCCAATGGTATGCGTCGCCCGAATATGCCGAGGCCCTGGGCGAACGCCGGAAGGCGCTGGACCGCCGGCTGATTTTCGTCGAGGGTGCTGCACCTGCGTAATGATCGGACCGTGCCGCGCCCATGCTGAAGATCACCCCCCGCCGTAAGCGTTGGCTCAAGCTGACCTCGGCGCGGTGGCAGCGGCGGGTGCTGTTCGTGGCCGGCGGGCTTGTGGTCGGCGCCGCGGCGGTGGCGCTGGCGGAGCTCGCCGACCAGGCGCAGCTGGCCTTCAACTGGCTCTTGTCGAAATCGCGCTATGCCTCGCTGATCGTCACGCCGGCCGGTTTCGCGCTGTCGGTCTATCTGACCCAGCGCTTCTTCCCGAACGCGCAAGGCAGCGGCATTCCCCAAGCGATCGCCGCGCGCCACCTGACGGATACGCGGGCCCGCAGCCCGCTGGTGTCGCTGCGCGTCGCCCTCGGCAAGGTCATGTTGACCCTGCTCGGGCTGCTCTGCGGCGCATCGGTCGGCCGCGAGGGGCCGACGGTGCAGGTCGGCGCCTCGATCATGTTCGCGCTCGGCCGGCTGTCGCCGCGCCGCCAACCGGGATTGATCCTGGCCGGTGCCGCGGCCGGGGTGGCGGCTGCCTTCAACACGCCGCTCGCCGGCATCGTGTTCGGTATCGAGGAGATGAGCCGCGCCTTCGAGACCCGAACGTCGAGCCTCGTGATCGCCACCGTGATCGCTGCGGGCCTGACCTCGCTGGCCTTGATGGGCAACTACGCCTATTTTGGCTCGACCCCGATCGCGCTCGGCAAAGGTATCGATTGGCTCGCGGTGCCAGTCTGTGGGGTCATCGGCGGCGCCGCCGGCGGCCTGTTCAGCCGCATCCTGATCACGATGGCGCGCGGACTTCCCGGCGCGACCGGCCGCGTCATCAAGCGCCAGCGGCTGCCGTTCGCGGTCGTCTGCGGACTTGCCGTTGCGCTGTGCGGCCTCGCCTCGGGCGACACGATCTACGGCACCGGCTATGCTCAGGTGAAGGCGGCGCTGGAGACCGGCACTCCGTTGCCGCAAGATTTCGGCGTGCTGAAATTCCTGGCCACCACCTTCGCCGCGATCAGCGGCATTCCCGGCGGCATCTTCGCGCCGTCGCTCGCGGTCGGGGCCGGCATCGGCGCCAACGTCGCGAGCCTGTTCCAGCACACCCCGCTGGCGCCGATCATGCTGCTCGGCATGGTCGCCTATTTCGCCGGCGTGGTGCAGGCGCCGATCACCGCCTTCGTCATCGTCACCGAGATGACCGACAACCACGCCATGGTGGTGCCGCTGATGACGGCCTCGCTGATCGCCTACGGCACCTCGCGGCTGATCTGCGAGGAGGGTCTCTACCACGCGCTCGCCAAGGGCTTCGTGGCCAAAGCTGAGACGGCGCGCGAGCGGGAATCGCTCGCGACGCCTGCGTGAGACCGAGCTCATCCTCATGCTCTGCTGGACGTTTGGAACTGGCGAGCGTTCAAGGACTTGGGTGCAGCTTTTGAGACGTTGCGATCGGCTTGCCGTGCCATGCACGATCTTCGTTGACAGAGCACCGTCACTCCGGCGGCTTTGCCACTCTACGAGGCTGGAGCTTCGAACCGAACGATGAGCGTTGCGCCGCTATCACGAACAGGCACATCAATAGCGCCACGGGCGGTGCCGTAGGGTGGGCAAAGCGCCGCCGCAAGGCGGCGCGTGCCCACCGTCGATCAGCACGCGCATCGGCGAGATGGTGGGCACGGCGCCATCGCGATCTCCAACGTGGAGAGACCGCGGCAGCGCCTTTGCCCACCCTCATATGGGGTCTTGTGAGTCAAGTCTCGTTCGATAGGTCGAGTTTTTTTTCGAGGATGCCGTTCGTTTCCTTAGAGGTGGTGTGTTCGGCGGAGCAAAGCCGACGTCCGCGCGCTCTCGATTTTGCGCCGTAGCGGACGGCGGCTTTGCGGGTGGGCAGGGCGACGTCTGGCGCCACGAACCTGCGGTCTCGGTCGAGGACTGGCTTGCGAAGATTCTGCAGCTGTCCGCTGCATCACCTCATATCCGGTCGGATGAAGTCATCCGGGCCCATGTTCCGCATGCTTGCGGCGAGAAGCCAAAGAGGATGAGACCCATCTACAAGACGGCTGGTGGTACGGCCCTAGGGTGGCACGGTCATCATCCATCCTCGCAAGACCGCGGCGAACCGCGGGCCTGATCGCGAAGTTCGTTTACGCCTTCATCAGGGCCTCCTCGGGCACGAGGCCGGTCTCGAGATAGCGCCACAGCGCCACGACGAGCTTGCGCGCCAGCGCCACGATCGCAATGCGCCTGACACGCTTGCCGGTGTTGAGCGTGCGGGTCTGGAACCAGCGGCTGAGCGCGCTGTCCGGCTGATGGCGGACCCAGAGCCAAGCCAGCTCGATCGTCTTCAGGCGGACGTGCGGATTGCCCGCCTTGCTGATGCCCTGCTCACGATCGATGCCGCCGCTCTTCCATGGGCTCGGTGTCAGGCCGCAATAGCTGGCGACCTCGCGCCGGTTGCGGAAGTCCTTGTAGAACAGCTCGCCCGCCAATGTCGTGGCGAAGGCCGGCCCGAGCCCCTTGAGCCGCTGCAGCTGCTCCCGCCGCTTGGCCATCGCCTCCGGAACGACAGCCGCCTGCGCGGCCTCCTGGCTCTGCTCCAGCGCCGCGAGCTGCTCGCGCACCAGCATCAGACGCGCGTGCTCGCGCTTGACCTCGGCCAGAACGTGGGGCGGCAGCGGCTCACCCTGCCAGTCGCGTTGCTGCTCCAGCCAGGTGAGCCAGTTGCGGCGGCGCGGCGCGCCGACCTCCAGGCCGGACAGCCGCAGCAGCGCCTTGATCCGGTTGGTGTGGGCCGTCTGCTCCGTGACCAGCCGGTCGCGCTCGCGGCTGACCCGCCGGGCGTCCTCCTGCTCCACCGTCGGCACCCGGACGATCCGGACCACCCGGGGCTCGCCGCGCAAATAGGCCATCAGCGTGCGCAGCAACAGCTCGCCGTCGATCCGATCCGTCTTTGCCCGCCGTGCGCGCTGCTCGACCGCGATGCTTGCCGGATCGAACACCAGATTGTCGATTCCGTTCGCGACCAGCAACCGGTGCAGCCAGAAGCCGTCATAGCCGGCCTCGTAGCAGCTCGCCACGCGCGGCTCCGATCCGAGCTTCTGCGCCGCCCGGGCCCGCGTCTTGGCGATCAACGCCAGCAACCCGACCTGATCGACTCCGTCGAGCTTGTGCCGCGACATCCGTCCCTGATCGGGACTGTGCAACGTGATCAGCCAGCTCTTCTGGCTGAGTTCAATTGCAACGAAAATCGTGCCAGTATCTCCGGCGGTGAGCGTGCCTTGGGTCGAAGCTTGCATCTGACTCTCCGAGGGTTCGAGTGTGGAAACCCAAACCTATCGGAAGGGCTCGCTCACCGCTCCCCCATGGAATCTACGGTTCGTCGGCTGTTAGTCAGCCCCACCCCTCCAGCACGATCTTGCCGCGCGAGGTGTTGCTCTCGATCAGCGCGTGGGCGCGCTTGAGGTTGGCGGCGTTGATGGTGCCGTAGTTGTCGCCCAGGGTGGTGCGGATGACGCCCTTGTCGATGAGATCCGAAACGTCGTTGAGCAGATTGTGCTGCGCGATCATGTCGGGCGTCGTGAACATCGAGCGCGTGAACATCGATTCCCAGTGGATCGAGATCGCCTTGCCCTTGAAGGCTGCGAGCGAGAACTCGGCGGGATCGTCGATCAGGCCGAACTTGCCCTGCGGCGCCAGGAACTCGGCGATCGCCTTGTAGTGCTGGTCGCTGTGGGTGAGACTCGCCACCAAGGCCACCGGCGGCAGATTGAGCGCGTCGATCTGCTCTTTCATCGGCTTGCCGTGGTCGATCACCGCATGGGCGCCGAGCGCAAGGCACCAGTCGCGCGACTCCGGCCGCGTCGCGGTCGCGAGCACGGTCAGCCCGGTGAGGCGGCGCGCCAGCTGGATCAGGATCGAGCCGACGCCGCCGGCGGCGCCCGTGACGAGCAGCGTGCGGTCATCGAGGCTCTTGCCGGGGATGACGCCGAGCCGGTCGAACAGCAGCTCCCAGGCGGTGATCGAGGTCAGCGGCAAGGCTGCGGCCTCGGCGAACGACAGGCTCTTGGGCTTGCGGCCGACGATGCGCTCGTCGACCAGATGGAATTCGGCATTGGTGCCCTGGCGCAGGATCGAGCCGGCGTAGAACACCTCGTCGCCGACCTTGAACAGCGTCACGTCAGGGCCGACGGCCTCGACCACGCCGGCGGCGTCATAGCCGAGGATCTTGGTCTCGCCGGCCGGCGCGGCGGCGCGCTTGCGCACCTTGGTGTCGACGGGGTTGACCGAGACTGCCTTCACCGCGACGCGGATGTCGCGCCCTTTGGGCTCGGGTTTTGGAGCCTCGAAATCGAACAGCGCGTCCTTGTCCGCGATGGGCAGCGATGTCTGGTAACCGACGGCCTTCATGACAACCTCCTGGCTGGCCTCTGATGAGGGCCTACTTGTCCTGCTGGCGTCATAATCGCAAGTACTGTAAAAATGGGGAACTAGTCCCCGTTTGGATACTATTGGGCAAAACAGCGATGAAGCGGAAGAATTTCACCCGCCGTCCGGGCTGCGCGGTCGAAGCCACGCTCGACTTGATCGACGGGAAGTGGAAGGGCGTCATTCTGTATCACCTGCAGGGCGGCAGCCAGCGCTTCGGCGAGCTCAGGCGGCTGATGCCCGGCATCACCCAGCGCATGCTGACCAAGCAGCTGCGGGCGCTGGAGGAGGACGGGCTGGTCATCCGCAAGGTCTATGCTGAGGTGCCGCCGCGGGTGGACTACAGCCTGTCCGAGGTCGGGGAGAGCCTGCGGCCGGTGATCGAGGTCCTGAGGACGTGGGGCGAGCGGCACCAGGACCGGCTGTCCTGTGCCCCCATTGCCGACACCATCGAAACGCCGCATCCGTCGGCCTGAGCTTGGCCGCATCGGCCGTTCCGCCTATATCCAGGGCGACTTATTCGAGGATTCTTCATGACGTCGATTCGTACCTTCGCGGTATTGCTGCTGTCCCTGCTGGCCGCCTCTCCCATCGCGGCGCAGGAGCGGCGCGTGCCGCAGTCCGCGGCCGAGCTGCGGCTGTCCTATGCGCCGATCGTGCAGCGGGTGCAGCCGGCGGTCGTCAACGTCTATGCCGCCAAGGTGGTGCAGAACCGCAATCCGTTCCTCGACGATCCGGTCTTCCGCCGCTTCTTCGGCCTGCAGGGCGGACCGCAGGAGCAGATGCAGCGCTCGCTCGGCTCGGGCGTCATGATCGATCCGTCCGGTCTCGTCGTCACCAACGTGCACGTCATCGAGGGCGCCGACGAGGTGAAGGTGTCGCTGTCCGACAAGCGCGAGTTCGAGGCCGAGATCGTGCTCAAGGACAGCCGCACCGATCTCGCGGTGTTGAAGCTGAAGGGGACGCGCGAGTCGTTCGTCACGCTCGACCTCGCCAATTCCGACGATCTTCTGGTCGGCGACGTCGTGCTGGCGATCGGCAATCCGTTCGGCGTCGGCCAGACCGTGACCCACGGCATCGTCTCGGCGCTGGCGCGCACCCAGGTCGGCATCACCGACTATCAGTTCTTCATCCAGACCGACGCCGCGATCAATCCCGGTAATTCCGGCGGTGCGCTGGTCGACATGACCGGCCGTCTGGCCGGCATCAACACCGCGATCTATTCCAAGTCCGGCGGCTCGCAGGGCATCGGCTTCGCGATTCCGGCGAACATGGTGCGCGTCGTCGTGGCGTCGGCCAAGAGCGGCGGCAAGGCCGTGAAGCGTCCTTGGCTGGGGGCGCGGCTGCAGGCGGTGACGCCGGAGATCGCCGAGAGCCTTGGCCTGCGGTCGCCGACCGGCGCGCTGGTGGCCTCCGTCGTGGCCAACAGCCCGGCGGCGAAGGCCGGCATCAAATCGTCGGACCTGATTGTCTCGATCGACGGCCAGACCGTCGATGATCCCAACGCGTTCGACTATCGCTTTGCGACGCGCCCGCTCGGCGGCACCGCGCAGATCGAGCTGCAGCGTGGCGGCAAGCCGGTGAAGGTCGCGATCGCGCTGGAGACGGCGCCCGATACCGGGCGCAACGAGATGGTCATCAACGGCCGCTCGCCGTTCCAGGGCGCCAAGGTCGCCAACATCTCGCCGGCGGTCGCCGACGAGCTGCATCTCGATGCCGACACTGAAGGCGTGGTCGTGCTCGAGCCGGGCGACGGCACCACGGCCGCCAATGTCGGCTTCCAGAAGGGCGACGTGATCATGGCCGTCAACAATCAGAAGATCGCCAAGACCGTTGATCTCGACAAGGCCGCGCGCGAGACCGCCCGCGTCTGGCGCATCACCGTGCTGCGCGGTGGCCAGCAGATCAACGTCACGCTCGGCGGATGAGTCCGAAGCGCCCCCAGCAAGGAGGGCCGAGCCTCTTCGCCGCGGCGGGGATGGAGCAGGATGCGCCGCGGCCGCTGCCGGAGCGGCTAAGGCCGCACAAATTGTCCGACGTCGTCGGACAGGATCACATCCTGGGCCCCGACGGCGCGCTGACGCGCATGCTGGAGACGCGCACGCTGGGCTCGCTGATCTTCTGGGGCCCGCCGGGCACCGGCAAGACCACGGTGGCGCGACTCTTGGCCGACGCCACCGAGCTGCATTTCGAGCAGATCTCGGCGGTGTTCTCCGGCGTCGCCGATCTGAAGAAGGTGTTCGATGCGGCGCGCGCCCGCCGCGAGACCGGGCAGGGCACGCTGCTGTTCGTCGACGAGGTGCACAGGTTCAACCGCGCCCAGCAGGATTCCTTCCTGCCGGTGATGGAGGACGGCACCGTCGTGCTGGTCGGCGCGACCACCGAGAATCCGTCCTTCGAGCTCAACGCCGCTCTGTTGTCGCGCTCGCGCGTGCTGGTGTTCCATTCGCTCGACGCCGCCGCGATCGAGCGGCTCTACAGCAACGCCGAAGCGGTCGAGGGCCGCAAGCTGCCGCTTGACGACGAGGCGCGCGCCGTGCTGATCCGCATGGCCGATGGCGACGGCCGCGCCGCGCTGACGCTGGCCGAGGAGGTGTGGCGCTCGGCGCGCAAGGACGAGATCTTCAATGCGGTGCAGCTGCAGGACATCCTGCAGCGCCGCGCGCCGATCTACGACAAGTCCGCCGACGGCCACTACAACCTGATCTCGGCGATGCACAAGTCGGTGCGCGGCTCGGATCCCGACGCCGCGCTGTACTACTTTGCCCGCATGCTCGACGCTGGCGAGGATCCGCTGTTTCTCGCCCGCCGCATCGTGCGCATGGCGGTCGAGGACATCGGCCTTGCTGATCCCCAGGCGCTGGTGATCGCCAACGCCGCCAAGGACGCCTATGATTTCCTCGGCTCCCCCGAAGGCGAGCTCGCGATCGCGCAGGCCGTGATCTACGTCGCGACCGCGCCGAAATCCAACGCCGCCTACAAGGCCTTCGGCGCCGCCAAGCGGGTCGCGAAAGAGGGCGGCTCGCTGCTGCCGCCGAAGCACATCCTCAATGCCCCGACCAAGCTGATGCAAAGCGAAGGCTACGGTACCGGCTATCAGTACGACCACGACGCCCCCGACGCATTTTCGGGGCAGGACTATTTCCCCGAGGCCCTCGGCCGCCAGCAGTTCTACGACCCGCCCGAACGGGGCTTCGAGCGCGAGATCCGGAAGCGGCTGGATTACTGGGCAAAGCTCAGGAAGGAGCGGGGCGGGTAGTTCTGTTGTCACCACCGTCATTCCGGGGCAAGGCCGAAGGCCTTGAACCCGGAATCTCGATCTTGTTTTGCGTTCATTCCTCACAATCTCGAGATTCCGGGTTCAATCGTCAACACGTAGCCGCTTCGCGCCTCCGCATTGACGATTGCCCCGGAATGACGACAGAAATTCAGATCCTTGTGACGGAGTATTTGGCCGGCAGCGTTGGCCGAACGGATCGAAGATGAGAGCCTATCTGTTTGATTTGGACGGCACGATAGCAGCCAACGAGGTTTTGAAAGCGCGGGCCTTGGCTCAGGCGTGCGCAACCTATGGAGCGAAAGCCGATCACTCGATCTATGCTGACGTCATGGGAGAGGATTGGCCCACGGTCACTGGCCATTTTCTCAAAGCGTACGATCTCAGACCTGCATTAGACGGATTCAATGATCGCTTTCGTGGCTTCTATCTCGACTTCATCGAGACGGAAATATTCGAAACTGACGGAGCCAGACAATTCATTCTTGAAACGCGGACGAGCGGCATCAAGACCGGAGTGGTCAGCTCGGCGGCGACCTGGATGGTCGAGACGGTGCTGGCGAAGCTCGGTCTGCAGGATTCCTTCGACGTGATCATCACTCAGGACCACGTCGCCCATCATAAACCCGATCCGCAGGCCTATCTCTTGGCGCTGTCCCAATTGCAGGTGAGTGCGCGCGATACCCTCGTCTTCGAGGATTCGTCAGCAGGAATGAGAGCAGCGAACGCAGCGGGCTGCGACTGTGTCATCGTTCGCCATGCCTTCAACAGAAAGCACGACTTCTCCGACGCTGTTCGCGAGATTGAGAGCTTCAGCGAGATTCTCGGAGCGGCGGCGAAGGGCTGGCATTCGTAGGGAGCAGGGACCTGTCGCGATGGTGACGTCGCTGCGGCTGCACGGGCACGACGTTAAGCCCTGAAAATGACTCGCGTCCCAGTGTTGATCCGAATGAGCTTGCCCGGCATGTCTTGTTCGACGAGCTTCGCGAACAGATCACCCGTGCAATGCATGGGCAGAACGAAGTCGGGATTGATTTGCTTGATGGCCGCTACTGTTTCTTGAACGTAGCCATCCCTCTCTGGGGCAAGATGGAAGCCGCCCATGACGGCATGGATCTTTTCGACGCCGGTCGCGGCGATGGCTTGCCGCAACGTGTTCACGATTCCTCGATGACCGCAGCCCGTAAACACGACGAGTCCGCGCCCTCTGACGTTGACGCACGGAATCAAGCTGAAGTCATCGGGGATCGACTTCGCCGTGCGCTTCGCCTCGGGCATTTGCTCCGGGAAGCAACCGTAACCGTCGGCGAGGCCCGCGCTCATGCGCGTCGGTGCAGTCACGTGCTCGAAGGTTCGCTGCCCAATGGGGCCTGTCGCAACAATATGACCAGCGATGAGCGTCGGGCGATCGGCAAACACGACCTTCACGCCTGCGTTCTGAAGCGCGTTCCGATCAAGCGCACCAAAGTTGTATGATTGCGGGGGCGTAAGCGGGACGACGATCTCCCGGGTACAGAACGCCTCTTCCCCACCCAAATAGAGCGCAACTCCCGACCTGAATTGCCCTTTGTTGGCGCCCAGAAAACCTGCCATCCCTCCGAAATGATCGTAGTGACCGTGCGTCAGCAACATGGCATCGAGCATGTCGGGCCGAATTTGCAGGAGGGCCATGTTGTTCATCAGTGTTTCCGGGGTATATCCGAAATCCACGAGCACGGAACGCTGCTCTGTCCCGGACTGCGTCTGGAGTAGCGCGGAAACGCCCCATTCGCTTTCCAGGACGTGGCGCGGAGGTTTGTCTGTGAGCCCCAACGAAAACGGCTGCACGTCGACATTTCCGATACGTGCAGGCGCCGCGAAAACCTGCTGAAAACTGTCCGTGATCACGCGAATCGAGAGTGAGTCGACTTCGGGCATTGCTTCGGTGAGCTTTTGAGCACGGGCGGGTCTTGCGCCGCCGATCAAACTTCCGATGGTGGCCCAGAGTGCGGCGGCACCCATCCCGCAGAGCGCATCTCGCCGGTCAACAGCGCCACTCGAACAATCCGGAACGGGGCCTTCGTCGGCACGGAACGGCCCGCGTCCTGTTGTCGAGGGCCAGGGAACACAAGTGCAGCCGCGGAAGAGCATGTCACCCTCCTCGAAGGAGTGCTGTCACCACACGCGCCGAAACGAGCCAGAATATCAATCAACATCGAGGAGAAGTGTTGACCTGGATCAAGGCGTGTCGATCTGGCGCGCATCGACCTTTCCGCAACGGGCAATGTCCGCTGTGCCATGCCGGGCGTCGTCAGCTCTTCATGCTTTCGTTGCTACTT
Organism: Bradyrhizobium ontarionense; assembly: GCF_021088345.1. Lineage (NCBI taxonomy): Bacteria > Pseudomonadati > Pseudomonadota > Alphaproteobacteria > Hyphomicrobiales > Nitrobacteraceae > Bradyrhizobium > Bradyrhizobium ontarionense. The sequence goes on along the minus strand of NZ_CP088156.1, from coordinate 1,998,901 downwards.
CCCGCCCTGCACGAACTCCACAATTTCCCGCGTCAGCCGGTCGTCGTCGGTGTTGATGGAATAGACCTCCGACATATGACTGTGCTGCGGCAGCATCACGCTGCGGGCGCAGCCCGTGGGCCGCTTGCAGGCGGCCTGCTTCAGCAGGGCGTACTGCTCGACGAAGCGCGGCAGGTCGAGCTCGGCGGAGGCGATCAGCAGCGGCAGGGTCGAGGCCTGTAGGCCTGATAGCGAGGAGCGCTCCTTGAAGCGCGAGGGATCGGTGCCGAAATAGGCCATCTCCTGATCGCCGAGCGGTGTCGCGGTCAGATCGTAGATGCCGGAGACCAGGATCGCGCCGGCCAGCCCGCCGCCGGCGACCTTGTGGAATTCGGAGTGTGCCACGTAGCTTGCGACATGCACGGCGCCGGCCGAATGTCCCATCAGGTAGATGCGCGCGGGATCGCCGCCGTTCTCGGCCGCATGGGCTGTCACCCATTGTACGGCGCTGGCGATGTCCTCGACGCCGGCAGGCCACATGTATTTCGGCGCCAGCCGGTACGTGATGTTGACGCCGATGTAGCCGTTCTTCACCGCCCACAGCATGATGTTGTCGTAGAACGGGCTGTCGGGCGTGCGGCGGCGATCGCCGCCGATGAAGGCGCCGCCATGCACGAAGATCAGGATCGGACGCGGCGCGCCGGCGCTGTCCGGCGTGAACAAATCGAGCAGGTTGCGTTCCGCCGGGCTGTAGCGCACATCGCGCTGGACCGTGACGCCGGCGTAGGGTTCCCTGGCTTGCAGCGGCGCGTAGATCGCTGCGGTCTTCGGCGGGTCGATCGCCCGGCCGATCTCGATCAGCTTCCAGGCGATGTCGTCAGGCATCGGGCTTTGTTGGGCCTGCGCGGCACTCAGCGTCAGCGCGGTCGCCACGATCGTCAGGGCCACTCTCGTCAGCGTCATTCCGTCAGCTCCGATCACGTCCGATTCGCGGGGGCTAGGCCTCGCCGGGCCGATTTATCGCGATTTCGCCGTGACTGGCAGGGCCTTTTGCGATACGCACCTCGCATGAGCCGCCGCATCAAGCGAACCCAGACCAGATCCGACCGCCCGACCGACCGCCGCAACAGCGAGCGGCCGAAGGCTGAGGCTGCCCGCAGCGCAGGCGCGCCGGCGAAGCGTGAGTCTGCAAAGCGTGGGCCGGCGAAGCGTCCGGACGGCGATCGTCCGCGGCGCGAGCGTTTGGCCGGTGAGCGCGAGGCGGGGCCGCGCGGCGAAACCGGGCGTGGCAAGGGCGAGCGCGTGCGCGCCCCGCGGGCCGAGCGCGAGGATCGTCGCGACAGTTTCGAGCCGCGTGAGCGGCCGCAGGCCAAGCGTGCCGGTGGCAGCGGCAGGCCGATGCGCGGTGCGCCCGAGCGCAGCGAACGACGCGAGCCGCCCGCACCTGCCAGGAAGCCCGAGCCCGAAACGCCGGTGCTGCCGACCAAGGTGCAGACCGTCGTCGTCACCGCCGACGAGAACAACATGCGCGTCGACCGCTTCCTCGAAGCGCGTTTTCCCGGCCTGTCGTTCTCCCACATCCAGCGCATCGTCCGCAAAGGCGAACTCCGGGTGAACGGCAAGCGCGCCGACTCGAAGGATCGGCTGGAGGAAGGCCAGAGCGTGCGCATCCCGCCGCTCAAGCTCGACGCGCCCAAGGTCTCCGGGGCGTTGTCCGAGGCCGAGCAGAAGACGCTCGATAGCCTGAAGGCGATGACGCTCTATGAGGACGACGACGTGCTCGTCCTCAACAAGCCGGCCGGGCTCGCGGTGCAGGGCGGTTCCGGCATGACCCGCCACATCGACCAGATGCTGGAGGTGATGCGCGACGCCAAGGGCCAGAAGCCACGGCTCGTACACCGCATCGACCGCGAGACCTCCGGCTGTCTGCTGGTCGCCAAGACCCGCTTTGCCGCGACCCATCTGACCGGCGCGTTCCGCCATCGCTCCGCACGCAAGGTCTATTGGGCGCTGGTGGCCGGCGTGCCCAAGCCCAAGCAGGGCCGCATCTCGACCTATCTCGCCAAGGAAGAGAGCGAGGACGACACCATCATGCGCGTCGCCGCGCATGGCGACGAGGGCGCCAGCCACGCCGTGACCTACTATGCCGTGGTCGAGGCGTCCGCCAACAAGCTCGCCTGGGTGTCGCTGAAGCCGGTGACCGGGCGCACCCATCAGCTGCGCGCGCACATGGCCCATATCGGCCATCCGATCGTCGGCGACCCCAAATATTTCAACATCGAGAACTGGGCGCTGCCCGGCGGCCTGCAGAACCGGCTGCATCTGTTGGCGCGCCGCATCGTCATCCCGCATCCGCGCGGCGGCGTGATCGACGCCACCGCGCCGCTGCCGCCGCACATGCTGCAGTCGTGGAACCTGCTCGGCCTCGAGCACGACCGCTTCGACCCGATCGAGAACGCGCCGGAGGAGTGAGTCGGTTCGGAGCGCTCAGCCTCGCTGTTCGACGAGCTGAATGCCTGCGTCCCGTAGCGCGCAGAAGATGTCTTCGATATCCTCGGGCTGCCTGTCCGACCCGCACAGCGTATTCAACTCGTCGAAGGTAATCTCGCCATCCTGCTCACTCATGGCGATTGCCCGGCGAATGATCTCCGATACCGTCATGCTCATCCTCCTTTTTTGGGGAGCCTCTACCTAAAGGGAGGAGGATCGGTTTCCGCAGCATGTAGCCCGCATGAGCGAAGCGACATGCGGGTTCATTCGTACGGCTCGTGAGACCCCGGATATCGCTCCCGCCTTCGCCCGTTGGGCTGCGGCGTCCGCTCATCCGGGCTACGCGACCCTCAGTTCCGGAACTGCTCCAAAAACAGCCGCAGCGAATCGTGCGGGGTCTCGACGTCGAGGATGACCCAGCCGTCGGACCCCTTGACGACGATGAAGTTCATGGTGACGCGGCGGCCCTGGTTGTCGAAGCTGGCGGCGACATAGGTCTTGTCGAACTGCTTGCGCAGGATCGAGATCGCGACCGGACCGAGCTTCCAGTGCGGGCTCTGCACCAGGAAATCGTACGGCTCGCGCCGCGGCGCCGTCCACGCTTTCGCCAGGCTCGGATCGAAGAACTGCCGTGCCGCCTCCGCCGTCCGCGGCAACCCGCCGGAGAACTCCGGCGCGCCCTGGCCATAATGCGCATAGACGTTGCGCACCAGCGATTCCGGCGAGCCGAAGCCGGCCGCGGCCTCGAGGGTGCTACCGAGCAGGACGAGGGCGGAGAGCAGGGGACGCATCGGCAGCTCGCATTTCGGGCGGACAGGGTCTATCTAGCCCGCAAACAACGGATCCCGTGTGATCATCCCTTGAGAGGGCTGGAATTTATGCGTGAACTTTTCGACGAGGTGGCCGGCCGATCGCCGCTCGATCCGCAGGAATCGGCGCGGCAGGCGATGCGCGCGCCGCTGCGCAAGCGCTTCTACAAGGAGGCCGGCACGGCCGAGGCCGAGGGCGGCTTCCACGTCACGCTCGACGGCCGGCCGATCCGCACGCCCTCGGGGCGCGTGGTCACGATTCCCGCCAAGGAGCTCGCCGAGGCGGTTGCCGCGGAGTGGCAGGCGCAGGGCGAGAGCATCGATCCGACCAAGATGCCGCTGACACGGTTCGCCAACAGCGTCGTGCAGTCGGTCGTCGACCGCGCCGAGCTGGTCCGCGAGGACGTCGCCAAATACCTCCAGTCCGATCTCTTGTTCTATCGCGCCGGCCATCCCGAGGGGCTGGTCGCGCGCGAGGCCGCGCATTGGGACCCAGTGCTGGATTGGGCCCGCGACAGTCTCGGCGCGCATTTCATCCTGTCCGAGGGCATCAGGCACGTGACCCAGCCCGACGCCGCCGTGCAGGCGGCGCGGGATGCGCTGCCGACCGGCGCCTGGACGCTGGCCGCGGCGCATGTGGTGACCACGGTGACCGGCTCCGCGCTGCTCGCGTTGGCGCTGGTGCACGGCGTGGGTGACGCCGACCAGGTCTGGGCGGCGGCCCATGTCGACGACGACTGGAACGCCGAGCAGTGGGGCGCCGACGAGGAGGCGATGAGCCGCCGCGCCGCCAAGAAGATCGACTACCAGGCGGCCGTCCGCATCCTTCGGGACGTCGACGCAGCGCACTGAGGCCGGTTAACGCCGGGTTTAGGGCAGCCCGCTAGGCTATGCACGTAACCCGAGTACGCGCATGGTCCAGAGTGTCACCCCGTCGCCTTCCGTGAGCGCCGTCCGCGGCGTCGGCAGCTCGCCGGCCGGACCCACGCTGCAGGCCGCAACCACGCTGCAGGCCGGTGCGCTGCTCAGCGCCAGGGTGCAGCAGGTGCTCGCTGAGAACCTGGTGCAGGTCGCGATCGGAAACCTGTCGCTGGAGCTGGCGAGCGATCTGCCGCTGCAGGCCGGCCAGAGCGTGCAGGTCGCGGTGTCGCAGACGCCGCAGGGGCTGCAGCTCGCGATCGTCGGGCAGGGCGGTGGCGCTGCCGCCGGATCGACCGGCACCAGCACACCGGCCGCCACCGTCGTCGACGTCACCGGACGACTGGCGCCGGCGCTGCCCCCGCCGCAGGATCCGCTGACCGGGCTGGAGCGCCTCGCGCTGTCGATCGCCAGCGAGGAGGCGGCAACCCGCCAGGGCAGCCAGGGCCAGCTTTTCGCCGATCTGCAGGCCGTCGCAGACTCGCCCAGCCTGCCGCCGGCATTGCGCGCCGCGGTCGCGCAGGTGCTGGCGCAGCAGACGCCGCTGACGCCGGCGCTGACGCCGGAGGATGTTCAGACCGCGGTGCAGAGTTCCGGCCTGTTCCTGGAATCGTCGCTCGCCAATGGCAGCGCGGGTGCCGGCGCGCCGGATCTGAAGGCGGCGCTGATCGTGCTGCGCCAGACGCTCGCGTCGGTGCTGCAGACCGTCGATCCCGGCACCACCGCGTCGACTGTGCCAGCAGCCGGCGGCTCCTACGCCTCGGTGCTGTCCGAGGCCGGCCGCGCCGCCGCCGCCCAGCAGCGGACCGCCGCGCCCTCGCTGGTGCCGGACATCGAGATCGAGCTGCCGCCGCAGCCGTGGCCAACGGGTACGGCATCGGCCAGCCTGACCGGCGCGGCGCTGATCGCGACCCTGACCCAGGCCAAGGCGCAATCGCTAACGCCGGGCGCGGTGCTGGCCGTGCTGCAGGAAGCCCAGCAGCAGATCCCGCGCGCCGGCGGCCTCATTCCCGGACGCGGCATGACGAATGGGCGCGGCGACGTGGTCGTCCGCACCAACACGCCGCCCCCGCCATTCCGCGGCGGCGCGCCGATGCCGCAATCGGTGGCGACGCCGACGCTCGGTCCGGACATGCCATTGTCGGCGATCGCGCACCGCCTGCTCGATGAGACCGATCAGGCGCTGTCGCGCCAGACCTTGCTGCAGGTCGCCTCGCTGCCGGATCGCCCCGACGCGTCAGGCCCCCGCACCGACCCCGCGCAGCCGCGCTGGAACTTCGAGATCCCCTTCGCCACCCAGCAGGGCACTGCGATGGCGCAGTTCGAGATCTCGCGCGATGGCGGCACGCAGTCGCCCGATGCGGCCAAGCGGACCTGGCGGGCGCGCTTCTCGCTCGATGTCGAGCCGGCCGGCCCCGTGCATGCGATGATCAGCTTCAGCGCCGAGCGCACCTCGGTGCGGATGTGGGCCGAGCGCCCCGTGACCGCCGCGCGGCTGCGCGCCGGGCTCTCCGATCTCAGCCAGGCGCTCAGCCGCGCCGAGCTTTCGCCCGGCGATCTCGTGGTGCAGGACGGCGCGCCGCCGGCCGTGATGCCGCCCAAGGCCGGCCATTTCCTGGATCGCGCGCTATGAGCATCGACGTGAAGGCCACAACGAAGACTCAGGCCAAGACCCAGCTCGCCGTTGCGCTGCATTACGACAAGGGGCACGGCGCGCCCCGCGTCGTCGCCAAGGGCAAGGGTACGATCGGCGCCAAGATCATCGAGGTCGCCAAGGCGCACGACATCCCGATCGAGGAGAACGAGGTGCTGGCCGGCGCGCTCTCCAATGTCGAGATCGGTGACGAGATCCCAGAGGAGCTCTACAAGGCCGTCGCCGAGGTGCTGGTGTTCGTGCTCAACCTGTCGCGACCGGCGCGCTGAGCGGCGCGCAGCGCCACAGCCCGATTTTGTGATCTCCGTCATGCTTCGATCGCGATCGCCCTGTGATAGGGAGATCGCGAGACTGACGGAGAGACCCGCAATGCCCCTGATCACCCGCCGTCGTGCGCTCGGCCTCATGGCCGGCGCGAGCATGTTGCCGCCGCGCGCCTTCGCCCATGTCGCGCCTCAGCGCAGCGAGATCCGCGGTGCGCTGGCGAAGTACTTCACCGATGACGGCACCAAGGGGACCTTCGTCGCCTACAAGGTCGAGGACTATCTCGTCATCGCCAGCGACACCGAGCGCTCGGGCGAGGGGAAGCTGCCGGCCTCGACCTTCAAGATCGCGAACTCGCTGATCGCGCTGGAAACGGGCGTCGTCGAAGATCCAGACAAGGACGTGTTCAAGTGGGATGGTGTCGTCAGATCGATCGAGGCCTGGAACAAGGATCACACCTTGCGCAGCGCCATCGCGGTGTCGGCCGTGCCGGTGTATCAGGAGATCGCGCGCCGCATCGGCCCCGAGCGCATGCAGAAATTCCTCGATGAGCTCGACTACGGCAATCACGACATCGGCGGCGGCATCGATCAGTTCTGGCTCACGGGAGCCTTGCGCATCGATCCGGTGCAGCAGGTCGACTTCGTCGATCGTCTCCGCCGCGGCACGCTGCCGATGTCGAAGCGCAGCCAGGATCTGGTGCGCGACATCATCCCGACCGTCAAGGTCGGCGACTCGCTGATTCATTTCAAGTCCGGGCTGCTCGGCGCAGAGCGCGGCGAACATACGCTCGGCTGGATGGTCGGCTGGGTCGACAAATCAGATCAGCCGACCGTGTTCGCGCTCAACATGGATTGTCCGGAGCAGCGTCACGTTGCCGACCGCATGACGCTGACGCAAGCCTGCCTGAAGGACACCGGCGCGCTGTAGAGCCCTGGTGCCGTAAGGTGGGCAAAGGCGCATTGCACGCCTATCGTTGTTGACGGCAGCATCGCGCGCCGTGCCCACCCTACGGAACTGCATTGCGACAAGGGGCAGGGCGCGCCCGCATGTCGTCGCCACGGACAAGGGCACGATCGGCGTCAAGATCACCGAGGTCGCGAAGGCCCACGACATCCCGATCGAGGAGAACGAGATGCTGGCCGGCGCGCTCTCCGATGTCGAGCTCGGCGACGAGATCCCGGAGGAGCTCTACAAGGCGGTCGCCGAGGTCCTGGTGTTCGTGCTCAACCTGTCGCGGCCGACGCGCTGACCGGCGCGCAGCGACGAGCTCGATTTTGTGGCTGCCGCCATGCTTCGATCGCGATCGCCCCGTGATAGGTAGGGCGAAGCACGGACGAAGCGACCAGCAATGCCTCTGGTCAGCCGCCGCCGAGTGCTTGGCCTGATGGCCGGCGCCAGCATGTTGCTCGCACGCGTATCAGCCCATGTCGCGCCTCGGCGCAGCGAGATCCGCAAGTCCCTGGTGAAACGTCGGCGCGCTGTGATGCGACGGTGCTGCTTACGATGGGGGCGTGCATGGCGCGTCCTATCTCCGTCGGCAGAGCCATCGCCTTTTTTGAACTTGATAAGTCATGCGTTCGGCCGATTGCGGCCGACGGCGCGTTCGGACAGGATAGCTGTACTAAGGCCAATGATAGTTCCTCCCGCGTGATCTTGCTTCAGCAGATCGGGTGAAGCGTTGGGAGGCATCGCGTGAGAATCTTGTAATGCGTATTCGCTTGGACGTTCTTCCTTCACTGCTGATAATTATGGTACGGCGCGCCATCCGTCGTCTCAGACGGAAGATCAACACGCTCCGAAACGTGATGGTCAGGTTGGGTTTGGCTAGGACGGACGTAGGTGATGTCCCTCGACGATGGGACAAATACAACACCATCATTGACGCTTTGGCGGCGCAGGTCAGCGATCTTCGAAGACGTTCTGCCGAGCAGAAGGTGGCTTTTGAGGCTCTGGCGGTTGAAGCCACCGAACTCCGCAAGGGGTACGACGGCTACCGTGGAGCCTATGAAAATTGCTGCGGCGAGTTGGCTTTGGCGAAAGATCGGCGGCGGCGCCTGCTGAACAGTCTGGAAAAATCCAGAAACGATGAGCGAATTCTGCCAAACGGCTTGGCGGGGCGTCAGCTCTGTTTCATGCACATCGGGAAGACGGCGGGCACCTCGCTTCAACATGCATTGTTCGAAGCCATGAAGGGCACGGCTATCTTCCACGAATCGTTGGAAAACTTTGATGAAGTTTCATCTTCTGAAATATCGCTCAACGATCTCGTGATCGGACATTTCAACTATCAGCATACGGCTAAATTGCGTCCCGATCGTTTCCTGCTCACGTTCCTGAGAGACCCGGTCGAGCGTGTGATATCAAGTTATTATTTTTTGAGAACGGACTCACCGATATCCTCCTACAGCAGGAGGGCGATCGAAATCGCCCAAGGGACCACTCTGACGGAATTCTTGAAATGCGATGATCCGGCGGTCCGGATGGTGACGGAGAATTACCAGGCCAAGGCCATCGCTCGTGACGTCAGGCCGGAGTACCAAGCTGCAATCCGGGATCTGCGCGGAGAGGCCGAACGAAATTTGTCGAGCTTCGACTTCGTCGGCATCGTGGAACATTTCAATGAGGCCGTAGCCTCCTTGTCGTTGATGGTCGGTATCGATCTGACCGCGAAACGCCTCAACGTGAATAAGATTCGTGCGTCTGCCCCGCCTGTTTCATCGTCTGACATCGAGAGCATCAGGCAATTGAATGCCGTGGATCTGGCGCTGTATGACAAGGCGCGAAGTCTCTTCGAGCGACGCAGGGCTCTTTCTCTGCAGCACTGAGGTGCGTCTCACGGAGATCGGTGCGCGCTGACTTCGGTGCGTCGCTCAGCGCCGCGATAGCTCCAGATCGACGCCGGTGATCTCCGTGCCCGTGGGCCGGATCGAGACCGTCTGACGGCGGCCGCTGGTGGTCAGCGACAGGCCGGCTGAGAAGGTCTGGCCGCGCGCCTGCGCCTCGATGCGATTGCCCGACGCCCGGCCTTCGATCGTGCCCGAGGCATTGTGGCTGGCCTCGGTCCATTGCCCCGAGATCTCGCCGCCGCGATAGGCGACGTCGCTGGAGAGATCGATGTTGTAGCTGTCGCTGGCGCAGCGGATGTTGAGGCGCAGCTGCTCGCCGGCGCCGCCGACGTCGTAGGCGGCGCGGCAGCGCAGCCGCTCCTGGTTGCCGTCGGAGGTGCTCAGCACGCCGCCGCCGGTCCAGGAGCCTTCCAGGCCCCGGAACGGCGAGGCGGGCGCGGCATGGGCCGCGCTCCCCGCGGCGAGGGCGGTCAGCAGGATGGGGATCGCAAGGCGAGAGGCGCGCATCATCGGGCTCCATGTCATCGTTGAAATGTCATCGTCGAAAATCGTGCGACAACGCAGGAACACCTGATACGTTCGATGTGTCACATCAAGAATTGATCCAAATCGTTCTGTTTTTTGTCACGACAATTTGAGCAGCGTGCGCAGGAAATCCGTCACAGCCTGGCGCGCGGCTTCCGCCGTCGCCGGATTGCCGCCGACATGCGGATCGAACTCGACGCAGGCGTCCTGATAGGTGAAGGGCTGCTGCGTCTCGGCATTCATCAGCATGCCGCCGTCGCCTTCCCGAATGCGGCAGTTGCGCACGGTCTGCGCTTTGGTGGCGACGGCGACCATGTTGGCGCCGAGCAGGCCGAGATCGAAGCCGTGCGGCGAGTCCGGATATTCCGTCAGCTCGACGTCGCGCCCGGCTGTCTTCAGCCGCTCGACGAAGGCCTTGCAGGTCCGCACCGGATTGTAGTCGTCCGGTCCGCCGTGGAAGATCCGGATCGGCCGCGCCACCACGTCGGTGTCGCCGAGATAGGTCGTGGCGCAGTCCGGATAGAACGGAATGTAGGCGGCGAACCGCAGCCCCGATGTGTTCCAGCGCTTGTGGAAGCGTTCCAGGCTCGCGTACAGCGCCGCCTGTCCGCCGCGCGAAAACCCCATCAGCACGATGCGCTCAGGATCGACGCGCGGATGCTTCGCCAGCACGTCGAGCGCGTGATAGATGTCAATGATCAGGTTGAGCCGGCCGAGCTGGGCCTGGTTGGTGCTGGTCGCGGTGATGCCGCGTCCGGTGAAGCCGTCGATCACGAAGGTCGACACACCCATCCCGTTGAATGTGCGCGACCAGGCCGCGATGTTGGCGCCGACGCCGCCCGAGCCATGCATCAGCACCACCACCGGCAGCCGTCCGCTACCTTGCGCGACGCGCAGCTCGCCGGCGACGGTGACCGGCTTGCCGTTGTCGTCGCCTGACAGGAACTGCCGGTCGGACAGCGTGAGCGAGGGGATCGGATACATCTCGATCCGCGCCGGGGTGTCCTTGGGGATGCCTTGTGCGACGGCGCTGGTGGCGCTCGACAACAGTCCGAACGTCGCGAGCATCATCACGGCCGCCGCTGCGATCACGCGCAGGGGATGCTGGCCGACGCGGCGTGTTGGTGTCAGACTGAAACGAACGCACGCGGCAAGCACCGCCGGTGCGGCACCAATGTGTCGCTCCATGACCGTCCTCCTGGCTTGCCGCTTGTTGCGCGGCTTTGGAACCGAGTAGAACGAGGGAACGCGATACTGTCAAACGGCCTCGCGCGTTGCGCCGACGGACGTTCGGTGGACAACGCGGAGCATGGTGCGCCGCGGAAGCGAGAGGCGTGCCGAACCTGGTTGAGAACCCCGCACGCTGATCGCGCCGCCTTCACCGAGATTCCTGCCGTTAGCGTCATTCAGGCCGAGGTGGTCGCGGTCGAAGACCGCTCACCTGTGCTCTGCTTTCGGCGAATAGCCGAAGGTCCGTTTGAAGGCATGGCCGAAAGCGCTCTGAGAGAGATACCCGACCTCGCGGGCGACGCTCGCGAGGTTCGTCTCGCGTTCGCTCAACAGCTGCCGCGCCAGCAGCATCCGCCAGGAGGTCAGATAGTCGAGCGGAGGCTTGCCGACGCGGCGCGCGAAGCGAGCCGAGAAGGCCGATCGCGACATGCCGACCCGCGCCGCCAGCGCGGCGACGGTCCATGGATGCGCGACCGCGCCGTGCATCAGTCGAAGGGATTCCCCGATCGGACGATCCGCAAGAGCCCCGATCCAGCCGACGCAGGCCTCGCCGTGCTCGGCAACGTAGGCACGGATGGCCTCCACGAACAGGATCTCGGCAAGTCGCGTGGTGACGAGCGATCCGCCGATATGCTCCCGGCCAGCCTCGGCATCCAACAGATCGAGTGTCCGAGATACGGCGGCGGCCGAACCCGATGTCTTCTCGATGTGCAAAAAGCGGGGAAGCGCGTCGAGCACGAAGCTGGCTTCGGCACTCGCGAAGGTGATGCTTCCGCCGATCATGATGGTGTCATCGCCACCCAATCGGACGACATCGCAGCCAGGCTCCGCGTACAAGGCGGCGCCGTCGGTCGGCTCGATGTCGGGATGGCTCGCCACCGCGTGAGTCGAGCTGCCGATGAGGAAGACGTCGCCTTCCGCCAATCGTCGTGCAGGCTCGCCGGGCAGGATCATCCAGCATGCCCCGCGCAGAACGGCGACGAGCTTCAATCGCTGTCTCTCGGGGAAGGCGAGACCCCACGCACCGGTAGCCTCAAGACGGGTTCGTCCGCCGCTGCGCGCCCCCAGGACGGTCAGCACATCCGATAACGGATCAGCGCGAGATGTGGACGAACGCGACAACATCATGGTCGAATAAGCATAGATCCTCCAGCCCCGATTGCCTAGGTCTCCTCAAACAGGAGGCCAGCCATGAGCATTGCGAACAAAGTCGTCATCATCACGGGAGCAGGCAGCGGGATAGGTCGGGCCACTGCCATTCATCTTGCATCGCAAGGCGCCCGTGTCGTTCTGGGGGCGCGACGGGAACAGCTTATTGCTGTCCTCGTTGCTGACATCGAGGCCAATGGCGGCAAAGCCGTTTATCGCAAGACCGATGTCACGAAGCGCGACGATCTCGTGGACCTCGTCGACCTCGCATGCGAGCGGTTCGGCCGCCTCGATGTCATCATCAACAACGCCGGCGTCGGCCCGCTGTCTCGTTTCGATGCGTTGCGTGTCGACGAATGGGAGCAGATGATCGACGTCAATTTGAAGGGGGTACTGTACGGCATCGCCGCGGCGCTGCCTGTGTTCGGCCGCCAGCAGAGCGGACACGTCATCAATGTCGTCTCCACCGCAGGCCTCAAGATTTTGCCGACGATGGGCGTCTATGCGGCGACCAAGAACGCCGTGCGCACGCTCAGCGAAGCCCTTCGACAGGAGTCGGGACCGAACATCCGGGTCACCGAGGTCTCACCTGGAATGATCCGGACCGACTTCGCCGGCTCGGTGAAGGACGAGGCAGTGCAGGCAGCGCTGCGGGAGCGATTGGCCGCCATCGCCATCCCTGCGGAGTCCATCGCCCGTGCCATCGCCTTCGCCATCGAGCAACCCGCCGACGTCGACGTCGGAAGCATCGTCGTGCGGCCGACGGCGCAGGAATAGCGATTGCGATCCGGTAAGGTCGTGTCTGTGATTGAACCATGCGTCACGGAGCATCGCGGGCGGCAACTGGCGGTTCTGCGCTCTGGAAAATTGAGCGGGCCCTCGCGCGTGCCTCGAAACTGGCTCATAGCGCCTGCCATGATCCATTCAGGTCGGGCAGCACGACGAAGGGCTTGGCGATGCGGCGGCGGGACATCTTGAGAGGGCTGTTCGCCGGAGCGCTGGGGGCGGCCATGCCATGGAGAGCGCGAGCAGTGACACCGGACGAGATCGCACAGAACTATCAGCGACAAGCGATCGAGAGGTTTCCGCTCAAGCTGGTCGAGACCACGGGCGATAATGCGCTGGCGAAATGGCAGGAGCTGAAAGCCGCCGGGCAGGGAATCCCGGTCGTGCTCGGAGGTGAAGACGAGCATCACTCGTTGGGCAATCTCCTGACGCCCTTTGGTCCGAACGGACCCTATGGCCCGCCGCTACGGTCGGTCGAAGAGATCCTGCAAAAAGCAGCAGAGATCAGGTTTCCCGATGATCTCGCCGCGCGCAACGTGGCCGGCCACCAGGCCGCGGTCCAGCACCTGAAGGATCTTCTCGCGGCAAAACCGGACATGCCGCTGCCGGTGATCACCGAGACCAAAGACGGGAAGACCCGAACCCTGACACGCGACGAGACCATCGCGGCGATGGTCAGAGACAGGCATGAGCCTCCGATCGGCGAATGGCCGGACAGGCCGGAGACGGGGTGGGGCTTGTCGGTGGCGGAGGATACTCGCACAGGACAGCCGCTTCAGAAGGTCATCATCGGTCTGGCGCCGACCGATGACTGGACGACCATTCCGGCTCTTCTCCGCTGGGGCGATTGGAACGGCTGCCCCAAGCCCGAAGAACATGTCGCTGCCCTGCGGAGCTGGCGCGACCGCTATGGCGCGGAGCTCGTCGGCATGAGCGCCGACACCATCAATTTGCGGGTGGCAAGCCGGCCGAAGACGCGCGAGGAAGCGCTCGCGCTGGCGCGGGAACACTACGTGTACTGCAACGATATCATCGACCAGGGAGCGGAGACCTTGAGCGCTCTTGCCGCCGCGCTGATGGCGAATGACTGGTGGTACTTCTGGTGGGATTGAGGACAAGCCGCGTGGACTTCGTATGTCGATGACAGTGCACTCAATCGACAGAAGAACCTTGGATCTTCATCGTCAAAGATGGGCCTTTGCGGGGCGGTCTTGCAGAAAGCTGCACTTTCCGTGATATGACTACTGTAGTCACAGTGAGGTGGCCATGCGGGAAATCCAGCTTCGCGAGGCAAAGGCCAGCCCGTCTGCCGTGGTCGATGAGGCCATGGAAGGAAAGCCCTCGGTGATCACGCGCCACGGCAAACGCCAGGCGGTCGTCTTGAGCTACGAGGAGTGGGAGCGGCTTTCCCACGTTCCGACCTTCGGGCGATTGCTGATGGCCGCGCCACTCACGGCCGACGATCTGCCTGAACGAAATCCCGTTCCGGTCCGGGCCGCTAAATTCTGACGCCTTGTACCTCGTCGACACCAACGTCATTTCCGCCGGGTCTCCGGGACGGCCCGTGCCTCCCGCGCTGCTCGCCTGGATGGACGCGCAGTCGGCGTCATTGTTCGTGTCGTATGAATGCGTGCAGAGATCGAACCGAGCGTCCTTGATCTTATCATGAAGTCGTCGATCTGCCCGACGGGCAATCCGTGCATGTCTCTCATACCCAAACTGCTCGTCGTGCCAGTTTGTCGCGGACTCATCACTTGCACCGTCGGGCAAATCAGCTCCACATTTCCGCGCATCCCGGCCCGCCAAGAGGGACGTTTCGCGATCGTCACGAACGTCGGGCCGGGGATGCGGTGGGCGCGTCGCTCTGCAGCCTGGTCTCACGATCGGGCGGACGAACGGAGCGATGCGACGGTGAAATCGTGTGGTCCTGGCCTCCCGATGCTGAGGCCAAGTCGGTGGTGATGATGATCCGCTGACGACGGGGGCAATCAAGCCGGTCCCCGGGGAGAGCACGTATAAGCTGTCAAACCATCGCGCAGGGAAGGCCGGGATGTCCCCGCCGAACCTGTGGTCCTACCCCGTGCTTTTTCACTGCACGGGGGCCATGGGGGCGGCAGGCTCCCGGTCTTCCCTGCGCCTCTTCTTCCGAAGGAGAGGCCGAACTGATGCAAAGCCCGGGCGCAATCGGCCGCGGGATCGCTACGCCATGACCCTTCGCTACGACCTCACGTCTTTGACCGCCAGCCTGGCCGACACGCCGAGCAACGGCCGCCGCCCGGCGCCTCGGCAGAGTCGGCGTCGATCGGCCGGGTCACGCCGCGGCTCGCCCGATCCGGCCGAGATGGGTGAAGCCGAAGCCGTCGACGTATTTCAGTCCGTAGCCGGCGAGCCGGTCGACGCCGATATGGGCGAGCCAGATGGTGGCGATCTCGACGACGAGCGGCTGTCCGGCCACGAGTCCGATCGCGAGCAGGGCGGCGGGTGCGAGCGTGTTGTGGACGGCATTGTAGACCAGGGCGCCCACGCGCGGCCCGCTCAGATACCCGGCGAAGCTGACGTCGGGGGCCAGGAACAGCGCCGCGAACAGCCACCACGATCCGCCCTGGTGGGCATAGAAGGCCGCCGCTGCGGCCGCCAGCACCAGCCCTTCGAGCCGCAACAGCAGGCGCACGCCGCCCAGGACGGCGCCAGGGGATGCGCCCGCAGGCTCAGTGACCAGATTCGGTTGAGTGGCCATATCCATGATTCTGCTTCCAATTCCGAACTGTGGGAGAGCGGCCGGCACTGCCGAAAGCCGCTTTTCGCTTTCGAAATAGCCGTGTTAGAAGGCCGCCAACAGTCACGACATCGGGAACGGGCGGGAAACGCATGAAGGACATCCTGGACACCCTCGAGGAGCGCCGCGCGGGCGCCAAGCTCGGCGGCGGCGAGAAGCGCATCGAGGCGCAGCATGCCCGCGGCAAGCTGACCGCGCGCGAGCGCATCGAGCTGCTGCTCGACAAGGGCAGCTTCGAGGAGTTCGACATGTTCGTCGAGCACCGCTCGACCGAGTTCGGCATGGAGAAGAACAAGATCCCCGGCGACGGCGTCGTCACCGGCTGGGGCACGGTCAACGGCCGTAAGACCTTCGTCTTCGCCAAGGATTTTACCGTGTTCGGCGGCTCGCTGTCCGAGACCCATGCGCTGAAGATCACCAAGCTGCAGGACATGGCGATGAAGGCGCGTGCGCCGATCATCGGCCTCTATGATGCCGGCGGCGCCCGCATCCAGGAGGGCGTCGCCGCGCTCGCGGGCTATTCCTACGTCTTCCGCCGCAACGTGCTGGCCTCCGGCGTGATCCCGCAGATCTCCGTCATCATGGGTCCGTGCGCCGGCGGCGATGTCTATTCGCCGGCCATGACCGACTTCATCTTCATGGTGAAGCACACGAGCTACATGTTCGTGACCGGACCGGACGTCGTGAAGACCGTGACCAACGAGGTGGTGACGGCAGAGGAGCTCGGCGGCGCCTCGGTGCACGCGACGCGCTCCTCGATCGCCGACGGCGCCTTCGAGAACGACGTCGAGACCCTGCTGCAGATGCGCCGGTTGATCGACTTCCTGCCGGCGAACAACACCGACGGCGTGCCGGAATGGCCGAGCTTCGACGACATCGAGCGGGTCGACATGTCCTTGGACACGCTGATCCCCGACAATCCGAACAAGCCCTACGACATGAAGGAGCTGATCCTGAAGGTCGTCGACGAGGGCGACTTCTTCGAGATCGCCGACCTGTTTGCCAAGAACATCGTCACCGGCTTCGGCCGCATCGCCGGCCGCACCGTCGGCTTCGTCGCCAACCAGCCGATGGTGCTGGCCGGTGTGCTCGACTCTGACGCCTCGCGAAAAGCCGCGCGCTTTGTCCGTTTTTGTGACGCCTTCAACATTCCGATCGTCACCTTCGTCGATGTGCCCGGCTTCCTGCCGGGCACCGCGCAGGAATATGGCGGGCTGATCAAGCATGGCGCCAAGCTGTTGTTTGCGTACTCGCAGTGCACGGTGCCGCTGGTCACGATCATCACCCGCAAGGCCTATGGCGGCGCCTTCGACGTCATGGCCTCCAAGGAGATCGGCGCCGACATGAACTACGCCTGGCCGACGGCGCAGATCGCGGTCATGGGCGCCAAGGGCGCGGTCGAGATCATCTTCCGCGCCGACATGGCGGACCCCGAGAAGATCGCCGCACGCACCAAGGAATACGAGGACCGCTTCCTGTCGCCCTTCATCGCCGCCGAGCGCGGCTACATCGACGACGTCATCATGCCGCACTCCACCCGCCGCCGCATCGCGCGTGCGCTCGCCATGCTCAGAGACAAGAAGATGGAGATGCCGGCGAAGAAGCACGACAATCTGCCGCTGTGAGCAGCGGCATGACAGTGAGGGCGGGCCACGCCGTGTGGCTCGCCGACCGAACCTAAAAATTGATGGCAGCAGGAGCTGCCGCATGTCCGATGTCCCATCTGCCCGACGACCATCCGCTGAAGCTGGCGCATCGCCGCTCGATCCGGCACCGCGCCGAGATCGAAGCCAGCCGTCTCTGCGGCTGCTTCTTTTGCGAGCGGATCTTCGTTGCGCCGCTCATCATCGACTGGATCCGTGAGGACGACACCGCGCTCTGTCCGTTCTGTGGAATCGTCAGTGTGCTCGGAGACGCCTCTGGCCTCCCGATCACAGAGGATTTCCTCCAGGAAATGCGGATCGCATGGTTCTGCTAGGCCCGCGGCAATCTGGCACTTGGAGGGGCTGGCGTTAAGCTTACGGCTTAACTAACCTTTAACGATGGGTTTGCGGGAACCAGCCGGCGGGCCTAGCCTTATCGGTGTGCTGGTGGGTCGAGAAGAGTGGGTCGCGTATCATGGCTGACAGGACATCGGCGTTTCGGATTTCCAGAGTTGTCGTCGTCGTCGGGGCGGCCGTTGCGCTGATGCTTTCGGTCGAGGCGGCCGCGGCCCGGTCGGGCGTCGCCGCCGCTGCACCGGGGGTGTCGGTCCATGGCGGACCGCGGGCGCCCGGGGCGCGGCCGTTCATTCACCACCACCGCGGTCACGGCGCCTATCTGCCGGCTGTCGGCGCGTTCGCTTACGGTCCGGACGGCGAGTCGGTGCCGCAGCAGATCCCGGAGCAGACGTCGGCCGACATGCGTTACACCTATACCTATGACGTGCCGTGGGACTGGGCGCATCGCTATCCGCCGAACGTCGTGCCGTCCGACCGTCCGTATGTGTCGAGCTGTCCGATGCAGACCGTCACCGTGCCCGGACGCCACGGCGGCGAGCAGACCGTCAACATCACGCGCTGCTACTGAGGTCTTGAGCCAGCTCAATGCGAGCATCGGGATTGCGCGCTAGATTTTCAAGGATACCGACCGGCCTCGCTCTGCGGGGTCGCGAGGTTACGAGGCCCGGACTCCTAGGCACTCCGGGCCTCGTCGCTTTTTTGCTAGTCTCTCCACCGGCCGACCGCTGAGTCGGCGCTGGGAGGCCAGGATGATCTTACGTGTGTGCCTTGCGCTCATGCTGTCGGCGCCTGCGATGGGCGCCGCATTCGCCGACGAAACCGTCACGGTCGGTGGCTCGCGGGCGGCGCTGATCAGACCGGCCGCGGTGCGCGCCAGCGTGATCCTGCTGCCCGGCGGCGACGGCGCCATCAATGTCGGCGATCACGGCGACATCCATGGCCTGCTCGGCAACCAGCTGGTGCGCACGCGCAACGCCTATGCGGCGCGTGGACTGGCGGTGCTGGTCGCCGATTACGGCACCGATCTGAAGGCGGCGGTCGATTACATGGCCGCGATCAAGCGGCCGGTGACGGTCATCGCGACCAGCCGCGGCACCTTGCGCGCCGCTGAGGGCATCGCACGCGGCGCGCGGCCGGATGCACTGGTCTTGACCTCGGGCTTCCTCAGCCAGGAGTCCGGCAGCTCCTCGAACGCGATGTCGATCCTGGGCTCGCCGTCGGCCTTGCCGCGCACGCTGGTCATTCATCACACCGCCGATGCCTGCAGGTTCACGCTGCCGGCCGGGGTCGCCCCGTTCATCAGATGGTCGGGTGGCAAGGCGCGCGTGAAGTGGCTGTCGGGCGGCGCGGAGCAGGGCGATGCCTGTGAGGCGCGCGGCCATCACGGCTTCAACGGGCTCGACGGGCAGGTGGTCGGGCTGGCCGCAGGATTTCGCTGAGCGGCGGTTGTGGCCAGGTATCCGAACAAGACCAGCATGTCCGGAGGAAACGTGATGCCGTCAGCCGTTTGCGTCGTCCGCGCCACGGTGCCGGATCCTGCGCGACGGGATGCGTTCGATCGCCGGTACCGCGACGTGCATCTGCCCGATGCGATCAGGAGCTTTGGCATGCGCAAGGCGTGGCGGGTCCTGGAGCCTCACGGATGCTGCAGTGCATCAGGCGATGTATCAGTTCGACGACGTCGATGCGGTGGAGCAGGCGGTCAGCGGCGACGAGATGAAGCGGCTGATCGCCGACTTCAATCGCGATTGGCCGGATGTGACGCGCACGCGGGAGAGTTTTGTGCTGGCGCAGGCCGTCGACGGCTGACGCCGCATCGAGAAATGGCAATTATTGGGCGCGCCGCCGCGCGGGCTCCTTGATTTGCCGCGTCGTAGTTCAGCACACGTTCAGGTGAAGGGGCGAATAATTCCTCCGCGATTCTGGTTGGCAGACATCACGGAGGAGCGCGATGGAACGACGATATTTCCTGAAACTGGTTTTGGGTTTCGGCTGCGTGGCTGCGGCAGGTGCGGCGCTCCGTCCGAGGGAGTCGGTTGCCGCGCCGCTGCTGCCGTCGCCGCTGAGCGAAACGGCACCAGCAGCAAGCGGTCAGAAGGTCGAACGCGCGGTCGGCTCGCAGGACGAGGCCGACCGGCTCGCGCCCGAACAGGTGCGCTGGGGTCATCACGGACACCATGGCCATCACGGTCATCATTGGGGCTGGCGCCGGCGGCACTGGGGCTGGCACCATCACCACCGGCACTGGCGGCATCGTTGGCACAGGCGCCATTACTGGTAGCTGCGAGTGCAGCGGATGGTGGGCAGGGATGGCAGCCGTGCCGCGATCCCTGCCGTTGATCTTGTTTGCCCTCTACTTGCCGAGGAAGTCGAGCAGCAGCGCGTCGTACTTGTCCGGCGCGTCGAGGAAGACGAGGTGGCCCGCATTCGGGATCACCTCAGCACGACCATTTGGCATCCGGCTCGCGAGGGTCATCGCCAGCTCGGCGTTCTGTCCCATCATCGCCCTCAGCGCCTCCGGCGCATTGGGGCGTCCCGGCGCATTGTGATCGTCGGCGCCCATGATGAACAGCGTCGGCTGTGTGAGCAGCGGAATCTCGTGCACGACAGGCTCGCGATAGATCATCTGGTAGGAGCTGGCGAAGGCGCGCAGCCAGCGCGCATAATCGGCGCTGCCTTTGAGGTTGAAGCGGGCGTCGATGAACGGCGTGACCTGCTCGGGCGGCAGCTTCAACGCGTAGTTGGTTTCGAGCTGCCTGCGGTAGCCATCCGCCGTGAGCTTGTCCTCGCTCTCGATGATCTTCTCGGACGGGATCGGCGGCACGGAGAGCCGATAGTCTTCGAGGCCGATCGGCGCCGTCAGCACCAGATGCGCGACGCGCTCCGGGTACGCGCGGGCGACGCGCACGGCGAGCATGCCGCCCAGGGAATGCGCCACAACCTCCGCCCTGGCGATGCCGAGATGATCGAGCAGTGTAACCGTGTTGCGCGCCAGCGTGTCGAAATGCAGCTCACCCGACGGCTTGGAGGACTTGCCGAAGCCGATCTGGTCCGGCACCACGACGCGGAAGCCGGCCGCGGTGAGCGTCTTGATCACCGGCGCCCAGTAGCTCGATGGAAAGTTGCGGCCGTGCAGCAGCAGTACGGTGCGGCCGTTCGGCTGCGCCGGCGCGACATCCATATAGGCCATGCGCAGCTGCTCGCCCTCGTTCACCAGCGGCAGCAGGCTGACCGGGTAGGGATAGGGGAAACCTTCGAGATTGATGCCATAGGCTTCGCGCGACGGCTCCGCCGCCGGGGCGACGGCGGGCGCGAGCGCGAGCAGGGCGGCACACAGCATGACAACGAAACGGGACATCGAGACTCCAAGGCGGACGGGAACGAGATGATCGTCAACCGTCTGGCGGTGGCCGTTGTTCGCCTGTCGCGCAAGGCATGAACGCCGCGCTGCGATAAACAGCGCGTGATCGTCAGTCGCCGGCAGGTCCGAACAACGCCGTGAAATGCTTCTCGCCGGCGCGACTGAAGTTCACCACGCGGCTGCCCGGAGCGGAATCGCGCGCCGCCCATTTCAACTCGGCGAAGCGCTTCATCAATGCCGCGCCCAGCGTGCCGGCGAGATGATGGCGCCGCGCGCTCCAGTCGAGACAGGCCTTGCAGACGGGACGGCGGGGGTGGGTCAGCATTTCCGGCGAGATTCGCAGATGCCGCGCCAGGAAGCGCTCGCCTTCCTCGGTCAGCGCGATCTCCTGCTTGCGCCGGCGCACCAGCTTCTGCCTGACCATGCTGTCGAGCATCTGCACGCCGAGATCGCCGGCGAGATGGTCATAGCAGATGCGCGCGCGCCGCAGCTCCGGCTCCTTCGGCCCGGTGCGCACGCGCATGTGGCCGGCGCGCGCCGCAAGCCCGGCGAGCTTCTCGAGCAGGTCGGCGACATCGGGATCGGCGAGGCGGTAGTAGCGGTGGCGGCCCTGCTTCTCCGGCTCGATCAAGCGGCCGAATTCGAGCTTGGCGAGATGCGAGCTCGCGGTCTGCGGGGTCACGCCCGCTTCCTGTGCGAGCTCGGTCGCGGTCAGCGCGCGGCCCGACAGCAGGGCGGTCAGCATATTGGCGCGGGCGGGATCGCCGACCAGCGCCGCAACCATCGCAATGTCCGGGCCAGATTTCATAGTTCGATGCTAGACGAAGCATTCCCTCGGGGCAAGCGGATAGTGTCGATGATCCCAAGCCAACGCGAGGTTGTCATGACCATCACCGTCTTCATCCGTTATCGCATCGATCCGTTCAAGCGGGAGTTGTTCGAGGCCTACGCGCAGCGCTGGCTGTCGATCATTCCCCGCTGTGGCGGCAACCTGCTCGGCTATTTCATGCCGCATGAGGGCACCAACGACATCGCCTACGGCCTGATTTCCTTCGATAGCCTCGCCGCTTACGAGCGCTATCGCGCAACCTTGCGCGCCGACGTGGAAGGGCGAGCGAACTTCGCGCTTGCCGAGGAGCACAAATTCATTCTGGGCGAAGAGCGAACATTTTTGCGCAATGTCGTGGCGGTGCAATGATCGCCGCCTTATGCTGGTGCAACGAAAGACGCATGGGAGGATGACATGACGGTGACGATTGCGGACAAGCGCGCGGCATTTCGCAGGCTGCACGAGGCGGGCTGCTTCGTGCTGCCCAACCCGTTCGACGTCGGCACGGCGAAGATGCTGCAACAGCTCGGCTTCAAGGCGATCGCCTCGACCAGCGCCGGCTTCGCCTGGTCGGTCGGCAAAGCGGACACGAGGGTCGAGCTGGATGAGGTGCTGAGTCACCTGACGGCGCTGTGCGCGGCCGTCGACATTCCCGTCAATGCCGATTTCGAGGGCGGTTTCGCCGATGCGCCGGAGGGCGTGGCAGCCAACGTCACGCGTGCGGTCGCAACCGGCGTGGCGGGTCTCTCGATCGAGGACTCGACGGGCGACAAGGCCGATCCGCTCTATGAGCGCGCGCTTGCGGTTGCCCGCATCCGCGCCGCCCGGCAGGCCATCGATGCGAGCGGCGGGGACGTGCTGCTGACCGGCCGCTGCGAGGCTTTTCTCTGGGGCAAGCCAGATCTTGCCCTCGTGACCGATCGTCTCAAAGCCTATGCCGGGGCCGGCGCAGACTGTCTCTATGCGCCCGGGATCAAGACGATTGAGGAGATCACTGCGGTGGTGAAAGCCGTGGCGCCCAAGCCGGTCAATCTGCTGATCGGCGCCTCCGGCCTCTCGCTGGGGCAGGCCACCGAACTCGGCGTGCGCCGAATCAGCGTCGGCGGGTCGCTGGCGCGCATGGCTTGGGCCGGCTTCATGCGGGCGGCCAAGGAGATGGCCGAGCAGGGCACCTTCACTGAACTGGCCGGCGGCTATCCCGGCGGCGAGCTGAACAAGATCTTCGGGTGAGATCAGCCTGCGCCGCCAGCCTTCCAGCAGATCCTGATCTCGTCCACCTGTAGAAAAGCCGCGGACCCTGCCGCGGCTTTTCATTCTGATTCGCCAAAACTCCTTAGTAGCGATCCGTTCCGATGCCGACGCTCACGCCCGGGGCGCGGAAGCCGACGCCGCCGCGGTCTTCGTAGCCGCGCCGCTCGTAGCGCTCGCGCGGAGCGTATGCGTAGGAATCACGATCTTCGCCCTGAATGATGACGCGGCGTTCACTGCGCTCGCGCCAGCACCGGCCTTCCTCGTTACAGACCATCCGGACGTTCTGGATGTCTCGTTGCGGGACCGCCGAGGCTGCGGGAGAGATTGGCGCCGCCGAAGCGGCGGTTACGGCCAGCGTGCTTGCCGCGGCTGCAATAGCTATGGCGAGAGCTTTCATTAGTATCTCCTGGGGTGAGAGTGTCAGTGAGCCAATCGGTTCGCGCCGGTATGGTTCCATGGCGGCCCTCGCACACTTCGCCTAATTTGTTGGAGGATGGAGAACGGCCTTGTTGGAAGGGCGCTGCGGGCAAGCAAGAGAGCGGCGGGTGATCGCTCACCCGCCGCCCAATCGTGACGCTTGGTCGCCGACGGCCAGATTATTTGACGGTGTTGGTCTGGCCGCTCGGGGCCGCCGGTGCCGTCGTACGATCGCCCGCGGCGCCGGTGGTGACGCCAGGCGAGCCGTTGGACGTGCTGCCGCTGGGGGGCGAGGCCGATTGCGACGCCGGCGTGGTGCTCGCCTGATCGTTGCGCACCGACATGTTGTTCAGCCCGTAGAACACGGCGCCGAGCAGGAGCGCGATGCCCAGCGCATAGGCCGCGATGCGGCCGGTCGAGGCCGGACCGTTCGTGGGCTCGGGATCGGGCTGCAGCCGGCTGTCAAATGGCGGCGTGCGCTCATAGTCTGTGCCCGTCATTCCCGCCCCAGTGATGTCGGGACGTGGGGGCATGTCGGGACGGTTCATGCCGTCGGGATAACGTTCGTTGGGAAGCCGTTCGTTGGCCATCTCATCCTCCTCGTGATTGTCACCTGACAACCAGGGCAGCTCCGGGCCGTTCCGCGAAACCTCTGCAAATCCCAATCTGTACCGTTGTACGGCGCGCTAAGGTTCCTCGCGAACACTGCGATTCTCGTTCTCGTTGGAACTTCTGGAGCTCCCTGATGTGGAACCTGCCGCCGGCCGACAGCGTGTTGCATCTGTTGTCATGGCTCGCTCTGGCGGCGCAGGCGATGACCGCTGCGCTTGCGGCGGGACGCCGCAGCATGGATTGGATGGGTGTGTGCCTGCTCGGTGCCATCACCGCGCTCGGCGGCGGCACCCTGCGCGACGTGCTGCTCGGGCATTATCCGCTCGCCTGGGTCGAGCGGCCGTCCTACCTGCTGCTGACCTTGCTGGCGCCGTTCGTCACCATCGCGATGGCGCGGCTGGTTCACCGGCTGACGACGGCGTTCCTCGTGCTCGATGCCATCGGCCTGGTCGTGTTCACGATCGCCGGTTGCGACATCGCCTGGCAGATGAACGTCCCGTTCGGCATCGTCATCGTCGCCGGGATGATCACGGGCTGCGCCGGCGGGGTGCTGCGCGACATCCTCTGCAACGACGTGCCGCTGCTGTTTCGCGCCGAGCTCTATGCCAGCGTGTCGCTGCTGACGGGCCTGGTCTATGCGACAGGCCTGTCGCTCGGCATCGGCGGCGGGCTCTGGACGGCGGTGACCTTCGCGCTGGGGCTGTCGTTCCGGCTGCTCGCCATCCGCTACAAGTGGAACATGCCGCGCTTCGTCTTCACCGGGGAGGAGCGGGGCTGACGGGCCGTCGCCTGTCGCGTTGCACAATGAGCCTCAAGCCAGATTCGCGGGTTGCAACCGTCGGTAACCGTCCGCGCGTCGCATCCAAGCCATGGCGCGCATCATCCCATTTCGCAGGCGCAGCCCTTTTCGACACAAACCGCAAAAGCCGCAGCCTGCTGCCGCCACGAAATTGCGATTTCGGTTAGCTGCCCTGCGTCCGCGAGATTTGTGATGCGCAAGCTTCGAAAGCCGACGTAAAGTGTTGACAGATCGCGTGCTTCCGCCGGCGGGCGGGCCTACGCGCACCCCGACAAAGCACGGCAAGAGGGCGGAATGGGACTCAACGAGAGCGAGATCAATCTCGACCAGAAATACACCGCAAGCTCCGGCCATATCTTTCTGACCGGCATCCAGGCCCTGGTGCGGCTGCCGATGGCCCAGATCCGGCGCGACCGCGCCGCCGGCCTCAACACCGCGGGCTTCATCTCCGGCTATCGCGGCTCGCCGCTCGGCGGCTACGACCAGCAGCTGTTCTCGGCCCGCAAGCATCTCGAACAGTACAACATCAAATTCCAGCCCGGCGTGAACGAGGACCTCGCGGCCACCGCGATCTGGGGCTCGCAGCAGCTCGCACTGTCGCCCGGCGGCAGGTATGACGGCGTGGTCGGCATCTGGTACGGCAAGGGCCCCGGCGTCGACCGCTGCGGCGACGTGTTCCGCCACGGCAACGCCGCGGGCTCGGCCAAGAACGGCGGCGTGCTGTGTCTGGCCGGCGACGACCACGGCGCCAAATCCTCGACCGTGCCGCATCAGTCCGACCATGCCTTCATCTCGGCGCTGATGCCCTATCTCTATCCGTCCTCGATCCACGAGATGATCGAGATGGGCCTGCTCGGCATCGCGATGTCGCGCTATTCCGGCTGCTGGGTCGGCATGAAGGTGATCACCGAGACGGTGGAGACAACCGCCGAGATCAACCTCAACGACGAGATGACGCCGTTCGTCATCCCCCCGGATTTCGAGATGCCGCCGGGCGGCCTCAATCTGCGCTGGCCCGACGACCGCTTCGAGCAGGACCGCCGGCTGCAGGACTACAAGGGCTTTGCCGCGATCGCCTTTGCCCGCGCCAACAAGGTCAACCGCATCACGATGGATTCACCGAACGCCCGCTACGGCATCATGGCGTCCGGCAAGAGCTACGAGGATATCCGCCAGGCGCTGCGCGAGCTTGGGATCACCGAGGAGGTCGCTGCCAAGATCGGGCTGCGGCTCTACAAAATCGGCATGCCCTGGCCGCTCGAGCCGGAAGGCGTGCGGCAGTTCGCGGTGGGGCTCGAAGAGATCTTCATCATCGAGGAGCGCCGCGAGATCGTCGAGAACCAGGTCAAGCAGGAGCTGTTCAACTGGCGCGACGACGTCCGCCCGCGCATCGTCGGCAAGATGGACGAGCACGACAAGCGCTTCCTGCCGTTCGCCACCGAACTCTCCGTCGCCTCGCTCGCATCCTCGCTGACGGAGCGACTTCTCCGCCTCGACCTCAATCCCGAGATCAAGGCGATGCTGCGCGCCAAGGCCGACTGGTTCAACGGCCGCGACGCCTCGCAGATGCAGCTGGTCTCGCCGGTCGCGCGTACGCCGTATTTCTGCTCGGGCTGTCCGCACAACACCTCGACCAAAGTGCCCGACGGCAGCCGCGCGCTGGCCGGCATCGGCTGCCACTTCATGTCGCTGTGGATGAACCGCAACACGGAAACCTTCACCCATATGGGCGGCGAGGGCGTGCCGTGGGTCGGCATCGCGCCGTTCACCGACGAGAAGCACATCTTCGCCAACCTCGGCGACGGCACCTATTTCCATTCCGGCAGCCTCGCGATCCGCCAGTCGATCGCCTCCAAGGCCAACATCACCTACAAGATCCTCTACAACGACGCGGTCGCGATGACCGGCGGTCAGCGCCATGACGGCGAGCTGTCGCCGCAGCAGATCACCTTCCAGCTCCATGCCGAGGGCATCCGCGAGATCTATCTGGTCTCGGAGAATCCCGACGCGTATCCCGCCGACAGCATTGCGCCCGGCGTCAAGCTGGCGCATCGCGACGAGCTCGAGAACGTCATGAAGACGCTGCGCGAGACCAAGGGCGCCTCGGCGATCGTGTTCGTGCAGACCTGCGCCGCCGAGAAGCGCCGCCGCCGCAAGCGCGGTACGATGGAGGATCCGCAGCGCCGCGTCTTCATCAATCCCGCCGTCTGCGAGGGCTGCGGCGACTGCTCCGTGCAGTCGAACTGCATCTCGGTCGAGCCGCTGGAGACCGAGCTCGGGCGCAAGCGCGTCATCAACCAGTCCTCCTGCAACAAGGACTATTCCTGCGTGAAGGGCTTCTGCCCGTCCTTCGTCACGGTCGACGGCGGCAAGCCGCGCAGCCGCGCCCCAGCCGAACTCGGCGACATCGGCGTGATGCCGGAGCCCCTGACCAAGCCGTCGCTGGATCGGCCGTACAACGTCGCCGTCGGCGGCGTCGGCGGCACCGGCGTGCTGACGATCGGTGCGCTGCTCGGCATGGCCGCGCATATCGAGGGCAAGGCCTCGATGATCCTGGACATGTCGGGCCTCGCGCAGAAGGGCGGCGCCGTGCTCAGCCATGTCCGGCTGTCCGAGCACACGGCTGACGTGACCTGCTCGCGCATCGTCACCGGCACCGCCGATCTCGTCATCGCCGCCGACGAGGTGGTGGCCGGCGCGAAGGAGACCATCACGCTGTGCGACGCCGCGCGCACCCATGGCGTCATCAACAGCCATCTGATCCCGACCGCCGATTTCGTGCTCAACCGCGACTTCAACTTCCAGAACCGTAAGGTGACGGGCCTGCTGGAAACGGCGCTGCACAAGGACTCGAGCTTCCTCGACTTCACCAAGCCGGCCGAGGCGCTGCTCGGTGACAGCATCGCCACCAACATGATGATGATGGGGTACGCCTATCAGAAAGGCCTGCTGCCACTGTCGGCGGAGGCGATCGAGAAGGCGATCGCGATCAACGGAGTCGCGATCAAGATGAACACCGAGGCGTTCCGGCTGGGCCGCCTCGCGGTGGTCAATCCTGAGCGGCTCGCCGACATGATGACCGGCAAGGACGAGGCCGTGCCGCCGAAATCGCTGGAGGCGATGACGCTCGACGAGATCATCGCCCATCGCATGACGTATCTCACCGCCTACCAGAACGCGAGGCTCGCCAAACGCTACAGCAGGCTGGTCGACCAGGTGCGCGAGGCCGCCGACAAGGGCGGCTATGGCGAGGCGCTGCCGCGCGCGGTGGCGATCAACTACGCCAAGCTGCTGGCCTACAAGGACGAGTACGAGGTGGCGCGGCTGTTCTCGGACGGAAGCTTCGAGAAGCAGCTCCACGACGCGTTCGAGGGCGACTACAAGATCTCGTTCAACCTCGCGCCGCCGATCTTCAATTCCGGCCTCGACGCGCAGGGCCGGCCGAAGAAGAAGAGCTACGGCCCGGGTATGATGAAGGTGTTCCGGCTGCTGGCCAGGCTGAAGGGCCTGCGCGGCACGCCGCTCGACATCTTCGGCTATGCCGCCGAGCGCAAGATGGAGCGCGACCTGATCGCCGGCTACGAGAAGGACGTCGCGACCGCGCTGAGCCTGCTGTCGCCTGCCAATGTCGAGATCGCGGTCGAGCTGTTGTCGCTGCCCGACAAGATCCGCGGCTACGGCCCGGTCAAGGACAAGGCGGTGAACGATGCGAAGGCGCGCTACGCCCAACTCGCCGCCGACCTCGCCAGCCCGCCGCCGGCGCCACGGCAGATGGCGGCGGAGTAGGGCGTACATGAGGTAGGTCTAGTAGAGGCGTCAGCAATGCGCACGTGGCGCATGGGATTATTCGTCGCGTGGCTGGTTACCGCACCGCTGTCAGCGGGCGCGCATGAAGTCTCATGGCGGGGTGTCGGGCCGGTCCGGTTGGGCATGACCGTCGCCCAGGCTGAGCGGGCGCTGAAGGCGAAGCTCGGGCCGATCGCCCCGCCGTTCACCAAGGACTGCTATATCACGGGACGCAAGGACAGCAGGGAAAAGGCGCTATCCTACGTGATCGTCGACGGACGTATCGTTGTGATGACAGTGTTTCTCCGCGACTATTCAAAGCCGAATCCGCTTGTCGTCGACATCAACGGAATTGGCGTCGGCGCTACGGAAGCCGAGATCCGCCGCTCCTATCCGCATGTCAGGAAGGAGCTGTCGCCCGATTTCCGCGGCATCAGTGCGGAAGAGGCGGAGGAATTTGCACGGGAGCGCGCCAAGCAAGGGATCACCGAGCCGGAGCCGCCGCCGCATTACTGGATGATCGCGGAGAGCCCCGATCGCAAGCGGGCGATTGTGTTCGAGACGGAAGCCGGAAAGGTGCTTCACTTCAGTATCGGCTTGAAACCCGAAGCGGTGATGAACGAGCACTGCATATAGACAGCCATACACTGCGGATCAGTCACGCCGCGTGTACAACGGCTCTCACCCTCAATTCGCCATCCGCTCCCGGCTCACGCGCAGCGTCGCGACCAGGCCTTCGTCGGACCAGTCGAAGGCGATGGTGCCGCCGAGCTGGGCGTTCACGCTGTGATGGATCAGTTTGCTGCCGAAGCCTTCGGTGGTGTCGGCCGACTTCGGCGGCCCGCCGCGTTCGGTCCACGTCATCACCACCTCGTCGTCATGCGCCGTGCAGGAGACGTCCAGTGTGCCGCTCGCAACCGACAGCGAGCCGTATTTCGCCGAGTTGGTTGCGAGCTCGTGGATGACCAGCGCCAATGTCGTGCTTGAGCGCTCTCCGACATTCATCTTCGGCACCGACACGCGAATGCGGACGCTGGCGCCTTTCTCGTCGTAGGGGGCAAGCAGCAAGGAGACGAGATCGCCGAGCAGAGCCGCTTCATTCGTCTGGCCAGGCCGCGGACGTATCAGGTCCTGGGCACGTCCGAGCGCGATCAGCCGGCTGGCCAGCTCGTGGGCCATGTCCTCCTTCGTCGCCGCCGTACGCGACGTCATCTGCGTCAGCGCGGTCGCGATCGTCAGCAGGTTCTTGACCCGATGGCTCATCTCACCCGCCAGCAGCTCATTGGCTTCCTCGGCCTGCTTGCGCTGGGTCACATCGAGAAAGATGCCGAACATCAGCCGATCCGCGATGTCGGCGTCGTCGCCTTGGCCTCGTGCGGAAATCCAGCGGATCTCGCCATCAGCGAGAATGCGAAAATCGATCTCATACGCGCCGACGATCGCCCGCGTCGCTGAAAACGCCGATCTCACCCGCTCGAGGTCGGCGGGGTGAATGTTCCGGGACAGCACCTCGAATGTGATCCTGCTATTGGTCTTGGACACCTCCCACAGCTCATAGGCGCGCTCGTCCATCGTGATCGCGTCGGTATCGACATTCCACGACCACAAGGCCACGCCGGCTGCTTTGGTGGCGGCGCGCAGGTGCTTTTCGTGCCAGATCGGCATGCACGCGTCCTCGGCCCGCATGAGTTCGATCCCCCCATTTCGTCGCTGCTACGGATCCCGCAATCCCGCAGCCATGTCCGCGCTCAGACTACGCAGCCGCGGCGACTTCATCGATCGAGGACATGACGGCCTCGGTCGCCGTCTGATGGACCATGTGGCCGGCGCCGCGCACGCGGCGAAAGGTGCTCTGGCTGACGTCGTGATGAAGCCGTCTGGACTGCGCTTCGATGTCGATCAAGCGATCCTGATCGCCGGCAACGATCACGATCGGCATCTTCAGTTCACCGTACGCTCTCCTGAAGCGGAAAGCATCGGGAATCATGAGCGCGGCCTCCGCGGCAGAAGCGCGGATCTGCGACGGGCGAACCGCCATTTCCTTGGGGAAGCCGGCAAATTTCGCCGGAACCGACCGCGGACCGAACAGCTTGGCCATCAGCAGCGGCCACATCATGCGGCTGATCAAGGGTGAGATCGTGTAGCGCAGAATATCGCCCAGCAATGGAATGGCCGGAGCCGATCCGGCCACCACGTCAGACCGGAAGGTCGGATAATAGTAGCCGGAGGCGAGCACCATGCCCTTGACCATGGCCGGATGTTCGAGGGCGAGCGCCACGGCAACTGATGCTCCCCAGGAGTGACCCAGGACGAACGCTTCCGAGACGCCCAGGCGCTCGAGCGCGCTCTTGATCAGCCGGGCCTGCGCCGTCGGCGTCCACACGACGTTGCGCGGCCGGTCGCTGTCGCCGAAGCCGGGCCGGTCGAACGCAATGACACGGTAGTTCTGCGCAGCCAGGTCGATCAGGCCGCTGGAGGCGAAGTCCTGGATCATGCTGCCGTTGCCATGCAGCAGCACCAGCGGCACGCCCGTGCCGCGCTCGACATAGTGCAGCCGGACGCCGTCGACGTCCAGGAACCGGCCGGCAGGGGGATTGGCCTGTTCGGCAGACTTGGCGAGCCGGCGATTGACGAGCGCCGTCACGGCCAGGACGGCCGTGGCCGCAGCTGCGGCCAGCAGAAAGGGATGAGCCTTCGCACGCCTCAGGCCGCGACGCGCCATGGGCGCGATGGACGCCGATCGGCTGGCAAGGAGGCTCGGCGTTGAAGCTGCGAGCGTGCGTGTCGCGGTTCGGGCTGCAGTCATCGTCTGCCCTCATGGAAAGGCGTGCATGACGCCCGGAGGATCCGAGACATGATGCAGCGCAGGAGCAACGGCCGGTCACGCGCTTCGTTCCGTTGCGCCGGTCGCATGGTAAGAGCGGTCGCGGACGACCAGGACGAGCATTCCGTGATATTGCAATGATGGTGGTGGAGGACGCACGACATATGTACACGGCGC
Organism: Bradyrhizobium ontarionense; assembly: GCF_021088345.1. NCBI lineage: Bacteria > Pseudomonadati > Pseudomonadota > Alphaproteobacteria > Hyphomicrobiales > Nitrobacteraceae > Bradyrhizobium > Bradyrhizobium ontarionense. Next base: position 1,967,416 of record NZ_CP088156.1, on the reverse strand, counting down.
TCGACGTTGATCCGGAGAAACTCGACGAACGCGAACGGGCTTTTGTTGGCAAGATTCGCCAGTACGGCTGGTCCACGACCGATGTCGGAGCAGACGATGAAGGGCCGGGATTCGCTTATACGACCGGCTTCTGGTTGAAGTTCGGTCATCCCGAGCTGATCGTGTTCTCCCTCCCTGGCCAGACCGCACATGATACGTTCTGGCATTTCTATCGCGAGCTCGAAGCTGGACGACGGGTTGCTGTTGGCAGCTCAACACTCGATGTCTTCGAGAATGTCCCCGCTGTGCTGCTCCCGGTCGCCCAACGGCACTATCGCGATCACCTGGGATGGGGCCGCTGGTTCTACGGCGGTGATCGTTTCGAATGTCTGCAGTTGTTCTATCCCGATCGCGACGGACGCTTTCCATGGTCGCCCGAGGTATCGGTCGGCCTCCGGGCGGCCCAGCCCGATCTCACGGAGGGCAATTGGTTCGGCCTCTGCGCTCGCTAGTTTGGAAGTCAGAGGTTAAGACTCGCGGCATAGGCCCCATGCGTAGAATGCCCGTCGGGCAGATTTGGCTTTACGAAATTCAGAAACCGTGCTTTGATGCACGCATCCCGCCTCAATCGGAGGGGCGTTGCGCGCGATCGTCACGACACGCGAGGCGGGGTGCGATGGCCGCGAGGGAGCCGCAGCGTGTCTTCGGACGCGCCGACGAACGGCTTTGTCGCGGACGCGAAGTCGCAGCGTGCTGACACCCCGATGCTGGTGTCCCGCGCAATGCGCGAAAGCGCATTGTCGCTATGGTGGCCAACAAGCCCGGCGCACCAGGCAGACTGCGTATAAGCGTGAAGACCATCGCGCAGGGAAGGCCGGGTGTTCTCGGCTGCACCTGTGGTACCTGCCGCCTGCATTTTTTTCGCAGGCGGGCCGCAGGCGTCAGCCGACGCCTGGCCTTCCCTGCGCCCTCCGACTTGATGAGGGTGAGCGATACCAGCATGACCCGGGCAGAGATGTCGCGGGGCCGCGAGTGTGTGGCTGATGCGAGGTGCCGACCAACCACTCAGATGTCATCGCCCGGCTTGACCGGGCAATCCAGTACGCCGCGGCTTCTCGATTCTATCATTGCGGTCTCTGGAATACTGGATCGCCCGGTCAAGCCGGGCGATGACAGCGGGGGCGCTATCGCGCAACGTTGAAGTCTATGGCTGAGTGCGATCATCTCCACCGCGCGGAATATTTTCCCCGCTTGCCAAGCCTCATGCGAGGGTCCAAAAAATCTCCAACCATTCGGGACGAAACGACAGGAAGCGGAGACGGAATTGACCATCAAGGGCAAGGCCTACATTGCCGGCATCTATGAGCATCCCACCCGGCACGCACCCGACAAGTCGACCGCGCAGCTGCATGCCGAGGTCGCCAAGGGCGCGCTGGAGGATGCCGGGCTCGGCGCCAGGGATGTCGACGGCTATTTCTGCGCCGGCGATGCGCCGGGCGGCGCCTGGCCGATGGTCGACTATCTCGGGCTGAAGGTGCGGCACATCGATTCCACCGAGACCGGCGGCTGTTCCTACCTCATTCATGTCGGCCACGCCGCCGAGGCGATCGCCGCGGGCAAATGCTCGATCGCGCTGATCACGCTCGCCGGCAAGCCGCGCACCGGTCCGATGCCGCCGCGCGCCGCCGGCGCCGAGGCCGATTTCGAGCTGGCCTATGGGGCCACCACGCACAATGCCTATGGCATGTGCGCGATGCGCCACATGCACGACTACGGCACCACGTCGGAGCAGCTCGCCTGGATCAAGGTCGCAGCGTCGCATCACGCGCAGTACAATCCGCACGCGATGCTGAAGGAGGTCGTGACGGTCGAGGACGTCATCAATTCGCCGATGATCTCCGATCCCTTGCATCGCATGGATTGCTGTGTCGTCACCGATGGCGGCGGCGCGCTGATCGTGACCACGCCGGAGATCGCGAAGAGCCTGAAGAAGCCGCTGGTGCGCCTCATTGGTCACGGCGAAGCGATGAAGGGACCGCGCGGTGGCAAGGATCTCGATCTGACTTATTCCGCCGGCGTGTGGTCCGGCCCGCGCGCTTTCGAGGAGGCGGGCGTGACGCCGAATGACATCAAATACGCCTCGATCTATGACAGCTTCACCATCACCGTGCTGATGCAGCTCGAGGACCTCGGCTTCTGCAGGAAGGGCGAGGGCGGCAAGTTCGTTGCCGACGGCAATCTCATCTCGGGCGTCGGCAAGCTGCCGTTCAACACCGATGGCGGCGGCCTCTGCAGCAACCATCCGGTCAATCGCGGCGGCATGACCAAGGTGATCGAGGCCGTGCGCCAGCTGCGCGGCGAGGCCCATCCCAAGGTGCAGGTGCAAAACTGTGATCTCGCCATCGCCCATGGCACCGGCGGCCTGCTCGGCGTGCGCCACGCCGCCTCGACCTGCATTCTGGAGCGCGTGTGATGTCTGATCAGAAGAAGCTGCCGGCCCCCATCACCAATCCCGAGACCAAGGCGTTCTGGGATGCTGCCGCCGAGGGCAAGTTCATGATCAAGCGCTGCACCGCCTGCGGCGAGGCGCATTACTTCCCGCGTTCGATCTGTCCGTTCTGCTTCTCCGACCAGACGGTGTGGGAGCAGAGCGCGGGCGAGGGCGAGATCTACACGTTCTCGATCATGCGGAAGTCGCCGACCGGCCCCTACGCGATCGGCTACGTCACCTTGAAGGAGGGGCCGTCGCTGCAGACCAATTTCGTCGATTGTGAGTTCGATGCGTTGAAGATCGGCCAGAAGGTGAAAGTCGTGTTCAAGCCGACCGACGGCGCCCCGCTGCCGTTCTTCACGCCGGCGTAGTTGGGAGCTCCGATGCAGTTGGACGTCATTGCGAGCGCAGCGAAGCAATCCAGGGCGGTCTCCACGACTCTGGATTGCGTCGTCGCTTCGCTCCTCGCAATGACGACCGAGAATGAGCGCGCCCGTCGCCACACAAAAGGTACACCCTCTCCCCTTGCGGGAGAGGGGGGCAGCCGAAGGCTGCCGGGTGAGGGGTCTCTTTCCGCAGAGACGGTTGCGCTCGCGGAGCCAAGCCCTCACCCGAGCGAGTATGACGCTGGCGTCGGCGGAGCCCTCTCCCGCAGGGGGAGAGGGCGCAGCAACGGGCACCGTGCAACGACAAGAAAAGAAGCTCGAGAAGGAGCAGGGGATGCCGATCAACTACGATGAGCTGATGGCGATGAAGGCGATCGGGCAGCCATATGCCTATGGTGATCGCGAGGTGATGCTGTACGCCTATGGCATCGGCATGGGCGCCGATCCGATGGACGAGAAGGAGCTCGCCTTCGTCAACGAGGCCACCGCCGAGCCGCGGCCGCTGAAGGTGGTGCCGACCTTCGCCTCCGTCGCGGCCTGGGGGGCAGGGCCCGGGGACATGAAGCTCAACCGCGTGCTGGTCGTCGACGGCGAGCGCGACATCACCTTCCACAAGCCGCTGGCGACGGCCGCGAAGATCACCGCCGACTCCTCCGTGCTCGCGGTGTCCGACAAGGGCAAGGACAAGGGCGCCGTGATCCGTCATCAGACGATCCTGCGCGACGAGAGCGGCGCAGCGTTGGCGACGCTCGTTGCCTCGCGTTTCGCCCGCGGCGACGGCGGCTTCGGCGGTCCGTCCGGCGGCATCCCCGAGCCGCATCCGGTGCCGTCGCGTGCGCCCGACCGCGGCGTCGACATCTCCACGCGGCTGGACCAGGCGCTGATCTACCGCTTGTGCGGCGACCGCAATCCGCTGCACTCGGACCCTGAATTCGCGCGCCGCGCCGGCTTCCCGCGGCCGATCCTGCACGGCATGTGCACCTACGGCCTCACCTGCCGCGCCGTGCTGCAGACCTATGCCGATTACGACGCGTCAGCGTTCCGGCAGCACGCGGCGCGGTTCTCCTCGCCGGTGTTTCCCGGCGAGACCGTCACGGTCGATCTCTGGCAGGACGGCGACGTGATCTCGTTCGAGGCGCGTGTGAAGGCGCGCAACGTCACCGTGATCAAGAACGGCAAGACGGTGCTGGGTTGATTGTTCGCTGTCATTCCGGGGCGCCCGGAGGGCGAGCCCGGAATCCACCACGATCGGGAGTATGGAATCCGGGCTCATCGCTGCGCGATGCCCCGGAATGACGGCTCCACGGAGGAGGCACAGATGGGACTGCTCGACGGCAAGGTGGCGCTGATCACGGGGGCGGGCGGTGGGCTCGGTGAGGCCTATGCCAAACTGTTCGCGCGCGAGGGCGCGGCGGTCGTCGTCAACGATCGTGGCGGCCCGCGCGACGGCTCCGGCTCCGACCTGTCGATGGCCGAGCTGGTGGTGGCAGCAATCACGGCCGACGGCGGCCGCGCGGTTGCCAACGCCGCCGACATCTCCACCATGGCCGGCGGGCAGTCGGTGTTCGACGATGCCATCCGCCATTTCGGCCGCGCCGACATCCTGGTCAACAATGCCGGCATCCTGCGCGACCAGACCTTCGCCAAATCCAGCGAGGCCGACTGGGACAAGGTGATCCAGGTGCACCTCAAAGGCACCTTCTGCTGCACCTTGCCCGTGTTCCGCTGGATGCGCGACAACGGCGGCGGCGTCATCGTCAACACCTCGTCGACCTCAGGCCTGATCGGCAATTTCGGCCAGTCCAATTACGGCGCCGCCAAGGGCGGTATCTGGGGCCTGTCCAACGTGCTGGCGATCGAGGGGCGCAAGTACAACATCCGGGTGTGGACGCTGGCGCCGGGCGCGCTGACGCGGATGACCGCGGATCTGCCGCGCTACAAGGAAAATCCGGGCGCGGCGCTCACGCCCGAAGGCATTGCGCCGGCCGTGCTCTACATGGTCAGCGACCTCTCAGGTGACCAGACCGGCAAGGTGCTCGGCGTGTCCGGCGCGCGCGGCGTGCGCGAGATGCGGATGATGGAGATGGAGGGCTGGAAGCCGCAATCGTCGGCCTGGAACGCCGAGGACATCGCAGCCCACGCAGAGGAGATATTCTTTTCGGAGGCCGACATTCAGAAGTCCGCCCGACGGTTTTGATGTATTCAGGTCGTCGTTCCGGGGCGCTCGCGACAGCGAGCGAACCCGGAATCTCGAGATTCCGGGTCTCGTCCTTCGGACGATCCCGGAATGACGGCAGAGAGATTGGAGACGAATGATGAAGCTCACACCTGACGCCAAGGGCACCTTCGCGATCGCGCCGACGCCGTTCCATGATGACGGCCGCATCGACGAGGCCTCGATCGACCGGCTGGTCGATTTCTATGCCGAGGCCGGCTGCGACGGCATCACGGTGCTGGGCATCATGGGAGAGGCGCCGAAGCTGGACGCCGCAGAATCCGAGCAGGTTGCAGTGCGCTTTGCCAAGCGAGCCAAGAACCTGCAGATCATCGTCGGTGTCTCCGCGCCGGGTTTTGCGACCATGCGCGCGCTGGCGCGCGCCTCGATGGATGCAGGCGCTGCCGGCGTGATGATCGCGCCGCCGCCCAGCCTGCGCACCGATGATCAGATCACGGGCTATTTCAAGCAGGCCCAGGAGGCCATCGGCGACGACATTCCGTGGGTGCTGCAGGATTACCCGCTGACGCTGAGTGTCCAGTTCACGCCCTCCGTGATCCGCAAGATCGTCATGGACAGCCCGTCCTGCGTGATGCTCAAGCACGAGGACTGGCCGGGCCTGGAGAAGATCTCCGCGTTGCGCGCGTTCCAGAAGGACGGCTCGCTGCGGCCGCTGTCGATCCTGTGCGGCAATGGCGGCCTGTTCCTCGATTTCGAGATGGATCGCGGCGCCGACGGCGCGATGACCGGCTACGCCTTCCCGGAAATGCTGGTCGACGTCGTCAAGCTGTCGCAGGCGGGGAAGCGCGATGCCGCGCACGATCTGTTCGACGCGCATCTGCCGCTGGTGCGCTACGAGCAGCAGCCGGGCGCAGGGTTGGCCGTGCGCAAATACGTGCTGCAGAAGCGTGGCGCGATTGCCTCCAGCGCCCAGCGCAAGCCGGCGTCCGGCATCAGCGCGGCGGCCAAGGCCGAGGTCGACTATCTGTTGTCACGCGTGGCGCGCTACGACGCCCGCGCCAATCTGCAACCTCGTGCCAGCGCCGCGGAGTGACCATGGCTGACGCTGCCGCCGTCCGTCCCGCTTCGACCGTGCTGCTGCTGCGCGACAGCGCAGCCGCACGCGAGCTCGAGGTGTTCATGATGGTGCGTCACCATCAGATCGAGTTCAACTCGGGGGCCCTGGTGTTTCCGGGCGGCAGCGTCGACAAGGGCGACCAGGAGATTGCCGGGATGCCCGAGCTCTATTCCGGCGGCGACGGTGTGGCGGCCGAGGCGCTTGGCTTCCGTATCGCCGGCATCCGCGAGACCTTCGAGGAGAGCGGCATCCTGCTGGCGCGGCCACGCCGTTCGGACACGCTGATCGATGCCGCCGCTGCGCGCCAGATCGAGGCCGCGCATCGGCTGACGCTGTGCGAGGGCAAGGTCAGCTTCCTCGAGGTCATCGAGACGCACGGCCTGGTGCTGGCGCTCGATGCGCTCGTGCCTTACGCCCACTGGATCACACCGGAGGGCATGCCGAAGCGCTTCGATACCTGGTTCTTCCTGGCGGCGGCGCCGCCGGACCAGCTTGGCGCCCATGACGGGCGGGAATCCACCGACTCGGTCTGGGTTTCGCCGCGCGAGGCGCTGGTGGGCGGTGAGGATGGCCGCTTCAAGCTGCCGTTTCCCACGACCCGCAACCTGATCCGGTTGGGCCAGCAGCCATCCGTTTCGGACGCGCTGGCGGCGGCGCAGGGCATGGACATCGTGACGGTGATGCCGGTCATGACCAGGACCGCCGATGGCGGCCGCCAGCTGCGCATTCCACGCGAGGCCGGTTATGACGGGGAGGTTTTCGAGTTCGGCGCGGCGGGTTAACCGCGCGGGTCTTTTTTGACGTTCGCCGTTGAACTGACGCAACTTGTTCTTTATTTGTTCCTTTGGCCGCGCGGCGGCTCGGATATAGTGTGGTTCCGACCCACGGATCCCATGAGTAGACCAGCAGCGTTCGGCGCAATTTGCAGTCGCCTCCGATCGATGACGATCGGACAGATGATCTTTGGCAGCTTTCTGCTGCTGTTGGCCGTGATCACCGCCACCAGCATGGCGAGCGTGATCGCGATCCGCCACATCGATTCGACCTTTGCCGAATTGCAGCGGCTGCAGGGCGTCGGTGATCTGGCCGAGGAGATCGACCGGCGCATGAACGAGCTGCGGCTCGCGGCGCGCGACTTCGTCACCGATCCCGCTTCGCGCTCGGACCGGGTGATGCAGGCCGCCACCGAGCTGAGCGCACTCTTGAAGAAGACGCGGCTTCAGCTCGCGCCCGAACAGCAGGCGACGATCGACGGCGTCGCACAGCGCCTGACCAACTATCGGGAGGGGATCGACCGGATCAGTGCGCTGATCGCGCAGCGCTCCGAGCTGCTGTCGGGCTTGCCGGCCGTGCGCGAGAGCTTCGAGGAGACGATTGCGGGTGTGACCGAGCGCGGCACGGCACGGGCGCTGTTCCAGGTCCAGAACCAGATTGGCGCGGCACTGTTGGCGCGCGACCCCGCCGGCGCCGAGCAGGCGGCTCGCACGATGCGGGCGATGCCGATCGAGGACAGCGCGCTACGGGGCGCAGCGGATCGTTATGCCGAGGCGATCATCGCCATCGCAGGCACGGAGGACGAGATCGCGCGGCTCGACAAGGAAGTGCTGGGCATCGAGGGGCGCTTGATCGGGCGCGTCACGGAGCTGCTGCGCGCCTTGAGCGCCAGCCAGGGCAAGGTGCTGTCGCGCGACTTCGCCCGCACGCTGGCCGAAACCAAATGGCAGAGCATCATCTTCGGAACCGCCGGCGTTCTGATCGGCATCTTTGCCGCGTCATTCGTGGTTCGCCGCACGGTGCGTCCGTTGGCCTCGATCGCACGCTCGATCCGGGCCTTGGCCGCGGGTGAGAAGGCCATGTCCATTCCCCAAACCGAGGTCCGGAACGAGATTGGCGATATCGCCCGCGCGGCAGAGGTGTTTCGGCAGACGCTGCAGGATGCCGACGCGGCGCGCGAAGCGGCCGTGCGCGCGCTCGCCGAGCAGCGGCTGGCCGAGGAGAGCTACCGCAAGCTGTTCGAGGCCTCGATCGACGGCATCTACGTCACGACGCCGGGCGGCCTCGTTCTGAACGCCAATCCGGCGCTTGCTCGCATCATGGGCTACGACTCGACGAGCGAGCTGATCCAGGGCGTGAACGACATCGCCGACACGATCTATGTCCATCCTCTGGCGCGGAAACGATATCAGAAGCTGATGCAACGCGACGGCATGGTGCGCGAGTTCGAGTACCAGGTGCGCCGGCGCAATGGCGAGATCCGCTGGCTCTCGGACAGCGCCACGGTGGTGCGCGACGAGAGCGGCGAGGTCGTCCGCTACGAAGGCGTCGTTCGCGACATCACGGATCAGAAGCGCGCCGAGGATGCGATCGCCGAAGGTCGGCGATTGCTGCAGCAGGTCATCGACACGGTGCCTGCGGTCATCAACGTCAAGGACCGCGAGCTGCGCTATGTGCTGATGAACCGCTACATGGCGGGCATCTTCAACGTCGAGCCCGAGGATGCGCTGGGGCGCACCACCGGCGAGCTGATGTCGCGCTACGGCGCCAGCAAGACGGACGGCAACGACAAGCGCGTGCTGGTGACGAAAGCCGGCCTCGGATTCTATGAGGAGGAATATCTCGATTCGTGCAGCGTCATGCGACAGTGGCTGGTCAACAAGCTGCCGCTGCTAGACGCCGACGGCGAGGTCGACAAGATCGTAACGGTGGCGCTCGACATCGGCGAGCGCAAGAAGAGCGAGCAGGAGATGCGCAAGGCCAAGGAGGCCGCGGAGACCGCGCTGCGCAATCTGCGCGAGACCCAGGCCTCGCTGATCGAGGCGGAAAAGCTTGCCGCTCTCGGCCGCATGGTCGCCGGCGTCGCCCACGAGGTCAACAATCCGGTCGGCATCAGTTTGACCGTTGCATCAGCGCTCGAGCGCAAGACCGAACGGTTCGGGGAGCAGGTGGCACGCGGCGAACTCAGGCGCTCGAGCCTCAATGAGTTCCTCGAGACGAGCCGCAATGCGGCGTCACAGCTCGTCGCCAATCTCAACCGCGCGGCCGAACTGATCCAGTCGTTCAAGCAGGTGGCGGCCGACCGCAACTATTCTGACCAGCGCACGTTCGATCTGGCCGATCTGACCGAGCAGGTGGTGATGAGCCTGCGCCCCGGCGTTCGTCGACAGAACCTGACGGTCAATGTGGATTGCCAGCCCGATCTCATCATGAACAGCTATCCCGGACCCTACGGTCAGGTGCTGACCAATCTGTTTCTCAACGCCGTCGCGCACGCTTTTCCGGACGGCCGTTCCGGGGTGATCGCGATCGCGGCACGCGAATCGGGCCGGGACAACGTCGAGATCATCTTTTCCGACAATGGCTGCGGCATGAGCTTGGACGTCCGCCGCCGTGCGTTCGATCCGTTCTTCACCACCCGCCGCGATCAGGGCGGCACGGGCCTCGGCCTGCATATCGTCTACAACATCGTGACCAATCGCCTCGGTGGCCGGCTCGATCTCGACTCGGAGCCCGGCGCCGGCACGCGCATTCAGATCATCCTGCCGCGCGTCGCACCGCTGGAGCAGGCGGCCGAGTAGGTTGGATATCTGCCACACCTGGCAATATGCCGTGTTGCTACGTGGTAGTCCGGATTGACTCTCACGAAGCCGCGATCGAATCAAATTCTGGCCCGGTTGATGCATCATCATCTGCGCACCCTGGGGTGGTGCAGGAGCCAGATGGACCAGATGGAAATGAGCAAATGGATCGTGTCCGGCGGCCATAAGCCGCATCAAGCTGATCACGCCGATCTCCGCAACCAAGGTTCGAGGCGGCAGGAGGCACGACGCTGGAAGCCTCCCATCCAGGTTACCGGCGCGGCGCTGCTGATCGCGCTCGCCGTGACACCCGCACTGGCGCGCGACCGCGGCCAGTACGCGAACTCCTCGCCGGAGATGAAGGCGTGGTTCGATGGGTTGCGCAGCGGCAAGGGACCGTGCTGCTCGGACGCCGACGGCAGCGCCGTCAGCGATGTCGATTGGGAGACCAGGAACGGTCACTACCGCGTCCGCATCGAAGGCGAATGGTTCGATGTTCCCGACGAGGCCGTCATCACCGAGCCCAACCGGGTCGGGCGCACGATGGTCTGGCCGATGCGCGGCTATCAGGGTCTGTCGATCCGCTGCTTCATGCCGGGGAGCATGACGTAGTCGGTGCGCGGTCGCTCAGGCGTATTTCTTGTCGCGCTCCAGCAGCTCGATGGAGATACCTTCGGGACCGCGGATGAAGCAGATGCGAACACCGGGGCGGATCGTGGTCGGCTCGGTCGTGAAGGTGACGCCCTTGGCCTTGAGCTCGGCGGCGACGATGTCGATGTCCTTCACGCTCAGGCCAAAATGATCGAGGCCCTGGTGTGGCGTCACGGGCGGATCACTGACGCCATCGCCAGGCTCGACCTTGGCGATGAACACGCTGGCGCCGCCGAGCCTGACGTCGATGCGGCCCGGATTGCGGACGATCTCACCGCCGAGAATGTCGTGGAGCCAGTTGGCGGTGGCTTCCGGGTCCGGGCTGCGCAGATGGATATGGTCCCAAGTGACGTTCAGCATCGTCGGACTCTTTCGGAAAGTGAACCGCCGGCATGGCCGCGGCGTTTTAGGTCTGCTGACATAGTGGCGGGCGCGCCTGTTTACCCACTCGGGATCGGCAACGCCAGTCCGGCAATCGCACCCGTCGTCGCGGCTGCCCTCCAATTGTCGGCTTTGCATGCAACCAAGGCGGAGTTCGACGATTGAAGCTTTCTGAAGCGAGTGTCCGATCCGCCACACCAGGGCAGCCGATGGAGCCGACATGAGCGCTGGTCTCTCTCGTTTGCTCGGGCGCCGGACTGGTGGCACGGCCCTGCGGAGCGCAGCCTCGCGCACCGCCGGCCCGGATCTGCAGTTGAGGTCGGCGCTGGTCGGACTTGTCGTGCTCGCCACGATGGTGTTGGGAACGGCCGCCTGGCTGACGGTGTCCGCGGACGATGGCGAGAGCGTCGATGGCAGCCTGCTGAGGCTCACGCCGGAGACGATGGCCGGAATGCCCGTCGGTGATGAGGACGGGATGGGGCTTTCGCGCGCGATCGTCGGCTCATCATCCCCGACTCCGGGCGGCAGCCTCATGGAAGCCAACGCAAGCATCGCCCCCGCCACGCAGCAGAGGATACAGGCCGCTGCGTCGGACCCGGTCATCTTGTCCGGCCTGCGTATCAGCTCCCAATCCTGGCAACGCGGGGGCCTCGGGTCGAAGGCGCTGGTCACGTTTACGGTGCGGAATGCCAACCAATTCGCGGTCAGGGATGTCGAGATCAGCTGCGCCTTCAGCCGGCGCGACGGAAGCCACGTCACGGACCGCAGACGTCTCGTTTCGGGGGAAGTGAGGTCGCGGAGCCGGAAGACGTTCGCAGCCGTCCACGTCGGATTTGTCAACGTTAATGCCAGCACGGCCAAATGCGCGCTGGTTGCAGCGGCGAAAATTTAGTTATGTCGCGCTAGTTACCCGCGGTCTTTGAACCTGAGCCGGACCACCGGGAACATACTGTCATGGTCCTCCGTTAGGTGGATGGTCGGCGCTGGTGTGCCGACGGAGCGGTAAATTATGCCCATTTTGCGTTACTTTCTTTTCGTCGGCGGAGCTCTGCTTGCGCTGTTGGTGCTTGCTGACGCTGTGCTTCCTAACGTGCAGTTGCCGGCGAGCTTCACCTCTGCATCGGATCTGCCCCCAATCCGCATTCAGTCCGCCCGCAAATGGCCGGAGCGGATCGTGATGGATACGTCGATCGCGATACCGGCTCCCGTGAAGCTCGCGAAGGTGGAGCAGCCTGCCCCCATTGCGGCTGCAGAGCCGGCCAAGGGCAGCGTCCGCGACGCCTATGCGCAGATGGCGGCCGTCGAAATCAGGCCTCAAGCTGGGTCTGCGAAGGCAGCCGAGAAGCCTCAGGGGTCCGCTGCGAAGCTTGCCGAGACCACCGCCAAGCCAACGGACGTCAAGAAACGCAAGGTTGCCAAGGTCCATCCTGGAAAGCCGATGATCCTGGTCGCCCAGCAGCCGCACTTCGGATTCTTTGCCTCGACGTGGTAGCCTGCGGTCGCGCGGCTGGCTGAGCCCGTGACACTCGCGGCCGCACGTCTTCGCGCCGCCAGACTGCCTTGATCTCGCGCAAAGTGCGCTCTCTCCGGAGCGCCTAGCGTCACCTCAATGGGACCGGGAGCGTTACCGGCATCCCATGGAGACGCTGCATGACCACCACACCCAATCTCTCGATATCGCCGGAAAAGGTCGCGTTCGTCGTAACCAAGGCTCATCAGTATGAAATGGAAGCGGCCGAGCCGGAATTGCTGACAGATCTGACGGATGATGACACGGCGCCGGCGACTGGTGGTCGCGGGGTGAACACGGACCGGTCGGAATTGGTCAGCTTCATCAAGGGCCTCAACGTCGACGAACAGATCGAACTGGTGGCGCTGATGTGGTTGGGCCGAGGTGACGGCTCGCTCGACAATTGGGACGAGCTTCGCGCGCAGGCGGCCCAGGCACATAACAACCGCACGGCAACCTACCTGATCGAGACGCCGATGCTCGGTGACTATCTGGAGGAGGCTCTGTCGGAGTTCGGCCTCTCCTTGGAAGATTTTGAAGAGAGCCTCTAGCTGGACGGGTCGAAGTTCTCCATTCGGTGGCGGAACTTCAATCTGCGCCCTGCATGAGGATCGCAAAGCGATGATGGAGTAAGCTCATGGACAAGATGAAGGTTGGGACCGGCGACTGGGTCGTCGTTTGCGATGGTCGCAAGGCGCTGATCCTCGAGAACATCGGTGACAGCATGTTTCCGAACCTGCACACCAAAGAGGTTCACGAGCACGAAGACGAGCGCACAAGCGCACAAGGGTCCGATGCGCCGGGGTCGGTGCAACAGTCATTCGGCCATGCCCGAAGCTCGGTGGAGCAGACCGATTGGCATGACCAGGCCGAGCGCGCGTTCCTCAAGCAACTCGCTGACCGCCTGCATCATGCCGTCGAGGCGGGTGAGACCAAGGCCCTGACAATGGTGGCTTCACCACGCGCGCTCGGTATGATCCGAGCCGATTATTCCGATGCGGTGCGCAAGGTGCTGCACGGCGAGGTTCACAAGGATTTGGTGAAGCTTCCGGTTTATGAGATCGAGAAACAGCTTCTGGCCTGAGCCGTCAGCACGGTGTTCCTCCCAGCATCGAGGTGCTAACGGACGATCGACAATCTCGTTGCAGCTGGCGTCGATGGCACCGAGATCAATGTGCGCTCTCAAACGTCTCGCCAGCTTCCGATGCGGTGGGTACCAGGCTCGCATCCTGGTGTGGAGCGCCTTTTTCGACGATCTCGTATCCACAATCGTCGAGCCAGGCGATGAGCCGGTCGGCCATTGCGTAATCCCAGGTAGGATAGGAGCGGGCGATGACTTGACGGGGCGTGAGCTTGCGAGGCATTTCGTAACCTTTTGCTTCTGAATGTCGTACTTCAATGACGACGTCTGGTATTGCCTGTTGAACCCGGGAAGGAAGCACTGGTTCCTGGGCAAACCTGCCGCTTCATACGTGAGGCTCCTGCGTCGGACAGGTGATGCTTCTTCCAAGCACTCTGCTACACCGCGCAATCTAGTTCCTGGATCCGGTTCCCCGACCAATGCGTGAGGCCGCAACTGCCTCAGCAGGCGCTGATTGTTTGAGATCCAGGCTCTTCCGCGACACAAGCTGCGGCAAGGGCTTGCTGCTTTTCAACGATCACGTACCCGCAATCATCGAGCCATGCGATCAATCTGTCGGCCATGGCGTAATCCCACGTTGGATAGGATCTCGCGATGACTTCACGTGCCGTGAATTTTCGAGACATGATACCCGTCCGCCCCTGATTCCCTGCAGATCCGCCCCACCTGTGTCGAGCGGTCCATCGCTCGCCAGCAGTTCGCGCGGCTGACGCCTTCATCCCAGTGAGCAGCCGTTGTTTCGACTGCTTTTCTCCCCACACGCGTAGACCGTGTCCGTAGAGTTTCGCTTTTTTGCGATGGAAGTTGGCCTTTTGCGTTACAGTCCATTTCGGTGCGCAGGAGTGACTTTTACCTTTCGTCGCCTCCATCTCCCCCCGGTTCGTTCCAAAAATGGTGAAAGCCTTCTCGCCGCAGTTGAACTGCCGCCATTTCGAGGCGTGGGGTGTGGCGGCGGCGGGCAGACAACAAGGCGGACCCATGACGGGGGGCGCGGTTTTTCGTCACAGCGTGAACCAGAAATCTGAGACGAGGCTGCAGCTCGGGTGGTGCAGCTGGTCGGGCTCGGAACCCTCCGACCTACGTCGGCGGCCTTTGCAGCTAACTCGGCTGGCGAAAGAATTTTCCGAAGCGCTTCGTGCCGCCTCATTCCTGGAACAGAGCGATCCGTCCGCGGTTCTCAGACGCGCGTCGCCTGAGTCACTGGCGGCGTGGCGCGCGGACAGGAGATCGACGATGAGGCTGATGCTTTTGGTCGTGCTGCTGACGGGCTCGTCGGCAGGAGTCGGGGCGTCCTTCGCCAGCGAATATTGCGGCCCAGGGTGTCATGTCGCGCCCAACGGTGGCTGCGTCGTGAATGGCTGGGAAGCGGGCGCGCCGGTGTGGAACGAGTGCCCCGCCGGCTCCCGGCCGAGGCCGCCATGCGGAGCGGCATTCAAATGGAGCAGACGTGCGCAGGCCTGTGTCATCAAATGAACTGCCGACGTCGGCTACCCGCGTCAGGCCAGACGGCGATGGACGCCTGTGAGTTCAGCTGATCCGTCGAATTCAGATGTTGGACTGAATGTCGGACGCCGGCGACGCCGTCTCGATGTCCAGGGTAAATAGCCGCTGATCATCGCCTCTATCGGAATGGGCCAGGACTTGCTCGAGCAGCGCGATCACGGCGTTCGTCCGATCCTGAGCGTTGCTGTCGTCGTAGCTCGTGGCGGCCAGGATCGAGCCGTTAGCTTCACACATCGCCTTGATCTGAATTATCATCGCTGCATCTCGCGCCGTGATCGGATGACTGAGCGTGGGGCAATCCTGTTAAATTCGCGCAAAATGTTCCGAATAAAACACCGGTAGTTTCACACCTCGAGGCCGGCCAGGTGGCGTGCGTCTCACGACATGAAGGTCAGGTCGGCTTGGCGTGGATCACATCGCGCGGAGCGCTCGCGCCGAAAGCCCTCCGTAACCATGTTCGCGAGGGCACCTCGATGAGCACGTACGTGGTCCAGGCAACCGCCGTTGCAATTGCAACGAACAGGCCGAGCCTAACCACAAGCTCGATTGCTCCAGGGTCGTCGGTCTTGCCGATCATCGCGATTCGAATGAGGAAGGGATGCAGCAGATAGATCGAATAGCTGCATTCGCCGCCGATGATCATCGCGCGCGAGGACAGGCTGCGGGCGTGGCCGTAGCGGCTGGCAGCGATGAAGGCGATCGAGAATCCCGTGATCTCGATGAGGCGCACCGTGAGTTCTATCGCGAACGACCAGCCGGGGAGGCGCGGCTGCAGAAAAAGCAGAATAGGGGCGCAGACCAGGCCCGCCAAGGAAAGCCAGAACAGGGCCGCTACGCCCTTGCGCTCGCGGAGGCCGATCTTGGCGCATGCGCGGTTGTTGTAGATCATGGCGGCGAAACACCCAGCCAGGAACTGCGCCACATGCAGGTAGGGCGAGTAGTAGGTGAGCCACTGCATGCCATTCTGCTCGAGGCTCGGAACGGTGGCTTTCAGCGCCGCGTCGCCGACGGTGAAGAACGCGACGATTGTCAGGGCAAAGGCCAGAATGTTCGGCGGGCAAAGCGCGCCACCACGAATTCGCGAAGGGCAACTCCGAGCGGCTGTGACTGGAAGCGCGCGGCATAGTTGAACCACAGGACGAATCCGCTCAGCACGAAGAACATGGTCATGCCGATGCTGCTGACCTGCGCGATCAGCTCGGAAAGCCAGCCGTGCGCCAGTGACGGAGCGCCATGTCCGACCGCCACTGTTACGGCGGCGACGAAACGCAGGCCGGTCAGCGAGCCGATGAAACGTTGGTCATTCACGTTGACAAATCACCCTGGCGCGTCGTGGAAGGACGGGAAGGTGGCGCCGTCGCTTTCGGTTGTAGAAACCGCGGCAGCCCCGGGCAATCCCCGCAGCTATTGCGTGGAGATACCCGCAACAGGGCTCTGGAAGCGGCCCGCGGGCAGATCGAAGCTTCGGGATGTTTTCCGGCTGTTCCAACGAAGGGGACATTGTCGCGTAAGGCCGTAGGGGAGGACGGCCGCTGGCGCGCTCGGAGGGATTCGAACTGAATTCCTAAGAGCTTAATTTATTTGCATTATTTTGCAAGAGTGTGGTTCGAGGGACAAATCGTGGGACGGGTCGTTCTGTCTTGCAGTTATCAACAAGCTTCTTGCTCAAAGGTTGGTGCGCCGAACAAAGCGCGGATTGCAGGGAGGGCGCTGTTTGTTTCCAGTCGATCGATCGGTCGCCTCCAATCGCCACAGCTTCTGAAAGCGATTAGCCAGCAGCGCGCGGCCACTCGCTCTTCCGCTGGTATCATCGATCGCACGACTTGGGCCAGCCACAGGCGCATCCGGCGCGAAAGCTCCAGAAGCAGCCCTGTGATCAGCCGACCTTGGGCGCCGCTTGCATTTACCCGCCTCTAATGCTGCAAGCAGATGCTGTGAGCGGGAGAACATCGATCAGTTGTGTTGATTTTGCTGCGGTTTTACTACGTTACGTTCAGGTCATTTCTGGAGCGAAACTGGTCTGGTCACATTATCCGCATGGCGAAGTTGCCAAGAGGGATGCAGTCGCTGTCGAGGGGGCTTTTCGCGTTAGCTGACTTAGCGGATTTTGATTCCGCCATTCGAAGGTTCGATCCCTCCCAGGTTTCGGGGCCGACGCCGGTCTCTCGACGTCTCAAGACCTGGTGGTTCTAAAAGTTGCCAGGCGTCGTGAGCCGACTTCTTTCCGCATCCGCTACGCGATCTCTTTCACTCGGCCGGTGAATGCATCTCGTCAGCTCTCGCGGACGAGCGAATCGCGGAACGCCCCGACGGCTCCTGACAGGCGTTTGTCCTTCCTGTGCAGCATGAACCAGCGCCGGTTCAGGGGAAAGCCTTCCACCGGAAGAATCACCAGCCGTCTTGTTTCGACCTCGAGTTCTATGGTCTGAGCCGGAACGATACCGATCCCGAGGCCGGCCTGCTTGACTGCTTCATTTGTACTCAGCTCGCACCCCGGTCGGTAAGTCACGCTGTGATCGGCGAGGTATCGCTCAACGGTCTGAGCTGTTCGCTCTGGGACCGCTCGCCGTTCGACCCGCCGACGAACCACTTTCGCAGGCCCTGCCACCGCTCGTCCCACATCTTCAATTCGGCTTCGTAGGCCGCTTGCTCTTCGCCCGGAGGTGCGTTGCGTGCCTGACGGCGAGCGACAGACTGGAGCATCGCGTCGATGCGCAACTGAAGGGCATTGATGTCTTCCGAAATCGCACCGCTTCGGCTAACCAGGTCGCCGACGAATTGGCGGATGTAATCGATGAGACGCTGCTTGTAGTTCAGCACGGCGTCCACGTCGCCGTCCTGCAAATCGACACCGCGGAGGACACCGGCCATGAAGGCGCGCGCGGTCTCGGCCATGTTGTTGAACACGGTCATCAGACCGTTGAGGGTCTCGTAGATCTTGGCGACGTCAGGGTCGTTGCCCTGGCCGAGGTGTATCAGCGTAAAGAGGCTTTTGCCGATGTCTTCAAGCGCGACCGTCTGCAGCTCGCCGCGGCGCTGCATTTCCTTGGCGAAGGCGCTCAGCGCCATCTCGACCGAGACGCCGCCCTTCGAAAGCCGGTAGAGCATGCGGCGGCGATAGAACCCGCTCAACGAGGTGACGCGCGAGTTGTCGGCCTGGCAGTCGAGATTGCCCCACTCGGTCAGCTTGTCGAGGATCGCATCCAGTTCGGACGCGGTCGGCGGCTCGCCCGGCCACTTTGCTTGCGTGAGAATCTCGGAAGGCCGGACGTAAAGCAGCAGTTGACGTTCAGCTGCCGCGCACACATCCAGGACGCACCGGTACAGCGCCGCATTATCGGCGGTGACGTGGCGGAAAAGGTCCTGATGCGTGGCGATCTCGAATTGACCGCTCATGCGTGCCCCATAACCACTTGAAATAACCTCGCAATGGTGGCCCGATGAGCGGCGTCCGTCAAAGCAAATCAGCCGTAGACGACCGCTAAACACAGGAGGGCCGATATCGGTGATGCCATGGTTTGGCACGGAGGTTCTTCAGGCGACGGCTACCCATGGTTGTTTGCGCCGATCCCAGAAAGTCATTTAAGCCGCACCCTTCAGTGGCATTTGGCCACCGCAATCGCGGCCGCTGTTCTTGACCAAAGACGACCAATGCGTATAATGTTCTTGTTTTGTTCTGTCATCACGGAAAGTGGATGTTTCTGCCCACGGTAGACCAACCACGCTCTCTCCAGGGATAGGACCAGAACGCTTAACCAGTCATCGGTAGACTGGTGATCAGGCTCAAACCGTGCCGAAGTCGCCGAATCCTGTGAAATCAGGGCTAGGTCGAATAGATGTGAGCCCTTTTGTCCGATACAGCCCAACGCTTGATCGTTAGTGTCGGTCCCTGGGGAACTTCAGGCTGGGACCGGAAGTAGGGAAGCATGACGACCGCTCGTCACATCGTCGCGTTACTGCGCAGCCATATCGACGGGGATGAGGACCGCTTCTTCTCCGTGGCGACACAGCTTGCTGCGCACGAGGCGAGGCAAGGACACGGCAAACTCGCCCAAGAACTGCGCGCGCTGATCGACGCGGCCAAGGGCAAGACCGCGCACGTCGGCCGGCGCGGCGCCGGTCCCGTTCCTCTAGCGCAGCCAAAAGGCGAACTGAGCAGCCTACTTTCGGCGCGATATTCAGATATTCGCCTCAACAGCATGGTGTTGGGGCCGGCTCTGAAAGAGCGCCTGGCACGCGTTTTGACCGAACAGCGCCAGCAGCAGCGCCTACGCGCTCGAGGCCTGATGCCTCGTCGGAAGCTGTTGCTAATTGGGCCTCCGGGGTCAGGCAAGACAATGACGGCGTCCGCTCTTGCCGGCGAGTTGAAGCTGCCGCTGTTCACAGTTCTCTATGAAGGCTTGATCGGCAAGCTCATGGGCGAAACGGCGACGCGGCTTCGCCTGGTGTTCGATGCTGTCGCGGTTCAGCGCGGCGTATACTTCTTCGACGAATTCGATGCGATCGGTTCACAACGATCATACACAAACGATGTCGGCGAGATCCGGCGCGTGCTCAATTCATTCCTCCAGTTTTTGGAAAATGATGATGGCCAGAGCCTGATCGTTGCCGCGACCAACCACCCGGAGCTGCTGGACAAGGCAGTTTTCCGACGGTTCGACGACGTCATTGTCTATGGATTGCCGGACCCGGAGATCGCTCGCGGCATATTGGAATCGCACCTGACGGGATTTGATGTCTCGGATATCAATTGGTCATCGATTTTAGAAGCCACTGCGGGATTGAGCCAGGCGGAAGTATCGCGGGCTGCCGATGAGGCGGCGAAGATCGCCGTACTCGAGGATAGAAGCGAGATCAGGACGCCAACGCTGCTCTCGACATTGGCGGAACGCAGAGCCGCCACCGGCTGAGGCGCAGACGATAGATGGCACGACCGCCGCGCAATCGGCCGCATTTTCATGTTGAGGGTGGCGGTGAAGCAGAGCCGTACACATCGCCTCGCATTGTCATCACGGGACTGCCTCCCGCCCGGGTAAGAGCGCAGCACGCAGAGAAACTCGGCCACGCGATCGGTGCCGCCGTCCTTCAGGCTCGGCAGAAACTTGGAACCCGCGACCAAACGGTCGCTGAAGGCGAGAAGGGGTTCTATCTCGAATTCGAGATCCCGGCGGCGGAGCGGGACGCTGTCGAAGGTCTTGAAAATAAGCCCGCCGAAATTGAGCTCGTCGCCGTTAGGCCTGCCGCCGACAATCAGGAGATGGTTTCGGCCACCGTGTTCGTGCCTGAACGCTCAGCCGAATTCTTCGCCAAAAAGGTCGAGACGTATCGCGACAAAGACAACAAGAAGTCGGGAAGGCCCAGGAACGAAGCTTTAGTGGCTCGTATCGAGGATGTCCGCCTTGCAGCTGTTCGTTCGCTCTTCACGGACGACATGGTGCTTTTTCCGACGGCAGGTCGTCAGGCGTGGTGGGAGGTATGGGTTCGCGACGGTCGCCTAGAGACACTTCGGCACG
The DNA here is from genome assembly GCF_021088345.1 of Bradyrhizobium ontarionense. Lineage (NCBI taxonomy): Bacteria > Pseudomonadati > Pseudomonadota > Alphaproteobacteria > Hyphomicrobiales > Nitrobacteraceae > Bradyrhizobium > Bradyrhizobium ontarionense. The sequence continues at coordinate 1,946,993 of NZ_CP088156.1, read as the reverse complement.
TCGCACAACGCCTCAATGTGACCCTGAAAGAGCATGCCATCAGCTTCCCCGAGCGCGACGTGATTCTGGCGCTCGCCAACGAAGAAGCGATGGCGAGGCTCGTCGACAATAGTGACGCCGTAGCCGAACTGCGCATTGCCAAGGACACGCCCACGCTTTTTCTCGAAATGAGACCAGTCGAACAGGCTGACTGGGCGGGTGATCTCGTCGATCGAGTTAACGCACCTGACGCGGTGGCGCCGGCCATCTGTCTGCTCGACAGCGGAGCGACGCGAGCGCACCCCTTGATCGAGCCGGGCTTGAACGCAGTCGACCAGCATGCCTATGACAAAGACTGGGGCGTAGGCGATAGCTCTTATTGGAATGGCCACGGTACGTCGATGTCTGGTGTCGCGCTCTATGGCGATCTCGAGGCGGCGCTTAGTCATGGTGGTCAGGTCGACCTGCGCCATCGATTGGAGACGGTCAAGATCTTGCCGCCCGCTGGCCAGAACGATCCTGAGCTTTATGGTGCAATCACCGAAGCGGGCATCGGCAAGGCTGAGGCACAGGCTCCCCGTCGTCGCCGCGTGTTCTGCATGGCAGTGACGAGCGAAGTCGGTCTCGGTCGCGGTCGCCCATCTTCGTGGTCGGCGGCTATCGACCAGCTTTGCTATGGAGGTGGCGACCGTCGGCGTCTCATGGTGCTCGCCGCAGGGAATTTGCGAGGTGACATTGCCGCTCCGGACTATCCAGATCGTAACGACCTTGAAGAGGTCGAGAGCCCTGCCCAGGCGTGGAATCCGCTAGTTGTTGGTGCGTACACCGACAAGATCGGCATATTTCATCGCGACTTCGACGGCTGGCTGCCTGTGGCGCCAGCTGGCGACTATCGCCGGCGAGCCGAACGTCCGGCATCTGGGATCGCCAGTGGCCGATCCGACCGGACGTCGTGTTCGAAGGTGGCAACTTCGCCCATGACGGTGTCAATCCAGCGTCAGCGATCGATGACCTTCAACTAATAACAACACACTATCGTCCGCAAATGCGTCTCTTCGAGACCTTCGGCGACACCAGCGCAGCCGCGGCACTGGGATCGCATCTTTGCGCCAGCGTTTTGGTTGCTCGGCCCCAGCTTTGGCCAGAAACCGTGCGAGCTCTCGCAGTGCACTCGGCGGAATGGACGTCTGCGATGCGTGCGCGGATCGAAGGGGCTGCTCAGGCACAAAAGGCTGCAATGCTTCACAGGTACGGATGGGGCGTACCTGATATCGGTCGCGCGGTGATGAGCGCGACGGATGATGCGACATTGATGGTCGAAGATGCGCTTCTTCCGTTCCGGAAAGATGGCTCGACGATCAAGACTCGCAGCATGAACCTCCACCGCTTGCCGTGGCCCCGGGACGAGCTGCTCGCGCTGGCGGAGCAGGATGTTGAGCTACGTGTGACCTTGTCCTATTTCGTCGAGCCTAATCCCGGCGAGCGGGGATGGACGAGACGACACCGCTATTCGTCTCATTCGCTGCGTTTTGCGGTGAAGCGGTCATTGGAGAGCCTCCAGCAATTTCGCCAACGTATCAACAAGGCTGCGGAGGCGGAAGAGGAGGGGCAGGCTGGAGCTGCGGCAGGTGGCGACAATTGGGTGCTCGGTACGATTCGCGATAAAGGATCGATCCACTCGGATATTTGGCGCGGAAGTGCGGCAGAACTAGCTGAGCGCGATGCGATTGGGGTGTTTCCCATCAGTGGCTGGTGGAAAGAAAAACCTGCGCTTCAGCGCTGGGATCGCTCGGCGCGGTATGCCCTAGTCGTTTCCGTGAGAGCACCGGGAGCCAACATCGATATCTATACGCCAATCGCAAATCTGCTGGAAATTCCAATACCTGCTTCATGAGCAGTGGCAGCGTGGGATGGCGAGTCCGCCTTCAACGGGTAAGGGCGATCATTTCTTTTCTCGCCGCTTCAACACGGGCACCGAGATATTTTGCGAGATCAACGAGAGCGATTCCCTTTGCGCATTTTTGGCTCGCTTCGATCCTGACCAATGGAATCGCGATTGCTCCGGTCGATATCTTCTGCACCAATTTAAGGGGCTTGAGGTGTGGGAAGTAGTCTCGGCACACATCCTCGATCGGTATAATCGCCTTACTTCCGTATTGGGCTATCAAGAGAAAATGGGTATTCATTGACTGCGCTTGACGCGGTTTCTGTTATTTTTTGCGGTCGGACTTGTTCATGTGCTTCAAAGTTTGAAGAAATCGATAACACAACTCGCGCGTATGACTCATTAGATCGACACACAATCTCTCTTGGCGTTGCTTGACTACGGTCCGCTTGAGGCGCTGAGCCGACGTTTCGGGAGGCGAGTAGTCTCGTTCGGCGAGTCGCGAGATTGTGCCGACCATGTTGCCGAGGGTCTCACTTCGCAGAATGACCGGCTAACCCCGGCGAGCGGGGATAGACAAAGACGACATCGCTATTCGCCTCACGCGCTGCGTTTTGCGGTGAAACGCCGTGTCGGCGATCAGGCGAAGGGCTACAAGGTGCGAGGCACGCGCGATCTGTTTTCTGACCCAGCGGTTACGTCGAACAAATCCACATAAGTCTCGCGCGGATATCTGACGCGGCAGGCGTTGACCTGCCACCGAAGTTTCATCCAGCAGCATTTAGAGTCCGAGTGGGTTGTACGCCAATTGGCGCGGGTGGAGCAACGGGCGATTGGCGGAGCTGGTCGGGGTTGCGCAGCCGATCGCCCGTTGCGGTGAATGTGGCAGCGTAGGCCGCCGGGGTCTGGTATTTCAGCGAGGAGTGCGGCCGCTCGTCGTTGTAGTCGGCAACCCATGCAGCAATCTTGCTTCGTGCCGCGGCGATGCCAAAGAACAGCGTCTCGTTCAGCAACTCGTCGCGCATCCTGCCATTGAAGCTTTCGATGAAGGCGTTCTGGATCGGCTTGCCCTGTGCTATGAAGTGCCAGTCGATGCTGTTGTCCTTGCACCAGGCCAGCATCGCGTTGCAGGTGCACTCGGTGCCGTTGTCGGACACGATCGAGCCCGGGTTGCCGCGCCAGGCGATGATGGTCGATAGCTCTCGTGCCACCCGCGGGCCCGAGATCGAGGTGTCCGGGATCGCGCCCAGACACTCCTTGGTGACATCACCGACGATGTTGAGGATGCGGAAGCGCCGGCCGTTGGCGAGTTGGTCAGAGACGAAGTCCAGCGACCAGCGCGCATTCGGTTTCGCTTCCACCGGGATCGGAGCCCGCATCCCGATGGCCTTACGACGGGCGCGTCGCTTGCGCACCGTAAGTCCTTCTTCCCGGTACAGCCGATGAATCCGGTTGATGCCGGATCGCTCGCCCTCCCGTCGCAGCAGGATGAACAGCCGACGATAGCCGAACCGCCGCCGCTCGTTGGCAAGCTCCCGCAGCCTGACCCGAAGCCCGGCGTCAGAGGGCCGCCGAGACCGGTAACGGACCATCGTCCGATCCGCCCCCACGATCGAGCAGGCCCGCCGTTCCGACAGGCCGAGCCGGGCCTGCAGGTGCGCCGCTGCGGCGCGCTTGGCGGCGGGCCCTACCATTTTTTTGAGAGCAGCTCCCGCAGTGCTGCCGCATCGAGCATCTGCTCGGCCAGCAGCTTCTTCAGCTTGGCATTCTCGTCCTCGAGTGCCTTGAGCCGCTTGGCCTCGGAGACGTCCATACCGCCGAATTTGGCCTTCCAATTGTAGAGCGTCGCCTCCGAGATCCCGTGCTTGCGAGCCAGATCGGCCGTCTTCGCGCCGGCCTCGTGCTCTTTCAAAACCGCGATGATCTGCTCTTCCGTGAACCGCTTCCGCTTCATCCGTCCGTCCTTCGTCAGGGCGGACTCTAAATCCTTCTGGAGGAAATTCTTAGGGGCAGGTCAGCGTCTGCTTCAGATAGTCCTCCCATTCCCATTTCAAATTCGACGAACTGGTGTGGTTGGGCGTGGCCAAAAGCCTTTGGCGTGTAGCGGTACTCCACTGGCATTTTGGTAATACCGTGTAGTACCGGGCATGGTCGAAATAAGCGAAAATAGTTGGGTGATAAGATTAAGCCATTGAAAAGAAAGGAAAATGCTTTAGCTCTAACTGTTCAGATCGTCCCGTCGGAGTAGCTTCCTTCGAGATACTGTTCCACCTGGACGCGACGCAATAGCAATCTGGCATTTCGATCTCCCACAGCGAAAGCGAAACTAGATAGCAGGTCGCACTTTGCGTCCTTCAATGGCACATGGAGCAGCCGTATCTTCGAAGGCTATGCACGGTTGTATTTGGCTGGTGGGGGCGACGAAGGACCGAGATGCGGTTGATCGATCGGGAGCATGGCCCTCAGCTTTCTTTCCCACTTTCCTCACGACTTCTATCCAATCCCTCCTTCGCATTTTGGGCAGCGATACATGGGCTTGCCGCACCTGGGACAATGGGGTGTTGGCATGTTTTCCTCCGAAGTTTCACGGAGTGTTGCTGCGAATGGCAGTGTGTCCTCAGACAATGCAGACCGTGCCGCGGAGCAAGAGGGTATACCAATCTGAACCGATTTTTGTGCGCGCCTGCGCCGCAAAAAACGTACGCGCGGCGCAGGAAATATTACCCGGATCTCTTGCATGGAACGACAGTTTAATGACACCGTTCGAGTATGGCCGCTGACCTGAAAACTGTCGCTGGGCTTGGCTGTTGGACTCTTGCATGCTGTATTTGATTGCCCGGCGTCTCGCACTCGGCCTCTTGGTCGCGTTCACCGTGATGACGCTAGCATTTTTGCTGACGCGGCTGTCAGGCGACCTTGCGATTTCCGTCGCTGGCCCGCAGGCGAGCCAGGCAGACGTCGAGATCATACGCAAGGCGTACGGCCTCGATCGTCCGCTCTACGTCCAGTTCTTCATCTGGGTCGGGCGCGCAATGATCGGCGATTTCGGCCAGAGCTATTTCTTCAAGGACAGCGTGGCCAACCTGATCGGGCGGCGCCTGCCGATAACTCTCACGCTCGGCTTGGTTGGCCTGAGCCTCGCCCTGATCGTCTCGATTCCGCTCGGCATCATGGCGGCGCTCCGCGAGAACAGCTGGATCGACCGCGGCGTTACCATGTTCGCGATGGTGGGGCAGGCGATCCCGAGCTTCTGGCTCGCGCTGATCCTGATGATTGTGCTCGGTCTCAATCTCGGCATTCTGCCGATATCTGGTACCGGCACTTGGCAGCACTTTGTGATGCCGGGCATCGTGCTCGCCTTTACCGCGGTCCCGGCGCTGACACGGCTGACGCGCTCGGGCATGATCGAGGCGATGGCGTCCGACTATATCCGCACCGCGCGCGCCAAGGGCCTGTCGCGCGCTCGTATCGTCCTGAAGCACGCGCTGCGCAACGCCGCGGTCCCGGTGGTTTCGATCGCCGCAGTCCAGCTCGGCTTCATGCTGGGCGGCTCCATCGTCATCGAGACAGTGTTCGCGCTGCACGGCGTCGGTTATCTCGGCTGGGAGAGCATCGCGAAGAACGATTTCCCGGTGGTGCAGGCGGTGGTGCTGCTACTGGCCGCGATCTATATCGGCCTCACGCTGCTGGCCGATATCCTCAACGCGCTGCTCGATCCGAGGCTTCGGACCAGATGAGCGGGCCGATTGCCATTCGTGCGTCGCTGACGTCCCGCGTAGGCGGCGTTGGCTTTGCGATCGGGATCGCGATCGTCGGCCTCATCGTCGTGGTTGCGCTGGTCGGTAATCACTTGGTGCCGCAGGACCCGTTCACCCAGGATCTCGGTAACCGTCTCAAGCCGCCATTCTGGATGGAGGGCAGCCAGCCCGAACACCCGCTCGGCACCGATCAACTCGGCCGCGACTATCTCGCCCGGCTCGTCTATGGCGCGCGCATTTCGCTGCTGATCGGCCTTATGACGGTGATCACGTCGGGCATGATCGGCATCACCCTCGGCGTGCTCGGCGGCTTCTTCGGCGGGTTCGTCGATGATTTCGTGCTGTTCGCCATCACGACACGGCTGTCGATCCCGGTGGTGCTGGTTGCGCTCGCGGTGGTCGGACTGATGGGGGCGGGCCTTGGGCTCGTCGTCGCGACGCTTGGTCTGTTGTTATGGGACCGCTTCGCCGTCGTGGCGCGCGCCACCACCATGCAGATCCGGCATCTCGACTACGTCGACGCCGCCCGCTGCGCCGGCGCCTCGACGTCGCATCTGCTGATCAAGGAGATCCTTCCGAACATCGCCAGCCATCTGGCCGTGGTGGCGACGCTGGAAATGGCGCTGGCGATCCTGCTCGAGGCGGCGTTGTCGTTTCTCGGTCTCGGCGTGCCGCCACCGTTGCCGTCATGGGGCCTGATGATCGCCGAGGGCAAGGACTATATGTTCTTCTCGCCCTGGGTGATCATGATCCCCGGCGTCGCCTTGTTCGTTCTGGTGCTCGGCATCAATCTGGTCGGCGACGGACTGCGCAATTGGCTCGGCGCGGAGCGGTCGCGATGAGCGCGCTGCTGGAGATCGATGGTCTGGAGGTGACGTTCGAGAACCGGATCGCAGCGGTGCGCGGCGCCTCGTTCGAGGTCGCGAAGGGAGAGATCCATTGCCTGGTCGGCGAATCTGGCTGCGGCAAGTCGGTGACTGTCCTGGCGGTCATGAACCTGCTCGCGCGCGGCGGCCGCTTTTCGGCAAAGCGCATGCGCTTTGCCGACGCCGATCTGCTGTCGCTATCGGAGCGCGAGATGGCCCGCCTCCGCGGCAACCGCATGTCGATGATCTTCCAGGAACCGATGACCAGCCTCAACCCGGCCTTTACGGTTGGCTCGCAAATGGCGGAGGTGCTGACGCGTCACAAGGGCGTCTCCCGTGCCGTGGCACTCGACCGGGCGGTCGAACTGATGGACCGCGTCGCCATCACCGCGCCGGGGATGCGGGTCGGCCAGTTTCCGCACCAGCTCTCGGGCGGATTGCGTCAGCGGGTCATGATCGCGATGGCGTTGATGTGCGAGCCCGAATTGCTGATCGCCGACGAACCGACCACCGCGCTGGATGTTACCGTCCAGGCGCAGATCCTGCGGCTGTTGGCCACACTCAAACGCGAACTCGGGCTATCAATCCTGTTGATCACTCACGATCTCGGCATCGTCGCACGTGTCGCCGACCGGGTGTCGGTGATGTATGCCGGCGAGGTGGTCGAGCGTGCTCCGACGGCGGAGTTGTTCGGCGCGCCGCAACACCCCTATACGCGTGGCTTGTTGTCCTGCGTGCCGGTGCCGGGCCGGGTACGGCGCGATCAACCGCTCGGCTCGATCCCGGGCTCGGTATCGGCGATCGTGCCCGGATTTTCCGGTTGTGCGTTTCGTTCGCGCTGCTCCGATGCGGACGATAGCTGCGTGCGCGAGGTGCCGCGCCACCTAGCCGGCAGCGCGCACGACTATCTGTGCCGGCTGGCGCCGGGACTTCGGGAGCGGCAACCGGAATGAGCGCCACGATCGAAGTCCGGAATCTGCGATGCGAATTCCCCTCGCGCTCAGGCCTGCTGTGGGCGACGAAGGGGGTGATCGCGGTTGACGATGTCACCTTCAGTGTACCGGCGGGTAGCGTGCTCGGCGTTGTTGGCGAATCCGGTTGCGGGAAATCGACGCTCGCGCGTCTGATCCTCGGACTGCTCAAGCCGACAGCGGGCACCGCGCTGGTCGACGGCAAGTACCTGTTCGACCTCGACCGCAAGGCGCGTGCCCGGCTGATCCAGCCGGTATTCCAGGATCCGTTCGCTTCGCTCAATCCGCGCCAGCGCATCAAGGATATTGTCGCCCTGCCGCTGACGGCGCAGGGCACCTTCTCGCGCGCCGAGATCGAGCGCCGGGTTGCCGGGATTCTCGAGCGCGTCGGGCTCTCGGCGGCGATGGGCGAGCAGATGCCGTCGCAATTGTCTGGCGGGCAACGCCAACGGGCGGCGATTGCGCGCGCGCTAGTGCTGGAGCCGCGGATCGTGATCTGCGATGAGCCGACCAGCGCGCTCGACGTTTCGGTACAGGCGCAAATCCTCAATCTGCTGGCCGAACTTCGCCGCAATCTCGGTTTGACCTACCTCATCATCAGTCACAATCTGGCGGTGGTCGAGCACGTGTCGAGCGAAGTCGCGGTGATGTATCTCGGCCGCATCGTCGAGCGCAACGAGACCGAGGCGTTGTTTCGCGCGCCCCGGCATCCCTATACGCAGGCCTTGATGCAAAGCGTACTGACGCCGGAGCCGGGCCGCGGCGTGCCGGACATTGGCCTCGGCGATGTCATGCCCGATCCCGCCAACATTCCCGCGGGCTGCCGGTTCAATCCGCGCTGCCGCATGGCGGTCGAACGCTGCCGCACTGCGGCGCCGGTGCCTATGGCCGGGGCTGCGGGGACGATGGTAGAGTGCCATCTGGCATAAGGCATGCCTCATAGGGCCTGGGTCAGGCCGGTCAGCAAGTGAGATGGATGGAACGTGCCATGCGCCTGCATCTGAGGCTCGGTGCCGCGATCCTCGCGGCGATGGTTGTTGGCGCTGTGCCGGCAGCCGGGCAGAAATCCGCCGATACATTGCGGATCGTGATGCGCGACGCACTGCCGAACATCGATCCCTATTACAACAATCTGCGCACCGGCGTGGTGATGCATCACCAAGGCTGGGACACGCTGGTCTACCGCGACCCGATCACCTTCAAGATCGAACCGTTGCTCGCAACCGAATGGAAGCGGCCGGACCCGACCACGATCGAGTTTGCGCTGCGGCCGGGGGTCAAGTTCCACGACGGTAGCCCGTTCACGGCCGACGACGTGGTTTATACGATCAACCTCGTGTCCGATCCGGCGAGCCGGGTGTCGACCCCGTCCAATTACGTCTGGATCGAAAAGGCGGAGAAGACCGGTGAGCTTTCCGTGCGTGTCAAGCTCAAGCGGGCGACCCCCGCTGCGCTTGAATATTTCGCGCTGGTGCTTCCGATCTATCCCAAAGCATATCGCGAGAAGGTCGGTGCGGAAGGTTACGCCAAGGCACCGATCGGCACCGGTCCCTACAAGATCGTCAAGGTCGAACCCGGCATCTCGATCGACTTCGAACGGTTCGAGGATTACTGGGCCGGCAGCCCCAAGGGCCGGCCGGCGATCGCGAAGCTGAGCGTGCGCTTCGTGCCGGATGCTGCGACCGAGATGACGGAATTGCTGGCCGGCCGCGCCGACTGGATCTGGAACCTGAATCCGGACCAGTTCGAGCCCGTGAACCGGATGCCGCATCTCGAGGCGATGCGTAAGGAGTCGATGCGGATCGGCTATCTCTCGCTCGATGCCGGTGGCCGCACCGGTGCCGACAATCCCATGACCAAGCTCAAGGTGCGCCAGGCGATCTTTTACGCCATCGACCGCAAAGCGATTGCCGACAAGCTGGTTACCGGGGGGAGCCGCGTTCCGCTCGCGCCATGTGTCCCGTCGCAGTTTGGCTGCGATGGCGAACTCACGGTCTACGATTACAATCCGGCGAAGGCGAGGGAACTGCTTGCCGAGGCTGGCTACGCCAGCGGCTTTGACGTCGAGCTCGCCAGCTACGTGCTGCCGCAGTGGGGTGCCGCCGTGCAGAACTACCTTCTCGCGGTCGGCATTCGCGCCAAGCTCAACCAGCTCCAGGTCGCAGCCCTGATCCAGCGCGCGAAGGCCGGCGAATTGCGCATGCATCTCGGAAGCTGGGGCAGCTATTCGATCAACGACGTCGCCGCCATTCTTCCCAATTTCTTCGACGGCGGCGCGGACGATTATGCGCGCGACACCGACGTCCAGAAATGGCTGATCGAGGGCGGATCATCGAACGATCCGGAGGTGCGCAAGAAAGCTTATTCGATGGCGCTGCAGCGCATCACCGAACAGGCCTACTGGGTGCCACTGCACACCTATGTGACGACCTATGGTGTCTCCCGGCAGCTCGACTTCACGCCGTATTCCGACGAGCTGCCACGTTTCTACCTCGCGAAGTGGAAATAAGCCTGACTTGCCCGGTCCGCGGTTACTCCGCGGCGTTGGCTGGCGAGAGCGGCTCCGATCTTGGCTTTGCGATCGACTTCGCGAATGCAAGCGCGTCGTCGATGTCCATGTCGGGGTTAGCGCCCAACTGGTTCAGCAACTCAAACGCCGGTGCGTGGTCCGGTGCCTGACCGAGTGCAATGGCGTTGCCGATCGCGGCATGAACCACGCTCTTGGTCGAGATCGCGTTCCACAGGAACTTGCGGCCGAGGCGGCCGCTATCGGCGGCGCATACATGCTTGGCGATCAGCATGGCAGTGATCCACGAGGAGAGGTTGTCGCTCGGATAGTGCACGCCGGCAAAGACCCGTCGGTCGCCGAAATCCACGCAGAGCCGGGTCAGGGCGTCGAACACCCGCGGTTCGCACCCCAGCGCGGTGGCGTGATAGACAGCAGCCATGCCCAGCGTGCACCCCTTGAAGCAGTGACCGCTGATCATGGACGGCGAGACCGACTGCAGCGCCTGGTGATAGGTGAACCAGCTCTTGCCCATCGAATCCGACATCTGATAGGCGCGGGGCCGCTGCAGGAACTGCTTGAGCTGAACCGGAAGCCCTCCGGCCTTGCGGAGCATTCCGGATTCGACCCAGTTTGCGAGGGTATCGGTGGTCAGCTTGTCGGCATGACCTTCGAGATAATATCGCAACGTCAGATCCACGCCGCGATCGACGCCGGCGTCATGGTCGAGCTTGTCCTCGGCGTGATCTTCCATCTGGAACAGCTCGAAATGCTGACGCGGCTTGGCAAGGCCTGGAACATCCTGCCTGTTGTAGGGCCGCAACCCCGTAAAGAGCTCGAAATCCGCCTCGGTCAAACCGAGCATCCGCGTGGTGGCGGGGCCCTGCCAGCTCAGGGTCGAGAAATCGTAGACCGGCCACAACAGCGTCGTGATGATTTCCAACATCTTGTCGCGCCACAACGGCCAGTTGTCGTCGGCGTTCCAGTCGGTTGGCGGCTCGCCCTGTCCGACGCGCTCTTCGAACTCGGCGACCATGCGTCCGTAGGGTGGAAACGTCAGAGACTTGTTCATGTGAGTACTCCCCATTGCAACAGAATCCTGGATCGGAAACCCGTTCGGTCGCTACCGCCGATCATCCATCATACGTCGCGCTCGAACGGTGGCGTGCGACCGGCGCGCCGCAGCCCGTTACCGGGAAGCGCCACCACGTTCGAGGTCTCTCCGGCAGGAACGGCATCGGCATCGTCGATCAGGCCGGCGCGGGCAATCGCAATGGCAAGTTCCAACCGGTCCTGCTCCCGACCGAACGGATATCCGGCGATGAAGCGGCGCCAGGAAAAGTCCGGCTCCTTCAGCACGACGTCGCGGTTGTGCTGTCGCGCCTCCGCAAAGCGGCCGACCTGGCATAGTGCGGCGACCCACAGCTTGTACATGTTGTTGACCCGCACGCCGCGCGCCGAAAACTGTTCGCCAAGCGCGATCGTCCTGGACCAGTCGCGGCTGCAATAGAATATCGGCATGTCGAAGGAATCGAGAAACTGGCCGAACGAGTCCCAGACCATCAGGTCGCGCGCCCGGGCCAGACGGCGCATTGCCTCTTCGGTGTGTCCGAGATATCCGTGGGCGAGTGCGGAGTAGCCCCACGCGAATCCGCAGCTCGGGTTTAGCTGGAGCGCACGCTCGTAGATAGGCATTGCATAGCCGAAGTCCCGCTTCACGCGCAGCCTGGTGTGGGCGCTGACTGCCAGTGCCATCGAGTCGCGGGGATCGCAGGCGATCGCGCGGGTCGCATAGGCATCCAGCGTTTCGATCTCGGCTTCGGTCGGAGCGATCCAGCCCTGCGACAGCGCTGTGCTGCGTGCCACGGCGCTGACCGCATAGGCGCGGCCGAACTGCGGGTCCTTCGCGATCGCCTGTTCGAGCAAGGTACGGGCGAGCTTCCAGTTATCCCGCTCAAAGGAGTAGACGAGATGGATTGCGCGCAGCAGGCACTCGTATGCCGCGCAGTCGATCGACGCCTTGACTCGCGCGCGTTTGAGTTCGATCGACAGGATCTCGGGGTCGACATGCTCGACGACGCGTTCGGCGACATTGCCAAGGAAATCCTGCAGGGTCGTCCGGTCGAGATCGCATTCGTGCACCCAGACCGGCTGCTCGGCGGTCCGGCAGTCGACCAGGCGAAACGCAACCCGGTAGCCCTTCGCGGAAGCCGACACCGAACCATCCAGCCGATAGTCGGCTTGCTTCGCTTCCTCGATGCTTCCGACGCGAACGATGAACCATCGGAAACGTGCGAGCGCGGTGACGATTTCCCGCGTGAACGCCATCGACAGATGCGTGGCACTCGAATCTCTGTCGACGTTGATGAAGGGCGTCACGGCGACCGTCAGCCGCCGGTCCTCTAGCGGGTTCAGGGCGACCGGATCTTCCTCGCAGTCCGGGTCGATGGCGCCGGTGGTCGCCGGCAGGACGGCGAGCAGCGCGGACGGCTCGTCCGGTCGGGACGCGGCGGGCGCATCGTCCTGATGGAACAGGTTGGACGATCGCGCCTCGATCCATTGGTCGAATGCCGGGTCCAGTCCGCGCAACGATTCAAGAAATCTGTCAGCCCGCTGAGAGGCCGGCGGCACCGCGGTCTGACGCGCAGACCGGGCGTCGATCCCGTCGATCCAGACCTTGTCGTTCTGCAGGGAGACGCGATCCTTCTCGATCAGCAGCAGCTTCGGATCGATGGCGCTGACATAGCGCCTCAATTCCATCAGGCTTTGACGTAGGCTAGCCCGCGCCTGCTCGTGCCAGCGCTTGCTCCAGAGCAATTTGATGAGGCGTTGGCGCGGGACGGCGGCATCGTCGGAAAATGCCAGGTAGGCAAGGATCGCCTGCGCCTTGCGCCCGCGTGGCAAAACGCTCTCGCCGGACCAACTCCACGCCTCCATCGCGCCGAATACTCGCAGGCGCAGAAGCGGCCCAACATCCTCGAAACCCTTATCGGGCGGCACCAGACGATCTCCCAACAACTACAGTAAGGCCTTATCAGTATGCCTTATTGTTACCATAAACTGCACGGGATCGAAGGTGCAATCTGGGCTGTTGATCGAATTTCACGCGCATTTCACGGCACACCCTGCCGTCATTCCGCGACAATGTCGCAGGCCTCGGGCATGCAAAGATCCGGGCCCTTGGGCGGTCCGGCCGGTCGATATCCGCGCAATCGCGGGGCGCTGCTGCTCGTTTGTGCGGAGGATAGACGACCCACATGCCCGGGATTCTCCCCGTCCACATGACCGCGATTGGGTCAGCTCGTTCGGCTCGGGAATTGCAGCCGTATCTCCAGGCCGCCCTTGAGCTCAAACTCATCGTCATCCCGCCATACCTGACGGCGTTGTTCTCGCTCTGCGACGGGAAGAACGAGGAGATTCGCGAGATCTTGCGCAGCGCCATTGTTGCCGAGATGCAGCATGTGGCTCTGATCGCCAACATTCAAAATGCGATTGGTTTCTCGCCAATTCTCTCCGCGCAAAACCTTGCGCGCGGTTATCCGGCGCGGCTGCCGCTCTGTGCAAGGAACGACGAGCTGGGATTGAAGAAGTTCTCGCCTGATCTCTTCTCTGATGCCGTCTTAGCTCTTGATGACACCGCCGATCCGGCGCGCCGTCCACCGAACCCGGCCGCGGGCGACAGGCCACACGCGAGGCTGGGAGAGTTTTATCGAGCGATCATTGGAAAATTCGGAGAGCTTGGCGATTCCGCGATCATCGGCGATCCGACGTTGCAGTTCGTCGATGCGGTGTCCTACTCCGAGCGCGAGCTGTTTCGGGTGTACGACGCGCGGTCGGCCATTCGGGCGCTGCAACTGATTTCAGGCGAGGGTGACGTCACGGGCGAGATGCCGATCAACGCCGACGGCTCCGCGCGCCCAGACCGGCTGCTGCAACTCGTGCGGGCACGCGGGACGCACGCGATCCCGTTTGATGCAGCAAGCATTGTCAACATCGTCGAGAACAGCAGGACCTACATGTACGCTTCGGGCTCTTCGGTGCGAGCAGCCGTCGATGCATTTAATGTAGCATACAAGAGCATACTGACTGCGTTGAACGAGACGTTCAACGGAAGGCCCGAGCGATACGAGTTTGCCGTCTCCAGGATGTATCGATTGACGAGCCTCGCACGCCCGATCGTCGCAACTGATCGCGGCGATGGCACGTTCGCTGCGCCATCTTTCGAGTGGAGTGAATAGGCCGAGCGCAAACACACGCTTGTGCCGGCCTCTCGATGCAGAGCGGCGCGGTGGCTTTTTACGACAGTTTCACGCCCACAATTTCCGCGCGTCTGTATCGTGAACGCACGTCGAGGAGAATGACGGAGATCGAATGCAAGTTGTTTGGGGATGGGTTCATGGGAGCTGATCGGCAACTCTTGCAACGCAAGAATGCGGCGGTGAACCGGGTCGGCGTCCCCGCAAACAGGTTTGCCGTTGCTGTGCTGCTGGTCTGTTTTTCGGGGCTAATGCTTTCGTTCGCAACAGCCGCGGATCTTCAGCTGAACCGGGCCACGAGGCACTTGCCGGCCACGAGCACTCGCAATCCGGCCTCCGATCCATGCCAGGTCCCTGTCTGTATCCGCGACTGCCGGAGAAATGGGGGGCCGCTGGTGAGCGTTTGCGAGTCGCTTTGTGTCGAGACTTGCCGGAGCAGATGAATGGCGTGGTCGATGTGTCGTTTCGCAGCAATTGGCGAGGGGTAAGGTGGCTGGCTGGGACGCTGCGACATTCCTGGGGAAGGTTCCGCTGTATCTCGGACGAGGCGATCCGGAGGTAATGATCGCTGTTCTGGACGGCCCGGTGGACCTTACCCATGACTGCTTCCAGGGAACGCGCGTGCGCCGGCTCGAAACGGTCGCAAGCGCAAAGGCCGCGGACGGTGGGGCCACAGCGCACGGCACGCATGTTGCCAGCCTGATTTTCGGTCAGCCGGGCAGCTCGGTTGAGGGCCTGGCGCCGCTGTGCCGTGGCCTGATCATTCCGATTTTCGGTGACGATAGCCTGAGGTGTTCCCAGCTCGACGTGGCGCGCGCCATTCTGCTGGCGGTCGAGAATGGCGCTCACATCATTAATATCAGCGGCGGACAACTAGCCCATTCCAGCGAACCGCATCCGGTGCTGGCGCAGGCTATTGATAGCTGTATCAGACAAAACGTCCTGATCGTGGCGGCGGCCGGCAATGACGGTTGCGATTGTCTACATATTCCCGCGGCCGTCTCCTCGGTGCTGGCGGTCGGCGCGATGGACGAACAAGGTCAGCCGTTGCCCTCGAGCAATTGGGGCTCGGCCTATCGCGAGCAGGGCATACTTGCGCCCGGATCAAATATTCCGGGTGCTGCGCTACAGGGAGGCGTCGCACGAAAGAGCGGGACCAGCTTCGCCGCGCCGTTGGTGTCGGGGGTCGCCGCTCTCCTCCTCAGCGTCCAGATCAAAAGCGGGTCGCAGCCGAACCCGCGAGCCGTCCGTGAGGCGCTGCTGAAAACCGCAACACCCTGCATTCCGTCCGGCGCCGAGGAATGTTCGAGAGTTCTGGCCGGCCGCATCAATATTCAACAGGCAATCAATCAAATCCAGAGGGGAGCCACGAGCATGAGCGAAGCTGAAACTCTTTCATTGAACGAAGCGGGCTTGGATGCATCCGGGATCCGCTGCGACGATGGCGCAGCAATCCGCCGGCAGGACGATTTTGCGCCCGCCGCCGGTATCGCGATGTCCGAAATCGCGATGTCCGACATCGCGCCGTCGGATTGCGGCTGCGGTTGCGGGGGAGCGGAGAAGAAATCGAGCTGCGGTTGCGGAGGAACTGCCGCTCAGAAGGCTCCGTTCGTCTATGCGCTCGGAAAACTCGGATATGATTTTGGATCCGAGGCGCGTCGCGATTCGTTCATTCAGTCGATGCCGGTCGGTGCCAACAATCCGCAGCTCCCCGAGCAACTGCTGGCGTATCTCGCCGACAATATCTATGAAGCCGGATCGGTGATCTGGACCCTGAATGTCGATGTCACGCCGATCTATGCCATTCAGCCGGCCGGCCCGTTTGCTGCAGCAGGCTACGCTCGCATGCTGGACTTGTTGCGCGGGCAACTGAACGACGGCGTCGAACTGGTTTCGATCCCCGCCGTGATCGGCGGCAACATTCGGCTGCAATCGGGACAGGTGGTCCCGGTGATTATACCTTCGATGCGGGGCATGTTCAGTTGGGCGACCCCGGCGCTGGTAAGCCATGTGCTGGGGCCGCGACCAAAGGCGGCAGAAGCCCAGAAGACTTTCGATTCGCTCGCCGGCGGGCTCGGCAATTTCCTGAACCGGATTTACTACGACTTGCGAAATCTCGGCATTACCGGCGAGGACCGGGCGCTGAATTATTCGGCGACCAACGCCGTTCAGATCGCCGACGTCATTCGAGTCTCCACGCAGCAGCAACTGGAACTGGACGATATCCAGGTCAAAAAGAGTCCGATCTGCCGGCTCGACTCCGAATGCTACGACGTCGAATTGTCGTTCTTCAATCCGCACAACACCAACACAGCGAACCGGGTGTTCCGCTTCACGGTCGACGTCAGCGACGTCATTCCGGTTACGGTCGGAACCGTCCGGACCTGGACCAAGCGCGTGTGAGCCGGACTGGGTTTGAGGCCAAGAACTGCATGCCGCTGCGGGGTCGGAAAATAAGTGCAGACATGTAACCGCTGCGCGTCCCGGGCCAGCCGATCAAAGAGGACTTACAGATGAAAATGCCCACTCAAGCCAAAGCCGTACAACGGACGGTGACGCCGACCAAGATTGCCGCCGATGTCGCTCCGTCAGGGGTCTGTGAGGCAATCTGCAACGCAATTGGAGATCCCGTCGCTCGCGCCGCCTGCCTGGCGTTGTGTTGATCGACACGGTCGGTCCGTTGCGTTGACGAACGACCAACCGAGGGCGGATCGGTCTGCGGTCCGCCCTCGGACATGTTTGCTTCGACGACCCTTGGACAAGCCGTTCGAGCAGCGCGTGGGCCGCATCAGTCATCAGCTGGAAATCGTGTTTCGGATCGGTATGTGCGCGCTTTCCTCATGCCGTCGGTTGTAACGACGTCTGGTTGATCGACCAAGCGCTATTCACGCTTATCTCACGCGACGCAGGCTGACGCGTTGATATTGTCGTCTCGAAATACAATCGTAACGGGAGCGGCATCGATGCGCAGGTTTACAATCATCGCTGTATTGTTGTTCGCGTTGCCGTTCACGCCGGCTTTGGGCGAGCAGTGCGAGGATGGCCCGGCGGGCGCCGGCAATGGCCGCGGGTGCGTCTGATGGACTGGAATACGCGAGGGGTGAGCCGAAGACCGTCGAGGTCGAGGACAATGGGCAGATCAAGGTGCTGCCCTATATCAAGTCCGGGACCTACGCCATCGTTGAAGGCGACATCGTAATCGGGGATGCGAGTCAGATCGCGTTCGCGGCGCAGAGCGGGCCGATCAGGCTGACCTACAAGAATGCCGCTGGTGCGTCCGAAATAACGCCGTTCGGTTACGTCGCGCGATCGGTCCTGTCCGGTCAGCAGAAATGGCCGAACAGTGTCGTGCCCTACGTCATTGATCCAAAACTCGCTAGCGGTGCCACGGTGCTGAAGGCAATGGCGGCCTGGTCTGCCGTGACTGCGCTCAAGTTCCAGGAAAGGACTGCCGCAAACGCCGGTCAGTATCCGAACTATGTGTATTTCACCGTCGGTTCGAATCCCCTGGCCTGTCTCTCCATGGGGGTGGGGATGATGGGGGGCGAGCAGAACGTGGAACTGGTGGACGGCTGTGCCTTTGGCCAGATCGTGCACGAGATCGGTCATGTCATCGGCCTGCATCACGAGCAGAACCGGACCGACCGCGCCAGCCATGTCCGCGTGCAGTTTACCAATATCATTCGCGGATATGGCGGCCAGTTCAGGCAATATCCGGCAGACTTCGCCGACGCCGGATCTTATGACCTCGACTCGATCATGCACTACGGGGCGTATGCGTTTTCCTGCAACAACCAGCCGACGATTGTCGCGACGCAGCCGCTTCCGCCGGGGACGCAGATCGGGCAGCGCGACCACATCAGCAAGGGCGACGCGGCCGTCGTCAACTCCATCTACAAGTAGGGGAGGCGATGATGCGGGGCAAGCTTGTTCTCCTCGTTGCCGCATGGCTGCTGGGTATCCCAGGCTTCACGGCACGGGCGACGGAGCCGACCTCGAGCGTGGTCTTCATTGAAGTTGGATACATGGAGAACGGGGTATTCCAGAGCGTCGGGGAAGGCACCGGCTTCATCGTTCATCCGGCGGGTTGGGTGGTGACCGCAAAACACGTATCTGATGCGGAGATACCCGCGGGCAAGATCCGGTTTATCCGTGGTGCGGTGAAATCGCGAACCGCTGCGCCCAACCAGCTGTTCGACGTAGCCACGCCTAGCGTGTCGGCGGACATCGCGCTTCTGAGGTTTTCGCCTAATTTGAAATCGGACTGGCCGTTCCTGAAGGTTAGGGCCAATCACGTCTTCAAGCTGCTCGACGATGTGACCGCCTATGGATTCCCGGAAAAAAAGGACATCGAGGTTCGTCCTGGCGTGGTGTCCAATCTCGCGGGACCGAGGGGTTCGATGGGCGTGAACGTCGGACTAGCGCCGGGCATGAGCGGAGGTCCTGTGCTGCTGGGCTCGGGACGCTGCGTCATCGGCGTCGTTGCAGGCGGTAGCGGTTATCCGAATTTCGACTATTTCATGCCGCTGCAGTTTGCCAAGCCGCTGCTGGAGGTGCCGCCGGCCGAATTCGTCACCGTGGTCACGGCGTCTACGGACGGGGGCGGCGCGGTACAGGCCCCGATCTTCGAACGGCCCTATGCGGTCGACGAGACCTTTGACGAGCACCGGGAAGGCAAGAGCTCAAAGACCTACAGCATCGATTTTCAAGCAGACCCCGGCTCGAAGATTACGGCGGCGCGGCTCGCCGAGGCGTCGGCTGCGGCGGTCTTCGACAAGGTGCTGAACATCCAGGGCGACCGGAGCAAGGTCACGTTCAAGTTTCGGCTGGAGAGCGGTCCGTTCTATGACAGGTGGCGTGGCTGGTGGCATGGACAGGTGGTCCTCACGCAGCAGCGGGATACGCCGCAAGCAAGTACTGCGACATGCGAGTAGTGCGGCGCCGCCGTTCCTCGAATTGCCGCGACGAAACTGCGCGGACGGTTTCGTGCGGCTCGTGCTCGCCGCCTGCGACAGATCAGGTACATCGCAATTCACGCTTATCTCACGCGACACGCCCCGAACCGCCCCATAACTTCGCAGTCGAGGTCAGTCGCTGTGGGTGACCTCCGGGAAGCGTTGCTGTGATGGAGAGAAATGGCGCGATACCCGGGTTGGCATTTTCAGAAATCTCGTTGCGCAAGTTCGGTTCGGCCACTTGCAATTGGATCTTAAAATGACTTCGAAACATCAATTCGTCGAAAACGTATCTCGCCGAGACTTCCTCAAGATTGGCCTTACCACAGCCGGGGGGCTTGCGCTGCAAGGCGGCCTCCTTGGTCCGGGCTTCGCGATGGAACGACTGCCGACGCTCGCGTATCGATTGCTGCGCGACACAGATTTTCTCAATGTCGAGGTGCGCTTTATCAACTTTGAGCGCAAGGACGGCAATCTCCTGCCTCTCGGCCTTGGCCAATCGTCGGTCGCGGTAATTTTCCCGCCGCAGAACCTCGCTGAGGCGATCTTCGACGAGCGTCATGCTCCCAATAGCGGTTTTGAGAACGATCCGCTGAAGGAAGCCGAAAATCACGGCAACAGTCCTGTTCCGCCCGTCTCAAGTTTCATCTCGGGACCGAGTTGGGTGGTCTTCGATGTCCCCGATCACATGGAGCCATTCAAGCTGGATGAGCCGGAAAGCTGGTGGCCGGCGCTGGAGCGGCTGTCCTTGCGCGTTCCGCGGGGCGCGATCCCGCCGACGGTTTCGCAGGCGCCGACAGGGATCCAGCGTTACGTTCCGCAGATGCCGACGTCGACCGAGACCGCGCTGGAAATTCCGTTCCGGCTCTATATCTCGCCTGGGCCGAACACGCGCTTTTCTGCATCCGCCCTGTCCCGCAAGGACAGCACTTCAGCCCGGCGGACGGGCGCCGACAGCTACAACCAGCTCCTCGCCAAGAACCAGAACACCGCCAAATACGGCAAGAAGCCATCGAAGGCCGGCATTCTTCCCCCGAAGGATGCGGGTCCGAAAGTCGGCGCCGGGGCTCCCCCACCGGAGTCCGCGCCGCGGATCGACGAGCCGGTCGAACTCTGGAATGCCTCACTCACCAGCCGTGATCCGGTGAAGCCGGCGGGATTGCCGCCCGGCACGACGAATATTCCGGAGGAACTGGCGCCACCGAAGCGCGTCGTGCTGCAGGCGCGCGCCGTGTACTCGCCCGACTACCAGCGCAAGAGCGAGCCTCGATTTTCGCTCTATTATCCGGCTGAACGGCCGTTGTCGCTGCACGCCCTCACTCGACATCGCCTGGTCAGGCAGATGTCGGAGGGTGACGGCCAGATCGATATCGAACATCTGGTCCTCACCGCTATGGGGGCAGATGCCAACTTCTATTATGCGAGCCAGAAAACCGTCGACGAGATCATCCGCGAACAGATCGCGGAAAAGGGAGATCCCGGCACCGAGCTCAGGATGTGGAAGCACCGCATCGTCATCGGGCGCGACGTGTTCTTCGTGGAAGCGTTTTTCGGATTCCTTTTCCCGTTCTGCCACCCGTCCATTTATGTCGAACTGACACAGCGGAAGTTTGTGAGTTACGCCGAAGGTACGGACGCGGCCGCCCTGTCGGCGCCCGGCGCTTATCTGCTGAAGCGGCGATTCATCCTGGTTCAGGATCCGCTCAAAAACTACGCCGGATCGGACAACCCGGTCGGGCGGATGATGCCGGCCAAGCGCGTGACGCTGCGGACGGTACGCTCACCAGATCTCGCCGATCCCGCCATTGAAACCGACGCGGACGGCGGCAAGGGTTTGTACTTCTGGCCGCGGCTGGAAACGACCGAAGATATCGTCAAGTGGGAAACCGAAGTGGAGGACGAAAGCGGCCAGAAGTCGATCACGCCTGATGCCAGGCTCTGGTTCGCGTCGAATATCGTCAAGGGCCACCGCCAGTATGGCAAGAAGGTCGCTGCCGAGCGCACGATTCCGTTTCCCAGCAGCAAGATCGCCTTCGCACCCGAAAAGGGGCCGTCGACGCAGATCGCGCTCGCCGTCCCGAAGCGGATCCAGGATCTGCGCAAAAATCCTCCGATCTCGCTCGATCAGGCGAAACAGAAGATCAACCAAGCGGCAAAAGATGCGCTGGGCGATCTCGACCTGCAAACCAAGAAGATTGCCGACGTCGGCAAGGATCTCCTCGACAAGCTGGGCAAGGAGCTCGACACGGTCACCGTCGGCGTCGTCGATGACGTGCTCCACGTCGCCGACGGCTACGTCGCAAAACTGAAGAAGCTCAACGAACTCGGCGCGACGCTCGAGACCAAGGCGATCACGTTCACCAGCAACTTCGTCCAGCACGAGGTCGAGATCGTCGATCGCCTGATCTCCGAGTTGGCGAAGATCACAAAGATCGAAGGCGTCGACCAGCTCATCAAGAATCTGCATGACGGGCTGGATGTCTTTGCCGACAAGATCGACGAGGCGGCACGCCACCGCATTGCTGATGCCCTCGGCGCGCTGATCGAAACCAGCAAGGCAATCGAGAAGGACGCCGACAAGGCGCTTGCGGACTTTCGGGCCAAGTCGAAGGAGTATCTCGCCCAGTATCAGAAATTCAGGGACGAGGCCGCCAAATTCGGTTCCGGAATTTTCCACACCGGCATCGAGGCCGCCTCGGTCGTTATTCCCGCTGTCAAGGGCATGCTTCCCGATGTTCCCGAACGCGAGATCAAGCTGGTCGAGGATTACATCACCGGCGGTTTCAGGTCGGCGCAGAACGGCGTCTATGCGAAATTGACCGAGGCGATCGGCAAGGCCGAGGATATCGGTGGCCAGATCAAAAACGGCCTCGCCAAGCCGAGCACAGTGATCAGCGGCATCTCCCGCGAGCTTGGTGCGGTCGCATCGCAGACGGCGGACAAAGTCAAGGAGATCGCCCGAACCGATTTCAACAAATTCACGAACGACCTTTCGGACGCGGTGCCGGACGCGAAAGTCTTCGGCGTCATCCCGCTGCGCAAGATCATTGCAGCGGTCGGACGCGGCCAGATGCCGGATATCAACGTCATCGAGCTTCCCGAAAAGATCGAGCGCAACTGGAGCTGGGCTGTTCCGGTCAAACGGCAGAATTTCGGCATTCTGACCTTCGCTCCGGTGTCGGACATTACCGCCGGCCTCATCATCACATCGAAGACGACGGTCAATATCCCGAAGCCGAAAGACCTCGTCGGTGGCGCAAAGCCGCAGGCGGTTGTGACTCTGGACGCCTTCCTCGGCAAGATTCAGGGCAGCCCAAAACCGACCCAGATAGACCCGGGTCCCGGCCGGCAAAAGACACCGGTCATCGCGATCAACCTGCTCGACCTGCTGGAAGTCCAGGTCGCCGAACTCCGGATTCAAGCGAGCTACACTTCGGGTCAACCAATCCCGACGCCCACTGTCAAACCGATACTGGCGAGCAAGCCGGTCAAATTCCTCGGCCCGCTGGCATTCCTCGGAGCGCTGCAAAACGGCTTGTCGTTCGGAGGTCTCGACCTCGGCATCGACACCGATTTCATCCACGTCAAGAGCAGCACGACGATACCTCCGATCGCATTCGGGGCATTCAGTTGCCGCAACCTGGCGCTGAAGTCAGGGCTGGCCCTGCCGCTTGGCGATCGCACGCTCCGCTATGAATTTGCGTTTTCGAGCTTCGAGAAGCCGTTTGAGCTCAGCGTCATGGGATTCGCCGGCCGCGGCTATTTCAGCGCGGCCTTCGAGAGCAACGGCAACCGCGAGCTGATCGGCGCGCTCGAGTTCGGCGGTGCGCTGTCCTTCGACATCGGGATCGCCAGCGGCGGCCTGTATGTGATGGCGGGCGGATACCTGAAGATCACCAACTCATCGACGGAGCTGGCCGGCTATCTTCGTGCCGGCGGTCAACTCGATGTGCTCGGTCTTGTCCATGTCTGCGTCGAGTTCTTCCTGGCGCTGGCTTATCGCCGCAGCGGCAGCGACTCGCTGCTCTACGGCTATTGCGAAATTACGGTCTCGATCGACGTCACGGTGTACAGCTACGACGTCCATCTGGGAATGGAAAAGACCATCGCTGGTTCGAAGGGCCAATCGGAAAGCAATGGTCAGGACCAGCCACAAGGATTGGTGCTGCTCGACGCGCCAGTCGGTGCGGAAACGCTGAAGTTCGTGCGCGCTTCCAGGGCGACCTTTGTACCTGCGAATGCGCCGGATCCGGATCAGGTTCGCAGCTACTTCCCGACCGCAAAAGACAAAGCCGAGAGGAAGAAGCGCGGCTGGCGCTTCGAGCCCGCGAATTGGGAATCGGACTACTGGGCGAAATTCGATTATTCGAGGACGTAATATGGCTGACGCAAAGATTTCCCTGAGGCCGATCGTCGTTCCCCGTGCTTTCGACGGACAGCGAATTCATTTCGCGGTGGTGTTCAATTTCGATCTGTCCGGCAACGCGCAGGATCAGGAAATTACCTTTCCTGAGATTTTTCGCGAGTGGCCGAAAACGCTGCATAACCTGAAGTGGCGGAACGCGAACTTTGCTGCTGGTAATCCAACGGTCGCGGAGATCGAAGGCGGCGTGTTCGTGGACGTTAAGATCGCAGAGACGCGCAAGTCCAGGCCAGCTTCGCGTACCGATGCCGTCCATCTTGATGCATCGAAAGCGCTGAAAGCGTGGAGCAAGATATTTTCCTTCGAGAACCCGAATGTCGACAGGTCGAAGCACGGGCGAAGCGTAGGACAACTGGCCAGCTTGTTCAGGCAGCCGCAGGCCCCGGCCGACCCGGCCGTGGGCGCCGGACCGGACCAGAGGGTGGTCACCAATCCGAGCGGCGGATCGGATCTCCGGCCAACCCGGCGAATCGAGTCTCTTGAAACGCGGAGCACGCGTGCGTGGCTGGACCAGTCGGCAGCGCACATCCAGACGGTATTGCAGGCAGATCCCCGCCAGTTGGCGATGGTAAAGGCGCACGTTGCGGCGCGGCGCCCCGATTTCGTCCGCGCCGCCAACAAGGTGGGGCCGGGTCAAGCCTTGGAACTGATGGCGGTCAGCAACGCTCTATCGCTCCCGGCTGCCCCCGGCGCGCTCAATCTCGATCCCAATAACGCGCAGGATACCGCGATGCTCAAGCTCGCGGCCGCCGTGTCACTGTCCAACATTGCCGCCGGCGGTGAGGCCGCCCGCGTTCAGCGTAGTGTCAATCTGGCCCGAAACCGGCCTCGGCAAGCTATGGACCCCAAGCATGCGGAACATCCCGGCGTTGCCGAGATATTGGCGCGCTTGAAGCACCATCCTGGCGTAATGGAGCAACTCGGTTTGGTGGTGCATTGCTCCGCTCCGATCGACGCAGTGGGCGATGCGCTGGTTAGCGGTACGATCTCACTGCGAATTCCGGAATTCGGTTCGACCGTCTTGGCGCCGCCGGCCGAGGTAGTGACGCATTTTGAGCTCAACCCGGATACCAAGAACGGATTTTTCCGCGCGCAGGAGAAAGTCGAGAACGAGCTCGATGGCCACTCCACACACTGGAAGCGCTTCAATCTCCTGCCCCGCGACTATTTTTCGCTGCAGCAGGAGGATCACACCCGTACGTTGATGCGTTCGCTGTTGACCGCGGGAAGTCCGTCGACGTCCCCACAAGCCGGGCCAACGGACGAGGCGTTGACGGATGCCATCATCATTCAGTCTGAACGGCCCGACGACCAAAGGGTTGCAGAGGTCATTCTCAACCGGCTCTCGCGTGGGCAGGAGCTGATCGGCGCGCCGACGATTGAGCTGTACGCTGAAGACCTGATGAGCGGATACGCATTCGATGTCGCCTTCGACGAAAACGGCGGCGCGGGGAAGTGGCATTCGCTGTGCCGCAGGAGGGTTCGGGTCTATGGCGATGGCGAGAGCGATCCTCTGATCGACTGCGAGGAGGAGGGCTACGTCTCGACTTCGGTGGGGACATCTGCCGCCCCGATCGTCGGGCCGATCCAGGCAATCGATACGGTCACCGGAGCGGATGACAAGACCACCCTCCAGAAGTTCGTCCTGCGGGTCGACCAACGGGGAGCCTACAATTCGTCGGTCCCCGATCACAGCAATGGCTATTTGGTCACGGCGCAAAAAGCCGCCGGCAGCATCGAGACTTCAAACAGTGATGTCGAGCCGTCGACCCAATTGCGCTCCGTGCTCCGCGACGTCACGGATATTTCCGACCTTCTGGCCAACCAGGGTTCGTTACCTGCCGGTGCGGAGATGGACCGCGTCCAGGTGACGATCGGACCTATGCCGAGTGGGGCACCCGAACTCGATCCTACGCTGGTTCAGGAACTTTTCCTTTCGCCGGTGTTCGCGACCGACGCCTTGAAAGACAGTGAGTTGCCGCAATCGCGCGTGCAGTTCTTCCAGGCGAGAAGCAAATTGCGGAAGGAAGATTTCAATTTCGCCTTCTCCGGCGGAATCAGCTCGTTTCTCAATGCCGATGGTACCGTCCTCGCACACGAAACCTGGCCGCCCAAATTTGAAGCCTTTGAAGCCGAGGGGGAACGAAGAGCCTATCTTCGTTCAGCAACGGATCTGGTGGCGCAGCGGCGGTTGAGCCGCTCGATCGACCCGGGGAAGGGGACCGCGGTCATCAGCGACAGCCTTCCGCAGGCGGTGCTGACGGCAGAGCACGCGGCAAGATCGGGTGGGGACCTGACCTTGCTGACCCTTCCGTTCGTCGCGTCCAAAGACGTGACGCGCGGCGGGCAGAAGTTGCAGATGCCCGCGATCGCTGTTTTTCCCTTGCGCTTGCGTTTCAGCGGTCAGGTGGATGACATTTCGGCAGTCGACACCGGCGACGGTCGCAAATCGTTCAATTTCCGTCTCACCGGCATAGCCGCGGACGTGCCGTTCACGTGCGCGGCGGAAGTAATTGCCGACCGCGCTGGGCATGCCGTCGAGCTTGCCAAAGGAGACGCGGTGTCCGGAGACGGCATTCTGCAAAGCCTCAATGCCCCGCTCAAGATCCTTCAATTGAATTTCCTCGGCACCAAGGACTCGCAATCGCCCGGCGCCAAAGCGGCCATTGCCGCGCCCGTCGTGGCGTGGCTGCCGCGCATCGCGCGGATCGAGACCGAGTTGCAGCGTGTACGCGGGCCTGCCAAGGGGCAAGTGGCATTCGAGATGCGAGGACAGATCACCCCGAGCACCACGTCCTACAAATTTCCAGGGGAAACGAGCGCGCGGAACGGGACGTTGATTAGCTGGCAACCGGCTGGCCAGACGCTGATCAAGACGAAGTTGATTGTTCCGTCCGACGTCGCGACGCCAGCCAAGGACGAGATTGTCGCTGCGAGCGGTAAGGTCGTCACCGTCACCGTGGGCGCCGAATCGGAACAGCAGGTGTTCCTCATCGAGAGGTGGGCAGTGCTCGCTCCGGCTGACAAGGCGAATATCGACGCGGCCATCAGCGACGAGGCGCGAGCCGCGAAGTCCTCGTCGCATCTCGACTGGATCGTGACGATCTCGACAGACCAGGGCGATCAGCCGGTGCGGTTCGACGTTTTGGCGGGTCCGCAAGATACCACCAACAAGCCGTTGCACCAGCCGAGCGACATCAGCACGGCGCTCAACAAGGGCGATCAAATCTGGCTCGAGGCGATCTGCGTCAACGAGATCGGCAAGCTGCGCGGCGTCGGCTGGCCGGGATGGATCGCGGGTTTCATCGCGGCAAAGTCGACTACGCTGACCACATTGGACCTGCGTACGATACAGGTTCCGTCAGCCGATCCGAACGATCGCGCCGGTTACTTCAAACTTGTCAGTTCACTGGGCAAGGTCACACTTGCCGCCGTCGACATGCTGAGCCCGAGAACGTTGCGCATGATGGGCGAGCTGGTTTCGACCGAAATCGTCTCCACTCCGAATCAGCCCGATACGTTGGTGCTGCATCTGGCTTCCCTGACAGGAAAGTCGCAGTGGCAAATGCAATGCAGAAAAGACGCACGGTTCTCCGATGTCGAGTCCGGATTGCCGAATCGCCGCGTCGCCGATCTTTTGCCGGGTGATTGCATCGTCGCAAGTGCGTGGCCGAACGGAGGCGGCCAGTTGCAGATCGATTTGACCGACGGCAGTGATGGGCTGGGCGGCAAGTTGGTCGCCCTCGAGGCGGGGCTGTTCGGGAAATGGACGCCGGCGTCGCAGGCCGACACTTCGGCGAACATCAAAAGACTATCCAGTATTGCGCTTTCGGAAGGATCGATCGACTTCCTGCCTGGCGTGCTGAGGACCCCGCGAGGAATTTCGCGCACGGTCTGGGGTCCGCGGCGATACCAGGATCAGAGCCGCGCCGTTGCGGCGGAGAATGCGCTTGCAAGCCACGATCCGATCGAGGGAGCCGCGCTCAGATATCTGCCGGTGGCGTTCGCGCGGACAATCATCGAGCATGCCGCGCAACCGGCGGCGGCTGCCGCCGCCGGCGTTGCGCCGATCCACGCGGTTGCGAGCGACTGCATCGCGCGCTGGCGGGGCTGGTGGCTTACGGTGCCGCAGCCGGGAAACACCGATCTTCCGGAGGGCAAGAAATCGGACGGCGCTTGGCCGATCACGATCAAATGCACGCCGCCGGCGGCAGGCATGCTGCCGCTGCGCACCAAGCGAGGCTATTGGGTCCGCGGATGGCGGGTCGATCTCGCAGGCAACATGTCGCAACATCTGGATACAGAAACCAGGAAGCATCTGGCCAGCCTGACGCCTGCCTCATACGCGCAAAAGCTTTCTCAGTTCACTCGACCGGATGCGCCGCTCGCGCCGGTCATGGCGCAGCCCGGCAAGACGCTGAACCTGCCGCAATTCTCCTTCGTCGGCTATCATCAGGAAGAGGCTGCGGACCAGGCTCCCGGCACCTCGATGCAAAGCCTGCGGCTGGTGCTTGTCACCGAAAGGAACGGCAAGCCGGTTCCGCCACGCAGCAATGGCAAGGGAGCTCTCTACAATTCGTCCTGCCACTTGTTGCCGCCACCGGTCGACGTCGAAACCGTCATCGGTACGGGATTCCTCGATCCCGATCCGAAAAGGAACGCCGCGGCGCTTCTGGCGCATGGCAAGCAGGTCACCGAGATCATCCGCAAGCACGAGCAGTTCTTTGACGACGGCATACTTGCCCAACGGCCATCGGGGCTGAATTATTTCCCCGATCCGTTTGCGACCCATGCCGTCGCCAGCGTTACCGAAACGCTCAGGGGCGTCGTTCCGGCTTCCGCGGTTTCATCGGGCGCGGGCTGGCCGGGTCAATGGTCAAATCCTGTACAGTTGCAACTCGTGCAGCAGGATAAGTGGCTTGACAAGGTTACGCCGTGGTTCATTCCGCAGGACAAATGGCGGAACGCGGCTGCGCCGCAGCTCGAACTTGCGACAGGACCGGTAGGTGCCAGCGCGTCCAGTCAGAAGCTGGCGTTGCGTGTCCCGCCGGCCCGCACGGCTCAATGTCGCATCGCTGCCATGCATGTTCTGGATTTAGTGCCCGACGCGTTGCGAAAGAATCCGGATGTGATCGCGGCCGTGGAGGCGAACGCGGGCCTGACGATCGATCTGACCCACGCCGTCACCGGGCCGCTGCGCCAGCCGGAATGGATTCAGCTCGTCGACGACCCGAGCCGGGTCCAGAACGACACGGCGCAGAACTTCAAGTCGCTCCTGAACGTCGACGTCCCGAGTTCGGGGGCGATGGCGTTCTCGATGTACTGGAACGATCTCTGGGACGAGACGGTGCCGGCGTTGTTTGGTCCTGCGACCGTGGTGGCCTACGCTCCCACGGGCAAGATCACCAAGGTGGAAATCAAAAATCCCGGTTTCGGATATGGCAGTGTGGCAGTTGTCGGCAAGATCCACGTCGGCGGCGACGGCGCTATCCTGCAGCCAGTCGTCAAGGACGGTAAACTGACGGCGGTTACGATCGAAGACGGCGGCAATAACTATCCTAAGGATCGTGCTTTCGCTATTACCGTCAATCGCCGGCCACCGTTGCACACGCCGGCCGTAGCCGAGGCCAAGGTTGTCGGCGGCAAGGTTGTCGAGGTGCGTCTCAAGCAAGGCGCCGAGGCGAACGGATTCTATGCCAGGCCGCCGTTGGTCGTCTTGCACGACATGAAGGGGACGGGGCGCAAGGCCAACTACAAGGCCGTCATCGATCGCGAGGGGCGGGTGACCGGGTTCCAACCGGTCAAGACACGGTCAGCTTTGGGACAAGAAGATTCGGGACTCGGCGAAGACTATTCAGCCGCCGTCATCGTCGGGATCTACACCGACCAGGCCCAGATCGCCGATCAGCCCATCGCCGACCGCGACAATCTCGACCAGCCGGCTTGGGAAAGCCGACCTTTCGAGTTCTCGCATTCGTTCGGCGATACGCGGGCGCGTCGCCTGTATGTCATCGGTGACGCGAGCACGCGGTTCCCGGATATGGTCGCAGAAATCGATCGACAACCGATGACCACCGAGCCGCGAATTCTGGAGTTGGTCAGTTCGGCCCGGCCGCCCAAGCCCGAGATCGCCTACCTGCTTCCGGCGTATGCCAACCGGCCGCTGCTCAAGGAGCCCGACCGCCTGATCGAACAGCGCGATTCCGTGATTCGCTGTTATATGCACCGGCCATGGAACGCGACCGGTGACGAACGGCTCGGGGTCGTTGTGTACAGCGCGCAGATCAACACCTCCCGTATCGTCGAAGACGTGGCCAACGAGGGACTGATCCCGCAGGGTTTGCGGAAGTACGTCTCGCGGTGGGGGTTCGATCCGGTCTGGGACGAAGCCAAATATTCACCCTTGACCATCGACGATTTTACAAGGGCCGTCGATGTGGCCCGCTACGACGATGTCGTTGAACTGGACGGCACGGAATTGCCGCCGGTGAGCGTTGCGCTGCACGAGGTCAAGTACAGCGCCAAAAAGGACATGTGGTACGCCGACATCGCCGTGCGTGCTCCGGAAGAGGGGATGCCATTCGTCCAGCTCGCGCTGGTTCGCTATCAGCCACACAGCGTTCCTCGGTTGTCGATGTCGGAGGTTGCCCTGGCCGATCCCATCGTTCATCCCGGCCTGCGTCGCCTGACCGTGCGTCGATCGAGCGCCAACGCCGTCAAGGTCGCGCTCGGCGGCAACTTCGACGGGTTGCGTCAGCCGGGCACCAGGTCCTCCAACCTGCCCAAACGGAAGGTTGTCGTCGAACTGCGGCAGCGAATGGAAGGCCTCTCGCTCGCGTTCGAAGGTCCGCTCGCCCACCGGGACGAACAGATCGACCAGCGGTCGGTCGACCGATGGGAACTGGATCGTGCGGCCGACTGGAAGACCTTCGCGGGCAAGGTCACGCTCAGTGCAGCCGTGCTGCGGGCGCCACAAGACTACTATCTTGCCGTGAAGGAGTTCGAGGTCTTTCCGGCGGGAGCGTCGTATCGAGATATGACCGGAAGCGCCGGCAGTGCCTTCAACTCCGGCCCGTCATCCAGCCCGGTGCCGGCCTACGACCGGCTGGTGTTCTATCGCGCGCTTGGCCTGCAGGAGCTGCCAGCCGGGTAGTTCCTTTCCTGGCTAGTCGCTCATCGACGGCACGAAATTTGAGAGGAGGATCGACCATGTATCCACGCCTTGCGGCCTGCGCGGCTTTCGCGCTGATGCTTTTTGTCACGCAGCAACGAGCCAGCGGTCAGGACTGCGCGTGCGGCCCCGACTTCTGCCAGGGCGATCCTCGATACGCGCCCCGGCTGGCAAAGGCCAAGGCGGCAATGCGCAATGAGGGCTATCCGGAGGACCTCATTGCCCTCATGGACAAGGGCGGCGCCTGTTTCGCCCGGATCGATCGCGCGCCCGTCAATTTTCATATTCGTGTCTACACCGCCAACGCGTCGGAGGACGTAGAGTGGAACGAAGATAATGACCGCATTGCGCGGACGAATTTGTTGAACGGCAAGATCAATGGCTACTTCAAGTTCAACACTCTGAGAGCGTTCAAATGTTGCGGAGAGAAAGAATACAACGAGCGCGCGGATTACGATTCAGATCATGACGTCAATCGGAGTATCGCTATCCAGTGTTTGAAATCCGGCGGCAGCGTCGCTTGTCAGTGAGAGGCCTCCGGCCAGGCAACTGCCTGTCGGCCGATCGGGAATGGCAACAGGGTGAGAGGTATATTTCGATGAGATGTTTCGTTGTTATGGTCTTTCTACTCTGGTTCGCGCCGGCGGTTGCGCAACCCGTTCCGTGCAAGGGAAGTGATCTCGCAAGCGCAAAGGCTGCGCAGGTCGACGCGCAAAACACGCTGAAGGCGGCCCTGAACTTCCTCCACGGCAACGACAGCAAGACAAAACAGCTCGTGAAACGGTGGTTTGGAAGGAACGACCAAGCGACTATTGACCAGGTCGTTTCGGTTCTCGCGCGGACCTCGGATTGGGTCGGCAAGGTATCGCTCTATTGCCTGTATGCAAATGACGGTTCTTTGGTTGAGTCCACCACAGCGCCCGATGGCTCCATCGTTCTGCGGGATACGGCAGGAAACACCTTCGCATATGTTGATCCCGGTGATCTTACCAAGATCAATCTCGGCCTTGCGTTCTTCAACGCACCTGCGACGGGGACAGATGGCAAGCTCGGTGCAATCATCCACGAGGTAACTCATTTCTTCCTGACCGGAAATACGGACGACATCCGTTATGGACGCGACGATTGCCTCAGGCTGGCGGGACAGGATCCCGACTCGGCTTTGAAGAATGCCGATAGCTACGAATACTTTATCGAGGATTGGCTTGCCTGAGCAACTGTCGCGTTGAGTTGAGGCGATGTCCGGAGGCGGGATGACGGTCGTGTTCCGTACCTGAAGTCTCGGGGCTGCCTAGTCGCCTGTGAGATACCGCCGTGTCTGCTAGACAATCTGATTTTCACACGCATGCACCAAGGAGCTTCTCGTGCGGCATCTGTCATTTACCGTCTGAAACACCAATTAGTTTAGCACGGCGTCGACGTCCCCGTCCTGAAAATCGATACCGCGGAGGACGCCCGCCATGAAGGCTCGCGCGGTCTCGGCCATGTTGTTGAACACGGTCATCAGATCGTTGCGGCAGAATTAGCAGAGCGTGATGCGATAGGAGTGTTTCCCATCAGTGGCTGGTGGAAAGAAAAACCCTGCGCTTCAGCGCTGGGATCGCTCGGCGCGGTATGCCCTAATCGTTTCCGTGAGAGCACCGGGAACCAACATCGACATCTACACGCCGATCGCTAATCTGCTGGAAATTCCAATACCCGCTTCATGAGCAGTGGCAGCACGGAATAGCGAGTCCCGCCTTCAACGGGTAAGGGCGATCATTCAACGCGGGCATCGAGATACTTTGCGAGATCAACGAGAGCAATTCCCTTTGCGCATTTTGACCCGCTTCGATCCTGACCAATGGAATCGCGATTGCTCCAGTCGATATCTTCTGCACAAATTTAAAAGGTTTGAGGTGTGGGAAGTGGTCTCGGCACACATCCTCGATCGGTATAATCGCTTTGCCTCCGTATTGGGCCATCAAGAGAAAATGGGTATTCATTGACTACGCTTGACGCCGTTCTTGTTTGTTTTTTTGCGGTGGGATTTGTTCATGTGCTTGGACAGTCTGGCGACGTTGCGGATGGAGATCTTCCACTGCGACCGTAGGAGTAATCGTGCCGACGCTGTCGGTGGCAGTTTCGCCTGTTTCGGCGTTGAGGATCCAGATTTTCCGAGTTGGATCGGCGATGGCGACGTGGCGTTCGTCTCCCATATCAAACGGACACATAGGTTTTCCGCACAACTCTGTATAGACCGTGCGGTGCCAACTTGCCAAATGTTGCCCGGTTAGGAGATTAAAGTCGGCGAGCGCAAAAGTTCCATCGGCGAAGTTGTGATTGATCACACGTAGCCTAGCGCCAACCCTGCTGTAAGAAGTCATGCCGTAAAACCCCGGCTCAGGCACCGCTACAGGGTAGGATGCGAGCTCGCGCCAAGATAGTACATCGATGACAGAAGCAATCTTGTCCTCAACGAGGACTATTTTGCTGTCGCCTCCCAAAACTAGTATCGCCCGACGTCCAACCGGATTGCGAATTTCGTCGAATCGCTTGGTTCGTAAGACTTGGCCGGTTGTTATGTCGATCGATCTAACCCCATCTTGATCGATCGCGGAAAGCGCTCGCCGGGTTTGGGCAGGGGATAGTAGTCGAGCCCGGTCGGCATCTCCGGGCGCAATTGCGGCGTCAGCCGCTCCATATCGGCGGCCGCGAAATGGGCCAGCAATGCTTCACCGCCAGAAATGCTATCGAAGTGGGGTAATGACCTCCGCCAAACCTTCCGTACGATTGCGACAGCAGCCGGTGTCTCTGAGGTCGACTCCAAGCTTCTGATGAACCATGCCATTCCCGGCGTAAACGCAGGCTACATAATCTGGAGCATGGGAAACCGCTTTTTCAGTTCCTTAGCACCCGACTTTGCGCCGTCTGGCGAACAAATGGTTCTTGCGACCGAGGGCGACAGGACGGATTGCGCGTTCGACCGGATTGGTGTCGAGCTCGACGCGCCCGTCGTTCAGGAAGCGAGTCAGCCCATGCCAGCGCGAGAGTGCATAGCGGATTGCCTCGGCAAGCGTGCTGCGGCCGGAGACCAGGCGGAGCTGTGCATCGAGCCAGACGTTCAGCGCGCCGACGATTGGCTTGGAGAACATCCTGCGCTCGGCAAGTCGGTAGTCAGGCGATTGGCCGCGGATGCGCGCCTCGATCGCATAGAGCTCGCCGATCCGGCGCAGGGCTTCTGCTGCCACGGGGGACGTCGTGGCTTCGGCCACGTCGTAGAACTTGCGTCGCGAGTGGCTCCAACACGCTGCGAGCGTGATGCCCTCCTTGTCGGCCAGCTGCTCGAAGCCAGCATATCCGTCGACATGCAGGATGCCCTTGAAGGCAGCAAGATGTGCGACCGGTCGCTCCGCCTTGCGATCTGGAGCGAACAGGTAGATGGCCGCCGGAGGTTCAGGTCCGCTCCAGGGCCGTTGCTCGCGGGCGTACACCCAGAGCCGTCCTGTCTTGGTTCGTCCGCGGCCAGGATCGAGCACTGGAATCGGTGTGCCATCGGCAAAAAGATGGTTGGAGGCGAACACACTCTTGCACAGCCGTTCGTGCAAGGCCTCAAGCCACCAGCATGCGCCACCAACCCAGCCCGCGAGCGTCGAGCGGCAGAGATCGACGCCGTGACGGTCGAAGATCTGCGACTGCCGATAGAGCGGAAGATGATCGCAATACTTGCTGATCAACACGTGCGCGAGCAGCGCAGGCGTCGCCAGGCCGCCAGCGATCAATCGCTCTGGCGCTCCGGCTTGCACCACCGTGCTGCAGGCGCGGCAGGCGTATTTCGGACGGGTCGTACGCAGGACGCGAAGCTGCGCCGGGACCCAATCCAGCATCTCGCTGACGCTCTCACCAATCAGATGGAGAGCGCCGCCACAGCAGCTGCAGACTCGATCCTGCACGTCGAGCAGAACGTCTTCGCGTGGCAGATGATCGGGCAGCGGGCGGCGTCGCGGCGAAGAGTTGGCTTCCGGTGTGATCTTCGGTTGCGCTTCCTCGACGCGCCCGATGTCGCTGTCGAGATCCTCCAAACCGAGTGCAAGCTGGTCGGGATCGATGCGCTCGGAACTACGGCCGAACTGCATTCGCTGCAGCTGTTTGATGATGGACTTGAGACGCTGGATCTCAGTATCGCGGTGATCGATGGCGGCCGCGATGTCGCGCACCAGGCGCTGCAGAAGCTCAGGATCGGATGGGAGATTGGTGAGATCGAGCTGCATGTCCGATGGTACTCGAACACACTGATTCGTAGAAGAATCGCAACTCAGTTCAGCACTACATTTTGCAGATCATCCTGCAATGGCAGGCTTCCAGACACGCTCTGGCGCGCGCCAGTCGATGCCTTCGATCAGCATCGCGAGCTGCGCAGGAGAGAGCGTGATCGAGCCATCATAGCCCGCCATCACCGGCCACACGAAGCCGCCCTGGTCGATGCGTTTGGTGAACAGACAAAGGCCGCTTCCGTCCCAGAACAGGACCTTCAGGATCGATGCCTTCTTGCCGCGGAAGGCAAACAGATGACCCGAGAACGGATCCTTCTTGAGCGTGTCCTGCACCAGCATTGCGAGCCCATCCATGCCTTTGCGCATGTCGGTGTAGCCGAGCGCCAGGTGCACCTTCACGCCTGCAGGAACGAACATCATGATGCTGTCTCTCCGCTTTCGATCTGCGCTCGCACCGCATCCGGATCGCTGCCGGCGGGAGCGAAGACGCGCCGTCCATCACGGAGATCGACGACCATCATGCCCTCCGGTGGACGCACGAGATCGCGCAGGGCGCGTGCTGCGGGCAGGTCGTTGGGCAGCACGACACGGGCGAGCTTGGAGCGCTTCTTTTGCGCGATGCCGAACTGCGCGCGCCAGCGGAACAGCAGCCCGGTGACGATCCCATGCTTGCGGGCGACGGCAGAGACCTTGGCGCCTGGTAGCTCGGTTTCCTTGGCGATCGCGAGCTTTTCCTCGTCGCTGAAGAAGCGGCGGGCTGGCATTTTGGGCGCGGTCGGATCGCCGATCTCGGCGGCTGTCAAGCGGCGTTCGGGCTGTGAGTTCCTAGCACTAGTGCTAACGGCGGGACGGGCGGAGG
Source organism: Bradyrhizobium ontarionense (assembly GCF_021088345.1). Taxonomy (NCBI): domain Bacteria; kingdom Pseudomonadati; phylum Pseudomonadota; class Alphaproteobacteria; order Hyphomicrobiales; family Nitrobacteraceae; genus Bradyrhizobium; species Bradyrhizobium ontarionense. Next base: position 1,911,111 of record NZ_CP088156.1, on the reverse strand, counting down.
GATGAAGATGGGCACGCCAGTCGATCGTGACCTCGCCGGCGGCCAGTCGGTCGCGCCATTTGCGCAGCGAATGCGGCGACAGCTGCATCGCCGAGGCGTAGGCGCGGAGCTCCATTCCGCTCCAGTTCAGTGCCTCGACATGCATCGCCCAGAATGCCTGGGACGCCCGATTGCGCACATCCGAGGTGACCGTGAACCTGCGCTGCTTCTGCTTTCGGAGCGCCTTTTCTCGCTCTTCCCGGGCGCGCTCGCGGCGCAATTCCGTCTGATATTTCTCGAGTTTGAGCGCAGTCTCGTTGCCGGCCAGCCGCTTCAGCCAACGCCGCAGAGTGTTCTCGGTCAGACGTTGTTGCTGGCAGTATTTGCGGATCCCGAGACCGCTGCGACGCCACGCTTCGATGTGCAGCGACCACCATTCGCGGCGCGCTCTGTTCTCGAAATGTTTGGATCCCACCGGAGATTCTCCACAGCAGCAGAGAACTCGAAATGGAACGACAACACACGAGGGGGAAGGCGTGCAGAGACCGGACGCTTACAAGTCGACGTTCTAGGGCAAGATAAAAGCGGCTCGCCGGTTGAACTGCAAGCCATTGACATGGCTTGCGTTCAGCCGTGCCGGTCGGTCGGTGGGCGTGCCGCTATTAAGATTTTTGCGAACAAAGTCAAAGATCATTTCGGCACTGATCGTGCTGTAGCGAACTCTGGCAAAGACTCGGATCATCCCCGACAAGCCGAGTATTCGCTACTCGGTCTGCGCCGGCAGATGGAGTCTTGGAGACTAGGCTGACGCATTCCGCCCGAGCTGAGGGGAAGGCCGTATTAGCCGATGCCTCGGATTGCGCGTCAGGTGGTGTCGCCGTTGCCGCCTTCGGCCTGCTATGTGGTCGCATCGACCTCCGATCCTCGCCGCTCCAGCCAGAAGCCGGGTGCCTGATACCAGACCCGTTCGGACTCGGCGGATGATGGAATGCCACGGTGGAGTGCTTGGATCGGAGCATTCATGATCGGCGAGTTCTCGAGGGCGCTCTTCAGCCGGCGGCTGGCGTCCTCATCCCGGCCGTTTGTGCAGGGGTAGATGCTGACGCCGCCGATCGATGATGCCTCGAACGAAGCGCCGCGGCGGACCACGCGCAGCAGGAAGCCAGACCAATCCTCTATGGTCAGCGGGAGCAGCAGCCGCCCGTTGTCGGCGAGGCCATCGAGCCATCTCGCTGCGGGATGCGTGCAGCCTGCGAACACGATCGTGACGTCATGGTCGCTCGCGCCGGCATGGAAATCTCGGCCGTCGCCCGAGATCACCTTGACCTGGGGCCAGCTCCTCAGGTTGGTCTCGGCTCGAGCGGCCAGATCTGGGTCGACTTCGATCGCGGTCACCTGCCCGGAGGGCCCGACAATTTCGGCGAGCACGGCTGAATAGTAGCCGCTGCCCGCTCCGATCTGCAGCACCCGTTCACCTCGGGCGATATCGAGGTGCTCGAAATTGCGCGCCCAAAAGCTCGGCATCCCATTGTTGAGCTTCCGGGTCGGGTCGATCGAGACCAGGACGTCGTGATAGAGCCAACTCGGATCGTCGTCCGGGGTGATGAACGGCTCCCGGTAGGGGTATGGTATGATCCACCAAGGACCTGCGCCGACGAACGCCTCTCGCGGGACGGCGCCGAAGGCTTCGATGATGTGTGGGTTGCGCAGGACTGGCGTCTTGCAGCGTAGGTCTTCGGCATACCAGCGGCGTGCATTTGCGATCTGATTCACGGTTTTCTCCTCTCAGCATGGAGAGGATGCGGATCTCGGAACGGTAGTGCGGACACGGCCGAAAATTTTTCCCGAGGCTGTCCGCAACGTATCTGCTCGGCCGCATAATAGGGGTCATGGAACGATCGATTGGCACCCCTGGAGTTGGCTCGAACGCCGGTCGCACCGTCGCCGATGCGGCGGCCGCGATCGAGGCCCTGTCTGAGACCGATCTGGTGCGCCTGAAGGCCCTGGCGCAATTGTGGGGCCGCGGGCTACCCGGAGGGATCGGCTGGGCCGACGTGCTGCATGAGGCCATCCTCCGCGTTCTCGACGGATCGCGGGTCTAGCCGCTGGGTGTGCCGATCCTGGCTTTCCTGTCCGGCGTCATGCGCAGCCTCTGCGACGATTATTGGCGGCGCGTTCGGAGCGAGCAACGGCTACTGGTCAGCCGCGATGATCCCGGCCAGCACGGCGTCCCGAGCGATCCCGTTGACGAATTGGCCGATCCCGAACGCGTGGCTGTGGCGGTCGCAGGGCTCGCCGAGGTGTTCCGGCTGTTTGCAGGAGATCCGGTCGTGTTGCAGATCATCGACGGGCTGGCCAACGGCCTCGCGGCCAGGGACATCTGCCGGGCGTATGGCATCTCGGCTATCGATTACGATACTGCGCGGCGGCGAATGCGGCGCGCGCTGCTCCGCCACCAACGGAATTGGAGCTCGCCATGACACGCTGGCACCCCCGTCTCGAACTCGCGCGCCTGCTCCAGGCGCTCAGCGATGATATCATTGCGGCGACTGACGAGGAGTTCCGGGAGATCCAGGGACGTGCCTTGGCCGGCACGGCGAGGCAGGTCAGGCGTCTCGTCAAAGCGGCGCAAGCTGCCGAGGGCGGCGAGCCCCGCATTGTCAGCTCTAGTGATACAGAACGCGGCCTGGAGTCTGTCCTATCACATCACAATCGGCACTGATTGGGTGGGAGAAGGCCTGGAAGAGTAGGGGAGCCGGTTTCTCTGAGGGACAGTCGGCTGAGCAGGGCGGCCGGTTTGGGGGACAGCATGCGGTCCACGGCAAGGCTCGCACTGGCGACGTTCATCATGGTTGACGCCTCTCGCGTGGCCTAGACCTTCGCGACCTGTCGATCGCATGGCGGCGTAGCACAGCGAAGACTCGGCGATATGCGAGTCCAGAGTTGCTGTGGCACAATCGACATATGTCGCCGTGCGGCCATTGCCCGAGTGAGCTGCGCGCTCCGACCAATGCGAGGTCCTGCAAGCTCCTGAACGGGACGTATCCTCTCGTGAGCTTCGCACTCCGTTTCGGCGGGGTAGGGTGCCGTCGGCCGGCTGAAGTTCGCGCCGATCTGCATGGGCTCACCTGGATGGTCACCCGCCGGTGACCATTGTCCGTCGGGAGCACAAGGCGCAGTTCACCATCGTCCCGAACGCGGTCTTCGCGGATTCCCGCCTCTCGGTCGAGGCCAAGGGCGTCCTCGGCTATCTCTTGTCGCGTCCCCATAAATGGCACGTCCGCCTCGATCATATCGGGCGAACCCTCCTGGTCGGCCGCAAGAAGCTCCAGCGCATCTTCCGAGAGTTGATCGCCGCCGGCTACGTCACCCGCGAAGCGCAACGAATTGTCGACGGACATCGGTTCGGCGAGATCGATTACGTCGTCCGTGACGTGCCGGCGCCTGTGGATAAGTCGGCGCGTCCGCGGGGTCGAAAGGGACCTGCGGCTCCGCGGGTCCAAAAGGGACCTGCGTATAAAGATTCGCCGCAGGGCCCTGAGGGACCTGCCTATAAAGGACTATATAAAAACAAATCTGCATTGCCGGCGGGCCTCCCTCTTGATGGTCGGCCGGAAACCATCGACGTGACGCTCCGTCGGCTCGCCGAACAGCAGGATGACGCTCGCTTTGATCCAGGGATTGTCGCGCTCTTCGACGACGTTGCTGAAGGTTGGGAATTGATCGCCGCGATCCCGGACCCAGCACGGGACGAGTTGCGTCAACGCTACCGGCGGGGTGAGCTCGACCGGTTTGCGATCATGGAGCTTCGGACCCGATACCGACATTTGCTGGGTGGCGGCCGGCCGAAGGGTAGGTAAGCGATCGGGCTGTCGCGGGGCGCCCAGATTGTGCTGGGTGCAGTGACGTGACGAAGCTCCAAACCGCTGGAGGGAGCCGGCGGGGCGGTCCAGGGGGCCGAACCGGAAGCTATGCCGTGTATCATCCGGATCTCTGCCTCCTCGTGAATATGCGCTGCAAGACCCGGAGCGGGCGCAGGAGACTGAAGCGAAAGGATCGGCTATTCCTGGCGCCGATCTCCTTTGGGGCACTCCAAGGACGTCCGGAAGGATTTGGAGAGCCATGGAGCCAAGGGCGCAGCAAAGGGGGCAACAGTCGCCACACTATGTTAACACTGCGGCTGGCCTCTTGACTGGTCTCAGCATCCGCGGAGTGGCTTCGCTGCCAGTCGGTTCAGTCAGGATTCTCAACTATCCCAATTGCACGAAATAGCGTCCGAAACTCCGCCTGGGGACTTCGGGTGTTGCTAAGCATTCGCCTAGCCTCCATCCGTCGCATCTGCGTGCCTTCGATTTCGTCGCGGCGATCAATTCGCGGCGGCAAAGGAAAGATATCGCGGGCGACAAATGAGGCGAGACCACCCCTAGATGCCAAAGCGCGAACCGATGCTTCGAAACGCTGCGGAAAAGCTCGGCCTCACCGTTCCTGAGGCTGCGGTACTGTCTTCGCTGGGCCAAACGTCCCTTTACAAGGCCATCAAAGAAGGGCGGCTGCGAACCCGAAAGTATGGCACGCGGACGATCATCACGCGCGCAGATCTGGCATCCTTCTTGGAAAACCTGCCCGATGGGATCAAGCAGCCTGAGCGGTGACATCCTCGGCGGGGCAGGAGGATACTTGAACTTTCAGGCGACCTTTATCGGAGTCACATTGCTCTTTGGTCGTTGTGTTGCGAAGTCCGCGAATGTCTGCATCACATGCAGTCGCTTCTTCAGGGCCTCGCCGCGCTTATAGGCCTTTTCGGCATCATCGCCCGTGATGTGGTGCAGGCAATGCTCGACGATTTCTTCCTCGAAGTGGGTTTGCTCCTGCGCCCAGGTTCGAAACGTCGTGCGGAAGCCGTGCACAGTCAGGGATTCGTCTCCGGTGAGCTCCTTGAGATACTTGAGCATGGTCATGTTGCTCATCGGTGTCTTTAGACTGCGACCGGGAAACACGAATTCGTCACTCACGCAGCTGTCGTAAGCCTCGCGCAAATAGGTCAGGGTCTGCCGGGGCAACGGCGTGCGCTTCAACCGCTCGTTTTTGGTGCCGAGAAAGCCAAGATCCCAGATTCCGTTATCGAGATCGACTTGCGCCCAGCGCATGTTCTGCACTTCGGCGGTTCGTCCCAAGGTCAGAATAATGACCTCGAGCGCCCGCGCGCTTTGCGTCGAGATGGCGCTGAGCTTGTGCATGAACGCCGGTAGGTCTTGGTAGTCCATCGCCTTGTGGCCGCCCCGTATCGTGCCACGCCGCCGTTGCCTGGGCATGATCGGTTGCAGTCGGCTGGCCCAATCAGCCGGGTTATCTTTCGGTCGCAGGTTTTGAGCGATCGCTGCGTCAAGAATCTTTTTGATGATCTGGCGAGCGGAGCGGGAGGTCTCAGGCTGGGGCCAGATCGGCATGAGCACATTGACGACATGTGCGGTTTCGATCTCGTGGACCCAGTGCTTGCGGAGCGGATGGCAGATGACCTGCACGATGCGCTTCAGCTTTGCTCTTGCGGCCTTGTGCCTCATGCCGGTCTCGTAGGTTCGCCGCCATTCCTCGGCGAATTCGCCGAACTGGCGCGATCCCTGGGTGCGGCGTTTCTCTACGTCACGGTGCTCTCGCGGATCGGTCCCCTTCGCCAGCAGCCGCAGAGCGTCAATCGCCTTATCCCTGGCCTCGGAGAGCTTCAGGCCGCTTTCCTTGGCCGAACCGAAGCCCATCTTCTTGATGATGCCGTTGCGCTGGTATCGGAACGCCCAGCGGCGGCCGCCACTTGGGGTGACGATCAGGTAGAGGTTGTTGCCGCACGGGTATTCGCCGGGCCCGACGGAGAGATAGTTCTTGGCGGTGATCTCGGGCTTTTGAGTTAGAAGCTGCACGGGAGATTCGAACTCCTGTCCCTCGCTGAAAAATGCAGCGTTTCAGGTGAGGGTGATTCTAACTCAGGTCGAGGGATGGCCAAAGGGACGGTCTGGCGGAGCTTGCCGACGATCGCCGATGGTACGCTGCAGTCACCGAAGGCGCGAAAAACCACGATCTCACAAGGTGTTATCGTGCGCTTCGGTGATGATCGGCGATGGCGGGTGAAGGGGGGCGAAGACGGGCCTGGCGCGCTCGGAGAGATTCGAACTCCCGACCCTCGGAATCGAAATCCGATGCTCTATCCAGCTGAGCTACGAGCGCGCGCTGCGGGACCACCCCGCGAAACTCCGGATATCAGACTTGGCCGAGCAAGGCCAGCCTTCAGGGCGGTCGGACGTGACATGCAGCGAACACTCATGCCGCTTTAACGGCGCCGTCCGTGCCGCGTCGTCAGAAGCAGGGATGCCGGTGGCGATCCTGGCCGATATAGGCCGCGGAGCTCTGGTAGCAGTGGTTGGTCGAGGGGCCGTCATAGAACGCGAAAGTGCCGGGCGCCGGCCCGGGGCCATAATTGTGCAGGTAGCTGATCGCGTAGGGTAGCCCGTTGAAGGCGTGGTGGCGGTGGTGCCGATGATGGCCGCGGGCCTCCGACGAGGTCGGAACCAGGGCTGCCGCAGCCACGATCAAGGCGGCAGCGACCATTGCAAGCTTGCTCATGTGTTTTCTCCGGAAATCGCCCTAAGGCCGGACATTTGGCCGGCAATCTAACTCGAAAGGGCCGGAAAGGGTGCGGGAAAGGTGACCGGCTCGCCAAATTTTTGTCCTTTTCCGCATGCTTAACGAATTCATGACAGGGTCCGGCAATTGCGTCGCGCGCACGGTCCTTGTCCCTGCCGCGACTTCGCCGAGACGAGACCGGGTTTTCGTCCATCCATGAACCGCCTGCTTCCATTCGTCGTGCTCGCGCTGGTCGCCGCCGCACCGGCGCGCGCGGACCTGCACATCACGCGCGATCACGGCGGCTACATCGAAGAGTACAAGGCAAAGTACAAGCACATCCGGGACACGCGTCAGCGGGTCATTATCGACGGCATCTGCAACTCCGCCTGTACGCTCGTGTTCGGCATCGTGCCGCTCAACAAGGTTTGCGTCACGCCGAAGGCAAGTCTCGGCTTCCACCAGGCCTACTACGACAAGGCCTTCACCTTCGGCATCAAGGTCACGAGCATCGAGGGGACATCCGAGCTGATGTCCTATTATCCCGACACGGTGAAGGACTGGATCCGGCGCAACGGTGGTCTCACCACCGAGATGAAGCGGATCAAGAACGGCGTCGAGCTCTGGAAGATCGTCGATCCCTGTCCTGACGCCTGGTGACGGTCGCGCCTTTGCCCGCCACAGATTGGACCGTGCGGCCCCCGGGTGTGATGCCGCCACAATCGCCCGATCGGCCCTGACTCCATCAGTATCTCGCAGCATCTCGGCCTCGCCTCTCCCGCAATGCGGCGAGGAGCCAAAGGCCCAGTCAACGTCATGTTCCAGCGAGCTGTCCGAAAACAGCTGCTATCCGCAGTCGGCCGAACAACGACGAACGAAACAATCCAGCGCCAGATTGTCCCCGTGACCGGGCACTGGATTGCTTCGCCGAGACGATCGGTGAAGGCGATTGCTTGCCTTCAGCCAGACCAGGCAGCTCAGCGCTTGGCCTTCTTCGTCTTCTTGGCTGCTTTCTTCGTGGCCTTCTTGGCTGCTTTCTTGGCGGTCTTTTTCGCAGCCTTCTTTGCCGCCTTCTTCACGGTCTTCTTGGCCGACTTCTTGGTCGCAACCTTCTTGGCCTTGGCAGCGGCCCGCTTGGGTGCGGCCTTCTTGGAGGTCTTCTTCGGCGCCCGCTTGGCCTTGGGCGCCGGGGTGGTCACGGGATCCTTCGCGGCCTCGGGCGGCGTGCTCGGTGCTGCGATGGTCGGGTCGGTGAGTGTGGTGTCGTCCATATCGGTCCCCCGATCTGTTGGAAACCTTGCGACGATAGCTGGATTCTCTCTGCTGTCAAAGCGAGCCCAACTAATCACTTGTGCGCAGCGTCGCATAAGCGGCAAGCGCGCGCTCGCGGCCCTGCTTGTGATCGACGATCGGCGCCGGGTAGGACCGGCCGAGCGCGATGCCGGCCTCGGCGAGTTCGAGCGGCTTGGCGGCCCAGGGTTGATGGATCAGAGCGGCCGGCAGGCGCGCCAGTTCGGGAACCCAGCGCCGTACATAGCTCCCCTGGGAATCGAACTTCTCGCCCTGCAGCATAGGATTGAAGACACGGAAGTAGGGTGCGGCATCGGCGCCAGAACCTGCGACCCATTGCCAGCTGGCCGGGTTGCTGCCGGGATCGGCGTCGACCAGCGTGTCCCAGAACCACTGCTCGCCCAGCCGCCAGTCGATCAGCAGATGCTTCACCAGCACCGACGCAGCCACCATGCGGACGCGGTTGTGCATGCTGCCGGTGTGCCAGAGCTCGCGCATACCGGCGTCGACGATCGGATAGCCGGTCCGTCCGCGCTGCCACGCCGCCAGCGCCGCACCATCCTGCGTCCACGGAAACGCGTTGAAGGAGGGCTGCAGGTTGCGCGTGGCGAGGTCCGGATTGTCGTAGAGCAGGTGGCGGCTGAACTCGCGCCAGCCGAGCTCGCTCAGGAACTTGTCGATGCCGGGCGCGAAGGCGGGACGCTCGGCTGCGGCGAAGCGCGCCGCGTGCCAGACCTGACGCGGGCTGATTTCGCCGAATCGCAGATGCGCCGACAGGCGGGAGGTCGACTCGACGTCGGGCCGGTCGCGGTTGGCGGCGTAGGTCCGCACGGGGGCATCGAGGAACCTGGCCAGGCGCCCCTGGGCTGCGCGCTCGCCGACTTGCCAGGTCGCGCGCAGGCCGCCGGCCCAGTCCGGCCTGGTGGGCTCCAGCGCAAGCTCATCGATGGCAAGGCTTGCGACCACCGACACGGAAGACAGCCTTGCCGGCCGCGGCAGTGGCTTCGGCGGATCGCCCAAGGCGAGCACGCGCTTCCAGAACGGCGTGAACACGCGCGGGCCGCGTCCATCCTTGCCGCGCAGCTTGCTTGGATCGATCAGCAGGTCGTCGGGAAACACGCGTGATGCAACGTCAATCTCGCCGAGCGCCGATTCGACGTTCGCCGCCACGGCGCGTGGTCCGCTCTGCGCGACATCGTTCCAGAACACCGCACGGGCCTTCGTCTCGCGCGCCAGCTGGCCGAGCACTTTTGCTGCGGGCCCGCGGCGGACGACGAGGTCGGCGCCGAGCGCCTGCAGATCGGCACCGAGTGCACGCAGCGATTGCGCCAGCCACCAGCGCGTTGCACCGCCGAGGCGCCGCAACTCGGGGCTCTCCTGATCGTAGACGTAACTACAAACGACGGGGGCTACCGACGCTGCTGCTGCATACAACGCGGGGTGGTCAGATAGTCGCAAGCTCTCGCGAAACCATACGATGATAGGGGGCGATGACATTAGCAGGTATCTTATTGCCGCTTCCGAAATGACTTCCGGTATTCTACTCCCCGGAAAATAACTCGTTCGAAACGAAGTACGGGCACTTTGAGAACCAGTTGCACTTCCTGGAAGGTTTATGTCGTTGTCCGTCAAATTGAAGCTCGGCACCAAGGCGCTGATCTGTGCCGCCGTTGTCATCGCGCTGAATACGGCGCTCGTCGTCGGTGCGGCGTATTGGTCGCTCACGTCGGATTTCGCCGATCGCGCCAAACGCGACATCGAAGGCAACCTGCGCACCTTTGCGCTGACGTTCACCGAAACCTTCAAGGACGCGAAAGTCAGCGTGCAGAACGGCGTCGTTACGCGCATCGAGATTCCCGCGATCCCCGAGATCAAGGATCACGCGATCGTCGACCGCGCGGTGTCCTATGTCGGCGGCAGCGCCACGCTGTTCGTCGTCGACGGCAACGGTCAGTTCGTGCGCCGCTCGACCAATGTGAAAAAGGAGAATGGCGACCGCGCGGTGGGCACTCAGCTCGCCGCCGATCATCCGGCGCAGGCGCTGCTGCGTCGCGGCGAGGCCTATAAGGGACCGGCGACGCTGTTCGGCAAGCCGTTCATGACGGCGTATTTCCCGGTCACCGATGCTGCGGGCAAGGTGATCGGCATCCTCTATGTCGGCGTTCCCATGGCCGAGCTCGACGCCATGCTGTCGCAGGCGATGCAGACCATGATCGTTGCAGCCGCAATTGCCGCGCTGCTCGTGCTCGGCCTCACCATGCTGGTCGTCCGGCGCGTCACCAAGCCTTTGACGTCCGTGACGCAGGCGCTGACCGCGATCGCCGAGGGCCGCGAGGACGTCCAGATCAAGTCCGACGATCGTGGCGACGAGATCGGTGAGATTGCCCGCAGCCTGGTTGTGTTCCGCAGCGCCGCGAGCGAGCGGCGTCGGATGCGCGAACAGCAGACCGCCTCCGCGACGGCGGCCGTGGAGGAGCGCAAGGCCGAGTTGCAGCGTTTCGTCGATTCGTTCCAGGCCAGCATCGGCGGCATCATCGAGAACGTGCTGAGCTCGTCGAGCGAATTCGAGCGCGAGGCGCGTCAGCTCACCCAGACGGCGCGCACCACGGCCGACCTGTCCGGGCAGTCGGCGGGCGCCTCGGAAACCGCCTCCGAGCATGTTCGTACGGCGGCTGCGGCGTCCGACGAGTTGTCCGGCTCGATCGCGGAGATCATCCGCCGCGTGCAGGAATCCAACGCCATCGCCGCCGAGGCGGTCAAGCAGGCCACGGCGACCGACCAGCGCATCAAGGAACTCTCCGACGCCGGCAACCGCATCGGCGACGTCGTCAAGCTGATCACCTCGATCGCCGAGCAGACCAACCTCTTGGCCCTGAACGCCACGATCGAGGCCGCCCGTGCCGGCGATGCCGGCCGCGGCTTTGCGGTGGTCGCCCAGGAGGTCAAGACGCTGGCCGGGCAGACCGCCAAGGCGACCGAGGAGATCTCCAGCCAGATCGCCAACATGCAGACCGTGACCCAGGAATCGGTCGACGCCATCAAGGCGATCGGCTCCACCATCGAGCGCATCAACGGCATTGCCGCGTCGATCTCGGCCGCCGTCGAGCAGCAGCGCGCGGCGACCCAGAACATCACCCATAGCGTCCGCTCGGCCGCGACCGGCACCGCCGACGTCGTCAACAACATCCGCAGCGCGGCGCGCGGGGCCGGCGAGACCGGCGAAAGCTCCAACCGGATGTTCGCCTCGGCCCAGGCGCTGTCCGGCGAAAGCCTGCGGCTCAAGGCCGAGGTCGAGAAGTTCCTCGACAACATGCGGGCGGCCTGACACGGCTGCTTATCCGTAGAGCAGCCGGGGCAGGATCGTCACGATGCCCGGGAACAGCGTGAGCAGCAGCACGAACGCGACCATGATGATGAGGTAGGGGGCGGTCACGCGGGCGATGTAGCCCAGGCCGTCCTCCGTCAGGCCCTGGATCACGAACAGGTTGAAGCCGACCGGCGGGGTGATCTGGGCCATCTCGACGGCCAGCACCAGGAAGATCCCGAACCAGACCTCGTCGAAACCCGCCGCCTTCACGATCGGCAGCACGATCGGGAGCGTCATCACGATCATCGAGAAGCCGTCGAGGAAACAGCCGAGGATCAGGTAGAACACGATCAGCACGGCGATCAGCATGAACGGCGACAGGCCGAGCCCCTTCACGAAGGCGGCGACCGCCTGGGGAATGCCGAGGAACGCTGCGGCATTGCCGAGGATCGACGCGCCGAGCACGATCAGCGCGATCATCGAGCAGGTGATCACCGAGCCGATCATCACGTCGCGCACCACCTGCAGCGACATCGATCCCTGAAAATAGGCCACCAGCGCCGCGCCGAGCACGCCGACGGCCGCCGCCTCGGACGGCGTGGCGAGGCCGCCATACATCGAGCCGAGCACGCAGGCGATCAGGAACAGGGCCGGGGCCAGATCCTTCAGCGCGGCGAAGCGCTCCGCCCACGGCACCTGCGACAGCTGCGCTTCCGCCTTTGGCACCATCGCGGGCTTCAGGGTCGTGTGCAGCATCACCCAGCCCATGAAGGTGCCGGCCAGCAGCAGCCCCGGCAGCACGCCGGCAGTGAAGAGCTTTAGAATAGAAACGTCGCCGAGCACGCCATAGATGATCATGATGTTCGACGGCGGGATCAGGAAGCCGAGCGTGCCGGCGCCGGCGAGCGAGCCGATCGCGATGTCGCGCGAATAGCCGCGGCGCAGCAGCTCGTTCAGCGACATCCGGCCGATCACCTGCGTGGTCGCGGCGGATGAGCCGGAGATCGCGGCGAAGATGGTGCAGCCGATGACGTTGACGTGGAGCAGACGGCCCGGCAGCAGGCCGGCCCATGGCGCCAGGCCCTGGAACAGCGAGCGCGACAGCCGGGTGCGGAACAGCAGCTCGCCCATCAGGATGAACAGCGGCAGCGCCAGCAGCTCCTGGGTGGTCAGGATGTTCCAGGCATATTGCGGAAGCAGCTTGTCGAGCGGGATCGAGCGGAACATCGCCAGCAGCAGGGTCGCGGTGAAGGCGAGCGTGAGCCCGATCCACAGGCCGCCGGCCAGCAGCGCGAACAGGATGGCGAACAGGGCGATGACTTCGATGGTCATGGGGAGGTGGAGTCCGCGGTGAGTGGGGCGGTCGGGAAGGGATGGGCGGAGGGCAGGCTTGGTCCGCCCACTCCGTCATTCCGGGGCATTTGCGCGCGAAATGGCGAAGCCATTTCGGAGCAGCGCGAATGAGCCCGGAATCCATAACCACAGGCAGACGTTGTGAGTTGACCTGGTATCCGCGAGCGTGCCTCGCACCGTATCCTGTGGCTATGGGTTCCGGGCTCGCGCTCCGACTTGAGGCCGACATGCGTCGGCCTCAAGCTCCGCGCGCCCCGGAACGACGCGTGGAGAGGGCGGGCGTCCCAGTGAGCATTCGGTCCGCTGGCTCGCCTGCCGGCGCACCAGTGACAGCTGCCGATGCTGGCAGTCGCCTGCAGCGGCCACACGATTGTTTTGAGTCGTCCGCGCCCCCTCATTCGACCGGCGAGGCCTTCATGCGGTGGTCCTCCAGGGGCAGTCCCAGCGCCGCCTGAATCGCGCGGGCCAGGAACTGCAAGGTGAGCAGCAGCATGCCGAAGGTGACGACGGCTTGCGGAAACCACAGCGGCGTGTCGCTCGAGGTCGAGACCTGGCCGCGCATGAACGCGCCGAAGGCGAACTTCGTCATCGACCAGGTCAGGAAGGCCATGAAGGCGAAGCCGGTGGCCGCCGCCAGCACCTCCAGGGCCCGCTGCACCGGCGCGGGAACGTTCTTCAAGAGCAGCACGACGCGGATGTGGCCGCCGACCCGCAACGTCATGGCGGCGCCGAAGGTGAACGAGGCCGCCATCAGATAGGACGAGTATTCCCAGGCGATCGAGATGGTCGGCGGGAAGAACGGCAGCACGTTCGACAGCGCCCGCGTCGTCACCTCCGCGAGCATCAGTAGCGTCAGGGTCAGCAGGCAGCCGCCGCCGATCCAGCCGTCGAGGCGCCCGAGCCGGTCGATGCCGTCGAGCAGCAGCCGCAATGGCGCCGGCGCCGACGCGTTCAGGCTCGCCGGCGTTGCGGGTGAGAGGTTCAGGAGACCCTCAGCCACGTTTCATCTCGGCAAGATAGGCCTTCACCGGCTGTTCGGCCGCGGGCACCCGCTTGACGAAAGCGTCCATCAACGGGGCTGTCTTGGTGCGGATCTCCGTCATCATCGCCTCGGACACCGGCACCACCTCCATGCCGCCGTCCTTGAGCCGGCTGAGGCTGTCGGCGTCGGCCTTGAGCGAATTGGTCCAGAAGGTGGGCTCCATCTTCGCAGCGACGTCAGCAACCGTCTTCTGCTGCTCCGGCGTCAGCGCCTTCCACGAATCCAGGTTCACGTTGAGCATCTGCGACGACCACACATGGTTGGTCGGGTAGATGTATTTGAGGAACTCCCAGAACTTGCCGTCGACGCCTGATACCGCCGAGGTGGATACGCCCGCCACCGCGCCGGAGGCGAGCGCCGGGATGGTCTCGCCCCAGGGGATCATCACGGCGGCCATGCCGACCGCGTTGAGCATGTCGACCGCGTTCTTGTCGGGCACGCGGATCTTGATGTTCTTCAGCCCGGCCACATCAGCAACCTTGGCCTTGAGATGCAGGTACTGCGTCGGCCACGGCACGATGTAGAGGATCTTCTGGTTGTTGCGCGCGGCGATCTTCTCATATTCGGGCCGCACATATTTGTGCAGCACCTTGAGCTCGTCCATCGAGCCGGCGAGGAACGGGATGCTCTCGACGCCCATGAACGGCTCGTCGCCGACCTGCTGGATGTTGAGCACGTCGGCCAGCGGCACCAGGCCATCGCGCACGGCGCGCAGATGTTCGGGCCCCTTGAAGCCGAGCTGACCGCCGGCCTTGACGGTGATGTTGACCGCGCCGCCGGTCTGCTTCTTGACTTCCTCGGCGAACGCCATCGCGTTCTGGGTGTGGAAGTTGCCGTCGGGCCAGACCGTCGACATGTCCCAGTTGGTCGTGGCGGCGCGGGCGCGGGTCGAAATCTGCGTTGCGGCGAGCAGGGAGGCTGCGCCAGCGGTGAATGTGCGTCGTGTAATCATCAGTCTCTCCGGTGATGTGCGTTTGACATGGTCACTGCTGTTTCAGCGAAGACAGTGCACCCTCTCCCCTTGTGGGAGAGGGTGGCTTCGCGTAGCGAAGCCGGGCGAGGGGTCTCTCTCCGCGCGCGCATTTGCCGAGAGAACCCCTCACCCGGCGCCGAGCTGACGCTCGTCGCCACCCTCTCCCACAAGGGGAGAGGGTGCACCGCGCGTGCCGCGAGAGGGGTGCCCCGCGCTGGGCGACGGCTGAGCAGCCGGCTCACACGATCGTCCATCATCGCGCCTGACCGTAGACCGCCGCGGCATTGTCCGCCGACACCAGCCCCGCCTCGACATCGCCTTGCACCAGCTGTGCCGCACGCTCCCGGGGATCACCGATGCCCGCCCCACCTGGCGTCAGCACCACCAGGCGGTCGTCCGGCGGCACGGTCTGAAAACCCTTGCCGCGCAGTTTCTGGCCCGACTTCAACCCGACATAGCCGGCCTGGCCATTGTGGCCGCCGTCGCGGCCGCGCGGCGGGTGATCGATGCGGTCGAAGGCGGCGAGGATGTCGAAGGGAGCGTCGACGCCGCTGCCGACCTCGATGATCTGGCCGAGGCCGCCGCGGGTGCGGCCGGCGCCGCCGGAGTCGGGGCGCAGCTCCTTGCGCCAGAAGATCAGCGGCGTCTGTGTCTCCGCGATCTCGACCGGGGTGCCGCGCACGCCGGAGGGATAGGCGGTCGCCGACAGCCCGTCCTTGTCGAAACGGGCGCCGGTGCCGCCGTTCGACGTGACCGCCATGGAGAACCCGTAATTGCCGCCGGCACCGCTACGGGTCTGGCCGCGGACGTTGAGATTCCACAGGCAGGAGGTGCCTTCTGCAGGCACCCGCTCCGGGATGATCTGCCTGAGACAGCCGAACACGACGTCGGGCAGCATCTGGCCGATGACATGCCGCGAGGCGACCGGGGCGGGCTTCGGCGCATTGAGGATCGCGCCCGAGGGCGCCGAGACCGTGAGCGGCGACAGCGAGCCGGCATTGTTGGGGATATCAGAGGCCACCACGCAGCCGAGCCCGAACACGGTGTAGGCGGTGGTGTAGGACAGCGGCACGTTGATGCCGAACTTCGAGGCGGGCGAGGTGCCGTCGAAGTGGACGTGGATGCCGTCGTCCGAGATCGTCAGCGCGGCCTTCAGCGTCACCGGTGCATCATAGCCGTCGACCACCATCTCGTTGCGCCAGGTGCCCTTCGGCAGCTTGGCGATCTCGGCCAGCACGGCCTCGCGCGAGCGGTCGCAGACGTAGTCGCCGAGCTCATCGAGCGAGGCGATGCCGAACTCGGTCATCATCTCGACCAGGCGCTGGCAGCCGACATCGTTGCAGGCGGCGAGCGAATAGGTGTCGCCCTCGGTGTCGACCGGCAGCCGCGTGTTGGCGCGGATCATCGCCATCAGCGTCTCGTTGACGACGCCCTGGTCGATCAGCTTCAGCATCGGGATGTAGAGGCCCTCCATGAACACGTCGGTGCCGTCAGGGCCGAAGCCGATGCCGCCGATATCCATCAAATGGCTGGTGCAGGAGAACAGCGCTACCGGCTGGCCGTCCTTGAAGCAGGGCGTGGTGACGACGAAATCGTTGAGATGGCCGGTGCCCATCCAGGGATCGTTGGTGATGTAGGCATCGCCCGGCTTCATGGTGGCAATCGGGAAGCGCGCGATGAAGTGCTTCACCGATTCCGCCATCGAGTTGACATGGCCGGGCGTGCCGGTGACCGCCTGCGCCAGCATGCGCCCTTTGAGATCGAACACGCCCGCGGAGAGGTCGCCGCATTCGCGCACGATCGGGCTGAAGGCGGTGCGCAGCAATACCTGTGCCTGTTCCTCGACCACGGCGATCAGCCGGTGCCACATGATCTGCAGATCGATCAGGCTCGTTGCTTGTGATTGGCTCATCTCAGGCCGCCTTCCGTTCCATGACGATGCTGCCGGCACCGTCGATATGCGCATCGAAGCTGTTGGAGATGAAGGTCGAGGTCTCGTCCTCGGCGATAACAGCTGGGCCGGCGATGGTGGCCCCAGGCGCCATCTCCTCGCGGCGATAGAGTGGGATCTCGAGGATGCGCCCAGCGCGGCCGTCGAAGAACTTGCGATGTCCGGCGGCTTTGCCCGCGGGTTTGCGCGTCACCTCGGTGACGATGGGAGGCTGGAGCGGGTCCGTCGTCGCGAGCACCGACCAGCTCAGCACTTCGATCGCCGCCCCCGGAATCGGCCGCTCGAACAAAGCGGCGTAGCCGGCCTCGAAGGACGATCGCAGCGCGGCGAGGTCGTCCGCGGTCAGGGGACGGTTCGGCAGTTCGACCGCGATCTCGTGCCCCTGGCCGACATAGCGCATGAAAGCGGCACGGCGCTCGCGAACGTCAGCGCCGGCCGCACCCGGCTCGACCAGCGCGCGCGCCTCGTCGGCCATCTCCTGCAGCAGGCCGGAGACGAGGGCCGTGTCGAAATCGTCGAGCCGCGCATGGCGGCTGCGCACCAGCTCATAGGAGATCGGCGCAGCAAGGAAGCCGACCGCCGAGCCGACCCCGGCATTGGAGGGAACGACCACGCGCGACACGCCGATCTTTTCCGCGACGCGCGCGGCATGCAGCGGCGCTGCGCCGCCGAATGCGATCAGCGTGTGCTGGCCGATCACGGCGCCGCGCTCGACGGCATGGACGCGCGCCGCGCTCGCCATGTTCTCACAGACCACTTCATGCACCGCATAGGCGGCCATTTCGGCGGTCAGGCCGAGCGGCGCGCCGATGTCGCGGAGCAGGGCCTGTTTCGACAGCTCGGGGTCGAGCTTGATGGTGCCGCCGGCGAACGCGTCGGGATCGATCATGCCGAGCGCGACGTCGGAATCCGTCACCGCGGGACGCTGGCCGCCACGGCCGTAGCAGGCAGGTCCCGGCTCGGAGGAGGCGCTCTCGGGGCCGACGGTGACGCGCTTCATCGCATCGATCCGCGCGATCGAGCCGCCGCCGGCGCCGATCTCAACCATCTCGATGACGGGAATGCGCACGGGCAAGCCGGAGCCTTTCAGGAAGCGCGCGGCGCGATCGACCTCGAACACGCGCGAGCTCTCAGGCTCGAAATCCTCGATCAGGCAGATCTTGGCGGTGGTGCCGCCCATGTCGAACGACAGCACCTTGCGCTCGCCGAGCCGTGCGGCGATCTGGCCGGCGAAGATTGCGCCGCCGGCCGGGCCGGATTCGACCAGCCGCACCGGGAAGCGCCGCGCCGTCGCGATCGAGGTGACGCCGCCGCCTGATGTCACGAGATAGATCGCGCCGCGGAACTGCTCGATCCTGAGCGCCTGCTCCATGCGCGCGAGATAGCTGTCCATCAGCGGCTGCACATAGGCGTTGGCCACCGCAGTCGAGGTCCGCTCATATTCCCGGATTTCGGGACAGACCGCCGACGACAGCGTGATCGACACGCCCGGCATCTCCTCGCCCAGGATCTCCGCCGCGCGGCGCTCGTGCTCCGGATTGGCGTAGGCATGCAGGAAGGCGATGGCGATGCTGGCAACGTTCAGGGCGCACAGCTGCGGCCCCAGCGCACGCACCGCCGCTTCGTCGAGCGGCAGTCTGACTTGTCCATGAGCATCGACGCGCTCGGGCACGGTGAAGCGAAGGCTGCGCGGCACCAGCGGTTTCGGCTTGTCGATCGAGAGATCGTACTGGTCGTAGCGGCTCTCAGTTCCAATATCCAGAACATCGCGGAAGCCGTCAGTGGCGATCAGCGCCGTCTTGGCGCCGCGGCGCTCGATGATGGCGTTGGTCGCGAGCGTGGTGCCGTGGATGAAGACGTCGATGTCGGAGATTCGCGCCTTTGCATCGGCGAGGATGAGGCGCGTGCCGTCGAGCACGGCCTGCTCCGGCTGCGTCGGCGTGGTCAGCAGCTTGCGCGTTCGACGCTGCGCGCCGATGTCGAGAACGATATCGGTGAACGTGCCGCCGATATCGACGGCCAGCCGGACTTCGGCTCCTTCAAGCATTCCAGGTCTCCGCAAGCGACGAATTGATGTGCGAGTTGAGCAAGTCCTATGCCATCGCGCCAGCGCGTTGATGGATTGCAGCTCCGCGTTCCTGCGTTGCGCACTTGAGATCGCGGCGTGGTGGGCGCTCAACCTTGCTGATCGTCCTCCGATTGTTCGCTCGCGATCGTCTCTTCCCGCTCGTGCGTGACTGGTCGTCAATGGTGGGCGCGCGTGAATGCCAGTGCGATCTCGGCACACTCCGCTGTCGTCCCGGCCTGGTGCGCAATTGCGCACGCGGCGCCGGGACCCATAACCCCAGGCCGCGGTTTGAGGCACGGTGTTAGCAGCACTTCGCCCGCCACGTCCGCCGCGGAGTATGGATCCCGGGTCGGCGCCGTGGCGCGCGGTCGCGCGTCACGGCTTGCCCGGGACGACAGCGGTGGATGGATCGGATTCACGGGTCAAACAGCGGTCGGCATGAGAACGTATTCTCGCGGCGTTTCGCGCCCGAGGTCTGCGATCAGTTCGTCCCTCCCTTAAACGAGAGGGCGCAGGGAATGCCGGGTGAAGGCCTCACCCATGGCCCGCCTGCGAAAAGAATGCAGGCGGCAGGTACCACAGGATCAGCCGAACATCCGGCATTCCCTGCGCGATGTCTTCACGCTTATACGCAGTCTCCCTGGTGCGCCGGGCTTGTTGGCCACCATGTCGCGCATGATGCTTGCGCATCAGCGCGAGGACACCAGCATCGGGGTGTCAGGACGCTGCGACTTCACGTCCGCAATCACGCCGGTCGTCTGCGCAAAAGCGCGTCCGACATGGCTGCGGCCACCGCATCCCGCACCCGACGTTCGTGACGACGCGTACGTCCCTCTGCATGAGGCGGGACGACGCGGATCATACACGATTTCCGAAAAAGCGAAAGTAAATTCTTTCGACGCAGGACAGTTTCGACGGGACCGGCGCAATAAGAGTTCCGTTGATCTTGCTCAAGCGCCGCATCCGGTCCGCGCTTAGTTTGCGCAAACTCGTCGATGCCACGTCAAGAGAGTTCCGCCATGCGAGTTGATCCACGCGCGCTGATATTGGCCGCCGCAGTCGTGACGGCCACCGCTGCACCTTCCTTCGCCCAGCCGGGAGCAGGCGGACCGCCGGGGTGGGGCCCCGGCATGATGATGGGGCCGGGGATGATGGGCGGACGGGGGTTCGGCTTCCTCTGCAATCCCCGCATGGGCGGATTTGCCGAATGGCGCCTGTCGCAGATCGAGACCGCCATCAAGCCGAACGAGGCGCAGCGGGCGCGGCTCGGCGATCTCAAGGCGGCATCGGCCAAGGCGGCGGAGCTGATCACCAAGGACTGTCCGGCTACGCCGCCGGTCAAAGCCACCGACCGTCTTGCACTCGTCGAACAACGCCTCGACGCCATGCAGCAGGCGATCAAGACCGTGCGGCCGGCGTTTCAGGCGCTCTATGATTCACTCGATGACAAGCAGAAGGCGGCGCTGGATGCCAGCGGGCCGCGCAATTGGGGGTGGCGTCACTGGCACTGGCCGTGGAGCGACGAATAGCGGCCGAAAACGGCGCGACCTGAGACCGGGAGACGTTCGGGCAAGGTGGCTGATCTTGACGGCAGCGAGTTGTCAGCCCCGCCCCATCGTGTGGATCGGCTTGAAGCAGCCGAGGACCAGGCGCTTGGGATCGAAGGGAATGTCGCCGGGGAGCTCGAAGCGCTTGTCGTTCTGCATGTGGGCTTCGGCGGCCTCGAGCGTTTCCTTGTCGGGCCACACCTGCCAGGCGAAGACGATCTTCTCACCGGCTTTCGCGGCGACGGCGCGCCGAAAATCGGTGGCCGTGCCGTCGGGAACGTTGTCCTCCCAGGACTCGACGATCTCGAGGCAGCCATATTCCCTGAACAGCGCCGCGCCGCGTTCGGCCCACCGGCGGTAGGCCTCCATCTTCTCTTCCGGTACCGGGATCACGAATCCTGCGACATACATGGCTCAGGGCTCCCTGGGATTGTCCCTGCGAGACTAGCACGGGCCGGATCGAGCCGCGCTTCGGGGGCAGGGAAGGGCGCGGAGCAATGCAGCATATTCACGATCGTTCCCCTCGTGTTCCGGCGCGGCATGGCGTAAAGCAGCCCGAATCAAACGAGGTTTTCCGTCAATTGTCATTCCCCGCGACCAATCCCCCGCTCGCCCGCGCTCTCGCCGAGCGCAATTATGAGCAGCCGACGCCCGTTCAGCTTGCCGTGCTCGCCGACGAGGCCGTCGATCGCGACCTCCTCGTGTCCGCCCAGACCGGCTCGGGCAAGACCGTTGCCTATGGGCTGGCGATCGCGAAGAACCTGCTGGGCGAGGGCGACAGGTTCGACCGGGCCGCCGCGCCGCTGGCCCTGATCGTGGCGCCGACGCGCGAGCTCGCCCTGCAGGTCCATCGTGAGCTCGCCTGGCTGTATCAGCACGCGGGCGCGCGCGTCGTCTCCTGCGTCGGCGGCATGGATCCGCGCCGCGAGCAGCGCGAGCTGGAGGCGGGCGCCCACATCGTCGTCGGCACGCCCGGCCGGCTCTGCGATCATCTGCGGCGCGGGCGTCTCGACATCTCGGAATTGAAGGCCGTCGTGCTCGACGAGGCCGACGAGATGCTCAATCTCGGCTTTCGCGAGGACATGGAGTTCATCCTCGAGACCACGCCGGAGACGCGGCGCACCCTGCTGTTCTCGGCGACCTTCCCGCGTGGCATCGTGGCGCTGGCCAAGGAATATCAGGACGACGCGTTCCGGATCGAGGTCGAAGGCGACGAAGGCGGGCACGCCGACATCGAGTACCGCGCCATCCGCATTGCGTCTGGAGATGTCGAGCACGCGGTGGTCAACGTGCTGCGCTTCTACGAGTCGCCGAGCGCGATCGTGTTCTGCAACACGCGCGAGGCCGTCAGGCATCTGCAGGCGGCGCTGCTGGAGCGCGGCTTCTCGGTGGTCGCGCTGTCGGGTGAATTGACGCAGAACGAGCGGACGCAGGCCCTGCAGTCGCTGCGCGATGGCCGGTCGCGCGTCTGCGTGGCCACCGACGTGGCGGCGCGCGGCATCGACCTCGCGAAGCTCGACCTCGTCATTCATGCGGAGCTGCCGAATGATCCCGAGGTCATGCAGCATCGCTCGGGCCGCACCGGCCGCGCGGGGCGCAAGGGTGTCAGCGTCCTCCTGGTGCCGCCGGCCCGGCGGCGACGCGCGGAAGTGCTGTTGAATATGGCCGGCATCGATGCCGTCTGGGGCGCGACGCCGCAGGCCGATGACATCCGCAAGCTCGATCACGAGCGCATGCTGCAGGACGCCATCTTCACCGAGGAGACGACTGCGGACGATGTGGAGATGGCCCGCGCATTGCTCGCCGAGCGATCGGCCGAGGACATCGCCGCAACGCTGGTCCGGCTCTATCGCGCCCGGCTGCCGTCGCCCGAGGACATTCTCGATCCCGGCCAGGACAACGGCCGATCGCGCCAGGATCGCGGTCGCGACACCGCCAGGCCATCGCGGAGCGAGGATCGTGCACCAGCGGCCCCCCGAACGAAAACGGGAAAGCCGTCGGCACGCCACGGCATGGGCGAGCCCAGCGTCTGGTTCCGGGCGGCGATCGGGCGCAAGAAGAATGCGGAGGCGCGCTGGCTGCTGCCGATGATCTGCCGCCGTGGCGGCATCGACAAGCACGACATCGGCGCCATCAAGATCCAGGACACCACGACCGAGTTCGAGATCGCCGAGCGCGTCGCGGACGCCTTCGCCGCCAACATCCGCCGTCCGGACAAGGAAGACAATATCCGGATCGAGCCGCTGTCGGGCGCCCCTTCAGGGCAGGCGTCATCGGAAAGGCCGCGGCAGGACAAGCGGCCGCCGCGGCGCGAGGACGACGAGACCGCCTACCATCCGCTGCGACGTGATGAGCCGCGCGGGGGGAGGGACGCCAAGCCGCGCAGCAAGCCGCACCGTGACGGTCCGTCGAAATCCGGCCACGAACCGGCTTCCGCAAAGAAAAAGCAGCATGGCGGCAAGTCCAGCCACGCCGGACAGACGTTTTCAGAGAGACCCTCGCGGGCAAAGGCGCCGGACGGCAAGAAGGCCAAGAACAAGCGTCGCGGCTGATCTGCGCCTGGTCCGTGCGAGGCAACCCGGGTCGGCCTGAACAAGCGCCGGCCCGCGAACCAGGTCAGCGGAGCAGTGCATGAGTCGAACTGTCGTTCTTTATCTGGCGACCATCGCCGTGCTGCTCGGGTTCGACATCCCCTTTCTCGCCATCGTCGCCAAGGGCTTCTTCCAGTCGCAGGTCGGCGAGATGCTGGGCGAGATCCGGCCCGCGCCGGCGGTGCTGTTCTATCTGGTCTACGTCGCGGGCGTGCTGATCTTCGTCAGCGGCCAGAGTGAGGCGACGTGGCGCTCGACCTTGCTCTATGGCGCGCTGTTCGGGCTGTTCTGCTATGCGACCTTCGAACTGACGTCGCTCACCATGCTCAAGCAGTGGACCTGGGCCGTGGTGCTGGTCGACATCAGCTGGGGCATGTTCGTCACCGCGGTGTCGGCCACCGTGGGCCTGCTGATCGCGGACTGGGCCACGCCGCGCACGTGATGATCGTCGCGCAGGAATTGCCTTGAGGCGCATGGCAACGCCGCGAGATTCGCGGCGCTGACCTCTGACATCGGCAGGCGGATCACCGCTAGGCGGCTCGAACGGTCTGCAGGAACCGGCCGACCTCGGAGCGCAGCCTGTTGCCGTCGTTCGACAGCGCCTTGGCTGCCGACAGCACCTGGGAGGAGGCGGAGCCGGTCTCGCTTGCGCCCTGCTGGACGTCGGCGACGTTGGAGGAGACCAGCTGCGTGCCCAGCGCCGCCTGCTGCACGTTGCGGGAGATTTCCTGGGTGGCCGCGCCTTGCTCCTCGACGGCCGCCGCAATGGCCGAGGCGATCTCCGACAATCGCTCGATGGTCCCGGAGATCTCCCTGATGGCCGCGACGGATTCGTGGGTCGCTCCCTGGATGCTGGAGATCTGCTGCCCGATCTCGCCGGTCGCCTTCGCGGTCTGCTCGGCCAGGGCCTTCACCTCAGAGGCGACGACCGCGAAGCCGCGACCGGCCTCACCGGCGCGTGCCGCCTCGATGGTGGCGTTGAGCGCCAGCAGGTTGGTTTGGCCGGCGATCGTATTGATCAGCTCGACGACGTCGCCGATCCGCGCCGCCGCCTTCGACAATTCGCCGACCCGTTCGTTGGTGCGGTGCGCCTGTCCCACTGCGTCCCTGGCCATGCGTGCGGATTCCTGCACCTGACGGCTGATCTCGTTGACCGAGGAGGAGAGCTCTTCGGTGGCCGATGCCACCGACTGGACATTGGTCGAGGCCTCCTCCGAGGCGGCGGCCACGGTGGTCGCGAGCTGCTGCGAGCGCGAGGCGGTGGAGGTCAGCGAGCCCGCGGATGCTTCGAGCTCGGTCGAAGCGGAGGAGACCGTCCTGATGATCTCGCCGACGGCAGTCTCGAAATTGTCGGCCAGCGTGCGCATGTCGGCCTTGCGTTGCTCGATGGCGCGCCGCTCCATCTCCTTCTGCTCCGCCTCCATGCGGATCTTGGCAAAACCGTTGGCCTTGAAGACTTCGGCGGCCCGGGCGACGTCACCGACCTCGTCCTTGCGGTCCGTCGCATGGACGGCGGCATCATAGTTGCCGCCGGCGAGCTGCTGCAGCAGGGCAACGATGGCGCGGATCGGCTTCGCGATGCCGAACTGGCCGATCAGAAAACCGAGCACGCCGCTGAACACGATGCCGACCGACGCTACGATGACGAGCAGGCGCGACGTCGCCTGGTATTGATCGTGCGCCTCCTTCGCCTTCTCCTCGACCCGGGCATTGAGGCGGTCGGCCACCGCGCGGACCTTGCCCTGCAGGTTTTCGGCGGCGGCGCGGCTCTTCATCGCCGCATCGCGCAGGCGCACGACGCTCTCGCCGATGTTGCTGGACTTCTCCGCGTCGACGACGGCGAGCGTCTTGTCGAGCTGGCTCTTGTAGGCGGTGAAGGCGTCCTTCACCTCGGGCAGCATGGCCTTCGCCTTCTCGTCCACGGTCTCGCTGACCTGGGCGAAGCGTTCGTCATATTGCTTGAGCTGGGTCTGGATCACCTCGCGCGCGGCGAGCCTGTTCTCGTCGCTGGGGTCGAGCGCGCTGCGGAACTCGGCGCGGTTCAAGGCGATCACGTTCTGATTGGCGCGCGCAGCGAAGAGGGCGCGTTTCGCTGCCGCCGACATCACGTCGGCCTTCTCGCTGAGGTCGCCGAGCGCGGAAATGCCGAGCCAGGCCATGGTCGCTGCGACGCCGCTGAGCAGCACGACGATCGAGAGGACCTTGGCGAGGATGCTGAACCGACCCATGAATGACATTATTCGCTCCAGACGAATTTGCGCCCGCGGCGCGCGAGGTACAGCTGCGAGTTGAGAAGCGATAAAGTTCGCCCATCGAAGTTAATTTTCGCGCAACTTCCAACCATCGCCCGTAGGACTACGGCCGCCATGACGGCGCACGAAGACGCTCGACGGCTCCGCGTGCCAGCTACGCGACATCGGTGCTTGTCCCGCGCAGGCACGCTTCCGCGCACTGGATCGCGGCGGGTTCAAGAGGGGTCGTCAGCATGGATGAGCTGCAGGCTGATCCGGGTGGCTTGCCCGAACAGCTCATCGGGCGCGCAGACGATTGACCGCGGCGGATTGCTGCGCCCAGAGCTCGTGAAGACATCATGCCGGGCGTGCACACGCTCCATGTCGCAAGACACGGTCGACCCGGGCGGGCACTTGTCGCTTTATCGTGTCGGCGGTCGGCAGATCATCGAGATCAGTCGCATGCTGCACGACCGGATGGATTTGCACCGGCATTCGCCCTCCTCCGAGAAGAAGGGCGAATGAAGGCGCCAGGCGCGAACCTTTACTTCGGCTGCGGCACGACCCGCAGATACGGCTTCGGCGCCTTCCAGCCGTCCGGATAGATCGTCTTGGCCTCGTCGTCGGACACCGAGCCGGCGATGATCACGTCCTCGCCCTGCTTCCAGTCGGCGGGGGTGGCGACGCGGTGCTTGGCGGTCAGCTGCAGCGAGTCGATGACGCGTAGAATTTCCTGGAAGTTGCGGCCCGTTGTCATCGGGTAGACCAGGATCAGCTTGATCTTCTTGTCCGGGCCGATGATGAAGACGTTGCGGACGGTCAGGTTGTCCGCGGCGGTGCGCTTCGCCGGATCGCCGGAGATCGCCGCCGGCAGCATGTCGTAGAGCTTGGAGACGTTGTAGTCGGTGTCGCCGATCATCGGGTAGTTCGGCGCCGCTCCCTGGGTCTCCTTGATGTCCTCAGACCATTTGGTGTGATTGTCCACGGCGTCGACCGAGAGCCCCATCAGCTTGACGCCGCGCTTGTCGAATTCCGGCTTCAGCCGGGCGAGGGCACCGAGCTCGGTGGTGCAGACCGGGGTGAAATCCTTCGGGTGCGAGAACAAGAGCGCCCAGCTGTCGCCGATCCAGTCGTGGAATTTGATCTTGCCTTCGGTGGTTTGCGCCTCGAAGTCCGGGGCAGTGGAGCCGATTTGGAGAGCCATGGAAGTCCTCAATTCATTGCAGACAGGCGGATAAATTCTTCTAGCCACTATAGGAAATACCGCTCCACAAGGGAACTGGCTGACAAAAAATAGAAAATAATTTCACCGGAACTCACGCGCGCAACAACTTCTTTTGAGTTCCGCAGGTGCGACGAAACATCCATGAGACGACCCGCTGCCCAGATTTCGCCATGTCTCGGTCGCAACACGCCGCCCCCGCCAGCCGTGGCATTGAACCGTGATCGAGGTCACTGCGGCAAATCGGCAACCGATACAAAAACCCACAACGCCGTTTTGAACCGTTAACCACTCGTTCAGACGCGGACCGACAAGGTGGGTCAACACAGCAACTGAGAAGAGAACATGTCTGCCTCTGCCCCAAAAACCATCGGTTCCATCGATGGGCTCGAACCGTCCTCCTGTGAGACCGCTGCCTCAGCGCTTGCCATCGTGCGCGACGGCGTGATCACCGGCGAGGGCCCGACCACCGCGGGACGCGTCCATTTCTCCCGCGTGCTCGATGCCGACGACGTGGCCTGGTGTGCGGCCATCCTGACTGCGGCTGCGATCAATGACGCGCCGGTCAGCCGCGCCGAAGCCGAGGCCCTGTTCGCAATCGACCAGGCCGCGACCGAGCGCAACGATGACGGGCGGTTCGAGGACCTGCTCGCCAAGGCGATTGCGCATCACACCGCCTCCGCATCCGGCCTGCCGGTGCCGCCGCGCAGCGTCGCGCTGGCCGCCGAGACCGACATCGCGAGCTGGGCGCCGGCCAATGCACGCGGCGTCCGCACCGATGTGCTGGAATGGGTCGCCAAGCAGATGCGCGGCAAGCGCCAGGGCAATCGTGCCCTGAGGGCCATGGTCGCGACGCTTGTCGGCGTCACCGTGCTGCCGCTGGCGCAGCTGCCCTCGATGATCGACATCGGGATGTGAGTGCATCGCGCTACGCACGAAGAGCAGAATTCGAAGAGCGCGACGTCCCCGTCGCGCTCTTTTGTTTTGTCGCACCACGTCGTGCGTGACAGGTCGCCATCACAGATTCCCGCTTGACGCAGCGCGCCCTGCGCCTTGAACATTCGTGGCACCGGCGCGCTGGTGCTCATTCAGGTCAGGGTATGTCGTGGATAGTGTGATCCAAAGTCTCGAAGCCGTGCTCGTCGGCTTCGTCTGCGCGCTCCCCTACATCTGGAACGAGCGCTACATTCCGCGCGTGCTTCTCAGCGCGTTCGCGCCGGTCCTGTTTCAATTGCTTTTGTCATGGTCCCTTAGGGGGGCCTGGTTCGCGGTGTTCCGGGATTTCGAGTTTAACGGCGATCTGTTGTTGGCAATCCTAG
The DNA here is from genome assembly GCF_021088345.1 of Bradyrhizobium ontarionense. NCBI lineage: Bacteria > Pseudomonadati > Pseudomonadota > Alphaproteobacteria > Hyphomicrobiales > Nitrobacteraceae > Bradyrhizobium > Bradyrhizobium ontarionense. The sequence goes on along the minus strand of NZ_CP088156.1, from coordinate 1,883,626 downwards.
GCGGACTTTGCGCAGCGCAGGTGAGGCTCGTGTTGGCGCGCTGGGGAGTGCGGACCGAGCGCGATCGAGGCCTCATCGATCGCTTGAGCAGCCTGCCATCGGGGTTGCTCGTGCTGCTGTCCCTGGCGGCGGCTGTGCTTGCGACGTATCTCGCCATCGAGGCGACGTCAGGATTGGAATGGGGATCTTACGCCGCGATCGTGATCGTCATCATGTGCGCAGTCATCTGTCTGGCTTCGCTGTATCGACTCAAAACGATCGCATTTGTCTGGACTGCCGCCGCGGGTGGCTATCTCGGCAGTTTTGCCGCGGCCGTTCATCGCGACTGGGACATCATCACGGCGACCGCCAGCCATCATCACTATGACTATGCGACCGAGATGCTCATGCTTCCGGAATACTTCTATTTCGCATGTGTCGGCGCGCTCGCCGCGGGCCTGATGATCGGCTTCTCGCTGATTACCCTGAAGCTCTGGGATAGACAGGCCGTGGAACCTGCCGCTCCGTCGTGTTGAAGTCGCTGCGAAGTTGGCAGGTTAAATAGATCGACGACGAGATCGCGTCCAAAAGAATGCCCCGCTTGTGCGGGGCATTCTGAGTCGACCAGACCGGCGTCGCTGGGAGGCTACTTCGCCGCCGCCTTCTGCTTCTTCGTTTCCTCGTCGAGCCCCACGGTGCGGCCGGGGAAGCCGGCGACATCGAAATAGCGCTGGGTGCCGACGCGTTGCAGCTTCAGGATCGTGCGCAGGCCGCCGGCGGCCGGGTCGGACCTGACGACATCGGACGAGGCCTTCGGCGTCGCGCCGTTGGGCATCGCCTCCGTCATCACGCGGCCGATCAGCTTGCCCTTCGGCGCGACCTTGAGGTCGAGCAGCTTGGCAGCGGTGGTGCCGACATCGGCGTTGCTGACGGGCAGGGGATCGACGAAGCCCGCCTTGAAGTCCGGACCGATGGCGGCCATGAAGTTGTAGGTGTCGCCGCGGCTGAACGAGCCATGCATGCCCTGGCCCTGGCGCAGCACCGTATCGGAGACCTCGACCGAGCAGTTGGTCGGCGCGTCGCAGCCCGGCGCGACATAGGAGCGGAAGTTGACGACGATCGCGGGATGCGGCGTCACGGCCTTGCCCTGCAGGTTGATCTCCGACAGCGGCAGCGTGCCCGCGATCTCGCCGAGCGTATCATCGACGAAGATGCCGGAGACGTAGTCCTGCGCCAGCAGCGCCTTGACGGTGCGCTGGGCGAGCTTCTTGTCGCGGTTCGGCAGATAGATCAGGTCGGAGCCGCCATTGGTCGCGACGACGAGCTCGGGCTTGGTCGGGTCCTTGCCGAGCACGCCATTGCCGGCCTTGGGATGCTTGCCCTCGGGCACGGCTACGTTCTTGTCGTTGGGATCGAACAGCGGCAGGTCGAGCGCCTTGGCGAGGTCGAGCGCCAGGAAGCCCATCGGCAGGAAGTCCTTCGGCGTGTCGTCATAGCTGACCTTGGCCGAGGGGCTGGTCTTGCTCTCCTTGGAGATGGTCGAGAAGCCATGGTCGGCCTGGACCATGATGTTGGTCGTGGCGGCCAGGCCGAGTTCGTCGAGCGCCTTGCGCAGCTGCGCCAGATTGTCGTCGGCGTTCTTGATGCCGGCCATCGAGGTCGGGCCGTTGATGCCCGGCGTGATGGTGTTGAGGCTGTCGCCGTGATTGTGCTGGCTGCCGTCGGGATCGCGCGACCAGAACACCAGGACGAACGGCTTGTTGCGGGCCTTGAACATCGGCAGCACCGCCTTGGTGGCGACGTCGACCATGTAGGCCTGCTGCGCGACGTTGGCGGTCGTCGTTCCCGGCGTCTTGGCGTCGCCGGCCTTGCCATTGTCGCCGCGCGACGGCGTTGCCAGCGGCAGCCCGGCCTTGGTGATCGCGTCCTTGATCTCGTCGGTGATCGGTACGCCGGCCTTAGCCCCCGTGGAATCGTCGATCACGATCGAGGAGGTCGCGCCGGGCTTGCAGGGGCAGCCGGTATGATCGAACAGGTAGGTCGGGCCGAGCTTGCCGATCGCGGCCGTGGAATAGCCGGCCTTGCGGGCGAGCTTCAGGATCGTGTCCTCGTTGAGATAGTCGCCGTTGAAGTGCTCATCGATGTCGCCGAGCACCGCGTCGTTCTCGATGAAGGGCACGACGGTGTCGCCGGCGGGCGCCGAGGTATAGCCGGTGAAGATCGTGTTCGAGAACGTGCCGGTGTCGCCGAGATAATGGCCGGTCGCCATGGCCGAGCCGTTGGCCATGGTGAAGGTCGGAAACAGCGAATGCGAGTTCTTGAAGTTGACGCCCTTGTCGCGAACGGCGGCCATGGCTGGCGCCGTCTCCGGCGTCACCTTCAGCGCGCGCAGGCCATCAGGAATGAACAGGATGAGGTTATGGGGGGTGGCGTTCTGCGCGAATGCAGCCCCGGACGACAAGAAGGTCAGTCCGGCGCACAGCAGCACGAGCGGGCGGCGCATCAAAAACTCCTGAAAGCCATAAACGGAATCGCGGCGTGGCGCCGCAGGGAGAGGTTTAGTTTTGCCGGGTGACAGTTTTGTTACAAGAGGCGCGCGCGCGAATGCTGCGCGGCGGAATGAATTTTGCCGATGCGGCAGCCCGCGGCAGGAACAAGCGCCCAGCTCCCCGGTTGTCGGCGCGCAGCAACCAGGGAGCACACCATGCCTGCCGACAAGGATCTCAACGAACTCTTCCTCGATACCCTCAAGGACATCTACTACGCCGAGAAGCAGATCCTGAAGACCCTGCCGAAGATGGCCAAGGCCGCGCAGTCCGAAAAGCTGCAGGCCGCCTTCCTCAAGCACCAGGACGAGACCGAGGGCCAGATCGAGCGCCTCGAGCAGATCTTCGAGATGCTCGGCAAGCCCGCCCGCGGCAAGAAGTGCGATGCGATCGAGGGCATCATCGACGAGGGCAAGGAGATCATGGACGAGTACAAGGGCACGCAGGCGCTGGACGCCGGGCTGTTGGCCGCAGCCCAAGCGGTGGAGCACTACGAGATGTCGCGCTATGGCACCCTGAAGGCCTGGGCGCTCAAGCTCAACATCCCGAAGGCCGCCAAACTGCTCGACCAGACGCTGAATGAAGAGCGCAAGACCGACGAGACGCTGACCAAGATCGCTGAGACCGCGGTCAACTACGAAGCCGCGGCCTGATCGTCGGGCTGACCGTGACTACAACGCCGCCGCCAGTGCTGCCACCAGCGCTGGCGGCGTCGTCACGAGTCTCACCGTCAGGCCTGCCAAGGTCCTGATTTCGATATTCTCCCGCCGGTTGCGCATCTCTGCGTTCGGACCAGGGCAGGGGTTGCAAGTCGGTTGCGGCCTATCGGATGGTCCCGATACCGGCCAGGATGAGGTCGATGCCGGCTAGAAACTGCTCGCGGTCGTCGTGCTCGCGCAGTTCCGTCGCCACCCGATGCACGAACGGGTACTCCGCGGGATCGAGCTGCGTCCACCGTGCGGCGACCGATCCGAGGAACGCCGCGCGGTCCGTCTCGCGTGGCAGGAGGCGGGCGTTCGCGGCGTTCTGCCCGGCCACGCCGAGGATGTAGTTCAAGAGCGTAGACGCGGAATCGAACAGGGCACTGTCGGGGACACCGAGCGTCTGGAGCCGTCCGCCGACGCTTTCGACGATCTGCAGCATCGCGGACCGCCACGGTTCACGGAAGAGCTGGGCGCCCACCCAGGGGTGGGCGTCGATTGCGTCGAACACCCCGAGGGCAACGGCACGGATCGCCTCCGGCGGCTGTGCATCGCCGACGACGCCGGTCATGACACGGGTAATGACGTCATCGGTGGCCGCTGCGAGCAGATCGCTCTTGTTGGCGACGTGCCAGTAGATCGCCCCGCTTCCGGTTGCCAGGCGAGCCGCGAGCGCGCGGAAGGTCAGAGCGCTCTCGCCGTCGGCGTCGAGGATCTCGATCGCTGCCTTGACGATTCTCTCCTTCGAGAGCGCGTCCGCGCGCCGCTCGGTCCGCTGAATCCTGGTCGCCATGAATACACCTTGACATGCCTGGAACATTGTTCCAATTGATTTTCATGGAACAACGTTCCAGTCAAATTGAAAGGCAGATGATGACGACTCCGGTCACGATCGTCGGCGCGGGCCTCGGTGGCCTCACGCTCGCACGCGTCCTCCATGTCCACGGTATCCCGGCTACGATCTATGAGGCGGATCCCTCCGCCGAGACCCGGACGCAAGGCGGCCAGCTCGATATTCACGAGCACGACGGGCAACGCGCTCTCGAAGACGCCGGCCTTATCGATGCGTTCCGTGCGATCATCCATGAGGGCGGCGCGGCTTCGCGCGTGCTCGACCAGCATGGCACGGTGCTGCTCGCACAGCCCGATGACGGCCGACGCCCCGAGGTGCTGCGCGGCGACCTGCGGCGGATTCTTCTCGATTCCCTGCCAGCGGAGACGATCCGGTGGAGCAAGAAGCTGACCGGCGTCGTGCCCCTCGGCGATCACAGGCACGAGCTGAGGTTCGCGGACGGCTCGACCCTGATCACGAGCCTCCTGGTCGGCGCCGACGGCGCCTGGTCGAAGGTCCGGCCGCTGCTGTCGGCCGCCAAGCCGGACTATGTCGGCACGACGTTCATTGAGACCTACCTGCATGACGCCGACGAGCGGCACACCGCCGCGGCCGAGGCGGTCGGCGGCGGCGCATTGTTCGCGCTCGCTCCGGGACAGGGGATCTTCGCGCACCGTGAGGCGGGACGCGTTCTTCACGCCTATGTCGCGCTGAACCGCTCCGCCGAGTGGATCGCCGGCATCGACTTCATGGACGCCGCCGTCGCGACTGCCCGAATCGCGGCCGAGTTCAACGGATGGGCGCCTGCGCTCACCGCGCTGATCACTGACGGCGAAATCCCGCCGGTCCCGCGCATGATCCACACGCTTCCGAACGACCATCGATGGGACCGTGTGCCTGGGGTGACGCTTCTCGGTGATGCCGCGCACCTGGCGCCGCCGGCCGGCGAGGGCGCGAACCTGGCGATGTTCGACGGCGCCGAGCTCGGCAAGGCGATCGCCGCCCACCCCGGCGACATCGAAGCGGCACTCACCGTCTACGAAGCGGCGTTATTCCCGCGCAGCGCGTCGGCGGCCGCGGGCGCGCATCTGATCCTCAAACTCTGCCTTGGCGACAGCGCACCATTCGGGCTCGTCGACTTCTTCAACGGTGCCCTGGAGGGGTAGCGCGGGCTCCCACATTCGTCAGCGTTCCCACCGCAAAATCACGCACCAATGTCAGATCGCCGCCGCCAGCGCCGCGATCAGCGCCGGCGGCGTTGCGACGAGTCCGATCTTGAGAAACTGCCAGGCGGACACCTCGATCTTTTCGCGCCGCAAGGCAGTCAGCCACAGGATCGTGGCGAGCGAGCCGGTCACGGAGATGTTGGGGCCGAGATCGACGCCGATCAAAATTGCACGGATGACCTCATGCGGCAGGTGATCGCTGGCGGCGACCGAGCCGGCGACCAGTCCCACGGGAAGATTATTGGCAATGTTGTCGGCCACCGCCGTGATCAGCCCGGCCGCCCAGGCCGTACCGACGGGCGAGCCAGCCACGCCCTGATGCAGCCAGGCGCTGAGCTGGCCGATCGCGCCGGCGCGGTTCAGACCCTCGACCATCACGAACAGGCCGCCGACCAGCGGCAGCACGCCCCAGGACACACCTTTGACCGTTGGCCATGGCGACTGCCGGCTGACGAGCAGGATCGCGGCCGCCGTGACCACGCCACAGACGAAGGTCGGCAGGCCCAGTTGCACGTCGAGCGCCGAGGCGGTCAGCAGCACGGCGGCAATCACCATGATTCCGACTGCGGCGAGCCGGCCCTCGCGGCTCAGATGCGGCTTGTCGACATCGGTGCGCAGCGTCTCCTCGCGTAGCGCACGGCGCTGGGTCAGCCACAGCGCCACAAAGGTGAGGGCGATCGCGGCGATCGACGGCAGGGTGAACTGGCGCAGCCATTCCGTCAGATGCGGCATGCGCCCGCCGAACACGACGAGGTTGGCCGGGTTCGAGATCGGCAGCACGAAGCTCGCGGCATTGGCGATGAAGGCGCAGACGTAGAGATAGGGCAGCGGCGAAGCGCCGGCCGCGCGGGTCGCGGCGAAGACGGCCGGCGTCAGCACGATCGCGGTGGCGTCGTTGGAGAGCAGCACGGTCACCAGCGTTCCGACCGCATAGACCAGCAGGAACAGCATCTGCGGCGAGCCGCGCGCATGCTCGACCGCATAGGCCGCGAGATAGTCGAACAGGCCTTCGCGGCGGCCGAGCTCGGCGATCAGCATCATACCGATCAGGAACAGGTAGACGTCGACGCCTTTGCGGATGCCGGTGAGGGCGTCGGTGACAGGCAACAGGCCGAGCGCGACCAGCAGGATCGCGCCGGCCACCGCCCACACGGCTTCCGGCAACAGGAAGGGGCGGATGATGACGCCGGCGGTGGCGGGGATGATGATGGCGAGAGCGAGCCAGGTATCGTGCGGGGACATGATCAGGGACCGATAGAGGAAATCATTCCGCGGCGATAGCGGGTGAGGGCGCGGCGTTCGAATGCGGCGCTTCGCTTCCGCGGGTCTCGGGCAGCAGCAGCCAGCATACGATCACGGCGAGCGCCGCGATCGCGCCGAGCGCGAGGAATGCGGCGCTGTAACCGCCATGGACCACGATGAAGCCGGCCAACGCCGTCGAGAGCGCGGCACCGATGCTCTGTGCGGTGATGACGGCGCCCTGCGCGACATTGAAGCGGCCGGTGTTGCGCATGAGGTCAGCCACGATCACCGGCATGATGGCGCCGAAGATGCCGGCGCCGACGCCGTCGAGCAGTTGGACGCCGACCAGCCACGCCTTGTCGTCGGACAGTGTGTAGAGCACCGCGCGCAGCGGCAGGATCAGGAGCGCCGCCAGGAAGAAGCGCTTGTGGCCCCAGCGGTCGGCGCGGGCGCCGACCAGCAGCGCCATCGGCACCATCACGAGCTGCGCCGCGGCGATGCAGGCCGACATCAGGCTGGTGCCGAGATTCTTGTCCTGCAGCGCCAGCTTCTGGCCGACCAGCGGCAGCATCGCGGCGTTGGCCAAATGGAACAGCGCGACGCAGATCGCGAAGATCATGAGCGGACGGCAGGTGAGGAGAATGCCGAGGCCCGACGGCTGCTCGCCTCGCTCCGGCGCACCGCCGTCGGCCTGATGCGACAGGCCGCGCGCGACATCATGATCGATGGCGCGCTCCGGGATCGCGAGCACGCTGACGAGGCTGCCCGCCGACATCACCGCCATCAGGTAGAACACTGCCGACGGGCCGAGCGCATAGGCGGCGGCGCCGGCGATGACGGCGCCGATGGCGTTGCCGGCATGGTTGAAGGTTTCGTTGCGGCCGACCCGCGCCGTGAACGCTCTGGCCCCGAAGATCCCAAGCGATACCGCCGCGATGGCCGGCGCGAAGATCACGCCGGCGGCGTTGGCGATGCTTTGCGAGATCGCGACCGGCCAGAAGCTCGTCATCACTGGCAGCAGGAGAGAAGACGCCGTGACGATGATCGCGGCGACGATCATGATCATGCGTTTCGCCCTGGTCGCATCGACCAGGGCGCCGGCCGGGGTCTGCGCGACGATGCCTGCCATCGTCGCCAGCGACATGACGAGGCCGATCGAGGCCTCGTCCCATTTCTGCTCGGTCAGCAGATAGATCGCGAGATAGGGGCCGAGGCCGTCGCGCACGTCAGCCAGGAAGAAGTTGGCAGCGTCGAGCGCATGGCCCGCGCGTGTCGCGTCTGCGCTGTGTCTGGAATCAACCATGCTGCCCCGTTGCGAGCCGACGCTACGCAACTGCGAACAACAGCATCTGGTTCCGGCACATCGCAAGCGCGAGATCGATGGCGGAGATGGGTGGTCAGGTCAGATGATGTCGGCCGGCACTGCGGCAGGGTAGGGGGCTTTGCCTGTCGCCGTACGCGTCACCTACGTCAGCAGCGACTTCTCCGCCATCGCCTTGCGCAGGATGCGCGACAGCGACTCGACCGAATAGGGCTTCTTGATCAGCTCGAAGCCGTGATGGGCATTCTCCGCGAGCACGTGGCTGTAGCCGGAGGTGAGCACCACCGGCAGGCCGGGATAGCGCTCGCGTATGATGCCGGCCAGCTCCAGGCCGTTGATGCCGGGCATGATGACGTCGGAGAACACGAGGTCGACGGCGAACTCATCGTTCGCCAGGATCGCCAGCGCTTCGGCACCGTTGGCGGCGCGGCGCGTGACGTAGCCGAGGTCTTCGAGCAGCTCGGTCGAAAACTGACCGACCTCGTCATTGTCCTCGACCACCAGCACGCGATAGCCGCGGCCGATCGTGGCGGGCTCGATTCGCGTCAGGGCTGCGTCGACGCTCGATTGCGGCGGCGCGGCCTGCGGCAGGTAGATCGTGAAGGTCGCGCCATGGCCGAGCCGGCTTGCGACCGCGATGTCGCCCTCGGACTGTTTGGCGAAACCGAAGGCCTGGCTCAGGCCGAGACCGGTGCCTTTGCCGACTTCCTTGGTCGTGAAGAACGGCTCGAAGATCGCGTTGAGATGCTCGGGCGCAATTCCGGCGCCGGTGTCGGCGACCGAGATCGCGATGAAGGCGCCGGGGCGCGCGGCTTGGCCGCGCAGCGCCGGGATCAGCTCGGTCCTGCGCACGCCGATCGAAAGCCGGCCCTCGCCATTCATCGCGTCCCGCGCATTCACGGCGAGGTTGATCACCGCGGTCTGGAATTGTGCGATGTCGGCGAGCGTGAACAGCCCGGCGTCGGTGCCCGCCAGCTCGATCTGGATGCGGCTGCCGACCAGGGGACGGATGAGCTGCACGACGCTCTCGACCTGCTCGCCGACATTGAACACTTGCGGCATCAGTGGTTGCCGCCGCGCAAAGGCCAAGAGCTGCCCGGTCAGCTTCGAGGCGCGCTCGACGGTCTCGGAGATCGCATCGACATAGCGCCTGCGGCGTTCTTCGGGCAGATCGCGACGGCGCAGGAAGTCGGTGGCCGAGCGGATGATCGTGAGCAGATTGTTGAAGTCGTGCGCGACGCCGCCGGTGAGCTGGCCCACGGCTTCCATCTTCTGCGACTGACGCAGCAGCTCTTCGCCCTGGATGCGCTCGGTGACGTCGACGGCCTCGGCGACCGCGCCGGTGATCGCCTCGTGCTGGTTGAACAAGGGGCGCATCGACAGCTCGAAATGACGCTCACCGCTGGCGAAATCGAGTCGCATCTCGGTGCGAAAGCTTTCCCCGGCGAGCACGCGCGCAAATGCCTGGCGGAGCATCTCGGTCGCGCCGGGCGTGTGCGCGAACCACGGCGCATCCCACAGCGGCTGGCCGATGACGTCGATCTCGCCGGCGCGCATGCCGGCGAGCGCGATGCGGTTGGCATGGGTGACGCGGCCATCGATGTCCAGGATGCCCTGATACTGATTGCTGGTCTCGAAGATCGCGCGCATGCGCGCCTCGTTGGCCTCGAGCTGTGCGGTGCGCTCCTTGATCCGTTCTTCCAGCGTCTCGTTGATCCGGCGCAGCTCGATCTCGGCCTGCTTGGCGGCCGTGACGTCGTGAGCAACGCCGATGAAGCCGACATGTTCGCCGTTCGCATCCCAGCGCGGCTGCGATTCCGAGCGCAGCCAGCGCCATTGCCCGTCGGCGCGGCGATAGCGGGCTTCGAGGAAGAACGGCTTCAGCGAGCACTCTCCGGACTGTTGCTCCCCGAGGATGCGCGCGAGGTCCTCGGGGTGCAGCGCCTTGCGCCAGTCGAAGGCGAGCGCCTCCTCGTGGGGCACGCCGAGAAAATCGACATAGGCGCGATTGATGAACGAGCGGGTGCGGTCGAGCTTGGTCACCCAGATCGGCACCGGCGCGCTGTCGGCGATCAGCCGGAAGCGCTCCTCGCTCTCGCGCAACTTCGCCTGCGCAAGCATCTGGTCGGTGACGTCGATGTGGGCGCCGACCAGCCGGATCGCGCGGCCGCTCCAATCGCGCTCGATACGGGCGATGACGCGGACCCATCGGATCTCGCCGTCATTGGGCCGGATGATGCGGTATTCGGTGGTGTAGTCCTCTTCCTTGCTCTTGACCGCGGCGATGAAGTCCTGCTCGGCCTTGGCCCGATCGTCGGGGTGCACACGCTTGACCCAGTCTTCGTGGGTCTCATGGACGGCCTCGGGCGGCAGGCCGTGAATGATCAGATATTCGGGGGAGCGCCGGTTGCGATAACCTTCGCGCAGGTCAACCTCGACACCGCCGACTCGCGCAATACGCTGAATTCGCGCCAGCTCCGCTTCGCGCTCCTGCAGCGCCAGATAGGCCTGATCGCGATCGCGCGCGATCTCCTCGATGTGCTGCCGCAATTCGGCCGCGGCGGCTGCCTCTGGGAGCACAGCGTCTCGGGGTGCATCCGGGCTGTTCATGCTGACCTGCGCTTGTGGAACGAGCGGTCGCCCGACAATTCCACTGCGGGTGTTCGGAAACGTGGCGGCATTGGGTTCAAGGAAAGCAAACTGGCCAGAGATTGAGGCAGGCAAACGCCTCCACAACGTAAACGTCGGGGCAGATAAAAAGTTCCGTGCCCCCCGGAACGGACTGTTACTGTCGCGCGTCGTCAGGCCCTGAACACCGCAACGCTTAAGGTCACACCGTGAAGCTCTTCGTCTGCCAGGCCTGCAAGAACATTCTGTATTTCGAGAATCGCAGCTGCGGGCGCTGCGGCCATCAGCTTGCCTTCATGCCGGAGCGTCAGACGTTGTCGGCGATCGAGCCGGCTGATGAGGGTGTCCGCACGCTCGCCGACGACCGGACAGGGCGTTTTTTCTGCGCCAATGCCGACCATGACGCCTGCAATTGGTTGCTCGAGATCGGGGAAACCACGGGGTTCTGCCGCGCCTGCCGCCACAACGGCACGATCCCGAACCTCTCGGACCCGGCGCAACTCGCCGGATGGCGCGAGCTTGAGGTGGCCAAGCACCGGCTGTTCTACTCGCTGATTCGGTGGAAGCTCCCGGTGAAAACACGGATCGAGGATCCCGAGCACGGGCTGATCTTCAACTTCCTCGCCGACGATCCTGCCGGCCAGCAGAAGGTCCTGACCGGCCACGACAACGGCCTGGTCACGATCGCGCTGGCCGAGGCCGACGACTTCGAGCGCGAGCGGCGCCGGCTCGAGATGGACGAGCCGTACCGGACCCTGCTCGGCCATTTCCGTCACGAGGTCGGACACTATTTCTGGGACGTGCTGGTGCGCGATGCCGATAAGCTCGAGGCTTGCCGGGCCGTGTTCGGCGACGACGGGCAGGATTATGGCGAGGCGCTGAAGCGGCACTACGATCAGGGTGCCCCTGCGAACTGGCAGGACAACTACGTCTCGGCCTATGCGACCACGCATCCCTGGGAGGATTTTGCGGAGACCTGGGCGCACTACCTCCACATCGTGGATACGTTGGAGATGGCCTCCGAATTCGGCATCGAGGTCAACCCGCCCGCCGACCAGATCGGCGGGCTGACGGCGCGCGTCACCTTCGATCCCTATGTGGCGGATGATTTCGACGTCATCGTCAACGCCTGGCTGCCGTTCACCTTCGCCATGAACAGCGTCGCACGGGCGATGGGCGGGCGCGATCTCTACCCGTTCATCCTGACGCCGCCGGTCATCGGCAAGCTCGACTTCATCCACCGGCTCGTGCGCCACGGCCGGCAGTCGAAGTCCGCAACGGTTGCCGTTGAAAGTGTCGACAGCCGGCAGGCGCGGCAGGAAGAGGTTGGGGCGGCCTGATCCGCCTTGACTCGTTAGAACATAAAGTGAACATGACGGCGTGACCGGAGCGAGGGAGCGCCATCACGCCATGCCGCCCGAACCGCAAGCCAAGACGCCGCAAGCCAGGACACTTGAAGCCAACCCGGATGATCTCGCGCTGGAAGCCGCCGTGGACCAGGCCGTTGCCGCCTGTGGCGGCGATCTGCGTGCGACCATTCGCGCCCTGATCGTTGCGAATGATTATCTGGAGACCGAGGTGGGCGAGCTGATGAAGGCGGTCTCCCACGCCTATGCCCGCGGACGTTTCCACAGCTATTCCGGGTGAAGCGAGCAGCGGGCGCTGGCATGCCTGAGGCACGTGCCCGATTGGACGAGAGGCGGGTTGCGCGCGGGCGATTTTGCTATAGACGAACCGGTCAAGCTCGCGGTCCTTTTGCCTGTGCCGTGAGCGGGGAGCCCGCCCAAAGGTATCAAGAAAAAACATGTTCAAGACCATTCTGATCGCGAACCGCGGCGAGATCGCCTGCCGGGTCATCAAGACCGCTCGCCGCATGGGAATCAGGACCGTTGCGGTCTATTCGGAAGCCGATCGCGATGCGCTGCATGTCGAAATGGCAGACGATGCCGTGCTGATCGGGCCGCCGGCTGCCGCGGAGAGCTATCTCCTGATCGACCGCATCGTAGAGGCCTGCCGTAAGACTGGCGCCGAGGCGGTGCATCCGGGATATGGCTTCCTCTCCGAGCGCGAGGCGTTTCCGCGGGCGCTGCAGGAGGCGGGCGTCGTCTTCATCGGTCCCAATCCGGGCGCGATCGCCGCGATGGGCGACAAGATCGAGTCGAAGAAGGCGGCCGCGAAGGCCAACGTCTCCACCGTGCCCGGCTTCCTCGGCGTCATCGAGGACGACAAGCACGCGGTGCGCATCGCCGACGAGATCGGCTATCCCGTCATGATCAAGGCCTCCGCGGGCGGCGGCGGCAAGGGCATGCGCATCGCGCATTCGACCAGCGAAGTGGCCGAAGGCTTCAATCTGGCGAAGGCCGAGGCCAAGGCCTCGTTCGGCGACGACCGCGTCTTCATCGAGAAGTTCATCACAGATCCCCGCCACATCGAGATCCAGGTGCTCGGCGACAAGCATGGCAACGTGATCTATCTCGGCGAGCGCGAATGCTCGATCCAGCGCCGCAACCAGAAGGTCATCGAGGAAGCGCCGTCGCCGCTGCTCGACGAGGAGACCCGGCGCAAGATGGGCGAGCAGGCCGTGGCGCTCGCCAAGGCCGTGAACTACGACTCCGCCGGCACCGTGGAGTTCGTCGCCGGCCAGGACAAGAGCTTCTACTTCCTGGAGATGAACACCCGCCTGCAGGTCGAGCACCCCGTGACCGAACTCGTCACCGGCGTCGACCTGGTCGAGCAGATGATCCGCGTCGCTGCCGGCGAGAAGCTCGCGCTGACGCAGAAGGACGTCGCGCTGACCGGCTGGGCGGTGGAATCTCGCGTCTATGCCGAGGATCCGTTCCGCAGCTTCCTGCCCTCGATCGGGCGCCTCGTGAAGTACCGCCCGCCGGCGGAGAGCAAGGCGGACGGCATCACCGTGCGCAACGACACCGGCGTGCAGGAGGGCGGCGAGATCTCGATCTACTACGATCCGATGATCGCCAAGCTGGTCACCCATGCGCCGTCCCGGGCAGCTGCGATCGAGGCGCAGTCGACCGCGCTCGACGCCTTCTACGTCGATGGCATCCGCCACAACATCCCGTTCCTGTCGGCACTGATGAATCATCCGCGCTGGCGCGAGGGCCGGCTGTCGACCGGCTTCATCGCCGAGGAGTTTCCGAAGGGCTTTTCCGCCCGCGCGCCGGAAGGCGAGATCGCGCGTCGGCTCGCGGCCGTCGGAGCGGCGATCGATCACGTGCTCGGCGCGCGCAAGCGGCAGATCTCGCAGCAGATGATCGGCCGTCCCGTGACACGGCAGGGCCGCCGCGCCGTGTGGCTCGGCCGTGACGAGATCCTGCTCGACATCGCCAGGGAGGATGGTGCGATCACGGTCCGCTTCGTCGGCGCCGACGGCAAGGTCGGCCCGGCGCATCGGCTGGTGTCGGATTGGAAGCCGGGCGATGCGGTCTGGCACGGCACCATCGATGGCGCTGCGCTCGCGGTGCAGACGCGCGCGATTCCGAACGGCGTGCGGCTCGCGCATCAGGGCGTGGAAGCGCCGGTCTATGTCTATACCGAAGCCGAGGCGACCGCGGCACGGTTGATGCCCGTGGTCACCGCCGGCGACAGCGGCAAGAAGCTGCTCTGCCCGATGCCGGGCCTCGTGGTCTCGATCGCCGTGACCGAAGGGCAGGAGGTCAAGGCCGGCGAAACGCTGGCCGTGGTCGAGGCCATGAAGATGCAGAACGTGCTGCGCGCCGAGCAGGACGGCACCGTGAAGAAGGTCCACGCCGCTGCGGGGGCGACGCTCGCGGTGGACGCGCTGATTCTGGAGTTTGCGTAGATAACGCAGTCATTCCGGGGCGGTCGCGCCAGCGACCGAACCCGGAATCTCGAGGTTCCGGGTTCGATGCTCCGCATCGCCCCGGAACGACATGGGAGACCATCATGACCTTCCGTGCACGCAGAGACAAGCTCCGCGCGATTCTCAGCGGCGATCGCTGCATTCACCCGGGCTCGGTCTACGACGCGATCTCGATCCGTATCGCCGAAGATCTCGGCTTCGAGCTCGGCATGTTCGGCGGCTCGGCCGCTTCGCTCGCCGTGCTCGGCGATCCCGACATCGCGCTGATCACCTTGACCGAGCTTGCCGAGCAGATGCGGCGGATGTCGCGCGCGGCCGCATTGCCGGTGCTGGTCGATGCCGATCATGGCTATGGCAACGCGATGAACGTGCGCCGCACCGTGCGGGAGCTCGAAGCCGCGGGCGCTTCTGGCCTGACCATCGAGGATACGCTGCTGCCGCAGGCCTTTGGTGAAGCCAAGCCGCAGTTGATCCCGCTGGCTGAGGGAGCAGGCAAGGTGAGGGCCGCGTGCGAGGCCCGCGGCGATTCCTCGCTGGTCATCCTGGGGCGGACCGGCGCGGTCTCGATCACCTCGCTCGACGACGCGATTGCGCGCGCGAAGGCCTACGAGGACTGCGGCATCGACGGGCTGTTCTTCACCGGCATCACTGCGCGCGAGCAGCTCGATGCGATCGCCGCGGCGACGCAGTTGCCGATCGTGCTCGGCGGCGCGCCTGAATCGATGTGCGATCTCGGCTATCTCGCGTCGCGCCGCGTTCGTGTCGCACTGCAGGGCCATGCGCCGATCGCAGCGGCGACGCAGGCCGTGTACGAGACGCTGAAAGCGCTGCGCGATGGCGTCTCGCCGAAGCAGCTGAAGGGGCTGCCGTCGTCCGAGCTCACGGCGCGCGTCATGCGCGAGGCCGATGTCAAGAAGCGCCTGCGCGATTATCTCGGGCTCGGATCATGACCGATCGTAGCATCGTTCACGTCACGGTCCGCGGCCGCGTCCAGGGCGTCGGCTATCGCGCCTGGGTCGAGGATCAGGCCATCCTGAACGGCCTCGAAGGCTGGGTCCGCAACCGCACCGACGGCCGCGTCGAAGCGGTGTTCGCTGGTCCGGCTGATGATGTTGCAGCCATGGTTACTGCCTGCCGCAAGGGGGCGCCGGCTGCGCGGGTCGATGACGTGATCGCCGCGCCTGCGACGGCCGATCAGATCGCGCTGTGCCGCCGCGGCGAGGTGTTCTCTGTGTTGCCGACGGTGTAGTTGGCTTCTCCAGATCTCCACGCAATTTGATCAGCGTCAGAGACGGAAACTTCAAGAGTTTGCGATCATTGAACGTCGATCGATCGTGGGCGACGAACGCATATGACGGATCTTCTCCTGGCGGTACTTCGCTTCGTTCTCGAATTCGTCCTTTACGCGCTGCTCTATGCCACCGGGCGGCTGATCCTGCCCTTGATCTCCTTCGGCTGCATCAAGGTCGCGCCGTTGCGCGAACCGATCGGCCGTGTCCGGCTGGTCCCGACCCGCACGACCGGTGACATCGTTGCGGGCGAGGGATGGTGCACATTTGTTGGATTCGTGTTCTGGGCCGCCTTCATCCTGCTTCTGGTTCATTTGACCCGCGGACCATAGCCGCTCGTTGCGCTTTCGCTCACCCCGCTGAGATCACCAACGCCTGAATGCGGCCCTCGATCGGTCCGCTACCGAACCGTCGTTCGAGCGCACCCGCAACCGCCTGCGTCACCGCCGTGAGCCCCGGCGTGCCGCGTGCCTCGATCTCGCTGCGCATCGGGGTGCCCTGGCAGAACGCCATCGCCGGCTCATGCGGCGACGCCGCGCGACTGCAATGTGTGACCGTCTCGATGACGATGTCGGTGAATCCAGCTTCGGTCAGGTCGGCCTTGATCCGCCCGGTGTCGTAGTAGCCGTGCGGAGTCCGCGTGAAGAACCGCGGTGGGTTCTCGGGGAAGATCTCCTGCAGCGTCTCGTGCACCACATGGGGAAACTCGTTGTCCTCGATCCGGTCCCAGACGTTGAAGACGAAACGTCCGCCTCGTCTCAGCACGCGTCGCGCTTCGGCATAGCCCTTGACGCGATCGGGGAAGAACATCACGCCGAACTGACACGCGACAGCGTCGAAGCTCGCATCGGCAAAGGGCAGGGCCAGCGCATCGGCTTGCCGCCACGTCATCCGGCTCTCATCGGCGACATGCGTCTTCGCCTGCATCAGCATCGGCTCGTTGAGGTCGGTCGCCGTAACCCGAACCTGCGGCGGCAGCTGTGCATGCAGTGCCCTCGTGACCACGCCGGTGCCCGCCGCCGTCTCCAGCACGTCGCGCGGCTGCCGAGCCCTGATACGCTGCGCAAGATCCTGCGCATAGGGCTCGAAAATCAGCGGAACCATGAGCTGATCGTAGATCTGCGGGATCGATCCGGTGAAGGCCTTGTCGGATGCCGTCATGGCTTGCTCCTGTTCCAAAGGGGCAGGGGGCGATCAGGCGGTCCGCGCCCGCGGGCGAGGTGTGCGCCTTCACGTCCGTCTTGCCAGTCGGCCGCCCGGTTCACACCCACGGCTCTTGACATTCACTCTCGGCGGTCAGATATTTCTGTTATGACAGAAATAACCGGCAAGAAGAAACTTCCTCCCGCCGTCGAGCGCTTCATCCTCAACTGGGGCGACATGGGCGACCAGTGGGGCGTGAACCGTTCGGTGAGCCAGATCCACGGCTTGTTGTATCTGGCGGAGAAGCCGATGACGGCGGAGGACGTCGCCGACACGCTCGGCATGGCGCGCTCCAACGTGTCCAACTCGCTCAAGGAGCTGCTCGCCTGGGACCTGATCCGGCGCGTGCCGATCCTCGGCGACCGCCGCGATCATTTCGAGGCGGAGACTGACATCTGGGAGGTGGCGCAGCGCATCGCTGCCGGCCGCAAGGAGCGCGAGATCGATCCCGCCATCGCGGCGCTGCGCGCCTGCGTCGCGGAAGCAACCGGTGATCCCGCGATCAGCGCAGTCGCGGCCAAGCGGCTGAAGGACATGCTGGCGTTCACCGAGCTGGTCGACCGCTGGTACGCGCAGATGCTGAAAGTGCCGCGGCCGCGTCTGGTGGCGCTGATCAGGCTCGGCGAGAAGATTGCAAATCTGCTGCCGTCGGGACGGTCCAGGTCGGGCAGCGATTAGGTGAGAGGAGGGCGTCATGGTGAGCCTGCGACATCTCGGACTATCAACGCCCTCCAGCGCCAGACTCCACGACGATCACCGGTTTCGCGCGCTGCTGTCGCCCGAGGACTGGGGACGGCTGCCGGTGTCGATCTGGCGCCGCTTCTCCAAGCGTCTCGCCGATGGCGCGACCGTGGTCTATGTCGGCGAGGTCGATCAGTCCGAGATGAGCCGCGCCGGGTTCTGGTTCGCACAAGCCGCGCGGCTGATCGGCGGGCCGCTGCCGATGAGCGCAAACACCGGCGTGCCGATGATCGTCGCGGTGACGGAAGATGCCGCGAGCGGCGGCCAGATCTGGACCCGCATCTGCGGTCGCCCTCACGGCTTCCCGCAGGTGATCCATTCGGCGAAGCGCTTCGCCGGTCCCACCGGGCTCGAGGAGTATCTCGGCTGGGGGCTGAGCATGAGTCTGCGCGTCTGCGTGGCCGACGGCGCGCTTGCCTTCCACAGCGCCGGCTACACCTTCGCGTTCGCCCGGCGGCGCTGGACGCTGCCATCATGGCTCGCGCCTGGCGAACTCACCGTCACCCATTCGGATCTCGGCGGCAGTGCCTTTCGATTCTCGCTCGAGATCGTCCATCCGCGCTTCGGGCGCATCATCCGCCAGAGCGCCGTGTTCCGGGAGTCCGCACCATGACGCCGCTGCTCTGGTCCCTGATCGCCCTCCAGATCGTGATGGGCGTGTTCGACACCTTCTATCATCACGAGTTCACCGAGCGCCTGGCGTGGCGGCCGTCGCAGCAGCGCGAGCTGAATCTGCACGGTGTCCGCAATCTGCTCTATGCGCTGCTGTTCGCCGTTCTCGGCTGGTGCGAGGTGCACGGGCTGTTTGCAGTTCTCGTGCTCGCAGTGCTGGTCGCCGAGATCGCGATCACCTTGACCGATTTCGTCGAGGAGGACCTGACGCGCAAGCTGCCGCCGAGCGAGCGCATCAATCACACGCTGCTCGCGATCAATTACGGCGCCATCCTGATGCTGTTGGTGCCGCTCCTGATCGGCTGGGCGATGCAGCCCGCCGCGATCGTGCCGGCCTATGTCGGTCTTTTGAGCTGGATTGCCGCGGCGGCCGCGGTCGGCGCTGGTCTGTGCGGCCTGCGCGATTTCACCGCGGCGGCACGCCTTGCGCGCATGGCGGAGCCCGATGCGGCGGAACTGGCGGCGGCGCTGCCGCCGGCGCAGACCGTGCTGGTCACGGGTGCGACCGGCTTCATCGGCGTGCGACTCATTGCGAGCCTCGCTGCTTCAGGCCATCACGTCATCGCCCTGGTCCGTGATCCGGCCAAGGCCGCTGCCTTGCCGCCGCCGCTGACCTTGATCACCGGTCTCGACCAGCTCACGGCCGACACCCGCATCGACGCGATCGTCAATCTCGCCGGCGAGCCGATCGGCAATGCGCCGTGGACCGCAGCGAAGCGTCAGACGATCCTGCAGTCGCGGCTCGCCACGACCGAGGCCGTCGTGGCCCTGATCGCGCGGCTCGACCGCAAGCCGAAGGTGCTGGTCAACGGCTCGGCGATCGGCTGGTACGGCCTGTGGCAGGACCAGCCGCTGACGGAATCCGCCAAGTCGCATGCCTGCTTCAGCCACGATCTCTGCGAGGCCTGGGAGCAGGCGGCGCGCGCCGCCGAGGCGCATGGCGTGCGCGTGGCGCTGTTGCGGATCGGGCTCGTCGTCGGCCGCGACGGCGGTGTCCTGTCGCGCATGCTGACGCCGTTCGAGTTCGGGCTCGGCGGCCCGTTCGGCTCTGGCCTGCAGTGGATGTCCTGGATCGAGCGCGACGATCTCGTCCGGCTCATCGCGCATGTGATCGCAACCGACGCCATCACCGGGCCGGTCAATGCGACGGCACCGCTGCCGGTGCGCAATCTGGCCTTCACGGCCGAGCTCGCGCGCTGCCTGCGACGTCCGGCGCTGCTGCGCGTCCCCGCCGGCCTGCTGCGCCGGATCGGCGGCGACTTTGCCGAGGAGCTCCTGCTCGGCGGCCAGCGGGTGGTGCCGAACAAGGCGCTGTCGAGCGGCTTCGTGTTCCGTCACCAGAGCCTGCGCAGTGCGCTCGAGGCGATTCTGTGATCCCCGGCGGCGAGAGGCGTCACAACCGCTCCGCGCGGGCCATGGTCACCGACGGCAGCTCGCCGAACGTGGCGCGATAGTAGCGCGCGAAGTGTCCCGCATTGCCGAAGTTGCAGGCCGCGGCTGCCGCTGCCACGGTGACCGCCGGATCGCCCGAGCGCAGCATCTCATGGGCCCGGCGCAGACGGACGGATTTTGCGAATGCGATCGGCGAGTAGCCGCGCACGCGCTCGAACACGCGGAAGATCGAGCGGGCGCTGACGCCGCCTTCGCGTGCCAGCCGCTCGATCGTCATCGGCTCGCGCCAATTGGCCTCGATATAGTCTTCGAGCCGCTTGACCAGCCCGAAATCCGGCATCGGCGCGGGGTCGAGCAGCATGTCGCGGAAGCGATGACGGCTGGCGCAGAGAAAAGCGACGTGCACCGCATCCTCGAGTTCGCGGTAGACCGCGGCGGGGAAGGCGGCGTCCTGCTCGTTGAGCTGGGTCGTGAGGAAATCGAGCAGCCGTATCAGGCTGCGGGCCTGCGGATCGTCGGCCGGAATGACGGGATCGATCGCGTAATCGGCGCGTGGCTGCACGCCGACCAGCGCCGCCAGCCGCTGGCGCAGCACCTTTGGATCGAGGCGCAGGGTAAGCCGCCGATGACCGCCCTGGCAGGCCATCTGCCAAGGCACGCCGGCTGGCGCGACCGCGAACTGATGCTCATTGACGTCGGTCGCGTCGCCGCGGGCGCAACTGACCGCGCGTCCTTTCAGGGCGATCTGCACCCTGATGAAATCGGCTGCGCGGTGGTCGGAGACCATGTCGCAGCTGGTGGTGCCGAAGGCGAGGCCGATGGTCTCGAGCTCGATCAGGTTGACGACGGCCTCGAACCGTTCGGCGTGCCTGAAGTCGACGCGCTCGGCGCCGAGCCGGCGCTCGGCGAGGTCGCGCAGCACTTCCGCATTGGAGGTTCGGATCAGCGCGTGTCGGTGCAACGGTTCGAGGCCGATCGTGCCCGTCATCACCGGGCTCGGCTTTGGTGAAGCGCTGACGAGGTCAGCTGCGGCCAAGAGACGGTTCAAGCCGCTGCTCCTGAGCTTCGATCATTAACGTATGCTACATCACGCTCAGTCGCCGTCAATTATTTCGACAGCAACGCGCTTCGGAATGCCGCGGCCAGCGTGCGCAACGCAGTCCGTTTGGCAGCGTCGCTGACCTTGGCATGGAGGATGACCTTCGATCGCCCGAGCTTCGGCAGGCCGAGGCCCGGCCCGATGTCGATCAGGCCGCCTGGTGCAATTCGTCGTGCCAAGGGGGCGATCGCGAGGCCGGCCTGCGCGGCAGCAGCGACAGCCGCGACACCACCGCCGACGAATGCCTCGACGAACGGCAATTTCGATTTGTCGAGGGCGCGGACAGCGATGGCACGCACGCCGCAGGGCGGCGCCAGCGTCGCGAGCGGCAGCGGGCCGCCTGCAGGGATGCGAAACTTCGGGGCCGCGAACCAGGCGAATTCGTCGTCGATCAGGGTTTCGCCACCGCGACGGGACGCCTCCTGCCGCACGATCACCGCATCGAGCTTGCCCGCATCATAGAGGTCGAGCAGGTCGCGCGAGAACCCGATGCCGACCGACAGGACCAGCTCCGTCGCCATTGCCTGAAATTGTTGCAGCATCGGCACCAGTTCGGGGCCGGCGGCATGGTCGCTGATGCCGAGCGACAGTCGGGGACGGGGGCGGGTCGTCCCGGTCAGCGCGAGGTCGTGAGCGGCCACGAGTGCGCGGGCGTTCTCCAGGAAAGCTGCGCCGTCCGCAGTCAACTGCACGGCCCGCGGGGAGCGCTCCAGGAGACGCTTTCCGAGCGCAGCCTCCAGCCGCTGCAGCTTCAGGCTGACGGCCGCCTGCGTCGTGCCCAGCGCTTCGGCTGATCGCGTGAAGCTGTGCATGTCAGCGACGAGAAGGAAGACGCGGACGGCGGAGATGTCGAGCGTGGTCTTCATTACAAATGCTTATCATTGATATCCACAACAATAGCATACAGAAATGATGCCGGCATGGCTAAATCCTGAGGCGTACGCGGCGTCGCCGCCATTCACGGGAATAAATCACCATGCCCCTGATCACCGTCACCTATGCCAGCCAGCGCCGCTCGCCGTCGCTGAAGAAGGACATTGCGGAAACCGTCACCGCGCTGACGGCGCGCATCCTGCGCAAGGATCCCAAGGTCACCGCCGTCATCGTCAGGCAAGCCGATGCGGCGGACTGGTTCGCGGGCGGCGCCTCGCTCGCGGAGCAGGGGCTCGCCAGCTACTGGATCGATGTTCACGTCAGCGAAGGCACCAACACCAAGGACGAGAAGGCCGCCTATCTCGCGGCCGTGTTCGACCGCATGGCCGAGCTGATCGGCCCGCTGCACCACGAAACCTATCTGCATGTCGACGAGGTCAGGGGAGATGCCTACGGCTTCGGCGGATTGACCCAGGAGCACCGTTATGTCGCGGCCAAGCTCGACGTGCCGCCGCAGCGGGGCGCGGTCTGAGCTCATGCCGTCTCCGGCGGCGCCGGAACAGTGGCGCCGAACACGCTCTCGAACGCCTCCCGGAGTGCAATGTCGACGTCGGCCAGCGTCACGGGCAGGCCGAGGTCGACCAGGCTGGTGACGCCGTAGCGCGGGTCGGTCACCCCGCAGGGCACGATCGCCTGGAAGTGCGACAGGTCCGGCTCGACGTTGATGGCGATGCCGTGAAAGGTCACCCAGCGCTTCAGCCGGACGCCGATCGCGGCGATCTTGTCCTCATGGCCATCGCCCTTGTCCGGCCGTTTGACCCAGACGCCGACGCGGTCCTCGCGGCGTTCGCCACGGATGTTGAAGGCGGCGAGCGTGCGGATGATCGTCTCCTCGAGCGCCGCGACATAGGCGCGGACATCCGGCCGACGGCGCTTGAGGTCGAGCATCACGTAAGCGACCCGCTGGCCGGGGCCGTGATAGGTGACCTGGCCGCCGCGGCCGGTCGGCACCAGCGGAAAGCGCGGGTCGCGCAGGTCCTCAGGCTTGCCCGAGGTGCCGGAGGTGTAGACCGGGGGGTGCTCGAGCAGCCAGACCAGCTCCGCGGCCTCATGGGCGGCGATTGCGGCCGCACGGGCCTCCATGAAGGCCGTCGCCGCGGCATAGTCGACGAGCGAATCGGAGATGAGCCAATCCACGGCGGTGCCGGGCGGGCCGGCGAAGGTGGTCAGGTCGAGCGTTTCGCGGCTGTTAACCATTGGCTAACCACAACATGATGATGTCTCGGGTAACGGAATCCAGTCGTGACTTCGGTGGTCCTGCAGTGTCAACCTTCGATAAAGTGACAGTCGACCTGATGGTCGTGCTCGGCACCTGTTCAATGCCCATCCACCAGGTTCTGCGCCTGTCCCGCGGCGCCATCATCGAGCTGGACGCCACCGAGGCCGACGACGTCAAGGTCCTGGCCAACAACATGCCCATCGCCAATGGGGTGGTGCTGGTCGACCGCAACCGGATCGCGGTCGAGGTCAAGGACATGCTGCCTCGATCTCCGACGCCGACCACGCGATAGCGGCACGCCGGTCCAAAAACCTTCCACAAAACCTGGAGATGGGGCAGGGCGGGCCTTGTCCGCCCGACATCGATTTGATACACGGGCGCCATTGATCCGGTGCCTTTCTTCTCCTGGTTCCGGCTTCTCCTTTGCGCTCGTGGCGGAATTGGTAGACGCGCTGCCTTGAGGTGGCAGTGGCGAAAGTCGTGGGGGTTCGAGTCCCTCCGAGCGCACCAAACCTCTCCTTTCATTCCATTCCTGTTTCTGGTTTGTTCGCTGTGGCGTGAAGCTGCGGCCTTGTGATCCCGGTGGCGCCTGCCCATGGCCAGTCGTGCCATCGAGCATCCCTGGAAATGCCCCCGCGCGGTGGTCTTGAACGGCTCCCGCTCACGCCTGCCACGCCAGGCCATTCGATTTTCTCCGACGCCTCGCAGTGATGATCACGAGCCGCTCGTCGGGAGAAGGCCGTTGCGGCGATGCAGCACTGACACCCCGTTTGGTGCAAACCTCCGCTGGTAATGTTAGACGACCGGAGCCTCGGCCTGCCGCCGGTGATGATGGTCGGAGCCTGCTCGCCGCGCTCGCGCGCGTGCATCGCAAGATGGCCGACCATGCGGCGCGTGGCTGACCAGCCGGGACGCGAAGGATCGAGCGAAGTCGGAGACCTGCCATGAACGCGAACGTGAAACTGCCCGCTGCCAAGGGCGTCTTCATCGACAACAAGTGGCAGCCGGCGCAATCGGGCCGCACCATCGCGATGCTGGCGCCGGCGACCGGCCAGGTGATCGCCTCGATCGCGGCGGGTGACGCGCCCGACATCGATCTCGCGGTGGAAGCGGCGCGCCGCGCGCTCGAAGGTCCGTGGGGGCGGCTGACGGCGACCGAGCGCGGCCGCCTGCTGTCCAGGCTGGGCCGCCTTATCGAGGACAATGCGGAGGAGCTGGTGCGGCTCGAAGCGGCCGACACCGGCAAGCCGATGAAGCAGGCCAGGGCCGATGTCGTCGCCGTCGCGCGCTATTTCGAATATTACGGCGGCGCCGCCGACAAGGTGCATGGCGACACCATTCCCTTCCTCGACGGCTTCTTCGTCACGACCGTCTACGAGCCGCTCGGCGTCACCGGCCACATCATTCCCTGGAACTATCCCGGGCAGATGTTCGGACGCACGGTGGCGCCGGCGCTGGCGATGGGCAACGCGACCGTGATCAAGCCGGCCGAGGAGGCCTGCCTGGTGCCGTTGCGGCTGGCCGAGCTCGCCGCCGAAGCCGGTTTCCCGGCGGGCGCGATCAACGTCGTGCCGGGGCTCGGCGAGGAGGCTGGTGCTGCGCTGTCGGCGCATGCCGGCATCGACTTCCTCTCCTTCACCGGCAGCCCGGAGGTCGGCACCCTGGTGCAGACGGCGGCGGCGAAGAACCATATCGGCTGCACGCTCGAGCTCGGCGGCAAGTCGCCGCAGATCGTGTTTGCCGACGCCGATCTCGATGCGGCGCTGACCTCGGTGGCGGCGGCGATCGTGCAGAACGCCGGACAGACCTGCTCGGCCGGCTCGCGCGTGCTGGTCGAGCGCGCGATCTGGGACCGCTTCCTGGCCGAGCTGACGCTGCGCTTCGCGAAGCTCACCGCCGGCACGCCGGAGATGGATCTCGATCTCGGTCCCGTCATCAGCGCCGTGCAGAAGAAGCGCATCGAGGGCATGCTGGCGCGCGCCGAGGCCGGCGGCGCCAGGCGCGTCGCGTCGGGCAGGATCGCCGAGGGCGTGCCCGGCGAAGGTTTCTACGTCGCGCCGGCGCTCTATCAGCACGTCGCGCGCGACTCCGAACTGGCGCGCGACGAGGTGTTCGGTCCGGTTCTGGCGGCAATGCCGTTCGACGACGAGGCCGATGCGATCAGGCTCGCCAACGGCACGGAGTTCGGCCTAGTCGCCGGCGTGTGGTCGGGCGACGGCTCGCGCGCGATGCGCGTCGCGCGCAAGGTCCGGGTCGGCCAGATGTTCGTCAACGGCTACGGCGCCGGCGGCGGCATCGAGCTGCCGTTCGGCGGCATGAAGAAGTCTGGCCACGGCCGCGAGAAGGGCTTTGAGGCGCTCTATGATCTCGCGGCGATGAAGACCCTGATCGTGAAGCACGGCTGAGATGGAACGCAGCGGGCGTTTGCAACGAGGAGTGAGCGGATGAGCGACGAGTTGTTCGAACAGGGCCTGAAGGTGCGGCGCGAGGTGCTGGGCGCGGACTATGTCGACGGCAGCCTGGCCAAGGCCGACGATTTCATGATGGCGTTCCAGCACATCACCACCGAGATGTGCTGGGGCTATGCCTGGACCCGGCCGGGGCTCGACCGCCGCACGCGCAGCATCATCAACCTCGCGATGCTGACGGCGCTGAGCAAGCCGAGCGAGCTCAAGCTGCACGTCAAGGGCGCGCTGACCAACGGCCTGACCGTCGAGGAGATCAAGGAGATCCTGCTGCACGCGACGGTCTATTGCGGCATTCCGGCCGGCCTGGAGGCGTTCAAGGCGGCGCATGAGGTGCTGGTGGCGGAGGGCGCGATCGCGAAGAAGGACGGCGCATGAGCACGCCGCGCAAGGTCCTGTTCGTCGGCATCGGCAACATGGGCTGGCCGATGGCCGCGCGCCTCATCGGGGCCGGCTTCGAGGTCTCGGTCAATGATGCCGTCGCGGGCCGGGCGGCGGATTTCGTCCGCCAGGCCGGCGGCGTCGAGGCGGTGGATCTCGCGGCGGCGGCCGCTGCGGCCGAGGTCGTCATCACGATGCTGCCGACCAGCAGGCATGTCGGCGACGCCGTCGCCGCCCTGCGCGCAGGGCTGCAGCGCGACCACATCGTGATCGACATGAGTTCCGGCGCGCCGGCGGCGACCCAGGCCATCGCCGCCGATCTCGCCCCGCTCGGCGTGGTCGTGCTCGACGCGCCGGTCAGCGGTGGCGTGCCGCGCGCGGTGACCGGCGAGCTCGCGATCATGGCCGGTGGTGAAGCGGCCGCGCTCGACCGTGTCGAGCCGCTGCTGCGCGCGATGGGCACCACCATCCATCGCATCGGTGGCCTCGGCTCCGGCCAGGCGATGAAGGCGCTCAACAACCTCGTCTCCGCCGGCGGCTTCCTGATCGGCATCGAGGCGCTTCTGATCGGCCAGCAGTTCGGCATCGATCCCGGCCTGATGACCGACGTGCTCAACGCCTCGACCGGCATGAACAATTCGACGCAGAAGAAGTTCAGGCAGTTCGTGCTGTCGCGCAAGTTCGACAGCGGCTTCGGGCTCGACCTGATGGTGAAGGACCTGACGATCGCGCTCGACGTCGCCCGCGCCAATGGCGTCGCCGCGCCGTTCGCCAATCTCTGCCGCGAGCTGAGCGCGAGCGCGCAAGGGCTGCTCGGACCGGGCCAGGATCACACCGCGCTGGCGAAGCTGAGCGAGGCTCTGGCCGGCGTCGAACTCGGCGAATGATGGTTGCGGCGACGCCGGGCTCGATCGGCATCGCGCTGGGGTCCACGGATGAACGTTTCAAACAGCTGAATGAGGGTGTGACATCGCGTTCTCGCGGCGCGTAACGCCCGAGTTGTGCCGGTGGTTTCGCCCCCGTCGAGACGAGGGCGCAGGGAATGCCGGGCGCTGGCCGCACCCATGGCCCGCCAGCTGAAAAAAATGCTGGCGGCAGGAACCACAGGTTCAGCCGAGACATCCCGGCATTCCCCGCGCGATGGTTGGGCGGCTTATACGTCCTCTCCCCGGGGACCGGCTTGTTTGCCCCCGTCACCCGCGCAACGCGAACGCGTTGTCGCGAGCTTGGCCTCAGCATCGGGAGGCCAGGACCCTACGATTTCGCCGGCGCAACGGCTCGTTCGTCCGCATGACCAGGTCACGCTGCGAACCGCTACGCCCACCGCATCCCGCACCCGACGTTCCGTGACGACCGCGAAGCGCCCCTCGTGGCGAGGCAGGACGGGGATAGACAACCACAAATTCTGAAAAAAAGAAAGAGAATAATTTTTATCAGGAGAGCAGATTGGGCCTTGATCAGCGGGAAGCTCGTTCCAAACCCAGCGCGCCGGGTGGTTGGCGGCCTACCGGGTTGGCTCGGTCGCCAACGGAAGATCGGGGAAACCTTCGCGCAAATCGTTGAAGTTCCGTCGATAAATCCGCTAGTTGACCTAACGAAGTCGACTCAGCCAAGAGCCGCGGCTGGCGAGCCCGAAAGCCTTGTGGGCATTCCGTCCGCCCGGTGCTCTAAGTGTTGAGTGTGCGCGATTCCCGGCAGGTCGAACGTCACTATGGCAATCAAGAAATCCGATCTCTACTCCTCCCTTTGGGCCTCTTGCGATGCGCTTCGCGGCGGCATGGATGCCAGCCAGTACAAGGACTACGTCCTGTTCATGCTGTTCATCAAATATGTCTCCGACAAATACGGCGACTCCGATGACTTTGCCCCGCCGGTCACGATTCCCAAGGGCGCCA
The DNA here is from genome assembly GCF_021088345.1 of Bradyrhizobium ontarionense. Classification (NCBI taxonomy): domain Bacteria; kingdom Pseudomonadati; phylum Pseudomonadota; class Alphaproteobacteria; order Hyphomicrobiales; family Nitrobacteraceae; genus Bradyrhizobium; species Bradyrhizobium ontarionense. The sequence continues at coordinate 1,856,021 of NZ_CP088156.1, read as the reverse complement.
GCTTCAAGGACATGATCGCCCTCAAGGGTAAGAGCGATGTCGGCGACAAGATCAACACCCAGGTGATCCAGCCGCTGGTCGACGCCAATTCACGCCTGGCCCGCACCGACTTTCCGGATTTCAACGATCCGAACAAGCTTGGCGAGGGAAAGGACATGGTGGACACCCTCACCAATCTCATCGGCATCTTCGAGAAGCCGGAGCTGGATTTTTCCAAGAACCGCGCCGATCACGACGACATCCTCGGCGACGCCTACGAATATCTGATGCGGCACTTCGCGACCGAGAGCGGCAAGAGCAAGGGGCAATTCTACACCCCGTCCGAGGTGAGCCGGGTCATCGCCAAGATCATCGGCATCTCGCCCCAGAATACGATTGCTGCGACGACAGCCTACGACCCCACCTGCGGTTCTGGCTCGCTGCTGCTGAAGGTCGCCGCCGAAGCCGGCAAGCACATTACGTTGGAAGGCCAGGAAAAGGACGTGACCACCGCCGGTCTCGCCCGCATGAACATGATCCTGCACGACTTTCCGACCGCCACCGTGCTGTCGGGCAACACGCTGGCCTCGCCGAAATTCAAGGATGGCGAGCAGCTGCGCACCTATGACTATGTCGTCGCCAATCCGCCGTTCTCCGACAAGACCTGGAGCACGGGGCTTACGCCGTCTGCGGACCTCTATCAGCGCTTTCAATGGGGTGAGCCGCCAGCCAAGCAGGGCGACTACGCCTATCTGCTGCACATCATCCGCTCGCTGAAGAGCACCGGGAAGGGCGCCTGCATTCTGCCCCACGGCGTGCTGTTTCGCGGCGGCGCCGAGGCTGTGATCCGCACCCAGCTTGTGAAGTCCGGCTATCTCAAGGGCATCATCGGCCTGCCGGCCAATCTGTTTTACGGCACCGGCATTCCCGCCTGCATTGTCGTGCTCGATAAGAACAACGCCACCGCCCGCAAGGGCGTCTTCATGATCGATGCCAGCAAGGGCTTTATCAAGGACGGCCCCAAGAATCGGCTGCGCGAGCGCGACCTGCACCGGATCGTCGATGTCTTTACCCACGCGGAAACCCGTCCGGGCTATTCCCGCCTGGTGCCGCATGACGAGATAGCGAAGAACGACTTCAATCTCAATCTGCCGCGCTACATCGACACCCAGGACGCTGAGGACATCCAGGACATCGGCGGCCACCTGCATGGCGGCATCCCGGCCCGCGATATCGATGCGCTCAACGACTACTGGACAATCTGCCCGGAGCTGCGCGCTGCGTTGTTCGAACCCAACCGCCCCGGTTATTGCGACCTCCTCGTCGAGGCCGCCGAGATCAAGGCCACCATCCATGGCCATCCGCAATTCGCCGCCTTCATCGCCGGCCTTCAGGCGCATTTTGCAAAATGGCGCGCGGTCGCTGCCGTCAACCTGCGCACGCTCAAGCGCGACTGCCTACCGAAGGAGGTGATCCACGCGCAATCCGAGCAACTGCTCGCGCATGCCGAAGGCCAGCCGCTGATCGACCCTTATGCGGTCTACCAGCACTTGATGGACTACTGGGCCGAGACCATGCAGGACGATTGCTACATCATCGCCGCCGATGGCTGGGTGGCTAAGACCCTGCGCGTCCTGGAGACCGACAAGAAGGGCAAGACCAGGGACAAGGGCTGGGTGTGCGATCTCGTGCCCAAGCCGCTGATCGTCGCGCGCTATTTCGCGAAAGAGCAAGCCGCCATCGAAGCGCAGCAGGCCGCGCTGGAGGCCACCACATCAGCCCTTACCGAGTTGGAGGAGGAACACGGCGGCGAAGACGGTGTCCTCGGCGCCCTGGACAAGATCGCCAAGGCCGAGGTCGGCGCCCGTCTCAAGGAGATCAAGGGAGACAAGGATGCCAAGGAAGAGGCTGCCGTCCTACAGCAATGGCTGAACTTGAACAGCGAGGAAGCCGAGCTGAAGCGCGCCATTCGCGAAGCCGAGGCCGCGCTTGATAAGCTGGCCTATAACAAATACCCGGAACTGACCGAGGTCGAAATTCAGACATTGGTCGTGGACGACAAATGGCTGACGACGATCACCGCCGCCGTGCAGGGCGAGTTGGATCGCGTGTCGCTGACGCTCACCAGTCGCATCCAGCTTCTTGCAGGCCGCTACGCCGCCCCATTGCCGACGATTATCGAAGAAGTTGCCGCTCTGGCTGCCCGCGTGGACGGGCACTTAAAAAAGATAGAGAATAAGCCGCCGCATTCTCCAGCACTCTTGAAGGTTGCCGCCCGATGAAAGCCGGCTTCAAGCAATCTGAAGTGGGCATTATTCCAGAGGATTGGGAAGTGTGTCCAGTCGGGCGAAAAGGCGAAGTTGTTACTGGTAAGGCACTGGCTGTTAACGGCCCCGGACGGCAGCGACCATATTTACGGACAAAGAATGTCTTTGATGGCCGGATTGCCATTGATGATGTGCTAACGATGCCGATGACCGACGAGCAGTTCTCACACTTTAGGGTTCGAAACGGAGATGTGCTGCTCAACGAAGGTCAAAGTTTGGAGCTAGTCGGGCGGTGCGCGATGTATCAGGAGGAATATCCTGAGCCGTGCGCAATTCAGAATCAGCTGATACGTTTTAGAGCAAGAGCCGGCGTCTCAGGTACTTTCGCATCGTACCTTTTCAGGCACTGTCAACAGACGGGTGTGTTCGCGCGAATTGCTTTGCAAACGACATCGATCGCGCATCTTGGTGGTTCGCGTTTCGAGCGGCTTCTTTTAGCTTGGCCCAAGAGTGAAGCTGAACAACGCTCCATCGCGGAGGCGCTGAGCGATGTGGATGCGCTGCTGGGCGCGCTGGATCGGCTCATCGCCAAGAAGCGCGACCTCAAACAGGCCGCCATGCAGCAGCTGCTCACCGGCCAAAAGCGTCTCGCCGGATTCCGAGGCGAGTGGGAAATGAAGCGGCTTGGAGACGTGGTCGAAGCCGATCCAGAAAATCTCGGTGGCGAAACTAAGCCAGACTATGCCTTCAGATATATTTCACTAGAAGACGTTGATCGTGGGACACTCCGAGGCTTCACCGACCAAGTCTTTGCCACAGCTCCATCTCGTGCCCGTCGAAAATTGAGGCCGGGAGATGTGCTAGTTTCAACTGTTCGTCCTAACCTCAAGTCGCACCTGTCTTTTCAAAGAGATGAGCCGAATTGGGTGTGCTCCACCGGTTTTTGCGTTCTGCGTTGCCGCGATGGCGTCACTAACGCCGGATATGTTTTCCAGCATTTGTTTGCATTCGGTGTGAATCAGCAGATTGAAGCATTGCTTACCGGTTCCAATTACCCAGCGGTAAATAGTCGTGACGTTCGAGCATTGGAAATTCCTTATCCGGCGTTTCTCGAGCAAACCGCTATCGCACAGGTATTGAGTGAGATGGACGCCGAACTGACGGCCCTGGAGCAGCGACGCGACAAGACCCGCGCCCTCAAACAGGGCATGATGCAGGAGCTGCTCACCGGCAGGACGCGGCTCGTTGCACCGGAGGCAGCCCATGCCTGAACGCCCCCGCTCCGAACGCCGCACCCAGAACCGCGTCGTCGCATTGTTCACCGACACGGCCCGGCCGAATTGCCTCGGCTATCGATACCTCGGGGACTGGCACAAGCGGGACAACAACCGGCCGATCGAGACCGCGCTGCTGCGCGCGAACCTGACGGCACGCGGCTATGGCGACGCACATATTCGCGCCGCCTTGCAGAGGCTGGAGACGGCCGCCGACGCCACCGGCATCAGCCTCTACCAGGCCAATCTGCGCACCTACCAATTGCTGCGCTATGGCGTGCCGGTACAGATCGCGGTCGGGCAGGCGCATGAGACCGTGCATCTGGTGGACTGGGAGCATCCCGACGCCAACGATTTCGCGCTCGCCGAAGAGGTGACCCTGCGCGGCGGGCACGAGCGGCGGCCCGATATCGTGCTCTATCTCAATGGCATCGCGATCGGGGTCATCGAGCTGAAGCGCAGCTCGGTCGAGGTGGCAGACGGCGTGCGCCAGCTCGTCACCAACCAGGAAGAGATTTTCAACAAGGGCTTCTTCAGCACGGTGCAGCTGGTATTTGCTGGCAGCGATTCCCAGGGACTGCGCTACGGGACCACCGACACACCGGAGCAGTTCTTCGTCGCATGGAAGGTGCAGGATGGCGGCGCGATCTCCGAGCCTGATGACGGTCTCGGCGAGGGACCTCAGACGGGCTTCGTGTATGGCGCGGAGCCCTTCTTGCAGGCATTGCCGGGTTCACCTCGAGATCGGTCGAGGTCCGTGTCGACGGCAGGGCAAGGGCCGCAATCCGGCGCGCTGCTCGACCGGCCTCTGGCGCAGATGTGCGAGAAGGCGCGGCTGCTCGACCTGATCCGCAACTTCGTCATCTTCGACGCCGGCCGCAAGAAGGTGCCGCGCCCGCATCAATTTGCGGGCGTGAAAGCGGCGCAGGAGCGCATCGAGAGGAACGAGGGGGGTGTGATCTGGCACACCCAGGGCAGCGGCAAGAGCATCCTGATGGTGCTGATCGCCAAATGGCTGCTGGAGCACGATCCCGAAGCCCGCATCCTGATCATCACCGATCGCGATGAGCTGGACAAGCAGATCGAGGGCGTGATGCGCAACGCCAATGTCATCGGCGCGGACTCACCGTCGCCCCGCATTACATCGCGGCGAGAATTTGCCGAAAAGCTTGCGGCGCCGACGCCTCGGCTGCTCTGCGCGCTGCTGCATAAATTCCAGCCGGATCTCAAGGCCGCGCCCCCGCCGACGCACGGGCGCTTCTATGTTTTCGTCGATGAGTGTCACCGCACCCAGGGCGGCGACATGAACAAGCAGATGAAGCGCTGGCTGGAGAACGCCATCTTCATTGGCTTCACCGGGACGCCGCTGCTGCGCAAGGACAAGCAGACCACGCGCGATGTCTTCGGCACCTACATCCACACCTATAAATTCCAGGAAGCCGTTGCCGACAAGGTGGTGCTCGACCTCAAATATGAGGCCCGCGATGTCCCGCAGCGGCTCACCTCGCGCAAGGCGATCGACGATTGGTTCGAGCAAAAGACAAAGGCTCTGAACAATTTCCAACGCGCTGCCCTGCGTAAGCGCTGGGCGACGATGGAAGAGTTGATGAGTGCGGGCGAACGCAAGCAGCGCATCATCGCCAGTATCATCCACGATTTCGGTGTCAAGCCGCGGCTCGACAACGACCGCGGCACCGCCATCCTGGTGGCGGCCTCGATCTATGACGCCTGCCATTATTACCGGCTGTTCCAGAATACGCCGTTTGGACAGTATTGCGGCATCATCACGTCGTTCGAGCCGAACCACAACGCGATCTCGCGCGAGCCCAAGGATAGCGACGAGCGCTACAAGTTCGACACCTATACGAAGCATGTGCTCGGGAGCGGCCAGACGACCAAAGGGTATGAGGACGAGACCAAGCGCCGCTTCATCGAGGAGCCGGCGAACTGCAAGCTGCTGATCGTAGTCAGCAAGCTGCTGACCGGATTCGATGCGCCGAGCTGTACCTACATCTATCTCGACAACGAACTGCACGACCACAATCTGTTCCAGGCAATCTGCCGCACCAACCGGCTCGACGGCGACGACAAGGATTTCGGCTATATCGTCGACTTCAAGGAGCTGTTCCAGCACGTCCAGAATTCCATTGCCGTGTACAGCTCGGATGAGCTCGACATTGACGCTGACGGCAAGGATGGCAATGTCATCGTCAAGGATTGGCTGGTGGAGGGCAGGGCGCAGCTCGATGCTGCGCGTGAAGCACTCCGCTATCTGTGCGAGCCGGTCGCTCATCCGCGTGAGATGGAGCAGTATCTGTATTATTTCTGCGGCGACGCCAGCAATGCGAGCGCGCTCGCCGAGACCGAACCGCTTCGCGTGTCCTTCTACAAGGCCACCGCCGCCTTTCTGCGCGCCTATGCGGACATCGCCCAGAATCTCGCTGAGGCCGGCTATTCGGCCGCCGAGGTGACGGCCCTGACGCGAGAGACGGAGTTCTACAGCGACGTCCGGGCGGCCATCAAACGGCATTCCGGTGAGGAACTGGACATCAAGCCGTTCGAGGCGGATATGCGCCACCTCATCAACAGCTATATCCAGGCCGACCCGGCGGATGATCTCGGCAATCTGAACTCCCTGTCGCTTACCGAATTGATCATCGAGACCGGTATTCACGATGCCATCGCGCGCAAGCTGAACGAGAAGGGCAAGCTCTCGAAGAATGCGATTGCCGAGGGCATCATCAACAACGTCCGCAAAACCATCATCCGCGATCAGCTCACCGACCCTAAATTCTATGCGGAGATGTCGCAGTTGCTCGACGACCTGATCCAGCAGAGCCGGGCGGACAGCGCGGCCTACGAGGCGTTCCTCAAAAAGGCCGAGGAGCTGGTGCGGCATTTAGCAAGGAAAGGTCCGACAGGCGCTGTCCCGGCGGTGCTTTATGGCAAGCCCGGCGCGATCGTGCTCTTCAACAATCTGGCCAGTTTGAAGGCGACGACCTTCCAGTGCCCGGCTGACGATGACGGCAAGGCGAAGCTGGCTCTCGAGCTCGACTTGGCGATGCGCGAGCGTGCGCCGGCGGGCTGGAAGGGTGACGACACCAGGGAGAAGCAGGTGCTGAACGCGCTCTATCCGATCATGAGGCGGGACCGCCTCGCGACGGAGAGCATTTTCGAGATCATCAAGAACCAGCCTGGCTACTGATGACGGAAAGCATCGAACTCGGCGATATCTCCATCGCGGTGACCCGGAAGGGCATCAAGAACGTCCATTTGTCCGTGCACCCGCCGCATGGCCGGGTGACGCTGGTCGCCCCGACCGCGACACGGCTGGAGGTGGCGCGGGCCTACGCCATCTCCAAGCTCGGCTGGATCCGCGAGCAGCAACGGAAATTGACCAGTCAGGCGCGGGAGACGCCGCGAAAGTTCGTCAACCGGGAGAGCCACTATCTGTGGGGTCGGCGCCATCTCCTGACGATCGTGCAGAAGGAGGGCAAGCCTTTCGTCGCGCTCGACCACAAACGGATCACGCTGACCGTGCGACCGGGAAGTGACGCTGCCAAGCGCGGCAAGGTTATTCATGAGTGGCACAAGGGGCTGCTCCATGACCAGGTGCAGCTGCTCATTCAGAAGTGGGAGCCGAAGCTCAAGGTTCGGGTTCGCGGGTATTTCCTGCAGCGGATGAAGACCAAGTGGGGCAGCTGCAATCACCGCGCGGGTCACATTCGCCTCAATACGGAGCTGGTGAAGAAGCCGAAGGACCTTCTCGAATACGTGATCGTTCACGAGATGGCTCACTTGATCGAGCCGACGCATTCCGACCGGTTCATCGCGATTCTGGATAAGCACTATCCGAGTTGGCAGGAAGCGCGCGCGGAACTCAACGAGCTGCCGTTGGCGGCAGAGGTATGGGGCGAGTGATCGCTTTCTTCACGCAGTGAGGCGCTCGCCCCCCTCACTCCACCGCATCCTTCTTCGCGATCCGATGCAACTGCTCGAACAGATCCGCCTGCTCGCTCGTGCACAGGCAGACGCCTTGCGCGGACTCCGCGTCGCCGGCGTTGAGGTAGGCGTGGCCCATGGTGCTGTCGAGATAGATGCCGTCGCCCTCGTTGAGGATCTCCGGCGCGTAGAACTCGGTGTGCACGGCGATCGTGCCGCGGGTCACCAGGAAGTATTCTTCGCCGCTGTGGCGGAGCAGGGGGCCGAACTCATCGAGGGTGCGCGCGCGCACCTCGGTGATCATCGGCACCATGCGTTTCCCGATCAGATCGGTGCATTGATAGGTGTAGGTGTAGAAGCGGGTCGCGACCACCTGGCCCTGGCCGGCGCGGCTGATGCTGCGCCTGGCCGTCACCGGCCGGCCCGGCTCGGGCTGCGGCGTGGCGGGGCTGAACAGCTCGGCAATGTCCATCTGCAGCCCCGAGGTGAGCTGCAAGAGCTTGTCGTAGGTCAGTGACATCAGGCCGTTCTCGACCTTGGACAGGGTCGACAGCGCCATCCCGGTCTTCTCTGCCACCTGCTTCAGGGTCAGCCCGCGCGCCTGCCGGGCCGCCTTCAGGCAGTGGCCGAGCTGGGAGTGGGGGCCTTCGGAGGCGGGCGCGCTGACGGTGCTGTCGGTCACGAGGGTCTCCGGAAAATCCGTTAGCGGATCAGGTTTGTCGGCTTGCGTCGCAGTCCCGGGCAATCTCGCCCGAAATGCCAGCGATATCAATCAAGGCGCCAGACACCTGATCCTCATGCATGAAGCGCGGCGGAACAATGCGTTTTCGGACCGTGCATTTCATTTCCTATATGCTAAATAGTTTTCCGAAACGGAAAAGAGAAGTGCCCGTGGAATCGATTTGCGACAACACTGCCGTCGAGCTGGTCAAGCTCTTGAAAACCAAGGCGATCTCGCCGGTCGCGCTGCTCGACGCCTTGATGGCGCGGATCGCGTCGGTCAATCCGGCCGTCAATGCGGTGGTGACCGTGGATGAGGCAGGGGCCCGGACTGCGGCGAGGGCTGCCGAGGCCGAGATCGTCGCGGGCGAGGACAAAGGGCCGCTGCACGGCCTGCCGGTCCTGATCAAGGACACCCAGGATACCGCCGGCCTGCGCTCGACCTATGGCAGCCCGATCCTGGCCGACAACGTTCCCAAGGTTGACCAGGCCTCGGTGGCGCGGCTGCGCGCCGCCGGCGCGATCATCTTCGGCAAGACCAACACGCCGGAATGGGCGGCGGGCGGCAACACCCGTAACCCGGTGTTCGGCGCCACCGGCAACCCGTTCGACCCGATGCGCTCGGCCGCCGGCTCCTCCGGCGGCTCGGCGGTCGCGCTCGCTTGCGGCATGGCGCCGCTTGCTTCCGGCTCCGACACCGGCGGGTCGTTGCGCAATCCGGCCGGGTTCTCCGGCATCGTCGGCATGCGGCCGTCCTACGGCCTCGTCGCCAGCGAGAAGCGCGCCCATGGCTGGTCGTGCCTGTCGACCGACGGGCCGATGGCGCGCAACGTCGCCGACACCGCGCTGATGCTGTCGGTGATGGCGAGCGACGATTCGCGCGATCCGCTCGCCTACACCTTGCCCGGCGAGGCCGTGCGCGGTGCGCCCTCGCGCTGGGCTGTGCCGTCCCGCGTCGAGCTCGGCAAGCTCAAGCTCGCCTTCACTGAGGACTTTGGTTTTGCGCCGACGGAAGCCTTGATCCGCCGTGCCTTCCGCGCCCGCGTGGCGCGCATCGCGCCGCTGTTTGCCGACAGCAAAGAGGCCGCGCCGGATTGCAGCGGCGCCGACGAGACCTTTGCGGTGCTGCGCGCCTCGCTGTTCCTCACGCAGCATGGCAAGAATTTTCGCGAGCGGCCGGAGATGCTGGGCCCGAACGTGCGCGCCAATGTCGAGGAGGGCCTGGGCTACAGCCTCGACGACTTCTCGCGCGCTTCCGCCAACCAGACCCGGATCTATCGCGCCTATCAGAGCTTCTTCGCCAAGCACGACGTGCTGATCAGCCCGACCATCACCTTGAGCCCGCGGCCGTGGTCGGAGCTGTATCCGGCCGAGATCGACGGCGTGCCGACGCGCTCCTATTTCCATTGGCTGGCGCTGGCCTATGCGGTGACGCTCGCCGGCCATCCCGCGCTCAGCCTGCCGCTCGGCGTCGACGAAGCCGGCCTGCCGTTCGGCCTGCAGATCGTCGGGCCGCGCGGTGGCGATGCGCTGGTGCTGGGCGTCGCTGCGGCGCTGGAACAGGCTTTCGCTGATGATGCCGAGCTGCGCCGTCCGCGGCCTGATCTGGCCAAGCTCGCCGCCTTGCCGCCGCTGGCGCAGACGCCCGGCTTCATGGCGTGGGATTGAGGCGCGCCGCCGTGCCCAACAGATTCTGGAGATAGCTATGTCCGATTCATCCTCATGGCCGTTCTCGCTGGTGCGCCGCGCCGGCGGCCTCGTGTTCCTGTCGGGCGAGGTGCCGGTCGCCGATGACGGCACGATCCCGGAAGGGATCGCGGCGCAGACCGACCTGACCTTCAAGCTGATCGCGGAGACGCTGGCGGACGAGGGCCTGTCGCTGGCCGACGTCGTGTCCTGCATGGTCCATCTCGCCGATAAGGCCGACTTCGCCGCCTACAACGAGGCCTATCGCAAGCATTTCAAGGATCCGCTGCCGGTGCGCACCACGGTGCAGGCGCAGATGATCGCGGATGTGAAAATCGAGATCACGGTCGTTGCGGCGGCGCGGACCTGAAGCAGGAGTGATGACGATGCGAAGCGCAATCGTTCTCGGCGGCGGCATGGTGGGCGTCGGCACCGCTCTGCATCTGCAGAGCAGGGGCTGGTCGGTGGCACTCGTGGATCGCAAGGAGCCCGGACGCGAGACCAGCTACGGCAATGCCGGCATCATCCAGAGCGAGGCTGTCAGGCCCTATGCGATGCCCCACGACCTCGGTGGCATCCTCGACATCGCGCTGGCGCGCACCAACGACGTGCACTATCGGCTGGCGGCGCTGCCCTATCATATGCGGCCGCTGCTGCAATATTGGTGGAATTCATTCCCCGAGCGCCATGAGGTCCTCACCAAGACCTATGCGCAGCTGATCGCGCGCGCCGCGCCCGAGCATGAGCCGCTGATCACCGCGGCCGGCGCTGGCAATCTGGTGCGCCGCGATGGCTTTCGCGTGCTGCACCGGAATCAGGCGCAGTTCGACAAGGAGGCCAAGGACGCCGAAGCTGTCGGTCAGGCGTTCGGCGTCAAGTTCAAGGTGCTCAGCGGAGCTGAACTGGCCAAGGCCGAGCCCGGCCTGACCGAGAGCGGCATCGGCGGCCTGCATTGGCAGGAGCCGTGGACGGTGTCGGACCCCGGCAGCCTGGTGACATCCTATGCCGATCTATTCGTGCGCCGGGGCGGCAAGCTCATGCGCGGCGATGCGACCACGCTCGCGCAAGCGGGCAGCGGCTGGGCCGTCACCACCGAGGAGGGGCGCATCGAGGCCGAGGCCGTGGTGGTGTCGCTCGGGCCGTGGTCGCCGACGTTCCTGAAGCGGTTCGGCTACGACATTCCGATGGTGCGCAAGCGCGGCTATCACCGCCATTACACCGGCGGCGCGCCGCTCGACCTGCCGCTGCGCGACGCCGCGTTCGGCTACCTGATGAACCCGATGGCCAAGGGCGTGCGCATCACCACCGGCGCGGAACTATCAGAGCCGGATGCGGAGCTGACGCCGGTGCAGCTCGGCAAGGCGGAGGCCGCCGCCCGGCAGCTGATCGATCTCGGCAAGCCCGTCGAGCCCGAGCCCTGGCTCGGCACGCGGCCCTGCATGCCGGACATGCTGCCGGTGGTCGGACAGGCCGCGCAGCACAGGGGATTGTGGCTGCATTTCGGGCACGGCCACCAGGGCTTCACGCTCGGCCCGGCGACCGGGCGCATCCTCGCCGAGCTGATGAGCGGCGAGGCGCCGAGCGTCGACGTCACCGCCTGCGCGCCTGCACGCTTCGGGGCGTAGCGGCAGCCGGAACCGACATGCGGCGGCCGCGCTGTCTTTGCGGCTGCCGTCGACGCCATCGGTGCGGCTGCCATTGAAAAAGAGCGGCGCGATGGGCCTGCAATTGCAGGCTGAAAATCCGAGCTGGTTGTTTACCACGCGCGCCACCGTGAGGGGGCCGGCGTCGCAGCTTCACGAATTCGCAAGCCGACTCGCCTAAGGCTCATGGCAAGGCCAGGGCGCGGGCGCGCGAAGCGCGGTCCGTGAGTTCTGCTGTCGACCGGTCGTCCAGGGCACCGGGGGGAACCAGATGAATCTCGCCAGTTTGATCTACCGCTTCTTTTCGAATTTCGTTTTTCTAGCGGCGGTTTATCTCAGCCTGAACTACATCGAGAAGTATCAGAACCGCGCCGTCCTCGCGATCGTCATCCTGATCTATGCGGGCATGCGCGCCGTGTCGGTGCTGCGCTCCTTCCACTTCTTCGGGCGCATCGAGAAGCTGGAATCCGATGTAAGGCGGCTGGCCGGCATGCTCGGCGATGGACCGGTCGGGCAGGTCGTCAACAAGCAGACCATGAAGGATGTCGGTCAGCTGCGCCGGGACGGCGAAAAGAAGTCCTACATGGACCTGTTCTTCCTGGCAGCCGTCGTGATCTTCTGCGTCAGCAAGATCGTCACCAACTGATCAGGCCGGCCGGCCAAGGCGCGCAAGTCCGGTCAAGGTGCGCAAGTCACGAGCGCGGACCATCGCGTTCCGTGCAGGCGACCGCCGAGCTTTCGATTCTCAACGCTTCCGCAGGCTTGCGAGCCGGACCGGGCGCGCGGCCTGCTTCGCAGGCGGGCCCTCGGCGCGGGCGACCTGGCGCCGCTGCGCCGACAGCGGCGCGGCCGGCGGCCAGGCGAACAGATCGCCAGATGGCGCCGGCAGCGCGGGAGCCTTGGCGATCGATGAAGCCTTGGCCAGCGAATCCTTGGCGAGCGAAGACGAAGCTTTGGAGCGTGGCGCATTGGCGATCCGCGAGGTGATCGCGGGACGCGGCCATGCCGGCTTCAGCACGGTGCGCGAGGGCGCAGGCGGCACCTCCAGATGACCGAAATCATCCAGCGCGGCACGGGCGTTCGTGTCGGCGCCGGAGAGGTCGGTCGGCGTGATCGCGGGCCACCGCGCGATCGGTGTCTCGTCCGACGGCCGGTGCACCAGCCAATCCTCGGGCTCGGTCGGCGTCGCCGGCCGGTCGGGCGTGGCAGCCACGACGTGCACGATCCGGTAGTTCTTGGCTTTCAGTTCGGCCAGGATCTTCGGCAGGGCTGCGACGGTGCGCGCCTGGATGTCGTGCAGCAGCAGGATGCCCTTGCCGCGCGCCTCCAGCCGCTTGATCGCGAGCTCATGGACCTTGGCTCCGGAAATGCTGCGCCAGTCGTCGGCCAGAAAATCTGCGCTCCAGAGCTGCAGGCCAAGCGAGGCCGCGTAGCTCTCGACGGCGTCGCCGCGCAGCAGGCCGGGCACGCGGAAGAAGGGTGACAGCGCGGACGGATCGGTGAGCGCGGCCGTTGTCCAGGCGATGCCCTGATCGACCTCGGGCTTGACCTGGTCCGGTGTCATCCGGTTGAAGCTCAGCGGGTGGTTCTGGCTGTGCGTGCCGATGGTGTGGCCCGCGGCCGCCAGCTTCCGCACGCCTTCGGGATCGGCCTTGGCCTGGCGGCCAATCGTGAAGAACGTCGCCTTGACGCATTGGTCGGCGAGGATCTTCAGAATCTGGTTGCTGTATTTCGGCAGCGGCCCGTCGTCGAAGGTGAGCACAACCTCGTGATCCCGAAGCGGCAGCGTCTCCTTGTACTGCATCGCGCCGAGACGCGGATGCTCGTGCGGGTCGACGACCAGAGTCCTGGATGTGCCGAGCGCGTTGGGATGGCCGGGACAATCGGCCTCCGCTGCGCGTGATGATCCGACGCTCGACCCGAGGCCTGCGAGGGCGCCCAGCAGCAACACGAGCCATGATGGCCGTCCGACGCAAGCCCACCCGCGATCACGCATCACGCTGCCTACATTTCTCTATCAATGGCCGGGCTCGTTTCGGCCCAGCTGTTCCATGGTCCATGATGTGTCGCCGCCACGCAGCCGGGCAAGCGACCAACAAGGCATAGCAGGGATGTTCGAGCGCTGCGACATGACATCAACCCGCGTTCCGGTTTGCCCACGGCTGTTGCCGGATTGCAAGAGAAGCGATTCGCCGTAGGAGCGACAGTCAAGCTAAACATAGGCCCTGAACGGCCGATTAACCACCTTCGTGCGGCGTCACCGCCGCGCCGGCAGGGCTCTCGCTGTGCTGTTCCGGCTTGGCTGGAACCACATGGACCACGCGGTATCCGTGATCCCTGAGATAGCGCAGGAACGACGGCAACATGGCGACCGTGCGCGGCTGCGGATCGTGCAGCAGGATGATGCCCTTGCGCGCCTGGTTCAGTCGGCTCGTGAGCAGCTTCAGCGTCTGCTGCGGCGACATCGGGTTCCAGTCGCTGGCCCAGAAATCGGTGCCGAACACGGCGATGCCGCGCGACTGCAGCAGATCGAGCTCAGCCGGTGTCGATTCGAAATAGGGGAAGCGGAAGAACGGCGTCGACGGCGTCGTGGTCTCGACGCCGTTGAGCGCCATCTCGTCGGCGGCGATGCCGCGATCGATCTCCTCGACCGCCTGCTCAGGAGTGATGTGCGCGAGATGCGCATGGGTGAAGCTGTGATGGCCGACGGTGTGGCCTTCGGCCGCGATCCGCCGCACCAGCGCCGCACGGCCCGAGGCCGGCTGGCCGACGAGGAAGAAGGTCGCGCGCACGCATTCCCTGGCGAGCGCTGCGAGCACCTTGTTGGTCATCGGCGGCGAGGGACCGTCATCGAAGGTCAGCACCACCTCGCCATCGTGCAGCGGCAGCGTATCGGGAAAGCTCTTGAGGCCGACACGCGGATACTGCTTCGGATCCACGCTCAGGACGCGCGAGGTGCCGAGCGTGCCTTCGCGCGGACAGCCGGCCGGTGCGGCAAATGCGCCGTGCGCAGCGAGCAGCGCGGCCGCGAGGCCGGCTGCGTTTACCCATCCCGTCATCAGCCGGATCAGACGCATCTTTTCCCGTTGCGCTCGCTGTTGCCGATTATGTAATGCGTGAAAGTCCAAATCAGACCAGTTGCTCTGAAATCAGGCTCACGAGGCACGTCATGAACCAGACGTCGGACGTTGCCCATGCCGATCCAACTCTACTCGATCGCGCGGCGATGCGCACGGACTCCGGTGAGATCCGCCCGGAATTCATCGAGACCATCACGGCCGCTATTGCCGCCGAGGATGAGGCGTTCCTGCGCGCCGAGGTCGCCGAGCTGCACGAGGCGGACCTCGGCGACCTGATCGCTGCGCTTGCGCCGGAGGATCGGGTCCGCCTGGTCGAACTGACCGGAACCGACTTCGATTTTTCCGCGTTGAACGAGGTCGACGACGCCGTCCGCGAGGAGATCCTCGAAGAGCTCGAGCCTGCCACCGTCGCCGAGGGCGTCCGCGAGCTGGAGTCCGACGACGCCGTCGAACTCCTGCAAGGCCTGGACGAACAGGACAAGGAGGAGATCCTCGAACGCCTGCCGCCGTCGGAACGCCACGTCCTCGAACGCAGCCTCGATTACCCCGAAGGCTCCGCCGGCCGGCGCATGCAGAGCGAATTCATCGCGGTTCCGCCGGCCTGGACGGTCGGCCAGGCGATCGACTACATGCGCGAGACCGCGGATCTGCCGGAGCGGTTCTACGAGATCTACGCGGTCGATGATTTCAGGCACTGGCAGGGCGCGGTGACGCTCGATGCGCTGTTGCGGTCCCGCCGCCCGGTTCCGCTCACGGACCTGATCGACGAGGACCGCCGCCGCGTCACCGTCGCCGACGATCTTGCCGAGGTGGCGCGGCTGTTCGGCAAGTACAATCTCGTCGCGGCTCCCGTCGTCGATGCCGAGAACCGGCTGGTCGGCGTCATCACGATCGACGACATCGTCGACGTCATCGAGGAGGAGGCGGACGAGGATTTCAAGGCGGTCGGCGGCGTGTCGCGCGACGAGGAACTCTCCGACAGCGTCTGGACCATCGCCAAGGGCCGCTTCAACTGGCTCCTGATCAATCTTGCCACCGCCTTCCTGGCCTCCTCGGTGCTCGGCCTGTTCGAGGGACAGCTCGAGCAGATGGTGGCGCTCGCCGTGCTCGCGCCGATCGTCGCGAGCCAGGGCGGCAACGCTGCGACGCAGACCATGACGGTCGCCGTGCGCGCGCTGGCGACGCGCGAGCTCGGACCGAACAACGCGACGCGCGTGGTGATGCGCGAAGCGCTGGTCGGGCTCGTCAACGGCATCGCCTTCGCGCTCATCACCGGCATCGCCGCGGTGGCCTGGTTCAAGACCCCCGGGCTCGGCGTCGTGATCGGCCTAGCCATCATGTCGAACCTCGTGGCCGGCGCCCTCGGCGGCATCCTGATCCCGATGGTGCTCGAACGGGTGCACGCCGATCCCGCGGTGGCCTCCGGAACCTTTGTGACCACGGTGACCGACGTGGTCGGCTTCTTCTCCTTCCTCGGCATTGCGACGCTCTGGTTCGGCTTGAAATAACCCCGGCGCCTGAACGACTTATATCGTTAATCCGGCCTTAACGCGGTTCGGCCAGAGTGCGTCGCGAGACGGAGTCGGACCATGCAACGCTTGCGGCTGAAGGCAGATGGACGGATCGTTGAGCTGCGTGACGGCCAGGAATTTCCGCTGGCCCCCGCGGCCGGCGCTGCACCGGACCCTCTCGAAGTGCGCGATCTCAGGCGCCGGGCGCACCTGACCCAGCAGGAATTCGCCGCCAAGCTCGGCGTGCCGGTCGAGACCATCCGCAACTGGGAGCAGGGCAAGCGCATGCCGCGCGGCCCGGCGCGCGCCTTGCTGACCGTGATCGCCCACGCACCCGATACCGTGTTTGCGGCCTTAGCTAAGACTTAAGCTAAAAACCGGGCGCGCGTGGCACGGTAAGCGTGCGGCGTGCATAATGTTGCACGCGGTCTGGAGTGCGCGGCCATGCTGATGATCGAGGCCAATGGTGCCAGGATTCCCGCTCTCGGTCTGGGAACCTGGGAATTGCGCGGACGCACCTGCGCCCGGATCGTCGAGCAGGCGCTCACGCTCGGCTACCGGCACATCGACACCGCGCAGGTCTATGAGAACGAGCACGAGGTCGGCGAGGGCCTGCGCGCGTCCCGTGTCAGGCGCAACGAGGTGTTCCTGACCACGAAGGTGTGGACGACGCATTTTGCGCCGCATGACCTCGAACGCTCGACCAAGGAGAGCCTGGTCCGCCTGCGCGTCTCCGAGGTCGATCTCCTGCTGTTGCATTGGCCGAATTCGCACGTGCCGCTGGCCGAGACGCTCGGGGCGCTGGCGCACGCCAAGGCGCTCGGGCTTACGCGCCACATCGGCGTCTCAAATTTCACGGTGGCCCTGCTCGACGAGGCGGTGGCGGCATCGTCCGAGCCGCTGGTGTGCAATCAGGTCGAGTATCATCCCTATCTCGATCAGACCAAGATCCGCGAGGCCTGCGCCCGGCACGGCCTGGCGCTGGTCGCCTACAGTCCGATCGCCAAGGGCAAGATCAAGAACGATCCGACGCTGACGCGGATCGGTCGTGCCCATGGCAAGAGCCTGGCGCAGATCTGCCTGCGTTGGCTGATGCAGCAGAACGTCGTTGCGATTCCGCGCACGTCGCGGATCGAACGGCTGTCCGAGAACCTGGACGTGTTCGACTTCACCCTGTCCGAACAGGACATGGCCGACATCTTCGCGATGCACAGTCCGGAGGGGCGGATGACGAGCTTCGCCTTCGCGCCGAAATGGGATTGAGGGTGGCCCGTGCCGCTATGCTAGAGTGGTCGGAGCGGGCAGGTGGCCCGCGCCCACCCCGTGGCGATGATCGCCGCGACAACGGCCGGGCCGCGCGCGTCAGGCCGCGAGCGGGCGCAATGAAGCAGCATGGAACGTTGGCAGTTCATACGTTGGGGCATCGCCGCATCCGTGCTCGCGCATTTTCTGATCGCCGGCGGGATCGTGGTCTCGACCACGGTGCGCCCTTACGACATCCCGAGACCTGACGAGGTTGCGGTCGACATCGTCGACGCCGACGAGCCCCAGAAGACGCCGGATCCTGTCGCCACGCCGTCCCCGTCGCCCGAGCTGACGCTGCCGCAGCCGGCACCGAGTCCGTCACCGGCAGCCGCTGCGCCGCCGCCGATTCCGCAGCCGTCGCAGGAGGCCAAGGAGACGTCGAAACCGCCGTCCCCGTCTCCTTCACCAGCGCCGGCGCAGCAGCCGTCGCCCGTGCCATCGCCGAAAGCGGCGGCGAAGTCCGCCGCCAAGTCCGACGCCAAGTCAGACGCTAAGTCTGTCGCCAGGGCGGTGCCGACGCCCACCCCGGTTCCAGCACCGAGCTATGTCCCCCCCGAGCCGGACATCACGGTGAAATACGGCGTGCGGCTTGGGCTGCCTGAGCCGCTGGCGCCGCTGCCGACCGGCATCGGTCCAGACGACAAGGAGGTCGGGTCGAACGCGACGAAGGCGTTGGCGGGAGATCTGGACGCTGCGCTCCGTCAGCGCTTCAGGACCTGCGCCCACCTTCCGGCCTCGCTGTCACGTTCAGACGATGTCTTCGTGAAACTCGTCCTCGCAATCAGGCCCGACGGCCGACTTGCGGCGGAGCCGGAGCTGCTCGGCGGACCTTCCGATCCGGAAAAGGCAGAGAAAGCGCTGCAACTCAAGCAAAGCGTGGTCGCCGCGCTGGAGGCCTGCCAACCTTATGCGATGCTGCCGCCGGACCGCTATGGAGAGTGGAAGGTGCTGGAGATGTCGTTCAGACCGCAGGATTTCGGCGGCTGATTGTGCGTATGCCAAGCGGTCCGTCGCATTGTCGCATGGCTGTCGACGCACCGGCCCGTCATCCTGTATGCGTCGCCGACGACATGGGCTGATGGTCGAGATCGAGCGGCCGGCCCACGCCTTGAATACGGAGATGGTCCGACATGACCCTGAAGCTGGTGATCGGCAACAAGAACTATTCCTCCTGGTCGATGCGGCCGTGGCTGGCGCTGCGCGGCTGCGACATCGCCTTCGAGGAGATCGTCGTCCCGCTCTACACGGATGATCCCGCCGACAAGGCGCGCATCGTGAGCCATTCTCCCGCCGGCAAGGTGCCGATCCTGGTCGATGGCGTGATCACCGCGTGGGATTCGCTCGCGATCATCGAATATCTTGCCGAGCGTTTTCCGCAGGCGGGGCTATGGCCCAGCGAGCCGGGCGCGCGCGCCCATGCACGATCGATTTCTGCCGAGATGCACTCCGGCTTCCCCGCCTTGCGCAATGAATGCCCGATGAACCTGCACCGGCCGGTCCGGCCGGTGGAGCTGTCCGCGGATGCCAAGGCCAACATCGCCCGGATCGAGGAGATCTGGCGCGACTGCCGCGTGCGCTACGGCGGTCCGTTCCTGTTCGGCCGCTTCGGTGCGGCGGACGCGATGTTCGCTCCCGTGGTCACGCGGCTCCATACGTTCGCGGTTCCTGTTGCGGCCGAGACGCGGGCCTACATGGACACCATGATGGCGCTGCCGGCCTTTGCCGCCTGGGTGAAGGACGGGCTTGCGGAAGACTGGATCATCGACCGGGTCGAGAAGGTCTGATCGGGATCGCGGTCGCCCCCGCCGCTTGACGCGGTGAACCTCAGACCTTCCTGTTGCAAGCAAGCTCGTCAGCTTCGGAGATCATCCATGGGACTGTTCGATACGTTGCGCAATTCGCCGGCCCTGCGGGGCGCCCTTGGCCAGCTCGAAGCAGCCGTTCTGCCGACGGTGCTGAACGAGGTCTTCGGCCAAGGCGGCCAAGGCGGGTTGAACGCGATCGTTGCCAAGCTCGAGCAGGCTGGTCTCGGCGCCGAGGTCAAATCCTGGCTCGGCAACGGCCAGAATCTCCCGATTTCGGCGGAGCAGCTCCAGCAGGTGCTCGGCAGCGACATGGTCCGGCAGCTCGCGGCGAAGTTCAACGTTCCGATCGATCAGCTGTCCCAGATCCTTGCCGAGCAGCTTCCGCGCGCAATCGACCATGCGAGCCCCGACGGCAAGCTGCCGCACAACGCCTGACGATCGCGGCTGGCGGCGGACCGCCCGGGAAACGATTTTGAGGCCCTATCCTGTTGAACTCTCTTGACGATTGGGCGTTTGCCATGTCGCGAGGCCGCTGGTCAGGGAGGGCGGCGGCATGCTATAGACGTGACATTTATTAAAGACTCGCCGGCCCGGGCAGCGGGACCAGGGGCTCTTGCCGGCATACGAGCAGGAGAGGGCGTTGAAACACAAGTTCCCCATTGGGACGATTGTCTATTTCACCGCGAGCAACGTCTCGCGTCCGGCAGCCAACGGCACCTACGAGATCATCCGCCAGCTTCCGACGGAAGGAGACGATTGCCAATACCGGATCAAAAGCTCGACGGAGGCCTTTGAGCGGGTTGCCAGGGAAAGCCAATTGGCCTTGTCTTGAAGACGGCCTGCCGGGTCGGCGGACGCGGCCGGTCAGATGTCGACGACGGAGACTGCCAGCTGCCACGAGGGCGAGAGCCGTGGCGCAACGGATGAGCGCGAATGCTGCGCGATCCCTCTTGGGGATAGCGGGTAGCTCGGCACCATCCTGTGTCCGCTGGTACATGGAATCGTCTTATTGTCGGGGATGGGGCGGCTATGGATTGGGTGATCATTTGGATTTGACGATCGTTTCACGGACGTCCCATGGCCGGGCGCTCTCATGGTCGTCCTCGTCGGCCCTCGTCGTCAGGAATCAGTGCGCATGAACTCGACCTGGCCCACCTCGTTCGACCAGCTCCTGAACTCACCGGCCTTTCCGATGTGGCTCACCGTCGCGGCTGCGAGCTTTTTTGCGCTGATCGTGCTGATCACGCTCATCAGGGCCGAGAAGTCGGTCGCAAACGGCGCCCTCACCGTGATTACCTTGCTGGGGGTCGGGATTGCGGTCGCGTCGATCTTGCGGAGCCAGGACCCCGGCCAGCGCGGCGCCGGCGGTGATCCCGCGACGACCGCCTCGGTCAGCTTCTCTCCCCCCGCCTTGGCCTGCGTGGATGATCTGGCCGGCGATCTGGTGCTGTCGAACTGCGAGAAGGGCCTGTTCGGCTCGGCGGAGATGACCGCGGCTGCGGTGAGCTATGCCGCGGGCATGCTGAGCCGCCTGTCTCAGGTGGGGGACATCGCGGCCGCCAACAAGGTGATGACTGCGGAGCTGCTGGCGTTGCGCCGCGCCGTGGAGCGCGACCGCTACGGGCTGATGGCCTACGTGTTGCTGACGCGCGACCGCTGTACGCCCACGGATTGCGTGATGTTCCGGGCGGTGGCCGATCGCCAGCAACTGGTCAACAACATGGAAGGCCGGACCTATGAGGGGCTGGTGACGCGCTACGCGTCGCAGTGGAATGCGCCGCCGTCCCAGGCGCAGCCAGCGACCGGAACCTTTGCGGGACTGGCGCCGTCCGCGCCGCCCGGCAAGCCGACCAATGCCGAGTTTCCGAGCTCCGCGAATACCCCGCCCGTGAGCATCATGTCGCCGGAGCCAACGGCCTCGACGCGCTCGGCCGCGCCGAAGCCGGCGACCCAGGCCGCGCCTGCGCCTCCTGCGCCAGCGCCGGCCCCGCCGCCGACGGTCGCCGCCAGCCACGCCCAGGCCCCGGCCAAGAAGGCGGCGGCGCCCAAGCCGAAACCGGCGGCTCCCGCGACGCAGGCGGCGCCTGACGCCGCGGAACCGGCTGCCAACAACGAATAGATCCCGCTGGTCGAACCTTCGTCATGCCTCTGCACCTGATCAAGCTGGCCGTCGGCTGCGAGTCCGTCAAAGACCTCAAGGCGTGGATCGCGGAGCGCATGCTCGCGGCCAAGAAGAAGGGCCTGCCGCAGCAGCACGTCCATGTGACCCGGATGATGCCGAAACGTGTCGAGGACATTCTCGCCGGCGGTTCGCTCTATTGGGTGATTCGCGGCGAGGTCGCTGCGCGCGAGAAGATCACCGGCATCGAGCCGTTCCGCGACGGCGACGGGATCGGGCGGTGTCGCCTGGTCATGCAGCCGAAGGTGATCGCGGTGTCGCCGCGGCCGATGCGCCCGTTCCAGGGCTGGCGCTACCTGACGGCCGAGGACGCCCCGGCCGATCTCGGCAAGGCCAGTGCCGCGAGCGTCGAGGCGATGCCGGAGCCGCTGCGCCGCGAGTTGCGCGATCTCGGGCTGCTGTAGCTGCTCGATGAGACCTTTGGTGATTCGTGGCAGCACGCCTCGTGCCACGGCGGCAGTGAACCCCCTATCGCAAAGGGCAGAGTGCACCGTCTAAACGGCGCCAGTTGCTGCAGCCTCTCCCGCAAGGGGAGAGGGTGCACTGGCGTTATTGGCGAGCGTGTGGTCTCCCGCCGCCTCAGGCGGCGACGTTGTCGATCAGCCGCGTCGTTCCGATCTTTGCGGCGACGAGGATGCGCTTGGGGCCGGGCTCATCCGGGGCGACCGGCGCCAGCGTCTCGGCGTGGCGCACCTCGAGATAGTCCAAGGCGAAGCCGGCTTCGGTGATCGTCGCGGCGCCTTCACGGATCGCAGCCTGGATGTCGCCGCCGGCACGCAGTCGCGTCGCCAGTTCCTTCAGGACACGATGGAGCGTCGGGGCGGCGCGCCGCTGGTCGGCGCTGAGATAGACATTGCGCGACGACATCGCGAGCCCGTCGCGTTCGCGCACCGTACGCGATCCGACGACGCGGACACCGAGATCGAGGTCGCGCGCCATCTGCGCGACCACACGGAGCTGCTGATAGTCCTTCTCGCCGAAGATCGCGATGTCGGGCCGGCATTGCGTGAACAGCTTGGCGACCACGGTCGCAACACCGCCGAAAAAGTGGGGGCGGAAGCGATCTTCGAGCCCGGCCAAGGCCGCGCCTTCCGGCACGATCCGCGTGGCGAAGCCATCCGGATACATGGCCTTCGCGTCGGGATTCCAGATCAGATCGACGCGCTCGGCCGTCAATTTTGCAACGTCCTCCTTCCAGGTACGCGGGTAGGAGCCGAAATCTTCCGTCGGCGCGAATTGAGTCGGATTGACGAAGATCGAGACGACGACCTTGTCGGCACGGCGCTTCGCCAGTCGGACGAGCGACATGTGGCCTTCATGCAGCGCGCCCATGGTGGGCACGAGCGCGACGGTGGCCTTTCTCGCGCGCAAGCTGTCGAGCTCGCGGCGGAGGGCTGGAACGGTTCGGGCTACACGCGGGCTTCGTGACATTTTTGCTCGATCTCACAGCGAAAAATTGCGGTCGTCTTGTTCGGTCTTGACGCTCGGCTCATCGACCTTAACAAGGAAGAGACAAGCCGCTCAGCCTACTCGAATACGTCTGTTAGCACCTCTCCGCATCCGATGTGGAGTTGGTAAACGCGCGCGTCGAGTAGTAGCAGAGGATGCATCCCCCGTGGATTCACGATGATGGTGCATTTCACTTGACCGCAGACGACCGTGACTCGAAGATGATCGTAAGAGGTCGAAAACATGCTGGTGCAGACTAGCCAAGGACAATCGGGCTCGGCCCACGTGGTTGTGCTTGGAAACGAGAAGGGCGGGTCGGGCAAGTCCACCACCGCCCTGCACATTGCCGTG
Organism: Bradyrhizobium ontarionense; assembly: GCF_021088345.1. Lineage (NCBI taxonomy): Bacteria > Pseudomonadati > Pseudomonadota > Alphaproteobacteria > Hyphomicrobiales > Nitrobacteraceae > Bradyrhizobium > Bradyrhizobium ontarionense. The sequence goes on along the minus strand of NZ_CP088156.1, from coordinate 1,832,830 downwards.
GCGCTTCTGAAGGCCGGCCAGCGCGTCGCCACCATCGACCTCGACTGCCGGCAGCAGAGCTTCACCCACTACATCAGCAACCGCAGTGCCTGGGCGCGCCGAACCGGCCTGCGCCTCGAATTGCCGACTCACTACTGCATCAAGCTCGGCCAGACGCTGCAGATCGACGAGAACGAGAACGCCGAATTCCAGCAGTTCATGGAGGCGGTGAGCGCGGTCGAGCATGCGTTCGATTTCATCGTCGTCGATACGCCGGGCAACGACAGCTACCTGATGCGTCTGGCACACTCGATGGCCGACACGCTGGTCACCCCGATCAACGACAGCTTCCTCGACTTCGACGTGCTGGGAACCGTGGATCCCGCGACCTATGCGGTGACCGGCGAGAGCCACTACGCTGAAATGGTGCGCGACGTGAGGCGCAAACGCCGCCAGATCGACGGTGCCTCGACCGACTGGATCGTGGTCCGCAATCGCCTGTCCATGCTCGGCTCGCGCAACAAGCAACTGGTCGCCGAGGGCCTGAAGGATCTGTCACTGCGGCTCGGCTTCCGCGCCATCGACGGCTTCGCCGAACGGGTTGTCTATCGCGAATTCTTCCCGCGCGGGCTGACGGCGCTTGACGACATCGACGAGGCGACGCTGGGCACGCGGCCCAATCTCGGCCACGTCACGGCGCGGGAGGAAGTCACGAGCCTGCTGCGCCAGCTCAAGCTGCCGCTGGACGAGCGGGGCCGCCGCCGTGCGGCCAACCGCGCCGAATGGTTTGCCCAGGTCGACAAGCCGCTCGACCTCCACGACATCATCAGCGCCTGAATTCCCCGCGACCGGCGCGAGCCCGAGCCGTCCGGGCGGAGCCCCGCGCCTGAGACCCGGGCGGGAGCCCCGCGCCTGAGACATTGTGCGCCTTGGATGGCGCCGACGTATTCAGTAACATACTGATTAGACAGTCTTAGTTGGCGGCACCCCCGCCGACCGCAGTATTTGTGGCAGATCAAGGCGCAGCAAGCGGATGCCGGCTAAATTACCGTCAAATTCGCGACTGATTTGAACCTGATGTTCAGAGGTCAAGTCTCAAAGAGCGGGCCGGGGCAGGCGGATGTTGCACAGCAACTAGGTGCGCCGCACAACGAACGGGCGGCGGATACACAACATTTAGCCTTCCTGTCACAGGGTCGTTACATATATTAAACAGAACGGGCCGCGAGAGTTTTGCAGGTTTCAGGCTGCTTTCGGTTGCAGATCCCGAGGGACGAACATGAAGCGTGGAATAACCGTTCTTCTGTCTGTCAGTGTCCTGGCCGCCGTGGGCTACTTCACGGCGAGCAAGTGGGCGATCCGGCACGAGACTGTGCGGCTCTACGATTCCTCGCGCGACAACCGTCTCGTCGAGGTGGACGTGGCCGTGCGGCGGGACAAGGAGATGCAGGCCGAGGCCGGCATGATCAAGCTCCCGGTCGCTGTCCTCAATCACGGCAACACCGTCAAGTTCACCGAATACTCCTTCCTCGCCAACGTATTCGCGGCACGCGGCTACATGGCGGTCAGCATCCAGCATGACCTTCCGACCGATGCGCCCATGGTGACGAAGGTTGGCGAACCCTATGTCGGCCGGCTGCCGCAGATCCAGCGCGGTGTCGCTAATATCAAGTTCGCGGTCGAGCAGATGCGTGAGCTGAAGCCGAATGCGGACTATGATCACCTGACCGTCGTCGGGCATTCGATGGGCGGCGACATCACGATGTACTTCGCCAAGCAGTACCCGGACGAAGTTCGCAAGGTCGTCACCCTCGACAATCTGCGCGTGCCCTTCGTGACCGAGGGCAAGTTCAAGATCCTGTCGTTCCGTTCCAAGGATCCGCAGTTCAAGGCAGATCCGGGTGTCGTGCCCAGCGACGACATTTGCGAAAAAGAAGGCATTACGGTCGTCAAGACGGACTTCCAGCACAACGACATGCGCGACACCGGACCGGATGATGCCAAGTCGTCGATCCAGGCGATGCTCGACAAGTTCCTGGCCGACAGCGACAGCGCCAGCGACATCGGGCCGGTGAAGGCCAAGACCCCGTTGCTCGATCCGGGCCCGGTCGCGCCTTATGCGCCGACCGGCAAGACCGCCACGTCGGCCAAGCCGCTGACGCACTAGCCATAGCCGGATCGCGACCTGCCGCTTCTCTTGACCGCGCTTTTCTGCGCCTGACGCAGCGTCTGGCGACTTGACGCATTGAAGCCCGGACCTTGCCGACCCACATGATGCACATCCGATCGGGTGTGCGAAGCATGGTCGATGGTCCCGCCAAATCCCGTCCTGGTCCGGTCACGCCGTCCGGCGATCAAGTGCGCGGTGAAGGGCTGCCCGGAGTGGAGCGGTCGAGCGCCGATGCGGTTGCCGCGTTCGTCGCACAGGCTCGTGCGCGGTCGCCTGCGGTTCAGGGATCCAGGGCCCGCCTCCTGTTTGCGCTCGATGCGACCCTGAGCCGGCAGCCGACCTGGGACATGGCGTGCGCACTGCAGGCCGACATGTTTCGCGAGGCGGCCGCGCTCGGCAGTCTCGACATCCGGCTGGTCTACTATCGCGGCTTCAGCGAGTGCCGTACCACCGGCTGGATCTCCGACAGCGCCGAGCTGGCGCGGTTGATGGGCAGGATCGATTGCCGTGGCGGCCAGACCCAGATCGGCAAGGTGCTGGCCGAAGCCCGCCGCCAGGCAGCGGCATCAGGGATTCGCGCTGTCGTCTTCGTGGGCGACGCCATGGAGGAGAATGTCGACGGGCTCTGTGCCAAGGCCGGCGAACTCGGGTTGTTGAAGGTTCCTCTGTTCATGTTCCAGGAGGGCCACGATCCCGTCGCGGAGCAGGCATTTCGGGAAATGGCGCGCCTCTCCGGAGGCGCCTGGTGCCGGTTCGATCCGGGTGCGGCCGCGCAGCTGCGCGACCTCCTGCGCGCCGCCGCGGCCTATGCCGCCGGCGGCCGTGAGGCCCTGCTGCGGCTGGCCGCTTCCGGGGGCGGGGCAGCGCTTCTGCTCGGCCAGATGAGATGAGGGACTGTCGTGGCAGGCGCGATCGACTGGCCCGACGCGCTGGCTGTTGAAGCCTGCGCGCGTCGTGCGGACGATCATGCTTTTTGTCCCGGCACGCCCTATATTCGGCGCATGACATTGATCGCTGGCGTCATCGCCGTCGTCACCCTTTATCTGTTGCTGCAGATGTTCCGGGCCGCGAACCCGGCCGCTCTGGCGCGTGCCATCAAGATCGCCGGCGGCATCGGTTGCCTTGCGGTTGCGGCCTTCACCGGCATCAGGGGCGAACTGGTCGTCGCGCTTCCGATCGGGCTGTTCGGAGCGGGACTGCTGGGCTGGTCGCCGGGCGCCCTCGGCAATATCGGCGGCATGTTCGGGTTGGGGACGCAGCGATCGTCCGGTCAGAACTCCCGAGTGCGGTCGCAATTCATCGAGATGATGCTCGACCACGACAGCGGCCAGCTCCAGGGCCGCTTCGTCGCCGGTGTCCATGCCGGCCGGTCGCTGGACGAGTTCGATCTGCCGCAGCTCGCGGCGATGACCCAGGGCCTCGACTCCGACAGCTTGGCGCTACTTGAAAGTTATCTGGACCGCCGGTTTCCCGGTTGGCGTCAGCACGCGGAGCGCGATGCGGCAGGCGGGCAGCGTCGCGCGGCGCCGAGCTCCAAAATGACGAACGAGGAGGCCTATCAGATCCTTGGCCTGCAGCCGGGCGCGGGGCGCGATGAGATCGGGCGTGCCCACCGTGCGCTCATGAAGAAACTGCATCCCGACCAAGGGGGGTCGACGTACCTCGCCGCCCGGGTGAACGAGGCCAAGGACACTCTGCTTCGTACGCATCACAGCTAACTCCGGCAACGCCAACAACGCCACAACACCGAAACCCGCTTCCATCGCAGCTCTGTCGACACCAAGCCTTCGCCGTCGTCAGTCGCGATCGTTCTTCATGGTGAAGAAGTTCTAGCGGCAAATCCTTGACGAGAGGTTTGCACCCCGCATGGCGAGCGCCCGCTCATGCGGGGCCAAACGAAAAGGCCCGCGCGTGTGTCGCGCGGGCCTCAGCGGCGGAATGTCGGCTCGGCAGTTAGTTGTGCACGGTCATGCAGGAGATGTCGGCGCGCTTCAGCTTCTTGCAGACGGCCTCGGCCTGGTCGCGATCGAGGCCGGCGAAGCGGGCGCGGATCAGCGTCTTGTCGCCTTTCGACACCGTCTCGGTGAACGGATCGGCCTTGCTCAACAGACCCTGCGCCTGGCTGCGCGCGGCCTCGATCCGCTTCTGGGCCTCGGCCTCGTTGTCCAGCGCGCCGACCTGGATGATCCAGCCGCTGCGGGAGATGGCGGCCGATCTGGACGGAGGCTCCGAAGCGGGGCTCACCGAGGCCAGCTGGGCCGGCGGCGATGGCGGCTGGGCAGCGGGCGCGGCATACGCCAAGGCCTGCGACGAGGCCGGAGGCAGGCTGGAGGCCGGCAGCACGCCGAGAATGCCGTTGCCGGTGCCGTGGCCCGGCGGCTGCGGCGGCATATCGGGCCGCACCGCCTCGGCGCGGGCGATGGGCGGCGCGGGTTCGATCGCCTCGACGCGCTGAGCAAACGGCGCCGGAGCAGGTGCCACCGGTTGCGGCGCGGCGGTTGCAAGCTTGACGGTCCCGGCCTTGACCTGAACCGTCTTGATCTTGACGGGCTTCATCGGCTCGGTCGAACCGGGAATGATCGACATCGGCTGGCTCTGGATCACGCCCGAGGTCATCGGCGCCGGCTCGACCACCTTGGCCTCCTTCGGCGCCGGAGGCGGCAGCGCCGCGGTTGCTTCCGACAGCGCCGACATCACCTTGGCGGCGCGGCTCGGCGCTGGTGCATCCGGCGCGGCAGACGCGAGCTGGATCGTGCCCTGGTCGGCGGCATCGCCGCCATCCGATCCGCCGCGCTCGTTGATCGCGGCGACGGTGCGCCGGGTCGCGCCCTTGTCGAGGTTCTCGGCCAGCAGGTTGCGCATGATCGCGTCGCGCGACCCGCCGCTGCGTCCACCCAGGACGACGCCGACCAGATGGCGGCTGCCGCGGCGGAGCGAGGTGACGATGTTGAAGCCGGACGCGCGGGTGTAGCCGGTCTTGATGCCGTCGATGCCCTCGACATTGCCGAGCAGGTGATTGTGGTTGCGGATCGACTGGCCGCGATAATTGAAGACCTCGGTCGCGAAGTAGCGATAGTAGCGCGGGAAGCGGTCCTGGATCGCCCGCCCGAGGATCGACTGGTCGCGCGCGCTCGTGATCTGGGCGTCGTCCGGAAGTCCGGACGCGTTCACATATGTGGTGCGGCTCATGCCGAGCGCACGCGCCTTGCGGGTCATCAGCTTGGCGAACTCGTCCTCGTCACCGCCGATCGCCTCCGCAATCACGACGGCGGCGTCGTTGGCCGACCGCGTCACCAGACCCTTGATCGCATCCTCGACGCGGATGCTTTGTCCGGGACGCAGGCCGAGCTTGGTCGGCGACTGTTCCGAGGCGTGCTCGGAAACCGGCATCTCGGTGTCGAGCTTCATCCGACCAGACTCGAGGCGCTCGAACAGCAGATAGAGCGTCATGATCTTGGTGAGCGAGGCGGGGTGCCGCACGGCGTCGGGGTTGGTCGCCGTCAGCGTCGCGCCGGAATTGCCGTCGACGATGATGGACGCGAACGCCGGGCTGTAGCTGCCCTCGTCATTATGCGGGGAGTGGCGCGCGTGATGGTGCCGATGGTGCCGCCGCGCCTCCGCGCTGTCGACCGTGACCACTGCCGCCGCCGCGAGTGTGACCAGTCCGTAGACGCCGACCCGCACGAGGCGCGAGGAAGCCAGGTTTTTGCGAAGCATGAAATCCCCGTCCAATTTCTGACGTGATCACCGGCTCGTGAGGCGAAATTGTGCCGAACGCCCCCGTGATCTTGCCTGCCGGACCCCCGATCGCTGCGTGTCACGGCCGCGCATCGAAAAGCCCGAACTGAGGTTTTGTTAAGACGCTGTTTTAGAACAGCTTTATGGTCTGGCCGACGCTGGCCACGACCACCGGAGAGGTTAGGACGGGCGAGTTGCCAAAAGATTAAAGAAATCTTGCGCGGACCTGACGGATTTCCATTGATTCGCTTCATATCGCGGCGACGGCGATTGCAATGCCCGTGATGGTGCATTGCACAAGATTATTGATATTTTTGTGCGCCGCACTATATTAGGAGTGCGTCAGGGAGCTGGGGCCTCCCTGAGGGCGCTCAAAGTCAGGGAAAGGAATGCCACATGTTTAAAGTTGAAGATTTTCAGAACTACGGCAAAGAGCAGTTCGAGACGGCCGTGAATTCCGCGACCACCGTCCAGAACGGGTTGCATGCGATCGCGACCGCTTATGGCGACTACACCAAGAAGTCGTTCGAAGACACCAAGTCGTTCGTCGAGAAGCTCTCCGGCGTGAAGTCGCTGGACAAGGTGCTCGAGGTTCAGACCGAATACGCCAAGTCGGCCTACGAAACCTTCGTCGCCGATTCGCAGAAGATCGCGGGACTGTATTCGGATCTCGCCAAGCAGGCCTTCAAGCCGCTCGAAGGCATCGCTGCCAAGTTCACCCCGCCTGCCGCGCACTAATCATTCGCGCCTGCTGGTGACGAAAGCCCGGCTTACGCCGGGCTTTTTTGTTGCCTGAAACGGCCGTGCCGGTGGCAGCCTGGCTGCTGCTACTTGGCGACGCGCAGCTTGGACAGGGCGGTGCCGATCGAGTTGAACGTGGTCACGATCTGGCTGGAGCTCGTCAGCATGTAGAACTTGTCGGGACTGCTGGCACAGTTCTGCAGCACGGTCGAGGTCGCATCAGCGGGCGAGCTGGTGTTCACCTGGATCGTGTAGATCGTGTACATGGAGTTGCCCTTGGCATCCTTCGTGTTCTTCAGGTTCGAGCAGAGCAGGGCCTGGCGGGCGTCGATCGGATTGCCGGAGGCCTGGCTCGAGCCGTTGCCATAGTCCGGCCAGCGGTCCTCGGTGTTCAGGCCGTCCGACAACAGGATGATGACCCGATTGTAGGTCGTGTTCGCGGCCTCCGCCGGCGCGCCCAGCACGCCATTCGGGATCAGCGACTGCACGGCCCAGGCCATTCCGATCGCCTGGTTGGTGCCGCCGGTCGGCTGCATGGCGTTGACGGACGCCTTCAACGAGCTCCAGCTGTAGCTGAGCGGAACGATCGGCCCGAGCTTGGTCGAGGCGGTGCTGCTGCAGTATTGAACGTTGTTCTCCATGTGCTGGTTGGCCGGGAACAGCGTGGTGACGTCCGACGTCGCAGGCGAGACGGCGTTCGCGTCGTTGGGCTGGGTCCGGTCGGCGACGCAGCCGGTCCACGTGCTCTGCGCGTTGGCGGCCCAGGTCTTGGTGTAGGTGTTCACCTTGCAGACGGTGCTGCTGTAGCTGCCCGTGCACGTGCATGTCGAGTTGGCGCCCGAGCAGCTGCAGCCCGATCCGGTGCAGTAGTTCACGACCGTGCTCGTCTTGGCGCTGGTCCAGCAGCCATTATAGTAGCTGTGCGAGGCGGAATCGTAACCCGGGCAGATGTAGCCCGAATAGCTGCCGCTCGACGGGATCGACGAAACGCTCGAGCTGCCGCTGGCTGGCGCGCTGGTGCAGCCGAAATAGGAGAAGCCGTTGCCGGAGGTGAACGGGCAGGATGAGCCTGGCCCGACCATGTCCCACTGGCCCTGCGTGAGCTTGGAGTTCGGAATTGCGGCCTGATAGGAGCCGTTGGCGGGCTGTATCGTGGGCGGATTCTGCCAGTCGGTCCAATCGATCCAGTTCTGGGCGTAGTTGCTGGCGCCGACATTGACGACCTTGGCGAACGGAACCACGGAGATGTAGACGTCACCAGGACTCTTGGCGAGCGCGCTGAGCTGGTCAATGAGGCCGCCGCTGCCGGCCACGGCATTCTGCAGCGCCGTCATCTTGCCGCTGGAGGCCATCGAGCCGGTGTTGTCGAGCGCGAGCGCGACGCGCATCTTGACGTCACCCCAGGTCGTGGTCGCCTTGGTGCTGAAGTCCATGGTCGGGAAGCCCGCAAGCTTCATGAACTGGGTCACGATCTGGCCGGACGCGGTGATCTGAATGTTGGACGGCGTGGAACTGGTCGATGCGGTATAATTGACCGTCACGGAAACGCCCTGGGCGTCGGTGCTGGTATAGAGCGCCTTGAAATAGGCGCTCGCCTTGGCCGCGACATCGGATGCGCTGATCGTGCCCTGCGCCAGGTCGCGCGACAGCATCAGCGCGGTGGAGTCGAGCGCGCCCTGCATCGAGGACCTTGCGGCGTTGGCCCGGCTGTAGTCGACGCCGGCGCCGACAAAGGCCAAAATCGGAACGAGCGCGATGGCGAAGATCACGGCGATGTTGCCACGGCTGTCGCCAGCGAAACGTCGCAGGGCATGGCGGCAGAGGCGGACGAAGGTCACATCGGTCATGTCGCTCACCAGTCAGGGTTTCTGCGGGGCTATTTCGGGGTGCGATCTTCAAGGGCCGGTGAATCGAAAGCCGAAAAATGTAGCGAATACCGCAGCATGGCGTGACTTCCGCAGCCGACGGGGTTCCCTGTAAATGCCCGTTGAATGGGCTTTGTAAAATGCGGTCGGTTTGATTAACGTTGCCGTTCATCGCCGGGGCAGGGAATCGGTCCTGCCGGAGCGTTCGTCCTCGCGGGCGTGCGCTTGCGGCAACCCGGTCGCCGACCCATATTGTTCCGCGTGTCGGTCCTGCTGGACCGGTCGGCTGGGACAGGCGATCTGGAAGGCAGGACCGGGTGGTGCGAGCGGCCCGGCAGGGACAGGGCGAGGCAACCCTTTTTGGGATTCTCGCGACCATATCTAACGCGTGTAAGATGTCGCAGCTAAATTCCAGATTGAACCGATCCGCGCCTCGGATGAGCAACAACGAGAACAGGCCTGGTGGAACCGGCGGGCCGGTCACGTCCGTCATCACCAAGGTCAAGCCGAAGACCAAGCGTCCCAACCTCTATCGCGTCCTGATCCTGAACGACGATTACACGCCGATGGAGTTCGTCGTTCTTGTCCTGGAAAAGTTCTTCCAGAAGGACGTCGAGGCCGCGACCAAGATCATGCTCCACGTGCACCATCACGGCATCGGGGAGTGCGGCGTATTCACCTATGAGATCGCCGAGACCAAGGTGACGCAGGTGATGGACTTCGCCCGCAAGCACCAGCATCCGCTGCAGTGTGTGATGGAAAAGAAATAGAGCGGTTCTTGCTGGGGCAAGAGCTTTGAAATCCTTGAGCTCCGAGGGCCGCGCGCCCGGGACGGCAGCGTCGCGTGGCGCAAATCCGCCCCGACCGTCGCAGAGAATCCGGCTCCTGATCAGGGACCCGCCCTGACGCGGCACGTCGTCGGCATCTGGCGCTCGCTGTCGAGCGCCGAATGCAGCGCTCTCCCGGAGAAATACGGCCGCTGACTGTGTCGGACCGTGGGCGGGTGCCCGGCTTGTGCTGCTCGAACGGCAGTGGCCGGATCTGCCCTAATGGGAACGGGTTTTGCATTGACGATCTGGTGAACGCGTAATCGGGGCGCTCGACCGGTCTTTTGTCGCACTCGGTTATAACTATATTTGACGAAGGTTGTTGTTGCCTGACCGGGCGGCGGCGATCATGATGCCAGGGGGCCACAGAGGACGCGCATGCCGACTTTTTCCCAAAGCCTTGAACAATCCCTGCATCGTGCGCTGGCGATTGCCAACGAGCGTCATCATCAATACGCGACACTGGAACACCTCCTGCTGTCCTTGATCGATGACTCCGATGCGGCGGCCGTGATGCGCGCGTGCAGCGTCGACCTCGACAAGCTGCGCGGCAGTCTTGTGAACTATCTCGAAACCGAGTTCGAAAACCTGGTGACGGACGGCAGCGACGACGCCAAGCCGACTGCAGGGTTCCAGCGCGTGATTCAGCGCGCAGTGATTCACGTCCAGTCGTCGGGCCGCGAAGAGGTGACCGGCGCCAATGTGCTGATCGCAATCTTCGCCGAGCGCGAGAGCCATGCCGCGTATTTCCTGCAGGAGCAGGACATGACGCGCTACGACGCGGTCAACTACATCAGCCACGGCATCGCCAAGCGGCCCGGCGTGTCCGAAGCGCGCCCCGTTCGCGGCGTCGACGAAGAGACCGAGACCAAGGGTAGCGACGACTCAAAGAAAAAGGGCGAGGCGCTGGAAACATATTGCGTCAATCTCAACAAGAAGGCCCGCGACGGCAAGATCGATCCGGTGATCGGCCGTAACTCCGAGATCAACCGCGCCATCCAGGTGCTGTGCCGCCGCCAGAAGAACAACCCGCTGTTCGTCGGCGAGGCCGGCGTCGGCAAGACCGCGATCGCGGAAGGGCTCGCCAAGCGCATCGTCGACAGCGAGGTGCCCGAGGTGCTCGCGGCCGCAACCGTGTTCTCGCTCGACATGGGCACGCTGCTCGCCGGCACGCGCTATCGCGGCGATTTCGAGGAGCGGCTGAAGCAGGTCCTCAAGGAGCTCGAGGCGCATCCGAACGCGATCCTGTTCATCGACGAGATCCACACCGTGATCGGCGCAGGTGCGACCTCGGGCGGCGCTATGGACGCGTCCAACCTGCTGAAGCCGGCGCTCGCGTCCGGTTCCATCCGCTGCATGGGCTCGACGACCTACAAGGAGTATCGTCAGCACTTCGAAAAGGATCGCGCGCTGGTGCGCCGGTTCCAGAAGATCGACGTCAACGAGCCGTCGGTCGAGGATGCGATCGCGATCCTCAAGGGTCTGAAGCCGTATTTCGAGGACTATCATCGGCTGAAATACACCAACGAGGCCATCGAGGCCGCGGTGCAGCTGTCGTCGCGCTACATCCATGACCGTAAGCTTCCGGACAAAGCGATCGACGTGATCGACGAATCCGGCGCGGCGCAGATGCTGCTGGCCGAGAACAAGCGCAAGAAGACGATCGGCATCAAGGAGATCGAGACCACGATCGCCACGATGGCGCGGATTCCCCCGAAGAGCGTGTCGAAGGACGACGCCGAGGTGCTCAAGCATCTCGAGCAGACCCTGAAGCGCGTCGTGTTCGGCCAGGACAAGGCGATCGATTCGCTGTCGGCCTCGATCAAGCTGGCGCGGGCCGGCCTGCGCGAACCGGAGAAGCCGATCGGCTGCTACCTGTTCTCGGGTCCGACCGGCGTCGGCAAGACCGAGGTCGCCAAGCAGCTTGCCGCGTCGCTGGGCGTCGAGCTGCTGCGCTTCGACATGTCGGAGTACATGGAGCGGCACACGGTGTCGCGCCTGATCGGCGCACCTCCAGGCTACGTTGGCTTCGACCAGGGCGGTCTCCTGACCGACGGCGTCGATCAGCATCCGCACTGCGTGGTGCTGCTCGACGAGATCGAGAAGGCGCACCCTGATCTCTACAATGTGCTGCTGCAGATCATGGATCACGGCCGGCTCACCGACCACAATGGCAAGCAGGTCAACTTCCGCAACGTGATCCTGATCATGACCACGAATGCGGGCGCGGCCGACATGGCCAAGCAGGCGTTCGGCTTCCACCGCTCGAAGCGGGAAGGTGACGACCACGAGGCGATCAACCGGCAGTTTGCGCCGGAATTCCGCAACCGGCTCGACTCCATCGTCTCGTTCGCGCACCTCAACGTCGAGGTGATCGGAATGGTCGTCGAGAAGTTCGTGCTGCAGCTCGAGGCTCAGCTGGCCGATCGCGACGTCACGATCGAGCTGTCGGAGCCGGCCAAGGCCTGGCTCATTCAGCACGGCTATGACGAGCAGATGGGGGCACGCCCGATGGGCCGTGTGATCCAGGAGCACATCAAGAAGCCCTTGGCTGACGAGGTGCTGTTCGGCAAGCTCAAGGGCGGCGGCCACGTCCGTGTGGTCCTCGTCAAGGACGAGGCGGGTCCGGAAGCCGAGAAGATCGGCTTCGAGTTCGTCGAAGGCCCAGTCACGCCGAAGCCGGAGAAGCTTCCGGTCGCGCGCAAGCGTAAGTCGAAGCCGGGCGGCCCCGGCGGTGGATCCAAGGGGCCGGCTCCGAAGGGGCCGCTGGTCAAGGCTTGAGCCCTCGACGACACAGGTGAACGCGAAAGGCCGGCCGTTGCGCCGGCCTTTCTCTTTTGGAGAGTGCAGGACCGGCTGGAGATCGGAGGATCGGCGCTCAGGCCGGCTTGATGAAGAAATAGACCGTCAGGCGCGAAGCGCATGCCGAACGCGAACTCCGTCGTCGCAGACAGCAGGAGGGCCGACATCGTCCGTGAGCCGCTACTCGCCCTTCAGCCGCTGTCCCTCGTGAATCCGGACATGCTCGGCGCCGCGCGCGCCTGCGGGCGACAGCCGGAGCATGCTCAGGAACGCGCCCACGAGTGCAAAGCCGACGCCGGTCAGCAGCGACAGCCGGGTGCCGTCGGCTGGATCGAGGGCGAGGAACATCGCAACCAGCGCCGCGCCCGTGGTCTGGCCGAGCAGGCGCGCGGTGCCCAGCATGCCGCTGGCGCCGCCAGCGCGTTCGCGCGGCGCGGCCGCGATCATGGTGCGGTTGTTCGGCGTCTGGAACAGGCCGAAGCCGCAGCCCGCGACGGCCATGCGCCAGACGATGTCGAACGCCGCGGGCTCCCGCGGCAACAGCCCGAGTGCGCCGAGCCCAAGTGCGAAGATCACGAGGCCGATGCCGCCCAGGAGGCCGGCCGGCACGCGTTCGACGAGCCGGCCGGCAATGGGCGCAGTCAGACCGACCGCGATCGGCCAGGGTGTGATCAGGAGGCCCATCTGCACCGGCGAGTAGCCGAAATGACTCTCGAGATAGAAGGGGATGGCGACGAAGGCGAGCATCTGTCCGCAGAACGACGAGATCGAGGTTGCGATCGACAGCGCGAACACCGGGATGCGCAGCAGGTCGAGCGGCAGCAACGGCGAGGCCATGTGAGTCTGGCGGTACACCAGCAGCACGCCGGCAACAACGGCGACAACGAATTCGAAGGCGCAGGTCACCAGCGCTTCGCCATGTCCGACGCTGTCCACGGCGGCAATCAGAAAGCCGAAGGTGACGGCGCTCAAGGCCGCGCTCTGCCAGTCGAACATGTGCGGCGCGCGCGGGGTGTGCGGCAGGAAGCGGAAGCCGAACGCGAAGGTGACGAGGCCGAGCGGCACGTTGATCGCAAATAGCCAGGGCCAGCTGCCGACGGCGAGGATGCCCGCCGCGATGGTCGGGCCGACCGCGGCCGAGACCGCGACCACCATCGCATTGATGCCGATGCCGCGGCCGAGCAGAGCGTGCGGGTAGGTGAAGCGCACCAGCGCCGAGTTCACGCTCAGGATCCCTGCGGCGCCGAAGCCCTGCAGGATGCGCGCGAGCGTCAGCAGCAACAGGCTGTCAGCCAGCGCGCAGAAGGCGGAGGCGACCGTGAACAGCACGAGCCCGGCGAGATAGACGCGGCGGTAGCCGATGATCTCGCCGAGCGAGGCCAGCGGCAGCAGCGAGATCGTCACCGCGAGCTGATAGCCGTTGACGATCCAGATCGAGAACGCCGGACTGGCATTGAGATCCCTGGCGATCGTCGGCAGCGCCACATTGGCAATCGCGCCGTCCACGACCGCCATGACGATCCCGAGTGCGATCGTCACGATAGCCCAGGTCCGTTGCGGGAGCGGCAACCCGTCGACGTGCACGATCGTGGTCGCTGATGTCATCGCGCGGGCTCCGGCGCCCGCTGCGACGCGGACAAGGGGGCGGACCAGCCAACCGCGGCCCGGAAACGATGGTCCAAGCCGGCGCGCCACACCGGCTGGTCATTTCGGCTGGCGGCGGACCTGGATCGCCTTGAGATAATTGACCGCGGCCTCGGCCTCGGTCCGATCGAACCGGAAGCTCGGCATATCCTTGTGGATGGTCGAGAGGCCGGTCTGCAGTCGCTGGGCAAAGTCGTCGTCGTAGAGTTTGCGGTCACCGAAGGTCCTGAACGGCGGCGCGTCCGGATGCGGGCTTGCGCCGGTGAGACCTACGGCATGGCATCTGCTGCAAAGGCTTTGCAAGAGCGCTTTTCCTCGGCTCTGCTCGCTATCCAATGCATGGCTCGGGCCCTGCACGGCCACGGCCAGCAGCAGCGCAAGGCCCGCTCGTCTCATCATGGGAAACCCTTAACTCGTTCCGGCCTACCAGCGGCCGGTCGCCTTGCCATAAGCGTAAAGGCCGACCAAGCCAATCGTTACCACGGTCGAGCCGATCAGAATGATCCGATCCCAGCGGGGAGGATCGTCATCGTCCCGGTTCAGCGTGAGCAGGGTGAACAAGGCTTTCAGAGCAAAACGGCGCATCGCATCATCCGGCCGCGGCCGACCAGCAAGTGAGGCCGCGCGCGCAGTCTAGCGCGTAGGGGGGCTGCGCCGCCACTGGCGCGGCGAGACGCCGAACCGTTCGCGAAATACGCGACCGAAATGCGAGAGGTCGTTGAAACCCCAGCTGAACGCGATCTCGCTGACCTGGCGACGGGCCAACGCCGGCGAGGCGAGGTCGCGCTGACACTGCTTGAGGCGCTCCGACAGCACATGACGCTGGAACGAGGTGTCCTCGTCCGAGAACAGGTCGTTGACGTAGCGGGCGGATAGTCCGAGCTCGCGCGCGACCTCCGACAGCGACAGATCGGGATCGGGCAGTCGTGCGCGGATGTGCGCCTTGAGACGATAGAGCAGCGCCGCGCGATGGGTGGAGGCGGGCAGGTGCTGCGTGCTGAGCCGCTCGCTGAGCGCCATCGCCAGCAGGTCGGCGGCCTGGTCGGTCAGACGGTCCGCATGCTCGTCGCCGATCAGCTCGGCGTTCCTACAGAGTTGGAGGATGAAGTCGTGGGCGAGCTTCGGCAACGGGCTGTCGGCCCCGAAGGTGATCGCCGTCACCACCTCGATCGGTCCGATCCTGCGTTGCAGCATGTCGCGCGGCAGCTTGAACACGACCTGCCTGAATGCTGTGTCGAACTGCAGCTCATAGGGACGGGTCGTATCGTAGATCGCGAACTCGCCGGGCCGGATCACCGTGTCGCGGCCATCCTGGACCACACCGCCGATCCCGTCCTGCCCAAGCGCGACCAGCACGAAGTCCGCATCCGATCGCGAGATGCGCTGACGGGTGCGATGGACCCGCTGCTGGCCGGAGCAGACTTCCGAGCAGACGGCCTGGCCGAGATTGGCATGCGTGACCGAACCCCGAAACGCGCTGCCGAGATCGGACGTGCAATCGAGGCCGACATAGACGTCGCAGACGATGTCCTGCCAGAGCGCCAGGCGGCGATGGCCGGGGCTTCCATCTGTGGTGAACAGGATCGGCATTGCTCCGTCTGCCCTTGCACCTGTTGCGATCGGATAGCCTGCAATGCAGCAAATTCCGGGCCGGCTGGTCCATCCGCCGCCGCCGCAGTCGAGTTTTCGTTCCCTGCAAGACGAGCGCGAATGACGGCCGACGTCAATAGTGGGTCGGGATGCGGCGGGACGCGCCGCAAATCGGCAGCAGGGAGCTCACGCGATGGGAATGGCACATCCGAAATACAAGGTGGCGGTCGTCCAGGCGGCGCCGGCCTGGCTCGACCTGGATGCCTCGATCGCGAAGACGATCGGGCTGATCGAGGAGGCGGCCGACAAGGGCGCCAAGCTGATCGCATTTCCGGAGGTCTTCATCCCCGGCTATCCCTGGCACATCTGGATGGACTCGCCGGCCTGGTGCATCGGCCGCGGCTTCGTGCAGCGGTATTTCGACAATTCGCTGGCCTATGACAGCCCGCAGGCGGATGCGCTGCGGGCCGCGGTGCGCAAGGCGAAGCTTACGGCCGTGCTCGGCGTCTCCGAGCGCGACGGCGGCAGTCTCTACATCGCGCAATGGCTGATCGGCCCCGACGGCGAAACCATCGCCAAGCGTCGCAAGCTGCGACCGACCCACGCCGAGCGCACCGTCTATGGCGAGGGCGACGGCAGCGATCTCGCCGTGCATGATCGGCCCGACATCGGGCGGATCGGCGCGCTGTGCTGCTGGGAGCATCTGCAGCCGCTGTCGAAATACGCGATGTATGCCCAGAACGAACAGGTGCATGTCGCGGCCTGGCCGAGCTTCTCGCTCTACGATCCATTCGCGCCGGCGCTCGGCGCCGAGGTCAACAATGCAGCCTCGCGGGTCTACGCCGTCGAAGGCTCGTGCTTCGTGCTCGCACCGTGTGCCACTGTCTCGCAGGCGATGATCGACGAACTCTGCGACCGGCCCGACAAGCACGCACTGCTGCATGTCGGCGGCGGTCATGCCGCGATCTTTGGCCCCGACGGCAGCTCGCTCGCCGAGAAGCTGCCGCCCGAGCAGGAAGGTCTGCTGATCGCCGAAATCGATCTCGGCATGATCGGCATCGCCAAGAACGCCGCCGATCCGGCCGGGCATTATTCACGCCCCGATGTGACGCGGCTCTTGCTCAACAACAAGCCGTTCAATCGGGTCGAGCATTTTGCGCTGCCGGTCGATGGTGTGGCCTCGACTGGTCCGGCCGCGGAGGTTCCGTCGGCCCGGTCCGGCGAAGTTGCTTGAGAGGAGGGGCATCATGGAATCCGCGATTCCCACTCATCTGGTCACAACGCGCTGCTGCCATCGCCGCGTCGACGACGACTACAGGCCACCTTATCCGTCATTCGTCGCCCGCCACAAGGCGGGCGTTACCCAGGTCGTGATGGCCTATTTCGGCCTGCAATATCGCGATGAGCTTCCGCCGGCTGCGACCTCCTCGAAGTCCGAGTTCGTCGCGCTCGCGTCGGGGGCGCATGGTCCATCGCACTGGGACCGTGCGTCCTATGTCGACCAGGCCGGATTTGCGAACGAGATCTTCGTCGCCTATTGGGACGACGTCGTGCGCTTCGACACCTGGTTCGAGCCCGCGCGCGCCGCCTGGACGGGGGCCGACGTTGTGGGGATCGGCCGCTTCATCGAGGTGCTACGGCCTGCCGTCGAGCGTTACGAAACGTTGTTCTCGTCGTTGGGGCGGCCTGAAGGCGTCGCCGTGATTGCCGACGGCATGAGCGGCGAAGTGTTGGAGCACGCCTATTGGGGCGGCATGCGCGACCGTATTCCTTTGTCTCAGACCCACGATATGAAATCGTCGGGCAAGCCCACGCTGCTGGAGGATGGGACGCGTCTGCGTGTGCTGGCTCAGGACAATCTGTGCATGATCCGCTCGGGCCAGGACTGGAGCGATACGGACGCGGCGGAGCGCCGGATGTATCTGGAGGACGTCGAGCCGGTGCTGCGCGAAGGCATGGAATTCCTGCGCGACGAGGGGATTTCGATCGGCTGCTACGCCAACCGCTACATGCAGTTGCGAGGGCCCGACGGGGCCCTGACCGAGAAGTCCTATGGGCAGAGCTGGTGGCAGAGCCTGTCCGCGCTGGAGCGCTGGGCGGAATCGCATCCGACGCATGTCAGGATTTTTGGCGCCGCGATGAAATATCTGTCGTCGCTCGGCCCCGCCGCCAAGCTTCGGCTCTATCACGAGGTCACGGTCGCCGCCGCAGATGAGCAGTTTTTCGAGTATCTCGGCTGCCACCCCAAGACCGGCATGCTCGCCGCCGTCTGACGTCGCTCCGCGCACGGACTAGGCCTTTGATCCTGGCTGGTCCGCGCGCCGACCGTCCACGGCAATGCTGGGGATGGCTAGGTTCCTGCTTCGGGCTGCGCCGGCGGGGGCGCCGACCGGCGCGGCGGCCGGGCCGCACGCGGGGCGGCGCCGCGCGGCTGCAGCGTCACGATCACGGGGTTCGGCTTGTGGTCGGTCGCCGCGCCGGTCGCTGCGTCGACACCCATGCCGATCAGGCCGCCGGCGAGGACGTTGCCGGCGAAGCCGGCCGCGCCCGCCGCGGGGATATCCTTCGTGAGCGTGATCGTCTGGCTCTCGTAGCCGGGCTTATCGACCGTGACGGCGAGGTCGGCATTGCGCTTGGCGACGAACGAGCATGGCGTCGTACAGGTCATCGGCGCTTCCAGGCCGGCAATCGTGGCTTCGGCGCCTGAGGGAGTAGACGCCACGCTGATCGTCTCGGTTGTGCCTCGCGTCACGGACGCGCAACCACCCAACGCGGCGCACAACGCCACGAACGCTACAACTCTCATCTGGTACTGCCCCCTTGGAACCCGGGGGAACTCAAGCGCAACTGGAGCGGGACGGCAAGCGCAATCATCTTTTTCCGAAGAGTTTCCCGGCCGAGTTTCGCGCGAGTGTGGCTTTTTACACCCGCGTTTCGCGAACACCGCGCGCGATCGCCTTCTGCGCGTCGAACTCGGCACGCCGGCGCGCCAGCTCCTGCGGAGCGAGCAGGGCC
Source organism: Bradyrhizobium ontarionense (assembly GCF_021088345.1). NCBI lineage: Bacteria > Pseudomonadati > Pseudomonadota > Alphaproteobacteria > Hyphomicrobiales > Nitrobacteraceae > Bradyrhizobium > Bradyrhizobium ontarionense. The sequence continues at coordinate 1,814,459 of NZ_CP088156.1, read as the reverse complement.
GGATTGCTGTAGTCGCGTTTCCAGCCGTGATCGTCGCTCCACTGCAAGGGGGATTGCACGGTCGTTCGTGCGGCTGGTGAACCTTCCAGCACACGCAGGGCGAGCTCCAGCGTGAACGCCTGCGAGTCCACATCGTGCGGCTTGCCGGCGGAGTTGCCGAGCGGGAAATCGGAGAACAGAAAACGCGGCACGGCGGCGTGCTCGACGATGTCCTTGGCGCAGCCCATCACCACGGTCGGAATGCCGTTCGCTTCGAGATGCCGCGCCACCAGGCTCACGGTCTGATGGCAGACCGGACAGTTCGGCACCAGCACGACCGCATCGATCTCATCCGTGCGGCAGCGCGCGAGAATCTCCGGCGCGTCGGTCTCGATGGTGACGCGCTGGCTGCGGTTGGTCGGGGCGCCGAAGAAGCGCGGCCCGACCGCGCCGATGCGCCCCTCGCGGGCAAGGCGGATGAGTTGCGGCAGCGGAAACCAGGTACCGGAATCATCAGCCTTCGTATGTGCGCGGTCATAGGCGATGTGGGAGATCCGCAGATCGTGCCGGGCCGACGTATCGCCGTCATAGACGGTGTAGAACTTGGCGCCGCCATTGTACGGCGCGCCGGGGCCCTGATCGCCCTTGGCCGGATCGTAGGGCGTAGCCGTCGTGACGACGGTGACGCGTGACTGCGCGAGCGGCTTGCGCAGCGGCTGGAACGGCGCCGAATTGTAGTGCGCCCAGCGATACGGCGTCTCGTAGCCGATCGCGCGGTAGTAGTCCCGCGTGCGCGCCATGTAGGGCAGCGGCGCGTCGTCGTCGGGCGCGAAGTCGAGGCTATCGTCGGAAGGTGCGGTCATCCGTCGCGCTCCTGCGGGATCGATGCGAGGATTGCTAGCCGGCTCGTCCGCCGTGTCAAGGCGACGCGCGCGTGGAACCGAGGCGGACCTGAGGCTTTGTCTGTCGGCAGATTGGTCCCGGTATCCTGGCCGGTCGTTTTTCGATGTTTCCATGCGCATTTCGATCGCGGCAGCATTGCGTTCTCTCGGCGTCGGTCTCTGTCTCGCCGGCGCGACGACCTGCATCGTATTGGCGAATGATGGCGAGCATTTCCTGCCTTCCCCGTCGGGCCCGGCCTCACAGCCCGGGCCCACGGAGATCGCCGATCCGGCCCGCGACACGTCTGGGGGCGAAAGCGCTGAGCCCGCCGACACCAAGGCAGACAAGACCACGGCGGACGATACCAAGGACAAGCCGGCTGAGCCGAAGGAGAGCGGCACGCGCGAGTCGATCTGCCTGATGATCGAGTCCGCGGCCAAGGCCAACGATCTGCCGCTGGAATTCTTTGCCCGCGTGATCTGGCAGGAGAGCCGCTTCCAGAGCGACGCCGTCGGGCCGGTGACGCGCAACGGCCAGCGCGCGCAAGGAATCGCGCAGTTCATGCCGGGCACCGCGAACGAACGCGAGCTGCTGGATCCGTTCGATCCGGTCCAGGCGCTGCCGAAATCGGCGCAGTTCTTGGCCGAGCTGCGCGATCAGTTCGGCAATCTCGGCCTGGCCGCGGCCGCCTACAATGCCGGCCCGCGCCGGGTGCAGGACTGGCTCGCCGGCAAGGGCCAGATGCCGTGGGAAACCCGCAACTACGTCTCGGCGATCACCGGCGCGTCGATCGACGATTGGGCGGCGGCCGGAAAGGGCGGCAAGATGCCGCCGAGCCCGCCGCAGACCTCGTGTCATCAACTGATGGCGTTGTTGAAGCGCGCACCCAATCCGTTCGTCACGCAGCTCGAGCAGCACGTCGCTCTGTCGGCCGCGAAGCCGTGGGGCGTGCAGCTCGCCGCCGGCTTCGACCGCAACAGGGCGCTTGCGATGTATGCGCGCGCCATCAAGGGTCTCGGGCCGGTGATCGGTGATCGTGACCCCAGCCTGCTGTCATCGGTGATGCGCTCGCGCGGCAACCGCGCCTTCTACCAGGTCCGGATCGGCGCCGACACGCGCCCCGAGGCCGACGGGCTCTGCAGCCGCATCCGTCGCGCCGGCGGCGCCTGTTTCGTGCTGCGCAACCGGGCCTGACCGCGGGCAACTTGCGCGGGATGCAGACCCGCGCGCGCGTGATGGCGGTTGACGCGGGACGCTTTCGCCAGCCTTATCGCGGTCCGTTCCGCTGGGCCACCTGCTTCCGTGACACTTCCTCCACTCGACTCCCCGCAATGGCATGGCTCGCTCCGCGCCTTCGGCTGGGGGCTGCGCGCGACCGGCGCGACCATCCTGTCGCTGGTGCTGTTCGTCACCTTCATCGGCATCGGCGCGCTGGCGCACGACACCCATTTCAGCATGCTGTGGGCGATCCTGAGCACGGCCCTGGTGTGGGCCGGGCCGGCGCAGATCATATTGGTCTCGACGCTCGGCTCCGGCCAGACCCTGGTGCAGTCGGCCGTTGCAGTCACCATGAGCGCGATCCGGCTGTTTCCGATGGTGGTGGCGGTGCTGCCGCTGATCCGGACACCGCAGACCAAGCGGCGGCAACTGGTGCTGGTGGCGCATTTCACGGCCGTGACCTTGTGGGTCGAATGCTATCGGTTCCTGCCGCATGTCCCGCGCGAGCGCCGCATCGCCTTCGTGCACGGGCTCGGCTCCGGCCTGATGGCGGTCGCGCTGGTGGCGACCGTCATCGGCTACCTGCTGGCGGCCAACCTGTCGCAGACCTTCGGCGCCGCCGTGCTGCTGCTGACGCCGCTGGCCTTCCTGTTCTCGACCCTGCGCAATGCCAGGGAGGTCGCCGACGTGCTGGCGCTCGGGCTCGGGCTCGTGCTCTATCCGGCAGCCGCGCAGCTCAACAGCGGCGTCGATATCCTGGTCAGCGGGGTCGCGGCCGGAACGATCGCGTTCGGTGTCCACAAATGGCGCGAGCGGCAGGGGCTGGCATGACCGACTTCATCGGCGACTGGCACGCGCTGGTCGTGCTCCTCGTGGCCGGCGTCATCCCGAACCAGATCTGGCGGCTGCTCGGGCTGTGGTTCGGCAGCGGGCTCGACGAGGGCTCGGATCTCCTGACCTGGGTCAAGGCGGTGGCGACCGCGATCCTGGCCGGTGTCATCGCCCAGATCCTGGTGCAGCCGCCGGGGGCGCTCGCCAGCGTGCCCTGGGGTCTGCGCTATGGTGCCGTCGTGGCCGGCCTCGCCGCCTTCATGGCTGCGCGGCGTTCGATCTTCGCTGGCGTCGTCTGCGGCGAGGCCGTCATGCTGGCCGGCAAATGGTGGCTCGGCTGACTTGCGCGACCGCAATTGCGGCGGAGCCGGGTTCCGCTAAATTGACCGCCTAACAACGGATTTGCTGATGACCATCGATACCGATCTCCGCCCGGGTGAAGTCACCGTCGACGCGCCGCCGCCACGCGATGCGACCCTGTACTTCATCGGCCGCATCCGCACACCCTGGACGTCGCGGCTGGAAACGCCGCGGCAGGGCAGCCATGAGGGACCGGTGTGCCGGCTCGAGATCTTCGAGCCCTGGGTGCCGGCCCTGAAGGGCGTCGACTTCTACACCCATCTGGAGGTGATCTACTGGCTGCACCGCTCTCGCCGCGACCTCGTGCTGCAGAGCCCGAAACATCACGACGAGAAGACGCGCGGCACATTCTCCCTGCGCTCGCCGGTGCGGCCCAATCCGATCGGCACGTCGACGGTGAAGTTCGTCGCTCTGGAAGGCAACACGGTACTGGTGCGTGGTCTCGATTGTCTCGACGAGACGCCGCTGCTCGACCTCAAGCCCGATCGCTGCGTATTCTCGCCGCTGTCGCAGCAGCAGGTGCCGGCGATCGAGGGGAAATAGCAGGCGGAATACGACCGTCGCGGCGGACACGGCGGTCGACGAGAGGCAGCAAATCGGGATGAGAGCGTGAGCAAGCGGCCGCAGAACACCGTGACGGCGTTGGATGCGATCACGGCGGACCTCGTCGCCGTGCTGGTGGCGGTGACCGAGGGACACCCGAGGATCATGACGATCGGAAACGCCGGTGCGTTGCCGAGCGGTCCGTTTCAGTTCGCCCATCGTTCGCTGCAGACGGGCTTGCGTGCCTGGGTCGAGGCGCAGACCGGCCATCCGCTCGGCTATGTCGAGCAGCTCTATACGTTCGCCGACCTTGGCCGCACCGGAGATCCCGGCGCGGCTCACCGCATCTCGATCAGCTATCTGGGTCTCACCCGTGAGGAGCTGATCCGCGAGGGATCGGAAGCGCAGTGGTCGTCCTGGTACGACTACTTTCCCTGGGAGGATCATCGCGCCGGGACGCCGGCCATGATTGCAAAGATCATCACGCCCAAGCTGCGCGCCTGGGCCAGATCCGCAGACGAGCAGGCGCTGCAGAAGCAACGCTGGCAGCGCGCGGTGATCACGTTCGGACTGGATGGCCGCGACTGGAACGAGGAACTGGCGCTGCAGCGCTATGAGCTGCTGTACGAGGCTTCGCTGATCCCCGAGAGCGTGCGCGGCAAGGGAGGCCGCGATCAGGTCGTAGCCGGCCGCGCCATGACGGCCGACCACCGCCGCATTCTTGCCACCGGCATTGCCCGGCTGCGGGCCAAGATCAAGTACCGCCCGGTGGTTTTCGAGCTGATGCCGGCGGAGTTCACGCTGCTGCAGCTGCAACGCAGTGTCGAGGCGCTGGCAGGGCGGCTGGTTCACAAGCAGAATTTCCGCCGTCTCATCGAGCAGCAGGAACTTGTTGAGGAGACAGGGGCAATCGCCGCCGACACGATCGGCCGCCCGGCTAAGCTGTTCCGTTTCCGCCAGGGACTGCTGGCCGAACGCGCCGTGGTTGGAACCAAGCTTCCGCTCTCGCGGTCTTGATCCCGCGCTCTTGACTTCCCTTATGCTCAGGATAAGTATAAGCCATCTTATGCTCATGGAGAGTATAAATGGCCCAGCTTCCGTCCACTGCGTTCGATCCCTCCGCGCCGCTTCACGAACGCCTCAAGCGCGTGATCCCGCCACCCGAATGGGCGGTGTTTGAAGAGGATGTCGAGGCCATCCTCGCGCTGAAGCGCCGGCGCAATGCCGTGGTGCTGGCGCACAACTACCAGACGCCCGAGATCTTCCATGGCGTGGCCGACATTGTCGGCGACAGCCTGCTGCTGGCGCGCGAGGCGACCAAGGTCGATGCCGAGGTGATCGTGCTCGCCGGCGTCTACTTCATGGCGGAGACCGCCAAGCTGCTCAATCCCGAGAAGACCGTGCTGATCCCGGACCTTGCGGCCGGCTGTTCGCTTGCGCAGTCCATCACGGCAAACGACGTACGGCTGATGCGCGAACGCCATCCCGGTGTGCCGGTGGTCGCCTATGTCAATACATCGGTCGCCGTGAAGGCCGAGTCGGACATCTGCTGCACCTCCGGCAACGCGCGCGCCATCGTCGAGTCGCTCGGTACCGATCACGTGATCATGCTGCCGGACGAGTATCTCGCGCGCAACGTCGCCGCTCAGACCAAAGTGAGGATCACGGCCTGGAAGGGCCATTGCGAGGTGCACGAGCGCTTCAGCGCCGAGGACGTCCGCACGCTTCGCGACAATCATCCCGGTGTCACCGTGCTCGCGCATCCGGAATGCCCGCCCGAGGTGGTGGCGGAAGCCGACTTCGCCGGCTCCACGGCGGCAATGGCCGACTTCGTTGGCCAAGAGCGGCCGCCGCGCGTCGTGCTGCTGACGGAATGCTCGATGAGCGACAATGTCGCGGTGCTGTACCCCGATATCGAGTTCATCCGTCCCTGCAATCTCTGCCCGCACATGAAGCGGATCACGCTGAAGAACATCCGCCACGCGCTCGAGACCAACGCGCACGAGGTCACGATCGATCCGGCGATGGCCGATCGCGCCAGGCGTTCGGTGGAAAGGATGTTGACGCTATGAGCATCGATCTCTCGGAACTCATCGGTCGTCCCGTGATCATCGGCGGCGGCGCCGCCGGCTTGATGGCTGCGCTTCGGCTCGCGCCCGAGCCCGTCGTGCTGCTGTCGAAGTCGCCGCTTGGCGCCGAGGCGTCGAGCATGTGGGCGCAGGGCGGCCTGGCCGCCGCGGTTGGCGACGACGACGATCCCGCGCTGCATCTGAGCGACACGCTCGCGGCGGGCGCCGGGCTGTGCGACGAGGCCGCAGCCAGGCAGATCGTGCAGGCAGCGCCGGCTGCTGTCGATCGTCTCGCTGAACTCGGCGTTGCTTTCGACCGTGGGGTGGGCGGGCACTGGCGTCTGGGCTTGGAGGCCGCGCATGGCCGCAACCGGATCGTTCACGCCACCGGCGACGGCACGGGACGCGAGATCATGCGCGCGCTGATCGCGGCCGTGAGAAGCTGCCCGTCGGTCACGCTGCTCGAAGGCGTCGAGGCGCGCCGGCTGATCGTCGCTGACAATGCGATCCAGGGCGTCGTCGCGGTGCGCGGTGACGAAGCTCTGATCCTCGCCACGACACGCGTCGTGATCGCAACCGGCGGCATCGGCGGCCTGTTCCTCGACAGCACCAATCCGGCCGGTTGTTTCGGCCAGGGGCTGGCGCTGGCCGCGCGCGCCGGTGCCGTGTTGTCCGATCTCGAATTCGTGCAGTTTCATCCCACGGCCTTCGACGGACCGTCGCGGCCGCTGCCGCTTCTCACCGAGGCGATCCGCGGTGACGGCGCTGTTCTGATCGACGAGACCGGTGCGCGCTTCATGGCGGAGGAGCCGGGAGCTGAACTGGCGCCGCGCGACGTCGTGGCGCGCGCGGTATGGCGCCGCCGTGCGCAAGGTCATCGCGTGTTTCTCGATGCCCGGATCAAGCCGGGCAGGGACTTCGCCGCGCGCTATCCGGTGATCAGTGCGTTCTGCGGCATGGCCGGCATCGATCCGGCAGTCGATCCGATCCCGGTGCGACCAGCGGTGCACTATCACATGGGCGGCATCGCGGTTGATCACGCCGGCCGCAGCACGGTCGAAGGCCTCTGGGCATGTGGTGAGGCCAGCCGCACCGGCCTGCACGGGGCCAACCGGCTCGCCAGCAACTCGCTGATGGAGGCGATCGTCTGCGCGCAATGGGTTGCCGAGAGCGTGGCCGGTACGCCGCGCGGCATTGGCAAGCCACGCGAGATCGCGGCGATCCCGCCTGCGCCTGAAGCGTCCGCGGTGCGCCCGCTGCTGTCGGATGCGCTCGGCGTGTTGCGCGAGCGCGGCGCGATCGCAGCCGCCATTTGCAATCTCCTTCCGCTCGCCGAAACGGGCGGTGCGAGCGCCGATCCGGCCCTGGTCGGCCTGATGATCTCAGTCGCGGCCTACGCCCGCGAGGAGAGCCGCGGTGCGCATTTCCGCAGCGATTGTCCGGACACGCTGCCGGTTGCGCAGTCGTCCAGCTTCACCCTGTCCCAGACGATCGTCGCGGCGCGGCACATCGCTGAGACCGCGCAGCCATCGCTCAGGAGCGCACTGCCATGACCCTCAATCCCCTTTCGCCCTTGCTCTATGAGCCGCTGGTCCGCGCGGCGCTGCTGGAGGATCTCGGCCGCGCCGGCGACATCACCACCGATGCGATCGTCCCAGCCGAACAGCGGGCCTCGCTGCAACTGAAGGCGCGCCAGCATGGCGTGATCGCGGGGCTCGACGTCGCGCGCTGCGCCTTCCGGATGGTGTCGCCTGACGTCCGCATCGAGCTCGTGCGGCCCGACGCTAGTGTCGTGACATCCGGCGATAAGATCGCGACCATCAGCGGCCCGGCGCGTGCGCTGCTCACCGGCGAGCGTACAGCGCTCAACTTCCTCTGCCACCTCAGCGGCGTCGCCAGCGCGACGGCGTCATTGGTGTCGGCTGTGAAGGGCACGCGGGCGCAGATCGTCTGCACCCGCAAGACGACGCCGGGGCTGCGTGCCCTGGAGAAATATGCGGTGCGCGCGGGCGGCGGCGGCAATCACCGGTTCGGCCTCGATGACGCGGTCCTGATCAAGGACAATCACATCGCCATCGCTGGCGGCATCAGGCCTGCGATCCTCAGCGCGAAGGCCCATGCCGGCCATCTCGTCAAGATCGAGGTCGAGGTCGACACGCTGGCGCAACTGGAGGACGCGCTGGCGCTCGGTGTCGATGCGGTGCTGCTCGACAACATGACGACCGCGCAACTCGAACAGGCCGTCGCCATGGCGCGCGGCAAGGCGATCACGGAGGCCTCCGGACGCATCACGGTGGCGACCGCGCCCGCCATCGCCGCCACGGGCGTCGACCTGATCTCGGTCGGCTGGATCACGCATTCCTCGGCCGCGCTGGATATCGGGCTCGATGATGGGTGATCGCGACGGCGAAGCCGATCAGCCCTTCAAGGCCGCGATCAGCTTCGCCGCGTTGTCTTCCAGCACCTTCGGGTCCTCCTTGCGGCTCGCCGGTGGCAGCAGGGAATCGCCGTTGTGGCGCGGCATCACGTGGACGTGGAGGTGGAACACCATCTGGCCGCCGGCATGCTCGTTGAACTGCTGCACGGTGATGCCGTCGGCGGCGAAGGCGGTCTTGGCGGCGCGCGAGATCGTCCGCACGGCGCGGCCGACATGGAGATAGTCCTCCTCGGTGATGTCGAGGATGTTGCGGGCAGGGGCCTTCGGGATCACCAGCGTATGTCCGGGCACGCGCGGCATGATGTCGAGGAACGCCAGCACGTGGTCGTTCTCATAGACCTTGGCGCAGGGAAATTCGCCGCGCAGGATCTTTGCGAACGGATTGTTGGGATCGTAGGCGGTCATGGACAGTCCCTCGGCGGTTCCTCTTTGATGGCCTTACTCTCACCGTGACGTGCCGAAGGTCAAGACGGCTCGTCGATGCCCTTTCGGAACGGGCCGGACTCGGCCAGCTCGCGGCTCGCCTCCTCGACATAGGCGCGCTCGCGCTTGAGGTAGTCGTCGATGGCGCGGCGCAGGCCGCGATCGGCGATGTAGTGCGCGGAGTAGGTGGTCTGCGGCAGGTAGCCGCGCGCGATCTTGTGCTCACCCTGGGCGCCGGCCTCGACGACCTTGAGCCGGCGTTG